>CAVVEU010000009.1:0-15559 GCA_963747235.1 uncultured Candidatus Rokubacteria bacterium
TCACGACCCCTCACCCTGGCTCTCTCCCCTGAAGGGAGAGAGGACCGCCTAGCGCGGCGGCTTCGCCCGCGCGACCGGATTTGCCGCCGGCTTCGCCGGGGCCTCCAGCGGGATCAGCGCGGCCAGCCGATCGTCGATCGTGGGGTGCGTGGCCAGCAAGCCCTCGAGCCCCTCGCGCTCCCGGGGCGTGTGGGCCGCGATGGCCTCGAGCGCGGTGGCCAGCGTCCGGCGGGGCGCCGCGTGGCCCATCGCGCGCAGGATCTCGACGGCCTTCTGGTCGGCCTGCAGCTCCTGGTGGCGGCCGAAGGCGCGCACCACCAGCGGGTTGACCACGAAGTCGAGCAGACCCGCGCCCGGCGCGAAGATGCCGAGGGCGCCGAAGCTCGCGGTGAGCGACAGCGACAGCTTCCGGCGCGTGCCCACGTGGCCCAGCACCTCGTGGGCCACCTCGTGCGCCACCACTGCCTCGATGATCGCGGCCGGCTGGCGCATGAGCCCGTCGGTGAAGTAGAACGTGGCGTCCTCGTCGCTGTAGGCGGCCGCGGTGGGACTTTTGATGAAGGCGAACCCGTACCGCTGCGGGTCGTCGCCGCTCGCGATGGCGGCCCGGTGGAGGATGTGCGACATCCGGACGGTGGTCGGGTCGGCGGGCGAGGCATAGTAGGTGCCCTCGGGCGCGGAGGCGCAGGCCGAGAGCAGAAGGCCTGCCGCGAGCGCCGTCACGCCGCTCCGGATCCCCACAGTCCGCGCCATCATCTTAGGTTAGAGGTTAGAGGGCGGCGCGGGCCAACCCCGCAGAAATAAGGAGCCCGGGCGGCCCCGAGGGTGGACCCACGGATGGGGGCGGGGCGCAGCGGCACCCTCACTGGGTAGGGGCGAAGGGTTCACACCCCCGTGACATCCGCCGGGCACCGGCTGCTACACTCGACGGAACAGGAGGACGCGCAGACATGCTGATCAAGCGGGGCGGCGACATCAAGAGTGGGGAGATCACGGACCAGGCGCTGTACCTGAACCGGCGCGCCTTCATGACGGGCTCGGTGGCGGGTGCCGCCGCGCTGGCCCTGATGCCCCGGACGGCAAGGGCCGCCGCGCCGCCCGCCGCCGGCCAGCCCCTGGCGGCCGCCCGCAACAAGGCCTTCGACCTCGCGGACGCGACCACCAAGTTCCAGGACGCGACCACCTACAACAACTTCTACGAGTTCGGGGTCAACAAGGACGACCCGGCGCAGCTCGCGGGCACGCTCAAGCCGCGGCCGTGGAAGGTGCAGGTGGACGGGCTGGCCCTCAGGCCGGCGACCTTCGACGTGGACGACATCCTCAAGATGGCGCCGCTCGAGGAGCGCGTCTACCGCCTGCGCTGCGTCGAGGGCTGGTCCATGGTGATCCCGTGGATCGGCTTCCCGCTCGCCGCGCTCCTGAAGCGCGTCGAGCCGACCGGCGCGGCCAAGTACGTGGAGTTCTCCACGCTCGTGGATCCCGAGCAGTTCCCCGGCCAGAAGAAGGGCCTGTTCAACTTCGGCGGGCTCGACTGGCCCTACACGGAAGGGCTGCGCCTCGACGAGGCGCTCCACCCGCTGACCCTGCTGACCGTCGGCATGTACGGCCAGGTGCTGCCGAACCAGAACGGCGCGCCGATCCGCGTCGTCATTCCGTGGAAGTACGGGTTCAAGAGCGCCAAGTCGCTCGTCCGCATCCGGCTCACCGCCGATGAGCCGAAGACGGCGTGGAACAAGGCGGCGCCCCAGGAGTACGGCTTCTACTCCAACGTCAATCCCAAGGTGGATCACCCCCGCTGGAGCCAGGCGACCGAGCGGCGTATCGGCGAGTTCCGCCGTCGCGAGACCCTGATGTTCAACGGGTACGACCAGGTGGCGGGGCTCTACTCCGGGATGGATCTGAAGAAGCAGTACTAGGGTGACCCGCCGCGGCCGCGTCGCGCTGAAGGTCGCGGTGTGGGCCGCCGGCCTCGCGCCGCTCGCGTGGCTCCTCTATCGCGCGGCCACCGATGCCCTGACCGCCAACCCGATCAGCTTCATCACCAACTGGCTGGGCGACTGGACGCTGCGCATCCTGCTCGTGAGCCTGGCCATGACGCCGCTGCGGCTGCTCTTCCGCTGGTCCTGGCCGGTGGCGCTGCGCCGCCTGCTCGGCCTCTTCGCCTTCTTCTACGTCGTGCTGCACTTCTCGGTCTGGCTCGTGCTCGACCACTTCTTCGCGTGGGGCCAGATGGGCGCCGACATCGTCAAGCGGCCGTACATCACCATCGGGATGGCCGCCCTGGTGCTGATGATCCCGCTGGCCGCCACCTCGACCGCCGGCGCGATCCGGCGCCTCGGCGGGACACGGTGGCAGTGGCTGCACCGGCTGGTCTACGTGATCGGGGTCTGCGCGGTGCTGCACTACCTCTGGCTGGCCAAGAAGGCGAACCCCGACCCCTACTACTACGCGGCCGCCTTCATCCTGCTCATGGCGATCCGCGCCTGGGACTGGCTCCGCCGCGCGCTGCGGGCCGGCCCCTCACCCCGGCCCTCTCCCCAGCGGGGAGAGGGAGCGTAGAGACACGAAACCCTCTCCCCAGAGGGGAGAGGGTAGGGTGAGGGGCTAGAAGTCGAGGGGGCTCGAGAGCTCGCGCTACTTCGACGGCTGGTAGTACGGGTTGTCGCCCGAGGCGTGGTCGGTGGTGTCCAGCACTTCCTCGATCTCGGGGAGCTCTTCCTTGATCAGCCGCTCGATGCCCTGCTTCAGCGTGACGTCCGCGGCCCCGCAGCCCTGGCAGCCGCCGCCCATCTGCAAATACACCTTGTTGTCCTTGACGTCCACGAGCTGGACGAACCCGCCGTGCCCGGCGACGGCCGGGTTGATCATGTTCTCGATCAGGTCCTGCACCTTGGTCATCAGATCGTCGCTCATAGGGGCCTCCGCGAGGACTGTCACGCTACACGGTTACTCTACCCGAACTTGCGGCCCAGGGCCAATCCCACGGGAAGCCCGTCGGAGCCGCCATCGAGGGCGGCCCGGACGGCCCGGGCCAGGGCCGGCGGCGTGAACGGCTTCTGGAGGAGCGCCGCGAGCGGCTCGGTCTTGCCCCCGGAGGAGGCCATCTCGTCCGTGTAGCCCGAGATGTAGAGCAGGCGCAGGTCGGGGAGCTGCCCGCGAAGCTGGGCGGCGAGCGCCGAGCCCCGGATGGTCGGCATGACCATGTCGGTGACGAGGAGGTCGATCTCCCCACCGCGTCGCGCGGCGATGGTGAGGGCCTCGCGCGGATCCCCGGTGGCCAGCACCGTGTACCCGCACGACTCCAGCACGTCGAGGGCGAGCTGGCGCACCTCGGTCTCGTCCTCGACGAGGAGGATGGTCTCGCTTCCCCCGACCATCGCCACGTCCTCCTTGACGCCCGGTGGCGTCGGCGTGGGCGTCTCCGTCCGCGGCAGGTAGATCGTGAACGTGGTGCCGCGCCCGGGCGCGCTGTCCACGCCGATGTGGCCGCCGCTCTGGTGGACGATGCCGTACACCGTCGAGAGTCCGAGGCCCGTGCCCTTGCCCGGCTCCTTGGTCGTGAAGAACGGCTCGAAGATCTTGGCCAGGGTCGCCGGGTCCATGCCGCATCCCGCGTCCTGAACGCGCACCGCGACGTAGTCGCCCGGCGGGATCCGTCCCTCGAGGTGCTCCTTGGCCTCCACGAGGTTCACGTGCCGGGTATGCGACCGTCAGGACTCCGCCGTCCGGCATCGCGTCGCGCGCGTTGACGACGAGGTTCATGACGACCTGCTCGATCTGCCCGGGATCGGCCATCACCTGGCCGAGATCGCCTCCGGGGGCGATGACCAGATCCATGTGCTCGCCGATCAATCGGCGGAGCATCGGCGCGAGCCCGCCGACGAGCGCGTTCAGGTCGAGCGGCTCCGGCTGCAGCACCTGCTTGCGGCTGAACGCGAGGAGCTGGCGGGTCAGGCCCGCGGCGCGCTCGGCGGCCTGGTTCACCAGCTCCACCTCCCGGCGGCCCGGGTCGCCGGCGTCCGCCCGCGCGAGGAAGACCTGGCTCCGCCCGATGATGATGGTGAGCAAGTTGTTGAAGTCGTGTGCGACCCCGCCCGCGAGCTGGCCGATCGCCTCCATCTTCTGCGACTGGATGAGCTGGTCCCGGGTCTCGGAGAGCGCCCGTAGCGCGTCCTGCGTCTCTTGGTAGAGGCGGCTGTTCTCGAGCGCGATGGCCGCCTGCGCGGCGAAAGCCATCGCGATCTCGACGTCGCCCGATGAGAAGCTGCCTTCCCGCGTGATCCGGATCGTCAGCACCCCGGTTATCCTCTCGTCGACCTTGACCGGCACACCGAGGAAGGCCCGGATGCCCGCCCGGCGGTAGCTCTCCCGATTGAGGGGGTTGAGCCGCGGGTCGTTGGCGGGGTCGTCGACGATCAGCGGCTCGCCGGTGACGGCCACGATCCCGGTCAGGCTCTCACCGACCTTGATCGCGGGCGTCGGCATGAGGTCTCCCCAGGTGCCACAGACTTGCAGCTCGTCGCCGGCGAGGAGCCGGAACGACGCGGATTCCGCGTCGAACAGGTGGCCGCACGCCTCCGCGACTCGGTTCAGCAGAGGCTCTACCGGCTGAATGCGCGACAGCTCCCGTCCGATGGTGAGCAGCGCCTCGAGCCGCCTCTGGCGCGTCTGCAGCTCGCCGACGAGACGGGCGTGAGCGAGGGCGATGCCGGCCTGACGGCTGATCCCCTGGACTAGCTGTACCTCGGGGGCGCCAAATCGATGCTCGCGCTCGATCCAGATGACGAAGATGCCTCCGATCGGCTCTCCGTGAACCACCAGCGGAGAGAACAGGCTTGACCGATGTGGCAACCGGCGAAGGAATCCCTGATCCACGCGCGGGTCGCTCGCCACGTCGGCGACCGCGACGGCTCTGCGCTGCTCCCAGGCTTCTTCAACGATGCGATGGCCCTTCAGTGGAATGGGCGTCACCATGAAATCGCCCAGCAGGTGCCTGGACACGTGATAGCCCGCGATGGGGCGCAGCGTGACGTGCCCGGCGTCGGCCAGGAACACCCCCACCATGTCCGCGCCCAGCGCCAGTCCGGTTTCCTGCGCGACCCGGCGCATCATCTCGGTGACGTCGAGTATCCCGTTGACTTGCCCGCTCACCGTGAGCATGGTCGTGCTCTGGTCTCGGCTCTCATCCAGGGCCACCTCGGCCTTCTCGCGGCCCGTCACGTCACGGATCACGCCCACGATCGACGTCTCGGTGTCGGTCGGCCAGGCCCAGAACCGCGCTTCCACTGGGAAGGCGTTTCGGTGGTGGGCGAGGCCGGTCAGGTTTATCGTCCTCGCGGTCCCGCGCGGGCCGCCGCCCGCGTGGAGAAGTCTCTCGATCTCTGCTTCCAGCCCGGGATGGTCGCTCGGGCTGATCATCTGGCTCAGGTGTCGTCCGGCCATCTCCTGCGCGGAGAGACCGAACAAGGTGGCCGCGCTCATGTTCCACCGCCTGATCCGGCCGGTCGAATCCAGGATCAGGACGGCGTCCGGCGCGGAGTCCATGATCGCGAGCAAGCGCTCTTCACTGCGCTCGAGCGTGCGGATCCGCAGGACGCGGAGGATGACGTAGAGCCCGATCGCCAGCAGCCCCGACGCGAGGGCCGCGCCGGCCGTCCAGGTCACGATGGCGGTGAGGGATCGCGCGACGCGAATCTCGCCTATCCGCTTGCCCGAGTCGAGAAGCGGCTGGGAGCGGACAAGCTGGAAGGTCGGGTCATCGGAGCCCACGGTGACGATCGGCCGTCCCTGCGCGTCGAGGACCTGCCAGACTTCGGGGATCGCGGTGGACACGTGCCGCGTCACGATGTCTTCGATGCGATGGACCTGGAGATGCCAGAGATACGGCGCGGAATCCGCCAGGCGGTTGACGTGACTGACCGCGATCGCGAGTGTCGCCTCTACCGCGCCGGCTTCGTGCTCGTAGCCGACGGCGAGGAACGCAGCCGGCGGGACGCCGGCCACGAGGAAGGCGGTCGCCAGCGCAAGTCGCCTGGTAACCCGAGCGACTTGTGCCGTAGGGGCGGGCATCAGGGTGACGGCCGGGCCGGGAGAGGGAGGAAACTGGCGGCCAGCGTCGGGGGGCCGAGCGCTCCTGGCACGCTGACGGCCGCGTCCGGGCCGGTGGTCGCGACCAGCATGCCGTCCCGCTTGAGAGCCGTTTCCCTTGCTGCCACTGCCACGAAAGCCCCTTCACTTCGACCCGGCAATCAGCGCTGCGGGCCGATCCTATCCACCTGTCAGGGGGCATCCGTCATGCCACGGCGGCCCTCGCCGGCGCGGCCTCTATCTGGATGTCCTGACCTCGATAGACTGGCTCCCGGCCTGGCGCCGGGTAGAAACCGCGCAAGGACGCCACGTGACTGCCGCCTTCCGTCACCGCGCGATCTCGCCGACCACGCGGACGCGGGTGCGCAGCGAGTTGCCGGGCAGGTAGGCGAGCGGCAGGTCCTCGACCTCGACCACGTTGATGGTGGCCCGGTCGGCGCCGGCCGCCACCGCCTTGTCCTCGGCGGCCCGGCGGGCGCGCGCGATGGCCTCGTCCCGGGTGAGGTCCTGGAAGATCTGGTCCACCTCGCCGCTCACCTGGGCGATCGCGGCGCCCACCGCGTTGGCCACCGCCTGGTGCGGCACGTTGAGCACCTCGGAGACGCCGGCCAGGCGCGGCGGCACCAGGAACGAGCCGCCGCCCACCGCGATCAGCGGGGCGTCGCCCGCGTCGGTCTTCATGCGGTCCACGCCCTCCTCGATCATGGCGCGGATGCGCGCGAGCGCCTCGGTCACCAGCGCGGCGGGCAGCGAGGCCACCCGCTTGCGGTCGCCCAGGTCGATGAGCCCGGCGGCGACCGCGACGTCGGTGACGGTGAGGACGTCGCCGCCGAAGACGAGCGCCTGCTCGGTGAGGCGATAGCCGACGCTGGCCGGCCCGATCGTGAGGGCCGGCTCGGTCAGGACGCGCGTCCCGCCGCCCAGGCCCAGCGAGAGCAGATCGGGCATGCGGAACAGCGTGCGCACCCCGCCGATCTCCACGACGCTGTTCGCCTCACGCGGGAAGCCGTGGCGCAGGCTGCCGATGTCGGTGGTGGTGCCGCCCACGTCGATCACGAGGGCCTCGTCGCGCTTGGACAGGAAGGCGGCGCCGCGCATCGAGTTGGTCGGCCCCGACGCGAAGGAGTAGACCGGGTACTCCTCCGCCACCTCGGCCAGCATGACGGTGCCGTCGTTCTGGGTGAGGTAGAGCGGCGCCGCGATGCCGCTCGCGCGCAGCGCCTCGCTGAACGCCCGCGTGGTCTTCCGGGCCAGCTCGATGAGGCAGGCGTTGAGCAGCGCCGCGTTCTCGCGCTCGAGCAGGCCGATGCGGCCGAGCCGGTGCGACAGGGTGACCGCGACGTCCGGGCATTCCTCGCGGACGATGGCGGCGGCCTCCTCCTCGCACGAGGCGTTCAGCGGCGAGAACACCGCGGCGATGGCGACCGAGCGGATGCCGGCGTCGCGGATCCGCCGCGCCGCCGCGCGCATGCCCTTGCCGTCGAACGGGACGAGCGGGCGGCCGTCGAACTCGTGGCCGCCCTCCAGCATCACCACCTCGGCGCGCACCAGCTCGGCCAGGTCCTCCGGCCAGTCCACGAAGGGCGGCAGCGAGGCGCCCGAGGGCAGGCCGATGCGCACCGCGGCGACGCGGCCCAGGTCGCGCCGCTGCACCACCGCGTTGGTGAAGTGGGTGGTGCCGATCATCACCGCGTGGGCCTCGCGGGCGCCGGGCGCCTGCTCCACCAGGGCGGCGAGGGCGCGGGTGATCCCGGTCGTCACGTCCGGCGTGGTGGGCGTCTTCACCCCCGCGGCCACCGCGTCGTCTTCGAGGAGGACCGCGTCGGTGTTGGTCCCGCCCACGTCGATGCCGATGCGCCGTCTCACGCGAACACCGAGCGGAAGTCGAGATCGTAGCCGAAGGCGCGCGGGCCGACGTGCTCGATCCCCTTCGGGGTCAGCAGGATCGGCGGCGCGGGCAGCGCGATGACGGTGACCCGCTGGCCGTAGCGCAGCAGCTCGGTGCCGATCGCGTCGCCGGCCACCGTGTCGAGCACGCAGATGAGATCGGGCGTCATGACCCGCGGCACGTCGTCGAGCCAGCCCACCGCGAACTCGTTCTGGAAGGCGAGCTTGAAGGTGTGGCCGCGGAACTGGTCGAGGCCCTCGATGGTCGCGGTGCCGCGGAGGAAGCCCTCGGTGGTGCGCCGGGCGATGTCGTGGATCTTGCCGCTGAAGATCTTGATGCCGGCCTCGACCTCGAGCACCGCGTCGATCGGATCGCGGTGGGCCCGCCGCGCGGCCTGGACCGCCCGGCCGATGCCGATGGCCTTGGTGGTGGAGCCCAGGATCGCGCACTCCTTGATCTCCTTGCCGGTGCGCGGGGCCTTGCAGGTGGAGGCGATCGAGCCGACCTCCACGCAGGCCTTGCGGCTGATGCGCTCCATCCACTTCCAGGAGGCCGCGCGCGCCACCACCACCGCGTTGTCGCGCACGTCGGCCAGGGTGAGCGGGTACATCTTGAGATCGTGGATGGCGAAGCTGGTCATCTGGGCTTCGGGGAACGCGCGCCCCATGCAGTCGCCGTCGATCACCGGCAGGTCCAGCATCGCGGCGGCCATGAAGGGCTGGATGGAGTTGCCGCCGCCGATCTCGAGCGACATCACCGCGCGGAACTTCCGCCCGAGGTACTCCTCCATCATGGTGACGGCCAGCGCCATCGTCTTCGGATCGGTGAGGCGCTCCTGGCCGACCAGCGGCGCGCCCATGTTCGACACCACCGCCACCAGGTCGTCGTCGGCCAGCTCGGAGGCGTCCATGAGCTGGCACACCACGCCCTTGCCGGTAGAGCTGGCGCATGTTGAGCAGCGCCAGGTACGGGCTGCCGCCGCCGCCGGTGCCCAGGATCCAGGCGCCGATGGCCAGGCTCTCGATCTCTTCCGCGGCCACCGGTCTCGCATCAGAAGCCGGTGAACTCCTCGAGCCCCATGAAGCGCGCGATGCCCAGGACGAGCACCAGGGCCACCCCGATGGCGAAGGCGGACACCGCGGCCGCGGTGGGGTCGAAGGAGTACTTGAGATAGGCGAAGAGCTCGATCGGGAGCGGGGTCAGCTTCGCGCTGGTCAGGAAGAGCGACAGCGTGAAGTTGTCGAAGGAGATCGCGAAGGCGAAGATCGCGCCCGCCACCACGCCCGGCTTGATCACCCCCAGCGTGATCTCGAAGAACGCGCGCACCGGGTGGGCGCCCAGGCTCTGGGCCGCCTCCTCGAGCGCCATGTCGAAGTGGGTGAGGGTGGCGGTGACGGTGCGGATCACGTAGGGCGTGGTCACCACGATGTGGCCGATGAGGAGCGCCCGTAGGAGGCCTGCATCTTCAGCAGCGTGTAGAACTGGAGCAGCGCCACCCCGGTGAGGATCTGCGGCAGCAGCAGCGGCGAGGTCACGAACGCGTTCAGCAGGTCGCGGCCGCGGAAGCGCCCGCGCACCAGCACGATGGCGGCCGCGGTCCCGATCACGGTGGACGCGAGCGCGGTCCAGATCGCCAGCTCGGTGGAGAGCCAGAGCGCCTGCATGAACTCCCGCCGCTGGAAGAAGTTGGCGAACCACTTGAGCGAGAAGCCCTGGGGCGGAAACGTGAAGTAGTTGCCCGCGTTGAACGCGGCCAGCACCACGACGACCATCGGGAGCAGCAGGAAGGCGTAGACCAGCCCGACGACCGATCGGAGGATCACACGATCCCGCCGCGAGCGCGCGCTCGGTCACTCTTGATGTAGACCGCGATCAGGGCCACCGAGATCACGAGCAGCACGAAGGCGTTGGCGGCGCCGAACGGCCAGTCGAACACCGAGAGCACCTGCTCGTAGACCACCATCGGCAGCACGTGCACCTTGAACCCGCCCACCAGGATCGGCACCACGAAGGAGCTGATGGCGAGCGAGAAGACGAGCAGGGAGCCCGCGAGGATGCCGGGCAGCGAGAGCGGCAGCGTCACCTCGAAGAAGGCCCGGCGCGGCGAGGCCCCCAGCGTCTGCGAGGCCTCGATGAGCTGGGGCTCGATGCGCTTCAGCACCCCGGTGAGCGAGAGCACCATGAAGGGCAGGAAGACGTGCACGAGCGCCAGGGTGACGCCGAACTTGTTGTACATGAGCGGCAGCGGCTTGGTGATCCACCCGTGCTGCACGAGCGTGGCGTTGATGAGGCCGCGGTCGGCGAGCAGGATCATCCAGCCGTAGCAGCGGATGACGATGCCGACCAGCAGCGGCGACAGGATGAAGACGATCAGGAGCGGCTTCCAGCGCGAGCGGGTCAGGGCCAGGTGGTAGGCCAGCGGATAGCCCAGGAGGAGCGAGGCCACCGTGGTGAGCACGCCCAGCCACAGGGTGTCCGCGAGCACGGTCAGGTAGTACGTGTCGGTGAAGAAGTGGATGTAGTGCTGCGGGGTGAAGGACCACTCGAGCTGCCCGTACGACTGGCGCGAGAAGCTGATGGCGAGCATCAGCAGGAGCGGGGCCATGAAGAAGACCACGAGCAGCAGGACGTAGGGCCCCAGCAGCAGGACGCGGGCGCCGCGGGTCACGGGTCAGCGGCCGAGCAGCTCCGCGGCCACGCGGGCCACGAGCAGGTTCGCCACCAGGGTGGGCGCGCCGGTGAGCGCGGCGATCTCGTCGCGCGTCTTCCGGCGGAAGCCGATGCAGTCCATGACCACGAGGCCCGCGTGTCCGGCCCGCAGCGCGTCGGCGGCGCGGCGGACCGCGGCCGGGTCGTTCTCCTCGTAGGGCGAGAGCGGGGCCACGTGCGCGTCGAAGCCCGAGGCGCGCCACCGCGCGATGGTCTGCGGCACGTGGCGCTCGGACGGCGTCAGCACGCCCAGGCGCCCGGGGAAGACCATCGCGCGGAGGAGGCCCAGCAGGAGCTGCTGCGGCTCGAGGAACGGCCGGCGCGCGGCGAGCTTCGGGAACTCGCCGGTGCAGAGCAGCACGTTCAGCGCGGTGCCCCGGTCCTCGAGCGCGGCGATCTTCGCCTCGATGCGCGGCGATCATCTTGGACTTGCCGACGAAGACCGAGGAGCCGTCGGCCAGCCGGGTGACCAGGATCTCGTCGTCGCCCTCGGGGGCGAGGGGCTCCATCTGCGCCCGCGTGAGCCCGTCGAGCGCGCCCGCCTCGATGATCTCGACGTCGCTCCCCAGGATCGCCGCCATGTCCGGCACCACGTCGCTGCGCGGCGCCTGTCCCACCGTGATCAATCCGACCTTGGTCATGCGCGTGTCTCCTCCTGCCTGACGTGATCCTCGATGATGCGGGCGTCCGCGGCGGCCCAGCCGGCGCGCACGCGGGCGCCGGTCGCGAAGCGCACCTCGCCCAGCTCGACGGCCTGCAGCTCGAGCCCGGCCTCGGACTTCAGGATGTAGCGGACGGTCTCGCCCTGGTAGACCACGTGGGCCACCGTCATCGAGAGCACGGTGTCGAGCGCGGCGGCGGGATCCAGGCGGATCCGCTCCGGGCGCAGCGCGACCGCGACGGTGGCGCCGGCCGGCGCCGCGCCGGTGGCCGCGAGCGTCGCCCCGCCGCAGG
Organism: uncultured Candidatus Rokubacteria bacterium; assembly: GCA_963747235.1. Lineage (GTDB taxonomy): Bacteria > Methylomirabilota > Methylomirabilia > Rokubacteriales > CSP1-6 > CAMLFJ01. The sequence continues at coordinate 11,639 of CAVVEU010000009.1, forward strand.
CCACCGTGTTCGCCCCGGCGGCGCGGCCGGACAGCAGATTGATGTTGCCGATGAAGCCGGCCACGAAGGCGGTCGCGGGCGTCTCGTAGAGCCCGCGCGGCGGGGCCACCTGCTCGACGCGCCCGCGGTGCATCACCGCGATGCGGTCGGACATGGTGAGCGCCTCCTCCTGGTCGTGGGTCACGTAGATCGTGGTGATGCCGACCTCGCGCTGCAGGCGCTTGAGCTCGATCTTCATGTGGTCGCGCAGCTTCTTGTCGAGCGCGCCCAGCGGCTCGTCCAGCAGGAGCACCGCGGGCCGGGTGACGAGGGCGCGCGCCAGCGCCACCCGCTGCTGCTCGCCGCCCGAGAGCTGGCTCGGATAGCGCCCGCCGTGGCCGGGGAGCTGGACGAGGGCCAGGGCCTCGGCCACGCGGCGCCCGATCTCCGCCCGGTCCACCCGCTGCATGCGCAGGCCGAAGCCCACGTTCTGCGCGACGGTGCGGTGCGGGAAGAGCGCGTAGTGCTGGAACACCATGCCGACGCGGCGGAGATGCGGGGGCACGCCGGTGACGTCGGCCCCGTTGATCGCGACCAGGCCGGCGTCCGGCGTCACGAAGCCGGCCACCGAGCGCAGCGTGGTGGTCTTGCCGCAGCCGGACGGGCCGAGCAGGGTGAAGAACTCGCCCGGCACGATGGCCAGCGAGACCCCGTCGAGCGCCACGGTCGTCCCGTAGCGCTTGACGAGGCCGGTCAGGGTGACGGTGCCGGCGGCGCCGGGCGCTTCCGTCAACGCATCTCCCGGTTCCACTTCTCCGTCCACTGCGGCCGCTGCTTGGCCACCTGGGCCCAGTCGAACAGCACGAGCTTGTCCACGTCGGCCGGCCCGCCGATGATCTTCTTCGCCACGTCCGCGGGCACCTTCACCGTCTTGTTGGTCGGGCTCCAGAAGAGCTCGGTCGCGAAGGCGAGCTGCACCTCGGGCGAGAGGTAGGCGTCGATGAACTTCCACGCCAGCTCCTTGTTCTTCGAGCCCTTCGTGACCTGGACGATCTGGTCGAGGATCGGCAGGCCCTCGCTGGGGGCGACCCAGTCCACCGGGATGCCGCGCTTCTGCAGGTCGTAGGTGGAGGCGTCGTGGAGCACCGCGATCACGACTTCCTTCTGCTCGAGCTGCTTCTCCACGGTGCCGGTGAAGTCCACCAGCTTGGGCTGGGCGCGCTTGATGGCGGCGACCCCGGCGTCGATGTCGAAGTAGTCCTTGCCGAAGATCTTCGAGATCGATGAAGAGGAAGTTGATGCCGAGCGTGTTGCCGATGACGTAGGTGGCCCGCTTGCCCACGTAGGCCTCGTCCCAGAAGTCCTTCCAGGAGGTCGGCTTCTTGAGGCCCGGATGTCGGTGCGGTAGGCGAGGCCGATGCGGCCCCAGAACATGGCGAGGCTCGTGTCGCCGATCAGCGCCTTCGGGTAGAGGTTCTTGATGTTGGGCGCCAGGGTCTCGTTGCGCTTCTCGAAGAAGCCGCGCTCGCGCGGGATCGGGAAGGCCGGCTCGTTGCCGAAGACCACGTCGTACGGCGGATTGTCGGGGCCGGCGGCCAGGAGCTTCGCCACCCACTCGGTGGTGATCCCGGTGACGACCTCGACCTTCACGTTGTGCTTCTTCTCGAAGGGCTCGACGAGCGCCTTCTTCATCACCTCCGACCAGCGGCCGCCGTAGCCGGTGACCACGAGGGTGGTCTGCTGGGCCTGGGCGGGGAGCATCGGGAGGAGGAGCGTGCCGGCCAGGATCGCGATCAGGACGACGGTCAGGCGACTTCTCATGAGCAGGCCTCCACTGAGGGCGCGATGAAGAAACGGGCAGGGCGAGTCATCGATGTGGCCTCTGCTTTTCTCACGAACCCCACCGATGTTCAAGGCTACAGCGTTTTCAGGACCTCGGCCGGCCAGGCGCGGGCATCCACGCGGGCATGCCACTCCTTGATCTTGCCGTCCCGATCGATCACCACCCCGACGCGCTGCGCGCCCTTCTGCGGGTCGGCGTTGGCGCCGTAGGCGGTGCCGATCGTCCGGTCGGTGTCGCAGATCAGGGGGAAGTTGAAGGAGAACTTCTCGGCGAACTGCTTGTTCTCGGCGGGGGTGTCGAAGGACACCCCGAGGATCACCGCGTTCTTGCTGTCGTACTCGGCCTTGAGGTCGCGGAACCCGCAACCCTCGGCGGTTCAGCCCGGCGTGTCGGCCTTGGGGTAGAACCAGAGCACGACCGTCTTGCCCTTGAAGTCCGCGAGCTTCACCGGGTTGCCGTTGTGATCGCGGCCGGTGAAATCCGGCGCCTTGTCTCCTGGGTTGAGCATGAGGTCTCCTTGGTACCCGCCGGCGCGGGACGGTGTCTAGGCGCAGCCGGCGCGGGGGGTTCCCGGCGCCCGCCGGGGCACGAGGGTGCAGGCGAAGGTGGCCGGCTGCTTGCGGTGCTGCTCGAGCAGGGCCGAGAGCCGCGCCAGGGTCCGATCGCGCTTGGCGAGGCCGATGCCGTAGATGGCCAGGTCGTTCACGAGCCGGAGATAGAACACGTGCTGGGCGTCCGCTCCAGCGCCCATGCAGGGCGTGGGCTTCTCGGCCAGCCGCAGCAGGGGGCCGAACGCCCGCGTGTACTCCTGGAGGGTGGGCTCGTCGCGCAGGTCGCGGGGCACCTCGGGAAACCGGGCCAGGAGCTCGTCCACCGACATCGGCCCCGCGGCGGCGCGCCCCCGTTGTTCGAGGTCTGGCATGCGGCGGATCTGCATGGTGTGGGCCCTCCGCCCGCAAGTATAGCCGGTTGGTGATGTTGACGCTCGCGGAGCCGCGGCGTACGGTGGCGAACGGGAGGGACGGACCATGAACGCCATGCGCGCGCTGGACCTCGACCAGATCACCGCCATCATCGGGGGGGCCACGAAGCCGGTCAACGTGCTCTGGCAGACCGACGACTCGATCGCCTTCGTGGCGCGCGGCCGCGAGGGCCGGAGCGAGTTCCACGTGGATCCGAGCGACGAGGTGATGTACATGATCCGCGGTGACATGAACCTGCACTACCGCACGCCCGACGGCGCCGAGAAGGTCGCGGTGATCCGGGAGGGTGAGATCCTGCACTGCCCGGCGGGCACCCCGCACTCGCCGCGCTTCCCCGCGGACGCCTACGTGCTGGTGCTGGAGCGCAAGCGGCGGGCGGGCGAGCAGGATCGCTTCCTCTGGTACTGCCCGGCGTGCGACGCCCCGCTCCACGAGGCGGTGCGGCAGGTGGGCGACTGGCGCGACGATCCGGTGTCCGAGGTCTACGCGGAGTTCTACGGCTCCGCCTCGCACCGCACGTGCCGCAAGTGCGGGCACGTGGCGCCGGGTCGGCCCGCGCCGGTCACCGGGTAGCGTCTGCGCCTCGCGCCGGACGTTCATGGCTGGTCGGGCGACGCTCCGGGGCCTGGCGCCGAATTGACACGTTGTTCACGACTTGTCCCTCGATCCCTGCGAAGCTAGGGAGGAGGAGGGGACCATGTCCAGGACGGCAAGGGGAGTGCTGGGCGCCGCAGCCGCGTGGCTGCTGGTGGTAGGCGGCGCGGCCGGATCTGACGCGGCGACCGAGACGGAGCTGCAGTCCGCCGTCTTCCGCGCCAAGCCGGCCGTCGTCATGGTCGCGGTCCGCGTCAGCGCGACCTCGACGGTGCGCTGTGGTGCGGGCGGCGAGACGGTCGTGCAGCCGGGCGCGATCGGGGAGCTCGGGAGCGGCTCCATCATCCATCCCGACGGCTGGATCGTGACGAACGGGCACGTCGTCCAGCCCTACCAGGAGGGCGCCGCGGGCGCCTTCGCGACCGAGCTGCTCGAGCGATCGGTGGCGTCGGCCTGCGCCGCCGAGCTCGACGTCCTGCCCACCGCCGCCCGGGCGCAGCGCATCCGGGCGCTCGCCGACGC
>CAVVEU010000010.1:0-17823 GCA_963747235.1 uncultured Candidatus Rokubacteria bacterium
CGAGCTGGGGCTCGAGGGCTTCGACGATCGCTTCGCGCCGAACTGCCGCTTCGCGTTCGTCGCGCCGGTGTCCCGATGACGAGCGGCCACGAGGGCCCGCGGTAGGACCCCATGCCGACCCTCCGGATCTCCGACGCGGACGCGATCGCCTACGACGACGCGGGCCAGGGCTCGGTGATCGTGCTGGTGCACGGCTCGCCCGGCACGTCGCGCGCCTGGCAGCCGGTCGCGGAGCGGCTCGCGCCGCGCTTCCGCGTCATCTCGCCGAACCTGCCCGGCTACGGGGGGACCACGCGGCCGCCCGCCGAAGGCCCGGGCGACAGCTCGTACGCCGCGGGGCTGATCGAGGCGCTGATCGCGGAGGTCGGCCCGCCCAGCGTGCTGGCCGGCCATTCGTACGGCGGCGCGGTCGCCCTCCAGACCGCGCTGCGCGGCCGGGTCGAGGCGCGGACGCTGGCCCTGTTCGAGCCGGTGGCGATCCCGGTGCTGGCCGCGGTGGGTGACACGGAAGCCTTCGCCGCGGCCCAGGCGCTGTTCGAGGGCTACTGCGCGGCCTTCGAGCGCGGCGACCCCGGCGCGGTCCGGATCATGGTGGACTACTGGTTCGGCGCGGGCGCGCTCGATCAGATGCCCCGGCCGATGCGCGAGTTCCTCGTCGCCCACACCGGCCACAACGTGCGCGACGTCCGGGCGACGCTTCGCGACCCGTACTCGGTGGCCGCGCTGCGAGGGCTGACCATGCCGGTCCTCTGCGCCGTCGGCTCGCGGAGTCCGGCGATGACGGGCAAGATCGTGGAGGCCATTGCCTCGCACGCCCCGCGCGGTATCATCAAGACGCTCGAGAAGGCCAACCACGCCATGACCACGACCCACGCCGAAGCCGTCGCCGTCCTGATCGCGGAGCTGGCGGACGGGAGCGTGTGAGTGTGGCCTCCCGCCGCGTCTTCCTCAAGGCCGCCGGCGCGCTCCTGGGCGCGGTGGTGATGCCGGCCGAGTCACGCGGGCAGGGGCTGCTCGAGCGGCGCATCCCGAAGTCGGGCGAGGCGCTGCCCGCGGTGGGTCTCGGCACCTGGCAGGTGTTCGACGTGGCCGGCGACGCCAAGGAGCTGGCGCAGGCGAAGGAGACGCTCCGGGTCTTCGTGGAGGGCGGCGGGCGGGTGGTGGACAGCTCGCCCATGTACGGCTCCTCCGAGCAGGTGACCGGCCAGCTCGCCACCGATCTGGGCGTGCGGCCCAAGCTCTTCGTGGCCACCAAGGTGTGGACGAGCGGCAAGCAGGCGGGCATCCGCCAGATGGAAGACTCTCTTCGAAAGCTGCGTTTGAACAGCCTCGACCTGATGCAGGTGCACAACCTGGTGGACGCGCAGACGCATCTGGCCACGCTGCGGGACTGGAAGGCGGCCGGGCGCATCCGCTACCTCGGCATCACCCACTACCACGCGGGGGCGCACGGCGATCTGGAGCAATTCGTCCGGAAGGGCGACATCGACTTCGTGCAGGTGAACTACTCGCTGGCCGAGCCGGAGGCGGAGCGGCGGCTGCTCGGCGCCGCCGCGGAGGCGGGCACCGCGGTGATCGTCAATCGGCCCTTCGCGGAGGGCGCGATGTTCCGCCGGGTGCGGGACCGGGCGCTGCCCGAGTGGGCCAAGGACGCGGGCGCGGCGACCTGGGCGCAGTTCTTCCTCAAGTGGATCGTGGCCCAGCCCGCGGTCACCTGCGTCATTCCGGGCACGCGCAATCCCCGGCACGTGGCCGACAATCTGGGCGCGCTGTCGGGGCCGCTGCCGGACGCCGCGCTCCGCCGGCGGATGGCCGAGCACTTCAACTCGCTGTAGGCTGGGAGTCCAGGAGGCGTCATGCCGCGCAACGAGGCCGGGAGATATCGACACATCGAGGTGCAGCCGGTGGCGGGCGCGCTGGGCGCGGAGATCCGCGGCGTCAACGTGGCGGCCCCGCTCGACGACGCGGTGATCGCGGAGATCCGTCACGCCTATCTCGATCACCTGGTGATCTTCTTCCGGGACCAGAAGATCACCCCGTCCGAGCAGCTCGCGTTCGCGAAGCGCTTCGGCGAGCCGATGGAGTACCCGCAGCTCAAGGGGCTGCCGGAGTGCCCGCTGATCACCCCGGTGGTCAAGCTGGCGCACGAGCAGATCAACTTCGGCGGGGTGTGGCATTCCGACACGACCTATCTCGCCCAGCCGCCGATGGCGAGCATGCTCTACGCGGTGGAGATCCCGCCCTACGGGGGCGACACGATCTTCGCCAACCAGTACACCGCCTACGAGACGCTCTCGGAAGGGCTGCGCCGCACGCTCGACGGGCTCGTGGGTGTCAACACCTCGACCAAGGCGGAGGCGTCGAAGACGCGCGAGGACCGGCTGAAGGCGGCCGGGGCCCAGATGAAGGTGCTGACGAGCGAGCACCCGGTGGCGCGCACGCACCCGGAGACGGGGAAGAAGGCGCTCTACGTCAATCACGGCCACACCGCGCGCTTCAAGGGCTGGACGGAGGAGGAGAGCGCGCCCGCTGCTCGCCTATCTCTTCCAGCAGCAGGTGCGGCCCGAGCTCACCTGCCGCTTCCAGTGGCAGCCGGGCTCCATCGCCTTCTGGGACAACCGCTGTGTCCAGCACAACGCGGTCAACGACTACGCGGGCTTCAAGCGCCTCATGCACCGGGTCACGCTGGCCGGCGACACCCCGCGCTAACCGCGCTATCTTGCCGGCTCCAGCGGGGCTTGCGCTTTTCCACGAAGGCCTTGGCGCCCTCGAGGCGGTCCTCGGTGGTGCGCAGCAAGGTGGCCAGGTCGTTCTCGAGGCGGATGCCGTCCTCGAGCGTCATCCCGATGCCGCCCACCACCGCTTCCTTCGCGTAGCGCAGCGCCACCGGCGCCTTGTCCGCGATGGTGCGGGCCAGCGCCTGCGCGGCGGACGGATGCTCCGCGAGCGGGACCACGCGCTCCACCAGGCCGATGCGCAGCGCCTCCGCGGCGGGGATGCGCATGCCGGTGAGGATCATCTCGAGCGCCTTGCCGCGGCCGACGAGCCGGGGCAGGCGCTGGGTGCCGCCGCCGCCCGGGATGATGGCCAGGTTGATCTCGGTGAGGCCGAGCTGCGCGTCCTCCGCGGCGACGCGGATGTCGCACGCCAGGGCCAGCTCGAGGCCGCCGCCGAAGGCGTAGCCGCGGATGGCCGCGATGATGGGCTGGGAGCATCGCTCCATCTCGCGGCGGAAGTCCACGCGGCGGCGCGCCTCGCGGAACTGGGTCGGCACCGGCGGCTCCAGGAACTCGCGGATGTCGGCGCCCGCCGAGAAGGCCTTGTCGCCCCCGCCCATGACCACCACCGCGCGCACCGTGTCGTCGGTGCGCAGGCGCGTGAACACCTCGAGGAGCTCGCGGCGCATCGCCTGGTTCATCGCGTTGTGCACGTCGGGCCGGTTCAGGGTGATGGTGGCCACGCCGTCGGCCTGCTCGTAGCGGATGGCCTCGAACTGTCGTCGGTCTTCGCGTCGGTCATGAGGGCATGTCCTTGCCGGCGACGACGCCACGGCGGCGCAGCTCGGCGATCTCGGGGTCGGCGTAGCCCGCCTCGCGCAGGACCTCGGCGGTGTGCTGGCCGAGGAGCGGCGGCGGGCCCGCGTCCGGGGCCTGCGTCTCGGAGAAGCGGAGCGGCTGGCCCATCAGCGAGAGCGGGCCCAGCTCCGGGTGGTCGTACTCGACGATCATCTTGTGATGGAGCACCGCGGGATCGCGCATGAACTCCTGCAGCGACTGTGTCGCCGCGGCCGGGATGTCGTGCTCGGTCAGGATGCGCACCCACTCGGCCGCCGGCCTGGAGCCGAACGCTTCCTCGAGCAGCGGCATCAGCGCGTCCGCGTTGTCGCGCCGGGCGAACCAGGAGCCGAAGCGCGGATCCTGGGCCAGGTCCTCGCGGCCGACCGCCTTGCAGAGCTTCACCCAGAACGACTGGTTGCCGACGGCCAGGAAGAACCATTCGCCGTCGCGGCCCTGGTAGAGGCGATAGGTGGGCGTGGGGCGGTAGACCACCTCGTGGCCCGGATAGGCCACCACGTTCCCGGACTGCAGCGCGAGCACCGCCTGCAGCAGCGAGGTCTGCACGCGCTGGCCTCGGCCGGTGCGCTCGCGCGCGAAGAGGGCGGCCAGCACCATCTGGCAGTTGAGCGAGGCGCAGTAGTAGTCGGTGACCGCGATGCGGAGATATTGCGGGGTCGCGCCCAGGCCCTGGAGCGTCATCACGCCGCCCATGGCCTGCAGCAGCGGATCGAAGCCGGGGCGCTCCTTGTAGGGGCCGTCGGAGCCGAACGCGGTGACGGTGGCGTAGATCAGGCGCGGGTTCAGCGCGCGGAGCGTCTCGTAGTCCACGCCCAGGCGCTCGACCACGCCGGGGCGCATGTTCTCCATGACCACGTCGGCCTCGCGGGCGAGGCGGTGGACGATGGCGCGCCCGTCCGGATCCTTGACGTTGACCGCGATCGAGCGCTTGCCGCGGTTCCAGCCGTAGAAGCCGGGCAGCTCGCGGAACGAGTCGCCCTCGATGGCCTCCACCTTGATGACGTCGGCGCCCAGGTCCGCCAGCATCATCGCCCCGTAGGAGCCGGCGATGTACGAGGTCAGGTCAACTACGCGAATGCCATCGAGGGCGCCGATCATTTGTCGGAATGTAAGACCTGACCCCGGATCAGCAGCTCGCGGTGGTAGGCGGCGTCGCCGTAGAGGGGCTCGAGCGCCTTGGCGCGCTTGAAGTAGAGGTGGAGATCGTACTCCCAGGTGAAGCCGATGCCGCCGTGCACCTGGATGGCGTCGCCGCACACCTGGCGCGCGGCCTCGCTCACGAACGACTTGCAGACCGACGCGGCCATGGTCGCGTCCTCCGCGCCCGCGCTGAGGGCCCAGGCCGCGTAGTAGACGGCCGCGTGCGCCTTCTCCACCTCGAGCAGCATCTCCGCGCAGCGGTGGCGGATGGCCTGGAAGGAGCCGATGAGCTGGCCGAACTGCTCGCGCACCTTCGCGTAGCCCACGCTCATGTCGAGGCAGCGGCGCGCCGCGCCCAGCATCTCCGCGGAGGCGCCGACCGCCGCGCGGCGGAGCAGCCCCTCCAGCACCGGGCCCGCCCCGCCCGCCGCGCCCATCATGTCACCGGCCGCCCCGTCGAGGCGCATCTCGGACCAGCGGGTGGTGAGGTCGATGCCGACCATGGGCGTCAGCGTGACGCCGGCGGCGCGCGGGTCCACCAGGAAGAGCGAGACGCCCTCGGGCGCGCGCGCGGGCACCAGCGCCACGTCGGCCACGTGGGCCCACGGCACGAAGCGCTTCACGCCGTTCAGGGTCCAGCCCGCGCCGGTCTTCGTGGCCGTCGCGGTGGTGGTCGCGGGATCCCAGTCGAGCGTGTCCTCCAGCAGCGCCGCGGTGCCGCGCGCCTGGCCGGAGGCGATGGCGGGCAGCCACCGCTCCTGCTGCGCCGCGCTGCCGCCGGCCTGCAGCCCGAGCCCGGCCAGCACCACGCTCGCGAAGTAGGGGCCGGGATACGCGGCGCGGCCCATCTCCTCCAGCACGAGGGCCAGCTCCACCAGGCCCAGGCCCGCGCCACCCTGCTCCTCGGCGAAGGGCAGGCCGAGCCAGCCGAGCTTGGCCATCTCGGCCCAGAGCGCTTCGCTGTAGCCGGCGCCGCCGTCCTCCATCATCGCGCGCACGTGGGCGGGCTTGCACTGCTCGTCCAGCGCGGCGCGAACGGAGTTGCGGAGCAGCGTCTGATCTTCGCTGAACGAGAAATTCATCGAGTACCTCCGACGCGATCGGCCCGGGATTCCTTCGGCAGCCCGAGGATGCGCTCGCCGATGACGTTCTTCTGGATCTCCGAGGAGCCGGCGTAGATCGTGCCCGCGCGCGACCACAGGAACGCGTAGGCCCACGTGCCGTGATCGCCCACCGCGGTGTCGACTTCCAAGCGGTATTCGGCGGGCACGCCCTCGGTGAGCTGTCCGTACGGCCCGAGGATCTCCTCGGCCAGCTCCATGAAGCGCTTCTCGAACTCCGAGTAGGAGAGCTTGGTGAGCGAGCCGCCCGCGCCGGGATGCTCGCCGCGCTCCAGCATGGTCAGCACGCGCAGGGCGCCGTAGCGCTCCACCTCGAGATCGGCCCAGATGCGGCCGAGCTTCTGGCGCGTCACCGCGTCGTCCAGGATCGGCCGCCCGTTGCGCTTGAGGCGTCGCGCCGCGTCCATCAACTGGTTGTACTGCGACGCGTAGCGTGGTGATGCGGGCCAGCGCGCGGCCGCCGCGCTCGTAGCCGAGCGTGGTCTGCGCGATGCCCCAGCCCTCGCCCAGGCGCCCGATCTGGTTCTCCTTCTCCACCCGCGCGTTGGTCATGAAGACCTCGCAGAACTCCGAGGAGCCGGTGATCTGCTTGAGCGGGCGCACGTCCACGCCGGGCTGGCGCATGTTCATCAGGAAGCAGCTGATGCCCTTGTGCTTGGCCACCGCGGGATCGGTGCGCGCGAGCAGCAGCCCCCAGTCGGCGAGGGCGCCGCCGCTCGTCCAGATCTTCTGCCCGTTGACCAGGAAGTGGTCGCCCTTGTCCTCCGCCGCGGTGCGCAGCGCGGCCAGGTCGGAGCCCGCGTTCGGCTCGGAGTAGAGCTGGCACCACATCTCCTCGGCGGTGAGGATCTTGCGGAGATAGCGCCGCTTCTGGGCGTCGGTGCCGTGCACCACGATGGTGGGGCCGACGATGCCGACGCCCAGGCTGTTGGTCGGGGCGGGCGCGCCCGCGCGCGCCATCTCGTCGGCCACGATGGCCTGCTCCATCGGCCGCGCGCCCTGGCCGCCGTACTCCTTCGGCCACCCCATGCCGAGATAGCCGCCCTCGTAGAGCTTGCGGTGCCAGGCCTTGCGCTCGTCGAGGTTCTTGATGTGCCGCGGCATGTTCTGCTCGAGCCACGTGCGGACCTGCTTGCGGAAGGCGACGTCCTCGGCGGTGTAGTTGAGATCCATGGCGGGGCCTCCTTGCCGGGCCTGCGGCTGGCGCTGCCGTTGGGGTAGCCCCGCTTGTAGCACGGGGCCCGCGCGACGGTCAACCGGGCCGCCGTGCTACCTTTTCCTCGCGTGAACCGCCGAGCCTGGCTGAAGGGTGCGGGAGCCGTCGCGGTCGTGGCCGCCGGGGGACTGGTCTGGCGCGCGTACGATCAGGGCGTCTTCGCGGCCGGCGCCGGCGCGGCCTACGAGCCGTGGACGAACTGGCGGAGCGACGCGGCGCCGGGGCCACTCGGGCTGGTGCGGGCCGGCATCCTCGCCGCCAATCCCCACAACACCCAGCCGTGGCTCTTCCAGGTGGGCGCGACGCGCATCGAGCTCTTCGCCGACATCCGGCGCAACCTCGGCGCCTTCGATCCCTACCTGCGCGAGATGCACATCGGCCTCGGCTGCGCGCTCGAGAACATGACGCGGACCGCCCGCGTCCTGGGCTACGACGTCGCGGTCACGCTGCATCCGGGCCCGCTCGCGGCGGCCGCCGCGTCGCCCCGCCCGCAGCCGGTGGCGACGCTCGCGCTCTCCCCCGCGCGGCCGCGGCCCGGACCAGCTCGTGGAGGCCATCCCGCGGCGGCACACCGATCGCGGCGCCTACGCGGCCGGGCGCCCGGTGCCGGGCGAGATGCTGGAGGCGATGTGGGCCGCCTTCCAGGACGACACGGACGTGCGCCTCTTCCTCTTCTCGGCGCCGGGCGAGCGCAAGCAGTTCGGCGACCTGGTGCTGGCCGCCACCGAGACGATCATCGCGGACCCCGAGATGGTGGCGGCCAGCGACCGGTGGTTCCGCCATCGCTGGTTCGACGTGCAGCGGAAGCGCGACGGGCTCACCCTGGACGCGGCCGGGCTCGGCTCGCTCGTCACCGTGATGGGCAAGCTGATGCCGCCGGCCTCGGCCGAGACGAGCCATCGCTACTGGCGCGACGCCACCCGCGACGTGCAGATTCCCACCACCGCGCTCTTCGGCCTGATCGCGGTGCGCGATCTCTACGATCGCCCGCAGGCCCTGCGCGCGGGGCAGCGGTGGCAGCGCCTGCATCTCATGGGGACGGCGCGCGGGCTCGCGATGCAGCCGATCAACCAGCCGGTGGAGATGGTGGACCGGGAGCGCGAGCTGGGGAAGCCGCCGCGCGCCGCCGACGCCCTGGCCGCGCTGACCGGCGAGGCGGGCTGGAAGCCCACCTTCGCGTTCCGCGCGGGGCTGCCCACGCGGCCCGCCGGGCCGAGCCCGCGGCGCCCGGTGGACGCGGTCGTGCTCGGCTGATCCGGCCGGATCAGCTCCGCCGCTTCGACGCTTCCTGGAAGAGCAGCCCGTCGCGCACGCCGCGGGTGCAGATCACGAGGCGCAGGTAGCCGCCGAAGATCATGACCTCTTCCACCACCATCGCCCCGGCCAGGATGATGTCCGCGCGCTCCTCCTTGAGGCCGCGGATCTTCCGGCGGCGCCGGGCCGAGAGGGCCTCGAGCCGCTCGCGGATCGCGGTGACGTCGGACTGGTGGAGCACGAGCCCGTTGCGGTGCTTGCGCTCGCCCGGCGTCGCGCGGAGGTGGACGCTGGCGAGCGTGCGCATGGTGCCGCCCAGGCCGATCAACGGCTCGCCGCGCTCGGCGGCGGGCAGGGCCGGGCGCAGCCGCTCGCGGATGACGTCGCGGAACGCGCGCAGCTCCTGCCGGGTGGGCGGATCGTGGCGCAGGAACCGGTGCGTGGTGCGCACCGCGCCCAGGGGCAGGCTGGCCATCGAGACGATGCGCCCGCCGCGGACCCGGCTGAGCTGGAGGCTCGCGCCGCCCAGGTCCGCCACCAGCGCGTCGCCGAACGACAGGCTCTCGCGCGCGGCGGCCACGCCGAGCCGCGCCTCGTCGCGCGCGCTCAGGATGCGGACCTCGATGCCCTCCTGGCGCCGCAGCGGATCGAGGAGGCGCTCGCGATTGCGCGCGTCGCGCACCGCCGACGTCGCGATGGCCAGGACGCGGGGCCCTCGCGCCGCTGCGGCGAGTAGCGCGCGAAGAAGCGGTGGACGGCACGAATGGTCTTCTCGATCGCGCGAGCGGGCAGCGTGCCGGGGGCCCCGCTGCCCAGCCGGGTCGGCACCCGCTCCTCGACCACGATGTCGTAGCGGGCGCTCGGCCGGATGCGCGCGATGATGAAGCGGACCGCGGCGGAGCCCAGGTCCACGATCGCGAGCAGGTCCGTGCGCGGCCGGCCGTTCGCGCGTCCCGTCATGACGGGCGGGAGGCTACGCGCCGCCGAGCGAGCGGAGGATGCGCGGCTTGACGAACCAGCGGAGCTGGCCGGCGGCGGCCGGCCCGTCCGGGAGATCCAGGAGCGCGGCGCCGCCCTTCTTGAAGGCGAAGCGATCGTCGTCCTGGTGCACGCCGAGCATCCGCGCGAGGAGCCGCGAGAGCGTGGGCTCGTGGCCGACCACCGCGACCATCGCGTCGCGCGGGCATTTCTTCAGCGCGGCCACCACCGCGTCCACGTTCTCCTGACCCAGCGCGGGCTCGACCCGCGGGGTCACCTTCTTGAAGGCGGCGGCCGCGATCTCGGCGGTCGCGCGGGCGCGGACCAGCGGGCTCGTCAGGAGGACGTCGGGGCGGTCGGCGATGCGGGCCAGGCCCCGGGCCGCGAGGCGAAAGCGCGCGCGGCCCCGAGGGGTGAGCGGCCGCTCGCCGTCACGAATGCCGACCGACCCGTTGCGGACCGCGGGGGCGTGCCGGATGAGCAGCAGCTTCACGAGCGACCGTCAGGCGATCCACGCCTCTCGGCCCCGGCGCTCGAGCTTCGGCCACTCCTCGAAGAAGGCGGCGCGGGCTTTCTTCCGGCGCTTGCGCTGCCGCTTGACGAGGTCCCGGCCGAGGGCCTGCGCGGGCTCCGTGCGATCGATGGCATCGTGCAGATACTGTTCGATTACCACAGCGTCCTGCAGATCGCCAAGGATGTCTTGCAGCTTCTTGGCCTGGTGGATGAAGCGCTTGCCGTGCTCGCCCGCGGCGGCGCGCGCCAGCTCGGCCGCGTAGCGCGCGCGCTTGACCTTGATGCGGACCGCGTGGAGCTCGTCCGCGCTCGGGCGCCCGGGCAGCTTCTGGACCGCCTTGCGGAGCCGCTTCCACTCGGTCGCGGCGACGTCGGGCAGGGAGACGTCCGACTGCCGACGCGGGCGGCCGGGAGAGGAACGTCTCGAGCTGCTCCAGGATCCGCGGATAGCGCGCGCTGTCGAGCGCCCGGTTGAGATCGGCCCGCGCCCGGGTCCGGTCGGCCGAGAGGCGCCGGAGCACCCGCTGTCCCGCCCGGTGCTCGGCGCCCTCGAGCGCGGCCAGCCGCGGCCGCAGATAGGCGTGGAGGACGTCGAGATCGCGGACGAGGCCGAGCCCGCCGCCCAGCCAGTCCAGCTCGTCCCGCAGGCGGTCCACCCACGTGGCGTCGAAGAGGGCCCGGCTCGCGCGCAGGATGGCCCGGAGGCGGCGGACCGCGACGCGCATCTCGTGGAGATGCTCGGGATCCCGGCCCGCGCGGGCGCCCGCCTCGTGGGCCCTCAGGGCCTGCACGTGGGCGGATATCTCGTCGAGGACGCGGCGAAGGCTCGAGCTCGGCATGCGGTACCCCCGGCGGCCCGGGGCAGGCCGGACGCTACCACAGGCCACGCGCTCGTCGCCACTCCGTCATCGAAACGTCATGAAGGCGTCACCGAGTATCCGGCGTCGCGCGGATCGTGCTACCTTTTCGCCCATGACGACGCAGGCCATGGCCGCCCTGCCGGTGCGCACGGTCCGCGACGCGCTGCTGGCCGGCCTCGCGGGTCTCGTGGCGCCGCATCTCGCCGCCCTCGCCTGGTCGCTCCTGTCGTCCGCGGTCTGGGGCGCCGGCTGGCGCATGGCCGCCTTCGTGGATCCCGCCGCGTCGCGCCCCGCGGGCTATCTGCCCGCGTCGCTGCTCTTCACGGTCGCGCTCGGCGCCCTGCTCGGCGCGCTGATCGCGCTGCGCGCTGGCCCGGCGCGGGACCATCGCGTGGTGGGGGCTCTGGGCCGCGTTCGCGGCCGGCGTCGTCCTGTCCGCCGCCGGCATGGGCGCGGCCTCGCTCCGTCAGCCCGTCCTCCTGCTGCTCATCGCCTCGTCGGCGCTCGGCTTCCGCTTCGGCGCGCGCCGCTAGCCGCCAGGAAAGGATCCGCTCCCATGGCCGATGCCGCCCTGCCCACCCGCGACCGCGTCGAGGGGTACTTCAAGGAGCTGAACAACTGGGGCCGCTGGGGCCACGACGACCAGCTCGGCACGGTGAACCTGATCACGCCCGCCAAGCAGGCGCAGGCGCAGCGGCTGATCAAGAAGGGCCGCACCGTGTCGCTCGCGCGCGACGTGATCCCGCGGCCCGTGTACATGTACCACGTGACGTTTCCGTCCAAGCGCGAGCGGGTGGACGTGGTGCTCGACCGCTTCGACATGGTCTACCACGGCTTCTGGATCACCCACGTGGACGCGCTCTGCCACGTGGGCTGGGACGGCGAGCTCTACAACGGCCGGTCGTTCGCGGACAGCCTGACCACCGAGGGCGCGCTCTGGTGCCCGATCGACCCGATCTTCGAACGCGGCATCACCACCCGCGGCGTCTTCCTCGACATCGCGGCGGGGCGCAAGGAGGGCTACGTCACGGTGGGCCATCCGGTGACGCCCCGCGAGCTGGACGAGGCGGAGCGGCGCGCCGGCGTGAAGGTGGAGCCGGGCGACGTGGTGGTGGTGCGCAGCGGCGACGAGCGCTTCCGGCTCGAGAACCCCGACTGGAAGCCGCGCATCTCCGAGCACCCGGGCCTGCATCTCTCCTGCCTCGAGTGGTTCCGCGCCAAGGACATCGCGGGCATCTCGTGGGACATGATGGACGAGCGCCCCAGCCGCTACCCGGGCTTCGGCATGTCGGCCGCACCTGGCCATCCCGTTCCTGGGCCTGGCCCTGATCGACAACTCGGATCCGGAGCGCCTCGCCAAGGCCTGCGCGGAGGAAGGGCGCAACGAGTTCCTGTTCACCGCGACCCCGCTGCGCCTGGTCGGCGCCACCGGCGCGCCCGCGCACCCGCTCGCGATCTTCTAGGCGGTGGCGCAGTACTCGCTCGGCATCGACATCGGCGGCACCTTCACCGACCTCGTGGTCTACGACCACGACGCCGGGCAGCGAGCGTGAGCCGCAAGGTGCTCACGACCCACGACGATCCGGCGCGCGCGGTCGCCGCCGGCGTCGCGGGCCTGCTCGCGCAGGCGCGCCTCGACCCGGGCGCGTTCGCCCGGACCGTCCACGCCACCACGCTCTTCACCAACGCGCTGATCGAGCGCAAGGGCGCGGTCACCGGCCTGATCACCACCGCGGGCTTCGCGGACACGCTCGAGATCGGGCGCGAGCGGAAGTACGAGCTCTACGACCTGGCCATCGCCAAGCCCGAGCCGCTGGTGCCGCGCCACCTGCGGCTCGAGGTGACCGAGCGCACGCGGGCCGACGGCCGGATCGCGCGGCGCCTCGACACGCGGATGCTGGCCGCGCGGGCCGACGCCCTGGCGAAGGCCGGGGTCGAGGCGATCGCGGTGGTGTTCCTGCACGCCTACGCCAACCCGCGCCACGAGGCGGAGGCGGCGCGGCTGATCGCGAAGCGGCATCCCGGCATCGCGGTGACCACCTCGCACGAGGTGGCGCCGGAGATCCGCGAGTACGAGCGCGCCTCCACCACCGCGGCCAACGCCTACATCAAGCCGCTCGCCCAGAGGTACCTCGCGCTCATGGCCCGGCGCGTGGCGGAGCTGGGCATCCCGGCGCCGCTGCTGCTGATGCTGTCGAGCGGCGGGCTCACCCACGTGCAGGAGGCGCAGCGGGTGCCGGTGCAGATGCTCGAGTCGGGCCCGGCCGCCGGCGCGATCGCGGCCGCCTTCTTCGGCCGGCCGGACAGCGGCGGCAACGTGCTGGCCTTCGACATGGGCGGGACCACCGCCAAGCTCTCGCTGGTGGACGGCGGCGAGCCGCTCACCGCCTACAGCTTCGAGGCCGCGCGGCAGCGGCGCTTCATCGAGGGCAGCGGGCTGCCCATCCGCATCTCCACCATCGAGCTGATCGAGATCGGCGCGGGCGGCGGCAGCATCGCGGCGGTGGACGAGATCGGCCTGCTCAAGGTCGGCCCGCGCAGCGCGGGCTCGCATCCCGGGCCCGGCCTCCTACGGCCTGGGCGGCCGCGAGCCCACCGTGACCGACGCCGACTTCCTGCTGGGCTATCTCAACCCGGACTACTTCGCGGGCGGCGAGGTCGCGGTGGACATGGCGGCGGCGCTGGCCGCGGTCGAGGGGCTCTCGCGGCGGCTCGGGCTCGAGTCCACGAAGGTCGCGTGGGGCATCCACGACATCGTCAACGAGAACATGGCGGGCGCCGCGCGCGTGCACATCGCGGAGCGCGGGCGCGATCCGCGCGACTACGCGCTGCTCTGCACGGGCGGCGCCGGGCCCGGTGCACGCCTTCTCGGTGGCGCGCAAGCTCGGGATCGGCCGCGTGATCTGCCCGCCGTCGGCCGGCGTCGCCTCCGCGCTCGGCCTGCTGGTGGCGCCGGCGCGCGTGGATCGGGTGGCCACCGTGGGCATTCGCCTGGACCAGGGCAGCATCGCGCACGCTCGAGGCCGCGTTCGCGCGGCTCGAGGACGAGGCGCGGGCGGTGATGGCGGAGACCGGGCTCAAGCTCGAGAGCGCCACCGTGCAGCGGCTGGCCGACGGCCGCTTCCTCGGCCAGGGCTTCGACCTGGTCGTGCCGCTGCCGCCGGGGCCCTACGAAGACAGCGGGCCGGGGCGCGCCGTGCTCCGCGGCGCGTTCGAGACCGCGTATCGCGAGAAGTTCGCGCTCACGCCGCCGGGTGTGCCGGTGGAGTTCATCAATATCCGCGTGGCGGTGCGGGCGCCCGTGTCGGGCAGCGACGTCGTGCTCGAGGGCCGCGGCGGCGGCGGCGCGCGCGCGGCGCTGCAAGGGCACGCGGCGGGCCTACTTCCCGGGGGCGGGCGGCTGGGTGGAGACGGCGGTGTACGACCGCTACCGCCTCGGTGTCGGCGACGAGCTGGCCGGGCCCGCGGTGGTGGAGGAGGAAGGCTCCACGCTCGTGGTCGGGCCCGGCGCGACCGCGCGCGTGGCCGCGAGCGGCAACATCGTGATCGCCACCCTCAGGGAGGGCAGCCATGAGCGCCAGACCCGCGTTCGACGCGATCACGCTGGAGGTGCTGTGGACGCGGATCATCTCGGTGGTGGACGAGGCCGCGAAGGCCATCGTGCGCACCTCGTTCTCCACGCTCTCGAACGAGGCCAACGACTTCGCCTGCGTGCTCACCGACGCGCGCGGGCTTCGCGCTCGCGCAGAACTCCGGCAGCATCCCGTCCTTCATCGGCACGCTGCCCGCGACCGTGCGCCATTTCCTGAACGGCGATCGGCGCCCAGCAACATGCGGCCCGGCGACGTGCTGATCACCAACGACCCGTGGCAGGGCACCGGGCACATGAGCGACGTCTGCCTGGTGAAGCCGATCTTTCTCTGAAGGAGGGCGGCGTCAACCGATACTGGTCGCCTTCGCGGCGACCACTGCACACATGCCCGACATCGGCGGCCGCATCCGGGCCATCGAGGCGCGCGAGCTGTTCGAGGAGGGCTTCCACATCCCGCTCACCCACCTGATCCGCGCCGGGCAGGTGGACGAGACGCTGCTCGGCCTCCTGCGCGCCAACGTGCGGACGCCGGACCAGACGGTGGGCGACATCTGGGCGCAGGTGAGCGCCAACGAGCTGATGGAGAATCGCGTGCGCCGCCTGCATGGAGGAGTACGCGCTCGACTCGCTCGAGGGCCTGGCCGACGAGCTCTTCGCCCGCTCCGAGCGCGCAATGCGGGACGCGATTCGCATGGTCCCCGACGGCACCTACCGCTACGGCATCGAGACCGACGGCTTCGAAGCGCCCTACCGCTTCCGCGTCGCGCTCACCGTGCGGGGCGACGAGATCGTGGCCGACTTCACCGGCACCTCGCCCGCGCAGCCGCGCGCGATCAACTGCGTGATGGCCTACACCTATGCCATGACCGCCTACGCGGTGCGCTGCGCGCTGCTGCCGGGCCTGCCCAACAACGAGGGCATGTACCGGCCGGTGAAGGTGGAGGCGCCCGAAGGCTGTCTGCTCAATCCGAAGTTCCCGGCCGCGGTGGTGAGCCGCGCCCAGACCGGGCACTACGTGCCGATCCTGATCCTGGGCGCGCTGCACCAGGTGATCCCCGATCGGGTCGCGGCGGCGGCCGGCTCGCCGCTCTGGGCGGTGGCGCAGTCCGGCGTGCGCGACGACGGGCGGCCGTACACCACCGTGCTGTTCTTCAACGGCGGCATGGGCGCGACCGCGGGGAAGGACGGCGAGCACGTGCTGTCATGGCCCAGCAATATCTCGAGCACGCCGGTGGAGGTGGCCGAGCGCAACAGCCCGCTCTTCTTCCACTACAAGCGGATGCGCCCGGGCTCCGGCGGCGCGCGGCCGTTTCCGCGGCGGGCTCGGCCAGGACATGCTGATCGAGAGCGAGTCGAAGCGCCCGATCGTGCTGAGCTTCATGGCCGAGCGCACGCGCTTCCCGGCGCCGGGGCTCGCGGGGGGCGGCGCGGGCGGACTCGGCGACGTGCGGATCAACGGCAAGAAGGTGGACCACCGGCGGCAGCACGTGCTGGCGCAGGGCGACCGCGTGCTCGTGAGCACGCCGGGGGGTGGGGGGTACGGGCCGGCGGGGCAGCGCGCGCGGGCGCTGCGGGAGCGGGATGCCGAGCGCGGGTACGTGGGGCGCGAGCGGGGGCCCCTCACCCTGCCCTCTCCCCGGCGGGGAGAGGGTAAAGGGAAGAAGGCTAGTTCAGGACGACGGACGGGTTCGCGAGGTACGCGTCGAAGGACAGGCCGGTGAGCTGCTCGAAGGCGTCCACGTAGCGCTGGCGGGTGCCGGTCACCACGTCCGGGGGCAGCTCGGGGCCCGGGTAGGTCTTGCCCCAGCCGATCTTCTCGCAGTAGTCGCGCACGTACTGCTTGTCGTACGAGGGCTGCGGGCCGCCCGGCGCGTACTCGATCGGCGGGCCAGAAGCGCGAGGAGTCCGGGGTCAGCGCCTCGTCGCCCAGCACGAGCCGGCCGTCGCGGTTCACGCCGAACTCGAACTTGGTGTCCGCGATGATGATGCCGCGCTCGAGCGCGTAGGCCGCCGCGAAGCGGTAGAGCGCGATCGAGAGCCGCTCGGCCTCCGCGAAGCGCTCGGCGCCGACCAGGGCCGCCGCCTGCGCGCGCGTGATGTTCTCGTCGTGGCCGCTCGTCGCCTTGGTGGCCGGGGTGAAGATCGGCTCGGGCAGCCGGTCCGACTCGCGGAGGCCCGCCGGCAGCCGGTGCCCGCAGACCTCCCCGGTCTTGCCGGTAGTCCTTCCAGCCGGAGCCGGAGAGGTAGCCGCGCACCACGCACTCGATCGGCAGCATCTCGAGCCGCCGGCACTCGGTGGACCGGCCGTCGGGGCGGAGGGCGAGCAGGTGGTTCGGGGTGATGGCGCGCGTGCGGGCGAACCAGAAGGCGGCGAGCCCGGTCAGCACCCGGCCCTTGTCGGGGATCTCGGTGGGCAGGACCACGTCGAAGGTCGAGATCCGGTCCGACGCGACGAGGAGCAGCCGCTCGTCGTCGAGGGCGTACAGCTCCCGGACCTTCCCGCTGCCGAGATGCACCGCGTCCGCCATGGGTCGTCGTCCTCCTTGCCGCGCACTTGAGCAAAATGCCGGCATGCGCGTCAATGGACGCATGACCCACCATCCGGTCGTGCTGATTCCCGGCGACGGCATCGGCCCGGAGGTGACGGCGGCGGTCCAGCGCGATCCTCGGCGCGGCGGGCGCGCCGATCGAGTGGGTCGAGTGCCAGGCGGGCCTCGCCGCGCTCGAGCAGGGCCAGCGACGTCCTGCCGCAGGAGACGCTCGACGCGATCGAGCGCCACCAGCGTCGCGCTCAAGGGCCCGTGCACGACGCCGGTCGGCGAGGGCTTCACCTCGGTCAACGTGCAGCTGCGCAAGCGGCTCAACCTCTACGCCGCGGTGCGGCCGGTGCGCAACCTCGCCGGCGTGCCGACGCGCTTCGACGACGTCGACCTGATCATCGTGCGCGAGAACACCGAGGGGCTCTACAGCGGCATCGAGAACGAGGTCACCGACGACGTGGTGATGAGCATGAAGGTCGCGACCGAGACGGCCTGCACGCGCATCGCCCACTGGGCGTTCCGCTTCGCCACGCGCCGCGCGGCGCAAGAAGATCACGGTCTTCCACAAGGCCAACATCATGAAGATGACCGACGGCCTGTTCCTGCGCGCGGCGCGCGCGCGTGCACCAGCGCGAGTATCCCGAACATCGAGTACCAGGAGATGATCATCGACGCCGGCTGCATGAAGCTGGTGCAGGATCCGACGCAGTTCGACGTGCTGCTGCTGGAGAACCTCTACGGCGACGTGGTCAGCGACCTGTGCGCCGGCCTGGTCGGCGGGCTCGGCGTCGTGCCCGGCGCCAACTATCGGCGAGCGCGCACGCCGTCTTCGAGGCCGTGCACGGCTCGGCGCCCGACATCGCCGGCAAGGACGTCGCCAATCCGCTGGCGCTGCTGATGTCGGCGGTGATGATGCTCAACCACCTCGCCGACGAGCTCGACGACCGGCGCTGCCGGGCAGCCGCCGAGCGCATCAAGACCGCCTACAACCGCGCCCTCGCAGGACGGCCAGAAGACGCGCGACCTCGGCGGCA
>CAVVEU010000011.1:0-82512 GCA_963747235.1 uncultured Candidatus Rokubacteria bacterium
GATCAGCTCGATGGCCGCGTCCAGCGGGTCCTCGCCCCGCGCGGCCGCGATCTCCGCGATGCGCCGGCCCTGCGCGTCCGGCCGGGCCGGCGAGTAGGCCACCATGATGTCGGCCCAGTCGAGGCCGCGCAGCAGGGTCTCGCCGCCGCCGGTCAGCTCTTTGCGGATGCGGTCGCGCGTGGCTCGGTCGGCGAGGCGCTTCAGCATCGCGTCGATGCCGCCCTCGAGCACCCAGTCGGGCAGGAGCGTGCGCAGCGTCGTGCTGGAGGCGGTGTAGGGATAGACGTCGCCCATGACGTCCTGGCCCTGGGCGCGCGCGGCGTCGATCAGCGCGAGCGCGTCGGCCACGCGGCCCCAGTTCGGCCGGCCCGCCGCCTTGACGTGGCTCACCTGCGTGGGCAGCCCGCCCTCGCGCCCCACCCGGATGGCCTCGGCCACCGCGTCGAGCAGGGTCGCGCCCTCGCCGCGGATGTGGCTCGCGTAGAAGCCGCGCCCGCCGGCCGCGTGGCGCGCGATGCCGATGATCTCCTCGGTGGCCGCGTAGGAGCCGGGCGCGTAGATGAGGCCGGTGGCGAGGCCGTAGGCGCCGTCGGCCATCGCCTCGTCCATCATGCGCTCCATCGTGGCCTGCTCGCGCGCGGTGGGCGGCCGGCGCGCGAAGCCCATCGCGGCGAGCCGGAGCGTCCCGTGGCCGATGAGCTGCGCCACGTTGAGCGCCACGCCCTCGCCCTCGTAGCGCGCCAGGTAGTCGCCCACCGAGTTCCACGAGAAGTCCATGCCCGGGCGGCACGTAGAGGGCGAAGCCCTGCATCTCGCTCCGGTACTCGTCCGACACCGGGGCCGGGGAGAAGCCGCAGTTGCCGACCACCTCGGTGGTCACGCCCTGGCGGATCTTCGACTCGGCGCGCCGGTTGCCCCAGAGCCGCCAGTCGGAGTGCGAGTGCATGTCGATGAAGCCGGGGGTGACGGTGCGGCCCGTCGCGTCGATCGTGCGCCCGGCGGGCTCGGCCGCGAGATCGCCCACGGTGGTGACGCGGTCGCCGGTGACGCCCACGTCGGCGCGGCGCGCGGGCGCGCCGGTGCCGTCGATGACCTGCCCGCCCGTGATCTTGATGTCGAGCACGGAGGCTAGTAGCGGCGGTCGTCCAGATCGAGCAGCGGGAAGGCGCTCGTCACGTGGGGCACGGTGACCGGCGTCGCCGCGTGGAGATACGACGCGTCGAGCTGGGCGAGGCTGTGCACGCCGAGCAGCCCCATCGCGATGCGGATCTCCTCCTCCAGCAGCTCGAGCGCGCGCACCAGCCCCGCCTGCGCCCGCGGCGGCCAGGCCCAGGCAGGAGAGGCGCCCGAGCCCCACGCATCTGCGCGCCGAGCGCGATGGCCTTGACCACGTCGGTGCCGCGCATGAAGCCGCCGTCCACCATGACCACGGCGCGGCCCGCGACGGCCTTCACCACCTCGGGCAGCACCTCGATCGAGCCGCGGCCGTGGTCGAGCTGGCGGCCGCCGTGGTTGGAGACGTAGACCGCGTCCACGCCGTGATCGCAGGCGATGGCCGCGTCCTCGCCGGTGGCGATGCCCTTCAGGATCAGCGGGATGTCGTGGCGGTCCTTGAAGCGCTTGACCTGGTCCCACGAGAGCGCGGCCTGGAAGTCCTGGCCGGTGGCGCGCAGCCGCCACGGCTTGACGAAGCGCCTGGCGAGGTCGCGCTCGCGCCGGCTGTAGACCGCGGTGTCCACCGTCATGCAGAAGACCGTCGTAGCCGTTGTCCTTCGCGCGCTTGACGTGGTCGTCCACGAAGGCGTCGTCGCCGCGCACGTAGAGCTGGAAGATGCGGAAGTTGTCGGCGGCGGCCGCGGTGGCCTCGAGGCCGGGGTTGCAGGCCGAGCAGCATCTGCGGCACGCCGAAGGCGCCCGAGGCCTTCGCGGCGGTGGCGCCGCCGCCCGGCGTGAAGATTCGATCGAGCCGATGGGCGCCAGCATCACCGGGATGCGCACCTTCCTGCCGAAGAAGGTCGAGCCGGGTCGATGGAGACGTCGCGCAGCACGCGCGGCCGGAACGCGAGGCTGTCGATCGCCGAGCCGGTTGCGCCGCAGCGTGGTCTCGGTCTCGGTGCCGCCCACCAGGTAGTCCCAGGGGCCGGGGGCCAGGTTCATGCGGGCGGCGCGCACGATCTCGTGCAGCGTCTGGAACTTGTCTTCGAGCTCGGAGGTCATGGGTCTCTCTCTCGGGATCGATTCACGCGTGGCGGTGGCTGTCGGGCAGCCCGAAGCGGGCCGCGGTGCTGCTCTCGGCGTCGAACTCGATGAGCACGGCCGCGGCCTTGCCGACCACCCACGCGTCGTGGCCGGGCTCGATCACCACCGCGCGCGGCGCGGCGAGATCGAAGGCGCAGCCGTCGGCGTAGGTGCCGCGCACGCGGCCGCGGGCGAGGAACCCGACGTGGGCGTGCATGCAGAGCGGCGTGTTCACCAGCGGCTTCATGTGGGTGGACCAGCGGAAGCCGGGCGGGTAGCACACGCGCTTCACGCGGCCGTTGGCGGTGCGGGTGGTGTCGATGGACACGCCGCCCACCTCGCGATGGTCCGCGCCCGCCATGCGGGCCAGCAGCGGATCGCGCGGGGCGCGCGCCGGCGCGGGACCGGGGCGCTTCGAAGCGGGGCGCTTGGAGCGGGCTGACTTCCGCGGGCGCTTGGGCTTCATGGGGCGACTCCTCCTGGCATTCCTGGAACCTTCGAGACACTGACGCCGCGGGCGAGGGTTGTCAAGCCCGGGTACAATCGGGAGTCATGTCCGTGCTCCTCGATGCGCGCAATCTGGTGAAGCACCTGGGCGGTCGCCGGGTGGTGGACGGGGTGGACCTCGCCTGCGAGTCCTCGCAGATCGTCGGCCTGCTCGGGCCCAACGGCGCGGGCAAGACCACGACGCTGCGGATGCTGTACGGGTTCCTCCACCCGGACGAGGGCCGCATCCACGTGGACGGCGTGGAGCTGGGGCGCGACCTGGTGCGGGCCAAGCGCTCGATCGGCGTGTGCACCCAGGACGACACGTTCGACGGCGACTTCACGGTGGAGCAGAACCTGACGATCGCGGCGACCTACTTTCGCCCGCGGCCGACCGATCTGGCGCGCCGCGTCGGCGAGCTGCTCGAGCGCTTCGAGCTGAGCCCCTACGCGGGCCAGAAGCCGGAGACGCTCTCGGGCGGCTACCGGCGGCGGCTGATGATCGCCCGCGCGCTCGTGCACCGGCCGCGCCTGCTCTTCCTGGACGAGCCGACGACCGGCCTCGATCCGCAGGCGCGCATGGGCGTGTGGGATCTCGTGGACGGGCTGCGCGCGGAGGGGCTCGGCATCATCCTGACCACGCACTACATGGACGAGGCGGAGCGGCTGAGCGACGCGCTCACCGTGCTGGCCCGCGGCCGCGTGGTGGCGCGCGGCACCGCCAAGACGGTGCTGGGCGACCTGGTGGGCGAGCACGTCATCGTGGTGGAGGCGGGCCAGGGCGCGGCGGTCGCGGCCTGGCTCGCCGCGCGGGGGCGCGGCGAGCCGGCCAGCGTGCTGGGCGCCTGGCACGTGCCGGTCTCCGGCGAGGAGCTGGCCGAGTTCGCGCGCGCGTTCCCCGCGCTGCGCTACGAGGTGCGCGGCCCCACGCTCGACGATCTCTTCCTCAAGCTCTCGCTCACGCCATGAGCTGGCTGGTCGCGGCGCTCGAGTGGCAGAGCCGCGCGGTGGTCGCGCGGCACCTGCGCGTCTACATGCGCAACTGGTACACCGCGTTCCTGCCGCCCGCGTTCGAGCCGGTGACCATGCTGCTGGCCTTCGGGGTCGGGCTCGGCGGCTACGTGGCGACGCTGACCTGGCAGGGCCGCCCGGTCGAGTACATGAGCTACGTGGCCCCGGGGCTGCTCGCCTACGCGACCTTCATGACCGCGATCTTCCAGTCGCTCTTCGCCGCGTTCATCCGCATGCGCTACCAGCGCACGTGGGAGGGCCAGCTCACGACGCAGGTCGCGCTGCCCCACGTGGTCTGGGGCGAGGTGCTCTGGGCGGGGCTGCTCTCCACCATGTACGTGGTGATCGTCTCCGCGGTGCTCACCGGGCTGCACGCGGCGGGCTTCCTCCACATCCGGATCGCGCTGCTGCCCGTCCTGTTGCCCATCGTGTTCGTGGCGGCGTGCGGGTTCGCCGCGCTCGGGCTCTGCTTCACCGCGATCGTGCCGACGATCGACCACATGAACCTGCCCGTGTTCCTGCTGGTGCTGCCGATGGGGCTGCTCTCGTCCACCTACTTCCCGCTCGAGCATCCCGTGCTGGTCGCGCTGAACGTGGTGAACCCGCTCCACCACCTGGCCCAGGCCTTCCGCGGCATCCTCCTCGGGGGCCCGGTCGCGGGGCATCTGGCCGGCGCGCTGATCCTCTCGGCCCTGCTGCTGGGGATCCTGGTGCCGCTCGATCTGCGCCTGCTGCGGCGGCGGGTGCTCGGCGACTAGGCTACGGGCTCTCCACGCGCTCGGGCGGCGCGGTCGGCTTCACGAGCGCGGCGCGGATGCGATCGAAGCGCTTGACGATCTCGCCGCGGAGCTGGCGCCGGCCGATCACGCGCTTCAGCTCGCCGCCGAGGCCCGCGACCTGGTCGGTGGAGACGCGATTGCTCGAGAAGACGAGCACGCCGTCTTCGTACGGCACCGCGCCGGAGAGGATCTGGCTCGCGTTGTAGGAGTGGCCCACGTAGACGTGCCGCTCGACGTAGAGCGCGAGCTGGGGCGTCACGTCCACCAGATGGTGGATGAGGATCGGGTCCGGGCGACCCTGCACCTGGCGCTTCACCCAGTAGAGCTGGCTGATCGCGGTGGTGCTCTGCTCGGCCGGGAAGCGGAGCAGCGCGTCGGCCAGGCGCGGCATCAGGTGGCCGACGATCCGCGCGTCGCCCGCGGCCACCCGCAGCACCGCGGCCGGATCGGTCGCGCCGCCGCGCCGCGCGTAGGGCGGCCATGCCGTCGAGTCCGCGCGCCTGGAACGCCTGCGCGCGCTGCAGGAGCAGCGCCCGCCACTGGGCGGCGCCGGTCTCCGCCACCGCGGCCCGGTCGGCGCCGCGCAGCGCGGCCTTGGCCGCGCGGAAGGTCTCGATCTCGGCGGCCGAGAGATTGAGGCGTCCGCCCGCCGCCGCGTCGAAGGCATCCTGCGCCTCCGCGACCTCGCCGGCCGACAGCTTGTAGCCGGCCAGCGCGGCCACCGTCGCGCCGGGTGCCAGCGCGCCCCACGCGGTGATGCTCGGATCCTTCACGACGATGTCCGGGCTCGTCAGCGCCTCGGCGGCGCGGGCGAGCGGGACCGGGAGGTACATGGCCACGCCCGCGCCCAGCTCGGTCTCGGTGGTCTCGGCCACCTGGTAGCCGATGGTCTCGCCGGCCAGCAGGCGTCGGCGCTGCTCCGGGGAGAGGCGGCGGACGTCGAGGGCCTGGCCCGTCCTCCGCCGCCGAGGCATCGGCGGCGTCCACGGGCAGGGGCAGGCAGAGCAGGCCGGCGAGGGCGGCCGCCCTGCCCAGTCGGGAGAGCATGGCCTATCTTAAGTGATCCGCCTCAGACGCGCCCGCTCGGGAATATTGACGAGGTTGCGCACCCACTGCCCGGGGACCTTGCCGATCAACCGCCGGATCCGACGCCGGGTGTTCTCCGAGAGCTTGTGCTCCATGCGGTTGATGAAGCGACGGGTCCGGTCGCTGGCCAGGCCCAGGAAGACCAGGCCGGCCGCGTAGAACGGGATGCCGGTGATGATCGGGATGAGCCAGCCGACCACGCCCAGCGCGAAGCACACGACCGCGGCGCGCCAGGAAGACGACGCGCAGCCAGAACGGGATGGCGCCCGTCCGGGTGCCCGGAGGAGGTCCGGCAGCGGGGGTGTCATGGCTACTGTCAGCGTAGCACGCGCACCAGCGGCCGTGCGGTCCGCTGGGACGCGTCCGCCCGATCTGGTGTACGCATACGCCGCGCCAAGGAGGAGCCAATGCCCGAGTCCGTTCCGTCCTCTCTCATCATCGACGCGTTCAAGGAGATCTTCCAGTCGGAGCGCAAAGGCGCCAAGCGCCAGGACCCGCTCGGCTGGATCATCAGCGTGCCCGACACGCACCAGAAGAGCGTGCTGGCCGCGCTCGACAAGGAGCGCAGCCTGCGCGTGCTGACGTGCTCGACCGAGGACGACGCCAACGCGGTGGCCGCGGGGCTCTACATGACCGGCGAGCCGGTGATCGTGATGATCCAGCACGCCGGCCTCTACGCCAGCGTGAACACGATCCGCGGCATCTCGATGGACGGCAAGATCCCGATCTTCTACATGATCGGGCTGCTGAGCCGCGAGAAGGACAAGGACCCCAAGGATTCGCGGCATTCCATGGTCCGCTTCGCGGAGCCGCTGCTGGACGTGTTCAGCATCCCCCACGCCCGCATGGAAGGCCCGGACGACGTGAAGCTGATCGCCGAGTACTACCGGAAGAGCCGCGAGCGGAAAGGCCCCACCGCCGTGCTCGTCGGCCTGGAGACCGCGTGATGATGAAGCCGGAGGAGATCCTCACGCTGATCCAGGCCGCCCGCGGGACGGCCATCTGCGTGCCCACCATGACCACCGGGCCCGCCTGGCGCAAGATCGCGCCCGACGATCTCTCGGTCGGCTGCGTGGGCTTCATGGGCGGCGCCTCCGCCATGGGCCTCGGCCTGGCCCTGGGCGCGCCCGACCGCCGCGTGATCGTCTTCGACGGCGACGGCTCGCTGCTGATGCAGCTCGGCTCGATCGCCACCATCGCGGGCGCGGCCCCGCGCAACTTCACGCACCTGCTCTTCAAGAACGGCGTCTACCACACCTCCGGCTCGCAGGAGACGCCGGGCGGGGCGGGGACGGACTTCGCGGCGATGGCCAAGGCGGCGGGCTACCGCAATGCCTACACCATCACCACGCTGGAAGACTTCAAGAAGCGCCTGCCCGGCTTCCTCACCGAGGACGGCCCGATCATGGTGCAGCTCATCACCGGGCTGGCGGAGAGCACGCCGATGACCGCGGGGCCGAGCACGCCCTTCCACCAGCAGGTGGCCGAGCTGCGCGCGAAGGTGACCGGCGCGCGGTAGCGCCCAGCTACTCCTCGAGCTGCTTGGCCCGCCACCGGAGGGCGGCGCCGAGCCCCTCCTTCTCCCGGATCTCGTCGAACTTCATCCCGACCTCGGTGGTGGCCGCGTAGAGCGGGGCCAGCACGTCGAGCCCGGCGCGAATCGCGTTCCGGAAGCCGGCCGCGTCGGCGCCCCGGTTGACGGCGAGCTTGGTGGCGGCCAGCGCCTCGGGAGAGATGAGGGCCAGGCGCCGCGCGTACTTGAGCGTGGCCGCCTCGAGCTCGGCGCGGGGCACGACACGGTTCACCATGCCGTAGCGAAGCGCGGTCTGGGCATCGATGGGGTCGCCGAAGTAGAGCATCTCGCGGGCGCGCTTGAGCCCGACGACGAAGGGCATGATGAGGGCCGGGCCGACGTTGGAGAAGCGGATCTCCGGCTCGCCGAAGAGGGCGTCGTCGGCGGCGATCGTGAGGTCGCACATCATGGCGAGCTCGCAGCCGCCGCCCAGACAATGGCCCTGGACCGAGGCGACCACCGGCTTCGTCATGTCCCACGGCGTCATCTCGAGGGCAACGTCATCGGTGAGCGAGGTGTGCCAGGCGAGCGCATTCCCTCGCCGGGCGGCCCGCGCCGGGTTGGGGGAGATGTCGTAGCCGGCGGAGAAGCTCCGCCCCTCGGCGCGGAGCACGACCACCGCGGTGGCCGGGTCGCGGTCGGCTTCGTGGAAGCGCTCGACGAGGGTGCGCTTGAGATCGGGGCTGATCGCGTTCAGCTTCTCGGCCCGGTTCAGCGAGACGATGCCGACGCGGCCGTCTACGGCGTAGGTCACGAGTGGCGCGATCACGGCGGGCGCCCTATCCGTAGACGATGCCGAGCGTTTCCGCCACCATGGCGGGGCGCGTGTTGCCCTCGACCTCCATGGTCATCTCGCTCGTGATGCGGAAGCCGTTGTCCTCCACCGGCTCGACCTTGACCAGCTTCTGGCGCAGCCGCACGCGCGCGCCCGCGGGCACCGGCGCGGTGAAGCGCACGCGGTTCGAGCCGTAGTTCAGGCCGCGGCGCCGCTTCTCGATCTTCATCAGGGTCGGGGCGAGCTGCGGGAGCAGCGAGAGTGTCAGGTAGCCGTGGGCGATGGTCTTGCCGCCCGGCAGCTCCTTCTTGGCCCGCTCCACGTCCACGTGGATCCACTGGTGGTCGCCGGTGGCGTCCGCGAACTTGTCGATCATCTCCTGGGTCACCGTGAGCCACTCGGACGGACCCAGCTCCTTGCCCACGTGCTGGAGCAAATCCTGCGGCTTCTCGACCTTGAGCATAGCGTTCCTCCCTCGGGTATGATCTGCGGGCGCCATTATCGCCCAGTCCCAGTCCCGGAGGAAAGCACGCGATGAGTTACGACGCGCCCTTCGCCGGCCTCAAGGTGGTGGACCTGAGCCAGGGGATCGCGGGGCCCTACTCGGCCATGCTGCTGGCCCAGTACGGCGCCGACGTGATCAAGGTGGAGCCGCCGGAAGGCGACTGGGCGCGCGCGCTCGGCAAGCGCTACGGCGACATGACCGCGTTCTCCATCGCGGCCAACCTCGGCAAGCGCTCGATCGTGCTCGACCTCAAGACCGAGGAGGACCGGCAGATCCTCCGCCGGCTGGTGTCCACCGCGGACGTGTTCCTCGAGTCCTTCCGGCCGGGCGTGGCGGCGCGCCTCGGGTTCGGCTACCCGGACGTCGAGGCGATCAACCCGCGCATCATCTATCTTTCGGTCTCCGGCTTCGGCCAGACCGGCCCTGACGCGGAGCGCCCGGCGGTGGACACCGTGTTCCAGGCTTTCACCGGCCTCATGTCGGTGAACCGCGGCCTCGACGGCATCCCGCACCGCGTGCCGGTGATCGTGATGGACATGGCCACCGCGCTCAGCAACTTCCAGGCGATGGCGGTCGCCCTCTACGCCCGCCGCGACGAGCCGCGCGGCCGCTACATCGAATCGAGCCTGCTGCGCGGCGGGGCGACGATCCAGGCGGTGTCGATGATCCAGCACCACCTGGAGGGCGGGAAGCCGCAGCCGGGCCTCACCCCGTCGGGCACCTTCAAGGCGAGCGACGGCTGGATCAACCTGACGATCCTGCGCGACGCGGAGTTCCCGACGTTCTGCGACGCCCTCGAGATCCCCGCGGCCAAGGGCGATCCGCGCTTCGCCACCAACGACTCGCGCTTCGCCAACGTGGCGGCGCTGACCGCGCTGCTCGACCCCGCGTTCGCCCGGCGCACTACCGCGGACCTCTCGGCGCGGCTGCGCAAGGCGCGGCTCATGCACCAGCGGGTGAACACCTACCTCGAGTTCCTCGACGACCCCCACGTGAAGGCGATCGGCGCGGTGACCTGGATCGAGCAGCCGGGGATCGGGCGGGTGCCGGTGCCCCAGGTGCCGGGCCTGCCGCCGCTCCGCAGCGGGACGCCGCGCGCGGTGTCGCCGTCGCTCGACCAGCACCGGAAAGAGATCCTGGCCGAGCTGGGGTGAGGCGCGGGATGGTGGGCTAGTGCCGCGGTCGAAGAATCCGTTTCTCGGCAGGTGGAGGATAGCCGCGACCGATGTGTGGTCGGCCGATGACCTGGACGGAGTTGCTGCCGCCCATGTGACGTTCCGATCGGGGCGCCAAGGTGAGATGGAGCTGTTCGCCATCCAGGGCGATATCGACTACCGGTTTGGACGACGTGAGGAAGAGTCGTTTATTGAATTTTCGTGGGAAGGAACGGACGACGGCCAGCCGATCTCGGGTCGGGCCTGGGCCCTTCTGGAGAAGAGGGAGCTGCGCGGGCGGTTGTTCATCCACGGGGGAGACGAGATCAGATTTGTGGCGAAGCGGAAGAGAGAGCGAACCAAGTGAACCATAGCGAGGTCGTCAGCTTTCTCTGGGGCGTCGCGGACCTCATCCGGGACACCTTCAAGCGCGGCAAGTACCAGGATGTCATCTTGCCGCTCACCGTCCTGCGCCGCCTCGGCTGCGTGCTGGCCGGCACGAAGGCACGGGTGCTCGCGAAGCAGGCCGAGCTCAAAGGCAAGAAGATCGAGAACCTGGACCCGCAGCTTCGCAAGATCGCCGGCTTCGCGTTCTACGATGCCGCGGATGTCGGCCTCGATCTCCTCCAGGGGTGACCTTTCGAAGTGTTCGTAACGTCGGGCCTTGTTAATAACCCCCGACGGTTTGTATACTTCCTGCCATGGTCGCTGCCCCGAACGACCGCGCCCTGCGGATGATCGAGAAGATGGGTCTGGCGCGCCCTGCGGAGCTGGAGGCCCGCGGCATCGCGCGCGGGCGGCTCTACCGCCTTGTCCGGCAAGGCCTCGTCGAGCGGCGCGCGCGGGGCGTCTACGTGGCGGCCGGCCACGCCCCGACGGCGGACCACACGCTCGCCCAGGTCGCCATCCGTGTGCCGGGGGGCGTCTTCTGCCTGCTCACGGCCCTGCGCTTTCACGGCCTGACCACGCAGTCGCCCGCCGAGGTCTGGATCGCGCTCCCGGAGAAGGCGCGCAAGCCCCGCATGGACTATCCGCGCCTGCGGGTGGCGCGCTTCTCGGGCCCGGCACTCACCGAAGGCATCGAGCGGCACCGCGTGGAAGGCGTCGAGATGCGCGTCTACTCGGCGGCGAAGACCGTGGCCGACTGCTTCAAGTACCGCAACAAGCTGGGCATCGACGTCGCGGTCGAGGCCCTGCGCGATTTCAGTCGTCGCAATCGGGGAGGCGCGACCGAGCTGGCGCGGTTCGCCCGCATCTGCCGGGTCACCCGCGTCATGCAGCCTTATCTGGACGCGATCGCATGACCAACGAGAAGAGGAACCTGCCGGCCTCAGTTGCCGCGCGGCTCCTCGATCGAGCCAGGCAGACGGGCGACGAGTTCCAGACGCTGCTCACCGCCTACTGCTTCGAGCGCTTCCTGTATCGTCTCGGCGTCTCCGGGCTGCGCGACCGCTTCGTGCTCAAGGGCGCGATGCTCCTGCGCGTGTGGGCGGATCAACCGTACCGCACGACGCGGGATCTCGATCTGCTGCGGCGGGGCGAAGGCTCGTTCGACGCCATCCGCACAGACCTCCAGGCAATCTGCGCGATGCGGGTAGACCCGGACGCGGATCGAGTTCGACGCCGGCGCGATCCGCATCGAGGCGATTCGCGCCGAGGACGAGTACGCCGGCACCCGCGCGGCGCTGCCGGCCCGGTGTGGCTCGGCACGCCTTCCGCTCCAGATCGACATGGGGCTCGGCGATTCGGTGTGGCCGGCGCCGCAGCCGTGCGCCTACCCCGCTCTGCTAGACTTCCCCGCGCCCGACGTGCTGGCCTACCCGCGCGAGGCAGTCGTGGCGGAGAAGCTCGAGGCGCTGGTGATCCTCGGCGACCGCAACAGCCGCATCAAGGACTTCTTCGATCTGCACTACCTCGGGACCCGCTTCGCCTTCGACCGGGCGACGCTGGCGGAAGCCGTGCGCCGGACCTTCGCCCGGCGCCGCACGCCGATCCCGATGGAGGCGCCGATCGGGCTCACACGCGCCTACTGGGAGAATCCATCGCGTCCGCCCCAGGTGCGGGCGTTCGCCCGGCGGGCGGGACTGACCCTGCCCGAGGACCCGGGGCGGGAGTTCACCGAGCTGCTCGGCGGGTTCCTGCTCCCGCTGTTTGAGGACCTGCGCCGTGGCAGACCGGTTGAGGGAGCTTGGTCCCCCGGCGGTCCGTGGCGATGAGCGCGCGGCGGTTCAAGCCGCACCCGGCCTACAAGGAGTCCGGCGTTGAGTGGTTGGGGGAGATTCCGGGGCATTGGGAGGTCAAGCGGCTCAAGACGGTAGCTTCAGTGCAACTCAGCAACGTCGACAAGAAATCGCTCGAGGGTCAAGAGCCTGTGCGCCTCTGTAACTATACTGACGTGTACTACCACGAACGGATCACGCCTGACTTGGACTTCATGAACGCGACGGCGACGCCAGAACAGACATCCTGCTTCTCTCTCAGCGAAGGCGACATCCTGATCACCAAGGACTCGGAGTCGTGGACGACATCGCAGTTCCTACAGTGATTGTGGAGCACCTGCCGGGAGTGCGGTGCGGATATCACCTCGCGCACATCAGACCGCACCGGGCGTGCCACGGACCGTTTCTCGCGCGGGCCTTCAGCGCGATCGGCCCACGGGATCAGTTCCAGGTGGCGGCGAATGGGATCACCCGTTTCGGGCTCACAACATGGCATGAGGGCGTTTCGAGTTGGCCGCCACGCCGCCGCCCGCCCTCGGTTGGGCTATGTCGGGGAATGGAGCGAGAGCAGGTTCTCCAGTGAGGGCGGCTAGCTGTACAGGTCGATCAGCTCCTGCAGCGCCGCCATCTGGTTGCCCTTTGCAGACGACGGCACCACGATCAGCGTCTTCACGCCCGCCGCGTACCAGGCCTCGACGCCGTCGCGCACTTCCGTCGCGCTGCCGTAGAGCGTGACCTGGGAGAGCCAGCGGTCGGACATCAGCGACGGGATCTTGTCCTCCTGCCCCGCCGCGATGGCCTTGCGGATCGCCTGCATCTCGTCCTCGAACCCGGCCTCGATCCAGTAGTTCTGGTAGTTCGGCAGCTTCACGTAGCCGGTCAGGGTGCGGCGGTTCACCGCGGCGGCGGCGGCGCGGTCGGTGTCGATGCAGGTCGGCACCATGTTGCCGATGAAGAAGTCGGGGCCGGTGCGCGCGGCGTCGGGCAGGGCCTTGAGCGACTCGGGCATGTGCGAGCGCGCCGCGTTGGCCCACACCGCGCCCTGGGCGATCTCGGCCGACAGCGCGGTCATCTTCTTCCGGAGGGTCGCGAGGGTGATCGGGGGCAGCTCGCCCGCCAGCTTGGCGCCCGCCTGGAGGTCCTGCACGAAGCGGCGCATGTCCTCGAGCGGCTTGCCCGGCTTGATGCCGAGCCGATCGTGCGTCGGGCCGTGGCTGATGCCGACGCCGAAGCGAAAGCGCCCGCCGGACAGCTCGTGGATCAGCGCGGCGGTCTGGGCGAAGTCGAGGGCGTGGCGGGTGTAGATGTTGGCGATGCTGGTGCCGAACGGGATGGTGCGGGTGGCGAGCGCGATGGCCTCGCAGAGGCCGAGGCCGTCGCCCAGGCTCGGGCAGTAGAGCCCGGTGAAGCCCTCCTCCTCGAGGCGCTTGGCCATCTCCACGGTGGCCTTGCGGCGGCCGGGGACGGCGGCGAGGCTGACCGCGGGCTTGCGCGTCACCGCCACGGAACCGGTCCGCCCCACTTGTTGAGCGAGGTGGTCTCCGTGGTCGGCTTCCGCTTGCTCGGGCCGTACGGCACGGCCGGGTAGCCGAGCGGGATGCAGAAGTGGAAGGTCATCTCCTTGGGGATGTCGAACATCGCGTGGAAGCGGTCCATCACCTTGGCGTGCAGCGTGGTGGGCAGCGAGCCGATGCCGAGGGCGTGCGCGGCCAGCATGAGGTTCTGGCAGGCCGGGATCACCGAGTTGGCGCCGCCGCCCGGGGCGGTGAAGGCGAAGACGACGCACGGGGCGTCCTTCATGTCCTCGGACAGGCCCATCGCCGAGCGGTGGTTCTTGTCGGTGAGCGGGATGTCCTCGGGTTTCGTCCACTTGTGGTCGTCCCAGCGCTTGGCCCACCACGCTTCCTTGTAGAGCGCGCCGAACTCGCGGATCTTCGCGCGGTCGTTCACGATCAGGAAGCGGGCCACCTGGTTGTTGCCGCCGTTGGGGGCCTTCACCGCGGCCTCCATCAGCAGGTGCAGATCCTCGACCAGGATGGGATCAGGGCGAAGCTTTCGAGTAGACCGCTGGGTGAAGATCGCGTTGCCGATGGGCATGGTCAGACGGTCCTGCATGGGCTCACCTCCTGAGGGTGGACGTCACGCGGCGAGCACGCGCGCGAGCCAGCGGGCGACGTCGGCGATCTCTTCCGCCGAGACGGAGTGCGGGATCGGGTACTGGTGCCAGTCGATCTGGTAGCCGAGCTCGCCGAGCTGGGCGCGCCCCTGCTCGGCCATGGCCTGCGGGATCATCGGATCGTGGAGGCCGTGGGCCCAGAAGATCGGCACGTCGCGGTTCGCGGGCGACAGCTCGGTGTCGAGCGTGTTGGCGATCGGCAGGTAGCAGGAGAGCGCGAGGATCCCCGCGAGCCGGTCCGGGTGGCGCAGGCCCACGTGGAGCGCCATGGCGCCGCCCTGGGAGAAGCCGGCCACCACGATGCGGCCGGGCGCGATGCCGCGCTGCCGCTCTCGCGCGAGCAGCGCCTCGACCTGCCGCGCCGACTGGCGCACGCCGGCCTCGTCCTCGCGGCGCACGCCCGCGAGCGCGCGGATGTCGTACCACGCGCGCATGACGTGCCCCTGGTTGATGGTGACGGGCCGGAGGGGCGCGTGCGGGAACACGAAGCGGACGCGCGTCGTGGCGGGCAGGCGCAGCTCGGGCACGATCGGCTCGAAGTCGTGCCCGTCGGCGCCGAGGCCGTGCATCCAGACGACGGACGCGTCCGGATTCGGGGCGGTCTCGATCTCGAGGGACGTCCAGCAGGTCGGCCATGGGGGTTCCCCTCACCCTGCCCTCTCCCCGGAGGGGAGAGGAAGAACGGGGAACCCTCGCCCCCGAAGGGGGAGAGGGCAGGGTGAGGGGGGACCCGGCGCTACCGGCACTCCTTCACCCAGTCCGCCGTCTCCACCGTCACGCGATAGCGCGCGCCCGCGTCGGCCACGGGCACCGTGAACAGCGAGCGCCCGCCCGACAGGACGTCGCCCACCACGCGCCGCCGGTAGCTGCCCGCCACCGCGCCGTCAGCGCCGAGCTGATCCACGCGCAGCCAGACATTGGCCGCGTCCTTGATGTTGCTGTTGTGGAGATACCCGACCACCTGTGGCCGTCCCGCGCGCGTGGACTCGACGGTCCACTCGGGTCGCAGCGAGTCGGCATACGGGACGTAGGGACCCTGCGCCGCCGCGCCCGCGACGGCGCCCAGCAGCAGCGCGGAGGTCATGGCAAACACCCGGGCCAGGCTCGACATGGGCCCGAGTGTACCGCCACACCGCCGTTCTTGTCTCCTGCGGTAAAGTAGGGTTGTGACGCGACCTTCGCCGGGCTTCCGGGCTGACCGCCGCGTTCCTCGCCCTCTTGCTGACCACCGCCGCCGCGCCGCCCGCGCCTCCGGCCGCGGCCGATCTGCAGGCGCACGTGCGGGCCCTGACCGCGCCGGAGATGGAGGGGCGCGGCTCCGCCACGCCCGGCGGCGACCGCGCGGCCCGCTACATCGCGGCCGAGCTGGCGCGGCTCGGGCTCCAGCCCGGCGGGGACGCGGGCACCTTCTTCCAGGAGTTCGTGCTGGGCGAGACGCCGCGGGCCGGCGCCGGCAGTCGGCTCGCGCCGGCGGGGCCCGCCACCCAGCCGTTGGCCGTCGGGCAGGCGTGGATGCCGCACGGCGGCTCGACCGTCGGCCGCGTCTCGGGTGAGCTGGTCTTCGTCGGCCACGACGACTACGCGGACGTGGACGTGCGCGGTTGCATCGCGCTCGCGCTGGCCGGTGCGCCGGGAGCGGCGGCGCGCGCGTCGCGGCTCGAGAAGCTGATCGCGGCGCGCCGGGCGGGCGCCCAGGCGCTGCTCATCGTCGAGGACACGCTGCCCGCGGTGGCCGCGACCGCGGCGCCGGTGGCGCTGCTCTCGGGCAGCATCACCCGCGCGGGCGCCGACGCGCTCCTCGCCGGCGCCGGCAAGACGCTCGACGGCCTGGCTCGCGGCGTCACCGGCGCGCGCGTGGACCTCGAGGTGGAGCTCGGACGCGAGCAGCTCCGCGCCGCGAACGTGATCGGGGTGCTCCCCGGCGCCGATCCCGCCCTCGCCCGGGAGGCGGTGGTGATCGGCGCGCACTACGATCATCTCGGGCGCGAGGGCGCGTCGGTCTACCACGGCGCCGACGACAACGCGTCCGGCACCGCGCTAGTCCTGGGCCTTGCGCGCTCCTTCGCGGCGGCGCGCCCGCCCCGCACCCTGGTGTTCATTCTCTTCGCGGGCGAGGAGCTCGGGCTGCTCGGGTCCTCGCATCACGTGGGCAAGCCCTCCGTGGTACCGGTCGATCGCATGGCGGCCATGCTCAACTTCGACATGGTCGGGCGGCTGGACGGCCGGCGCCTCTTCGTGGGCGGCGTGGATACCGGCGCGAGCTTCCGCCCGCTCGTCGAGGCGGCGGGCCGCGACGTCGGGCTCGATCTCGAGGTGCGTGGCTCGGGTGGCGGCGCGTCCGATCACTCGCGCTTCCACGCCGCGGGGGTGCCGGTGCTCTTCTTCCACAGCGGGCAGCACGCGGACTATCACCAGCCCTCGGACACCGCGGACCGGATCGACGTCGCCGGCATGGCCCGGATCGCCGACCTGGGCGCGCGCGTCGCCGCGCGGGTCGCGGAGGGGCCGCGACCGGTCTTCGCGCAGGGCCCCGCGCCCGCGCGTCGCTCCGCGCGCGCGGCGCCCGCCGAGCGCGCGGGCGGCGCGTTCCTCGGCATCGCCGCGGACACGCGCGCCGGCTGGGACGGCGTGCGGCTCGGCTCGGTCGTGCCCGGCAGCGCGGCCGAGAAGGCCGGCCTGCGCGCGGGCGACGTGCTGGTCCGCCTGGCCGACACGGGCCTGCACGGGTTTGCAGACCTGCGCGCGCAGCTCGATCGCCGCCGGCCCGGCGAGACCCTGCGGCTGGTCTACCTTCGTGAAGGGCTGGATCACGCGACCTCGGTGACGCTCGACACCCGGCCGTGAGCCTGGCGCTCGCGGTTACCGCCGCATCGTGCCATCTGCGCAACCTGCGCACGCGGCTGCCGTTCCGCTACGGCGTGGTCACGCTCACCCATTTTCCGCTGCTCCACCTGGCGGTGGACGTGGAGGCGGCCGACGGGCGCCGCGCGCGCGGCTTCGCGGCCGACAACCTGCCGCCGAAGTGGTTCGACAAGGATCCGGCCAAGAGCTTCCGCGACAACGTCGCCGACCAGCTCGCGTCCATCCGCGCCGCGCAGGCCGCGTATCTCGACGCGGGCCGGACGCCGCGGCCGGTCTGGGACATCTGGCAGGAGGCCTACGCGGCCTGCGCGCGCGGTGGCCCCGCGCTCGGGCTCAACGGGCTCACCGCGGCCTTCGGCTCGTCCCTGTTCGAGCGCGCCCTGGCCGACGCGGCGGGACGTCTCACGGGCCGCGACGTGGTCGGGATGCTGCGCGACGACGTGCTCGGCATCCGCCCCGAGGCGGTGCACCCCGAGCTGACGCGCGCCGACCTGCTGGCGTGGGCCAGCCGCCCCGCGCCCGACACTGTCGCGGCCCGGCACACCGTGGGCCTGCTCGATCCCATCGTCGCGAGCGATGTGCCCGTCGACGGGTGGCTGCACGACGGCCTGCCGCAGACGCTCGAGGAATGCGTGCGCGCGCACGGCCTGCGCCA
Source organism: uncultured Candidatus Rokubacteria bacterium (assembly GCA_963747235.1). Lineage (GTDB taxonomy): Bacteria > Methylomirabilota > Methylomirabilia > Rokubacteriales > CSP1-6 > CAMLFJ01. The sequence goes on from CAVVEU010000011.1 coordinate 17,520, forward strand.
CTTCAAGTTGAAGGTCGGTGGCCAGCTCGGGGACGACGTGGAGCGCCTCACCCGCATCGCGGCGACGCTCGACCGGTTGATTCCCGACGCCTACCTGGCGACGCTCGACGGCAACGAGCAGTACAAGACGATGGCCGACTTCGCCGCGCTGGTGGAGGCCATCGAGAAGACCCCGGCGCTGGCGCGTCTCTGGCGCTCGACCGCGTTCATCGAGCAGCCGCTCGACCGCGGGATCGCGCTCGACGCCGCGGCCACCGAGGGGCTCGCCGCGCTCGGCCGCCGCGTGCCCATCATCATCGACGAGAGTGACGGCGATCTCGAGGCCTTCCCCCGGGCCCTCGCGCTCGGCTACCGCGGGGTCTCCACCAAGAACTGCAAGGGGATCATGAAGTCGTTCCTCAATCGCTCGCTGGTCGAGCGACGGAACGCGGGGCGGCCCGAGCCCGCGCGCCTCTTCATGAGCGCGGAGGATCTGACCAATGTGCCGGTGGTGCCGGTGCAGCAGGACCTGGCCACGGTGCGGGCGCTCGGCATCACCCACGTCGAGCGCAATGGCCACCACTACGTGCGCGGCCTCGCGCACTGCTCGCCGCGCGAACGGGCCGCCGCGCTCCGCCATCACGCCGATCTCTACACCGGCGACGAGCGCGAGGCGTGGCTGCGCATCGAGAACGGCCGCCTGCGGGTGGGCTCGCTGGCCACGCCCGGCTACGGCGTGGGGTTCGAGCCGGATCTGGCCGCGATGATCCCGCTCGAGCGCTGGAGCTTCGACTCGCTCGAGGCGAGCGCGCCCGACGCGGGCCGGTGAGGGGCTAGAGCGCGGCGGCCTCGTCGCGCGCGGTGACCGCGGCGGCCTCCGCGAGGAGCGTGTACTTGGCCAGCGTGCGCGTGGCGAGCGCGGCGGGCCGGTGGCCCGTGTCGATCCAGCCCAGCAGCTCGTCGAGGAGCTCGGCGAAATGGGCCTCGTGGCCCACGTCGAGTACCGGGGGCACGTCGATCTCGTGGCTCGCGGCGTCCACCGCGCGGGCCTGGGCGCCCGGCCATTCGCCGCCGGCCAGCACCCGGGCGAGATGGCGCGCGGTCTCCGTGGCGTCGCCGCGGGCCTCGACGACCACGCGCCGCCGGAAGCCCGTCTCCTCGCTCACCTCGACCTGGATCGTCGCGGCGCGGCCGCGCAGGACCAGGCGCGAGGTGTCGCCGCCGCCGGGCGGGGAGGAGACGTCCCAGCGCGTGGCGGCGCGCGCGGTCACGCCGCGGAGCCGGTAGGCGAGCTCCGCGTTGCAGAAGACGCGCAGCGCGTCGCCCTCCACCGCGTCGCGCAGCTCGGGCGGCACGCCGGGCGCGCCGGTGATGCGCGTGAAGACGTCCACCGGGACCCGCGTGGACCAGCCGCGCGCGGTGAGGAGCGTCGGCGCGTCGTCCGGCGCGGCGTCGGTGTCGAGCAGCCACTGGGCCTGATCCACCTGGTGGGTGGGGATGTCCACCGCGCCGCTGCCCTGGACGCGCGCGTCGAAGAACCACCACGGACGGCGGAGCGGCGCGCCGTCCACGCGCTTCTCGAAGTGGTGGACGCTCTCCTGCTCGATGGCGGGCCTCGCGGTGTCGGTCGCGAAGCCGCCGAATACGTCCGGGTCGTCCACCAGCCGCTTGACGAGGCGCCCGATCGTGTCGCGCCGGCCGGTCATCATCTCGCGCGCGATCGGGCCGCCGGCCAGGCTCGCCTGGATCTCGGCGAGGTCCGCCGGCTCCACCAGCCAGGGCTTGTCGGCCAGCACGTGGAGGCCGGAGGCGTGGAGGCGGCGCATCACCCGGGCCTTGCCGCCGTTCTTGCCGGCCAGCACCACCACGTCGCCCGGTCGCTCGGCGAGGAGCTGGTCGAGGGGATCGGCGGAGAGCCGCACGCGGGGCCGCCAGGCGGTGGGGCGCTCCGCGCGGGTGTTGAAGCGCTCGACCAGCGCCAGGAAGGCGTCCAGCTCCGGCCCCGCGGTCGCGTAGACGAAGATTTCCGGCGAGACGGCGGCGTGCGCGGCTCGCAGGGTGAGCGTCGCGTGGAAGTGGCCGGGCTCGAGGAAGGTGAGGGTGTGCACGGCAGCGAAGCTAGAGCCTAGCACATTGCCCTCCCGCGCCCGGGGCGCGTCGAGTACTATGGCCGTGCTCTCCGATGACCGGCACCGGACGCGCGCTCGCCCGATACCTCCCCGCCGCCGCGCTCTTCGTCGCGCTCATCGTGGCCTGGCAGCTCGCGGTGACGGTGCTGCGGGTGCGCGAGTACCTGCTGCCCGCGCCGCTGACGGTGGCGCGCGCGATGCTGGGCGACGAGATCCCGTGGCTGCGGCATCTCGGCATCACGTCGCTCGAGATCGTGGGCGCCTTCGCGCTGGCCGGCGCGGCGGGAGTCGCGCTCGGGGTGGTGGTCGCGTGGTCGCCGCTGCTCGCGCGGGCGCTGCTGCCCTTCCTGGTCTTCGTCAACACGCTCCCGAAGGTGGCGGTGGCGCCGCTCTTCCTGCTCTGGATGGGCTACGGCGTGCTGCCCAACATGCTGATCGGCGCGCTGATCGGGTTCTTTCCCGTCGTCATCAACACCGCGATGGGCCTGACCCAGGTGGACGAGGAGCTGCTGGATCTGGGGCGCGTCTTCAACGCGCCCAAGTGGAAAGTGTTCGCCAAGATCCGGATCCCCAACGCCTATCCATATATCCTGAGCGCGCTCAAGATCACCGCGACCGCGGCGGTGGTGGGCGCCATCGTCGGGGAGTTCGTCGCCTCGCAGCAGGGGCTCGGCTACGTGATCGTCACCACGCAGGGCAGCATGAACACGCCGGTGGCCTTCGCCGCGCTCGTCTGGATCTCGCTGGTCGGCCTGGCGGTGTACGGGCTGGTGGTGCTGGCCGCGCGGCAGATCGCGCCGTGGGCAGAAACCGTGGAGTAAGGAGCAAAGGAGGACATTCCATGCGACGTTTCTCGATGCTCGTCCCGCTCTCTCTCGTGCTCGCCATCGTCGGGCTCGTGGTGGCGCTCGGTCCCGACACGCCGTCGGCCCAGCAGCCGACGCAGAAGGTGGTCTTCGCGCTCAACTGGTTCCCGGTGGGCGACCACGCGGCGTACTGGGTGGCGCTGGAGAAGGGCTACTATCGGCAGCGCGGCCTCGACGTGGACATGCAGAACTCCAAGGGCTCGGGCGATTCCATCGCCAAGGTGGACACCGGGCGCGCCGACGTCGGCCTGGCCGACAGCGCGGTGGTCATCGCCTCCGCGGCTCGGGGCACGAAGGTGAAGGTGGTCGGCATGGTCTTCGACAAGAGCCCGCTCAACATCTGGAGCCGCAAGGACGCGCCGATCACGAAGCCGAAGGACCTCGAGGGCAAGAGCGTGGCCGCGCCGCCCGGGTGACGGGCAGCGGCAGATGTTCCCCGCCTTCGCGCGCCTGAACGGCATCGACGCAGAGCAAGGTCACGTGGGTGAACGTGGAGCCGGCGGCCAAGGTGCCCGCGCTGGCCGAGAAGCGCGTGGACGCGGTGGCCGACTACACCACCGGCCTGCCGTTCTACGAGAAGGCCATCGGCAAGGGCAACGCGGTCATGCTGCCGTGGGCCGACCACGGCTTCGACATGTACAGCATGTCCATCATCGCGAGCGAGAAGACGATGAAGGAGCGCGGGCCGGTGCTGAAGGCGTTCCTCGAGGCGTCGTACCTGGGCTGGCGCGACGTGATGGCCGATCCCAAGTCCGCGCTCGAGATCTTCAAGAAGCGGGTGCCCGAGATCGACCTCTCGATCATCGAGCCCAACATGATGATGGGCCTCGAGCTGATGAAGACCGACCGCTACGCGAAGAACGGGATCGGCTGGATGGAAGAGAAGAAGATGTGCGACTCGGTGGACCTGGTCAACACCTACATGGGCGTGCCGACCAAGGTCGAGTGCAAGGCGGTCTACACCAACGAGTTCCTCACCAAGGTGGAGCTGCCCCGGTCCGCGCGCTGAACGTCGTCGCGTGACCGATCTCATCCGCCTCGACCGTGTGGGGATGACCTACACGACGGCGTCCGGCACGGTCGAGGCGCTGCGGGATATCGATCTGGTGGTCGGGCGCGGGGAGCTGGTGGCCATCGTGGGCCCGTCGGGCTGCGGCAAGTCCACGCTCCTGCGCGTCATCGCGGGGCTGCGGCCGCCGAGCCGCGGCCGGGTCGAGGTGGACGGGCGCCCGGTGACGGGGCCGCTGCCGTCGGTGGGCATGGTCTTCCAGGCGCCGGTGCTGCTCAAGTGGCGCACCATCGAGTCCAACGTGCTGCTGCCCGCCGAGCTCTCCGGCCTCGATCCGCGCCGCCTACCGGAGCCGCGCGGCGGAGCTGCTGCGCCTGGTCGGCCTCGCCGAGTTCGCGGGGAAGCTGCCGCGCGAGCTGTCGGGGGGCATGCAGCAGCGCGCCTCGCTCTGCCGCGCGCTGCTGCTCGACCCGCCGCTGCTGCTGATGGACGAGCCGTTCGGCGCGCTCGACGCGATGACGCGGGACGAGATGAATCTCGAGCTGCTGCGCGTCTGGGGCGAGGGCAGCCGCGAGCGCAAGACCATCGTGTTCGTCACGCACTCGATCCCGGAGGCGGTCTTCCTGGCGGATCGCGTGGTGGTGATGACCCCGCGCCCGGGCCGGCTCGCGCGCGTCTTCGACGTGCCCCTATCGCGCCCGCGCACGGTGGCGTCGCGCGCCGGCGCCGACTTCGGCGCGCTGACGCTCGCGGTGCACGAAGCGCTGGGCGCTTAGGCTGGGGTCAGGTCTTGAATTCCTACATTTTGTGGCGCATGCGACGCTGAGCTCTGACCAAAATGTCGGAATGCAAGACCTGACCCCATTCAAGACGCGAGGGTGCCGCCGTCGACCGCGAGGATGTGGCCGGTGACCATGGCGGAGGCGGCGGAGGCGAGGTAGAGGGCGGCGCCGATCAGCTCGTCGGGCTTGCCCATGCGGCCCATGGGGACGCGGCGCATCGCGCGCTCGGCGTAGTTGGGCTCGCGGTGGATCAGGTCGCCGATGTTGGACTCGAAACCACGAGGGCGCGATCGCGTTGACGCGCACGTTCTGGGGCGCCCACTCCACCGCGAGGGCCCGCGTCAGCATCACCACGCCGCCCTTGCTCGCCGCGTAGGCCACGGTGCCGGTCAGGCCGATCTCGCCCGCGATGGACGCGATGTTGACGATGGACCCGCGCTTGCGCGCGAGCATGCGCTGCCCCACGACCTGGCAGCCCCAGAACACGCCGCTCAGGTTGACCGCGAGCACGCGATGCCACTCGGCCTCGGGGAACGCGGCGGCGGGGCTGCGGTGCGTGATGCCCGCGCTGTTGACGAGCACGTCGATGGCGCCGAGCCGGTCCTCCGCCTCCGCCGCCATGCGCTCCACGCTCGCCCGGTCGGCGACGTCCACCGCCACCGCCAGCGCGCGGCCCCCGTTCTTCGCGATCCCGTCGGCCACCACCTTGGCCTGGCCCGCGTTGAAATCCGCCACCGCGACCGCGGCGCCCGCCTCGGCCAGCCCGCGGGCCATGGCCGCGCCGAGCCCGCCCGCGCCGCCCACCACCACCGCGGTCTGCCCGTCCAGCCGGAAGAGATCGAGGCTCGTCATGCCCGGCGCGCCGGCTGGATGAGCTCCAGCGTGATGTCGTCGGGATCGAAGAAGTAGACGCCCTTGGCGCCCGCGTTGCGCCCGTGGGTGATGTCCACCGGGGCCGACTTGAAGCGCACGCCCTTGCCCTTGAGGTCGGCGTAGGTGGCGTCGAGGTCCTCCACCATGAAGGCCACGTGGCCGTTGCCGGGAATGTAGGTATTCGCGTCGCCCCGGCTCCCGCGCGGCCGGCGGTACTCGAGCAGCTCGATGTGATGCCCCGGCGCCGCGTCCGGCCCCGCGGGCAGGCGCAGCAGCGCGATGCGCAGCTCCGCGTCCGGGTAGCCGACCACCGCGCGCAGGTACGGCTGGCTGCTGTCCCACTGCGTGATCAGCTCGAGGCCCAGCAGGTCGCGGTAGAACGCGACCGACCGGTCCAGATCGCTGACGGTGAGGCCGGTGTGCAGGATCGCGCTGACGCCCATGGTCGGTTTCCTCCGGCCGACAGTCTAGGGGGGCACGCGGCGGTTGACAAGGCGCAGCAGTCATCGCAGAGTCTTGGCACCCAAGACCACCCGCTTGCTCCGTGGAGGTGCTGGAATGGCGCGTCGAACGATCTCGCTCCGGCTGCTGACCGCGCTCGTGATGAGCGCGCTGCTCACGTTCGCGGCAGCGCCCGCCGACGCGCAGAAGAAGGGCGGCGTGCTCCGGGTCGGCAATCTCGGCGAGCCGCCCGCGCTGGACGCGCACTGGACCACCGCGAGCATCACCGAGACGCTCACCAACCACATCTACGAGGGGCTCTACAGCCTCGACCGCGACAAGAAGCCGATCCCGATGCTCGCGGAGAGCCACACCGTCAGCAAGGACGGGCTCACCTACACCTTCAAGCTCCGCCAGGGCGTGAAGTTCCACAACGGCAAGGAGATGTCCTCCGAGGACGTGGTGGCCTCGCTCAACCGCTGGGGCAAGCAGTCGAACTACGGCAAGTCGCTCTTCGCCCAGGTCGCCGAGCTGCGGGCGGTGGACCGGTACACCGTGGAGATGAAGCTGAAGGAGAAGTCGGCGATCGTGCTCATCTCGCTCGCGGTCCCGAACAACTTCGGCGCGATCTATCCCAAGGAGATCGCCGAGAAGTTCGCGCCGGAGGTGAAGGTGACCGAGTACGTGGGCACCGGCCCCTTCAAGCTCGCGGAGTGGAAGCCCGACCAGTACATCCGCATGGTGCGCTTCGACGACTACAAGTCGCGCAGCGAGAAGCCGAACGGCTACGGCGGCGGCAAGACCGCGTGGGTGGACGAGATCCGCTGGGTGCCGGTGCCCGAGGTGGCGACGCGCGTGGCCCAGGTGGAGACCGGCGAGCTCGACTTCGCCGACGATCTGAACCTCGACGCCTACGACCGGCTCAAGAGCAATCGCCGACGCCCGCCCCATCGTCTCGAAGCCGTACTACTGGCTCGTGGCCGTCTTCAACAAGAAGGAAGGGCTGATGACGAACCAGAAGCTGCGTCAGGCCTGGCAGGCCGCCATCGACATCGAGCCCATCATGAAGAACGTGGCGGGCGGCAAGAAGGAGTTCTACCGGATGGACAGCAGCCTCGCCCCGGTGGAGATCACCGCCTGGCACACCAAGCTCGCCGGGCCTGCCCTGGAACGAGCACAACCGGGACAAGGCCAAGCGGCTCCTGCAGGAGGCGGGCTACAAGAAGGAGCCGATCCGCTTCATGACCACCCAGGAGTACAAGTGGATGTACGACTTCGCGCTGCTCAGCAAGCAGCAGCTCGAGGACGTGGGCTTCAACATCGACCTGCAGGTGGTGGACTGGGCCACCCTCGTCAAGCGGCGCAACAATTCCAAGGAGTACGACGTCTTCACCACCGGGATGGGCGCCTTCTACGACCCGACGCCATCACATCTATCTGACCTCGAGCTGGCCCGGCTGGACGAGTGACGAGGGCATCCTGAAGCTGCAGGCGGAGCTGGCCCGCGAGACCGATCCCAAGAAGCGGATGGCGCTCTGGGAGCAGCAGACGCGCCAGTTCTACGAGAAGGTGCCGGTGATCCGCTACGGCGACCTGTTCGGCCTGCGCGCGGCGCGCAACACGCTGAAGGGCTTCGACGAGTCGACCGAGCGCATCCGCTTCTACAACGTCTGGCTCGAGAAATAGCCACCCGGTGCGACGGGGTGGACGGCGAGATCGGCGCGACAAGACCCTGCAGCACGGCGACGGCGTGATCAAGTTCCGCAAGGTCGCGGTCAAGCCGCTGTAATTGGACGATCGGTGGCCGCGCACCGCGGGGGCGCTTGATTGTTGAGGGGGTCGCCCGTCCGCGGCGCGGCCTGACCTGCCCGCTTGTTTGCGTATCTAGTCCGGCGCCTCCTCGCCGTCATCCCGGTGATGGCGGTGGTGGTGACGGTCGTGTTCCTGCTCATCCACCTGATCCCCGGGGATCCGGTGAGCGTGATGCTGGGGCCCGACGCGACCCCGACCCAGATCGACGCGACGCGCCGGTCGCTCGGGCTCGACCGGCCGGTGCACGAGCAGCTCCTGGGCTTCTACGCCCGGGTGCTGCGCGGCGACCTCGGCCAGTCCTATTTCCTGGACCGGCCGGTGGTGACCGCGATCGTCGAGCGCGCCGAGCCCACGCTGATGCTGATGGCCTGCGCCCTGCTGGTGGCGGTGGTCATCGGCGTGCCCTCGGGCATCGTGGCCGCCGCCCACCGCGGCTCGATCTGGGACCGCACGCTCATGCTGGGCTCGCTCCTCGGCGTGTGCGTGCCCGGCTTCTGGCTGAGCCTCAACTTCATCTATCTCTTCGCGGTGCGCCTCGGGTGGCTGCCCGCCGCGGGCTACGCCTCGGTCTTCTCCGAGCCGGTGAGCGCGCTGCGCTACATGGTGCTGCCCGCGGTCTCGCTCGGCTTCAACCAGTCGGCCCTGATCGCGCGCATCAGCCGCTCCTGCATGCTGGACGCGCTCCAGCAGGACTACGTGCGCACCGCGCGCGCCAAGGGCCTGCCCAATCGCGCGGTCACCTACGTGCACGCCTTCCGCAACGCGCTGGTGCCGGTGGTGACCGTGATCGGGGTGACCACCGCGGTGCTCATCGGGGGCGCGGTGGTGACCGAGATCGTGTTCAACATCCCGGGGCTGGGCCGGCTCGTCATCTCCGCGATCCTGCGCCGGGACTACCCGGTGGTGCAGGGGGTCGTGCTGGTGACCGCGGCGACCTACGTGCTCATCAACCTGCTCGTGGACGTGCTCTACGCCTTCATCGACCCCCGGATCCGCTATGACTGAGCCCCTCACCGAGCGGCAGCGCTGGGTGCGCCGGCTCGCCCGGAACGGCGGCGTGGTGACCGGCGCCGCGATCCTGCTCCTGCTGGTGGCGGCCGCGCTGCTGGCCGACGCGGTGTCCACCCACAACCCCACCCGGCTCACGCCCGCCAACCGGCTCCGGCCGCCGAGCGCGCAGCACTACCTCGGCACCGACGAGTTCGGGCGCGACGTGTACAGCCTGGTGCTGCACGGCAGCCGGGTCTCCCTGCTGGTCGGGCTCACCACCATGCTGCTGACCTCGGCGGGGGGCATCGTCATCGGGCTCGCCGCGGGCTTCTCGCGCCGTCTCGACGTGCCGGTGATGCGCTGCATGGACGGCTTGATGGCCTTCCCGGCGATCCTGCTCGCCATCGCGCTGATGGCCGCGCGCGGCCCCGGCGTCTGGAACGTGATCCTCGCGCTCTCGGTGGTCTACATGCCGCGCACCGCGATGATCATCCGCAGCACGGTGCTGAGCCTGCGCGAGCTGGACTACATCCAGGCCGCGCGCGCCCTCGGCCGGCGGGACAGCGCGATCGCGCTGCGCCACATCCTGCCCAACTGCGTGGGCCCGCTGCTCGTGCAGGGCAGCTTCGTGTTCGCGTACGCGATCCTCGCCGAGGCGATCCTGGGCTTCCTCGGCGTGGGCGTGCCGCCCTACGTGCCGTCGTGGGGCAACGTGATCGCGAGCGGCAAGAACGTCATCCGCGAGGCGTTCTGGGTGAGCCTCTTCCCCGGCCTCGCGCTGACGATCGCCGGGCTGAGCCTCAACCTGCTCGGCGACGGATTGCGAGACGTGCTGGACCCGCGGCTCCGAGTGCGCTAAGAAGGAGGACGGTGCAGGGCAACCGCGGTGCGTCATCACCGCAGGAGGAAGGGTAGATATGGGAGCGATGGATTCGAGACAGCCGTCCCTGCTGGACGCGACAGCTCCCACGCGCCCGGCGCGCTCCCGCTCGGCCTCTTCGCTGCCGCTCCGGTCGCGGCGTCGCGCGGTGGAGATCATCCGGCACGCGGGCGGGCCGATCGAGGTGAAGATTTCCGGTCTCGTGGACGCGGCCGAGCGGCGGATCCGCCAGTGGCAGGGCGTGGCCGCCTTCCTGTTCATCCTCATGGTGGTGGGCGCGGCCCTCGCGGTGGTGGTGGTGGCGGTGCGCTGGGACGCCGAGCGCAGCCGCACCGTGCGGGTGCTCCGGGCCGATCTGCAGATGGCGCAGGCCCGCGAGCGCTGCTGGGAGGCCCTCGCGCGCTTCACGCCGCGCACCACCGACGACGTGGTCGCGCCCGGCAAGCGCGACGCCTGGGTGGCGCGCTGCCTCAACACCGAGCTCACCCGCGTCAACGCCAAGCGCTAGGAGCGACCGTCATGCAAGAGCACCAGTCAATGGAAGCGGTGCACGCCGACGATCGGGAGTGGGAGACCCTGCGCTGGCCGGGCCAGTGGAGCAAGATGCTCTTCCATCCCCGGGCCGACCGCCCGACCGAGCCCAACGCGGGTCTGGTGCGCTACGAGCCGGGCTCGCACCATCCCTTCCACAAGCACGACTTCGCCCAGGTCTGGTACATCCTCGAGGGCGAGTTCCGGATCGGCGACGCGGTCTACACGCCGGGGACGATGCTCTTCTACCCCGACCCGCACTTCGAGGAGGCGCTCTCCACCAAGACGGGCGGGCTCATGCTCTTCGTGCAGTACCAGGGGCCGACCACGGGCGGGCAGCCGGTCTACGACGGGCGCTTCAACATGAAGGCCCGCAAGGCGATCGCCGAGGAGAACGTCGAGCGGTAGGCCAAGCCCCCTCACCCTGCCCTCTCCCCTGAGGGGAGAGGGTTAGAGGAGGAGGGTTAGAGGGCGGCGACCTCGACGCGGCAGTCGTTGTAGCAGGCGCCGCCGCAGATGTCGGCGTGGTGGCCCGGGGCCAGCGCGGAGACGGTCTGGCCGTTGTCGGTGGTCTTCATCCACGCGCCCTTCAGGCTGCAGATCACGCCGGGCCGGATCTCGTCGGTGATCCGGAGCGGCAGGTGCACCTCGCCCAGCTCGTTCCACACCCGCACCCGCACGCCGTCCGCCAGGCCGCGGGCCCGCGCGTCGTCCGGGTGCATCTCGAGCGGCGGGATCACGTCGCCCGCCTTGAGCCCCCCGAACGTGGAGGTGATGCGCTCGTCCGAGGCCGGCGTGATGAGGATCAGCGGGAACTTGCGTCTCGTAGGCGCGGTAGGTGGGCAGGCGGCTGCCGTACTTCTTGTCGAGATACTCCGAGGCCAGCTCCACCTTGCCGGAGGCGGTCTTGGGGAAGACGTTCTTGAAGAGGATGGCCGGCTCGCCGCTCACCGTCATCGCGGTGGCGCGGTCGGTGGGCAGGCGGCTCGGCGCGATGCCGCCCAGGCGCGGGTCGGCCCCGTCCACCGCGTCGTCCATGAGCTGCGCGTCGCTGGCGGTGAAGATCGGATCGGTGTAGCCGAAGCGCGCGGCCAGCCGCCGGAAGATCTCGGTGTTGGGCAGCGACTCGTGCTGCGGCTGGATCACCGGCTCGGCGCGCTGCAGCCAGTGCTGGCCGTAGGCCGCGTAGATGTCGTCGTACTCGAAGTGGCTCGAGGCGGGCAGCACCACGTCGGCGTAGGCGAGGCTGTCGGTCATCACCACGTCCGCAGCCCACGATGAAGAGATCCTCGCGGGCGAGCCCGCGGCGCATGCGGTTCTGGTCCGGATGCACGACGAGCGGGTTGTGGTTGTAGACGAAGAGCGCCTTGATGGGCGGCGACAGCGTGGGATCGAGCAGGTGCGCGCCCACGTCCACGATGTTGAGCGTGCGGGTGCCCGGCGGCAGGAGGTCCGGCCGCTGCAGCTTGGCGAGCGTCTTCGGGAACACGAAGCCCGCGCCGTTGACGAGCCCGCCGCCCGGCACCCCGAACTTCCCGGCCAGCGCGGGGAGCGCGAAGATCGCGCGGATGCCGCTGCCGCCGTTCTGGTTCCGCTCGAGCCCGTTGCCCACGCTGATCGAGGCGGGCGAGAGCGTGTGGTACCACTCCGCGAGCTGGCGGATCTGCGCCTCCGGCACCTGGCAGATGCGCGCGGCCTCCGCCACCGAGTAGCGCCGCGCGCCCGCCATGAACTCCTCGAAGCCGGTCACGTGCCGCTCGATGAACGCGCGGTCGAAGGCGCCCCGCCGCTCGAGCTCCGCGGCCAGCGCCCAGGCCAGCACCACGTCGGTGCCGGGCTTGAGCGCCACGTGCATGTCCGCCTGCTCGGCGATCTTGATGCGCTTGGGATCCACCACCACGATCTTGGCCCCGTCGCGGCGGGCCGCGTTGAGGATCGGCGTGAGGTGGAGGTTCGACCACGTGACATTGTTGCCCCACGCGATCGCGAGCTTGGAATGCCGCACCTGCTCGGGCGCGATGCCGGGCGTGGTGCCGAAGGTGCCGAGCCAGGCCTGGGTGCGGATGCCGCCGCAGAGCGGCGAGCGGTCCAGGAGCGAGGCGCCCAGCTTGTGGAAGAAGCGCAGGTCCATGGAGGCGTACGCCAGCATGCCGTGCGGGCCCGCGTAGTTGAGCGGCAGCACCGACTGCGGGCCGTGGGCCGCGATCACGCTCGTCACGCGCTCGTGGATGATGTCGAGCGCCTCGTCCCAGGACACCGGCGCGAAGCGCCCCTCGCCCTTGGCGCCGATGCGGCGCAGCGGCGTCTGCAGGCGCCCGGGCCCGTGCACCCACTCGGGGTACGAGCCGGCGACCTTGGTGCAGATCACGCCGGCGGTGTAGGGATTGGCCCGCGAGCCGCGGATCTTCACGATCTTCGCGTGCTCCACGGTGACGGTGAGGCTGCAGGTGTCCGGGCAATCGAGGGGGCAGACGCTCGCATGGTCGCTCATGGCTCGACATGGTAAGGCAACCGGCGCGGGTCCGCCAGATTCGGCTTCAAATTTCTCTGAGAATTGGCGGAGTTCCGGCGCTCAGCCATCTCGCCACCCGCGGGTAAACGCGCCGAGCGCCGCTCTCGTCTCATGCGGTGCACGGGGCGGCATCCATGGCCCCGGGCAGGAGGCAACACCATGAAAAAGCTGATCGCGCTGGTTCTCGCTGCCGCGGTCTTTGCTCCAACGCTGGCCTTCGCGGGCGCGTCCACGGACGCGGCCCTCGGGCTCGGCGCCTTTGCCGTGTTCAACCAGATCCTGGGCGGCGTCGGCATCTTCCACCGCGGCCCGGTGGTGGCCGCGCCCCCGGTGGTCTACGCGCCGCCGGCTCCGGCGTACTACGCGCCGCCGCCTCCCGTCTACTACGCTCCGCCGCCTCGCGTCTACGTGCCCGCGCCGCGGGTGATCGCGAGGCCGTATCCGGTGTATGTGCCGGCGCCGCGCCACGTGGTGGTGCACCCGCAGCCCGCGTTCTGCCCGCCCGGCCACGCCCGCAAGGGCTGGTGCTACAACGGGCCGGCGTATCACCCGGCCCCTCAGCCGGGCTGGCGCCACTGATCTCGTAGCTCGCTTCCGCTCCACGCCCTCTCCCCCGAGCCCCGGGGGGAGAGGGTGCTACACTCCGGGGCGATGCCTGACGCCCGCTCGCTCGAGCGCTGCGAGTGAGACGCGTCTCCCTCCTCCGGCTGATCGCGGTCTTCACCTGGACCGGCCTCTCGAGCCTCGGCGGTGGCCGGAGCGCCTACTTCCACGACGCGCTGGTGCGACGCCGCGGCTGGATCCGCCACGACGAGTTCGTGCAGGACTTCACGCTGAGCCAGGTGCTGCCCGGCCCCAACTTCAGCAATCTCGCGGTCGCCCTCGGCTACCGGCTCGCCGGCATGGCGGGCGGCATCTGGGGCCTGCTCGCGATCGTGCTGCCGGGCGCCGTCATCCTGGTGGGCGCGGCCACGCTCTACCTGCACGGCGCGTTCAGCGGCTCGGCCACGCTCCTGCTGCGCAGCCTGAGCGCGGCGGTGGTGGGGCTCGTGCTCGTCACCACCCTGCGCATCACGCGCGGCTCGCTCCGCGGCGGCCGCGGGATCGTGGTGGCCGCGCTCACCTTCCTGGCGGTGGGGCCGCTGCGCCTGCCCACCGTGGGCGTCGTGCTCGCGATGGCGGCGGTGAGCCTGGCGCTGCACTGGACCGTGCCGGCGCCGCCGGCCCCCGCGACTCCGTCGGCCGAGACGGCCTCACCCGAGGAGATCTGCTGATGGCGGATCTCGCGATGCTCACCTGGACGTTTCTCTGGTTGAGCCTCCTCTGCGTGGGCGGCGGGCTCGGGGTGATCCCGGAGATGGAGCGGCAGTCGGTGACCATCCACGGCTGGCTCACCGCGCGGGAGTTCGTGGATGGCTACACGCTCACGCAGCTCACGCCGGGCCCGAACATGCTCATCGCGGTCTTCGTGGGCTACCGCGCCCACGGGGTGCTCGGCGGCCTCCTCGCCGGGCTCGCCATGTTCGTGCCCACCTCGATCCTGGCCATGGTCATCTCGCATCACTGGCAGCAGTGGCGCACCCGGCGCTGGGCCGCCATCGCGGAGCGGGCGCTGATTCCCGTCGGTGTCGGGCTCATGGCCGGCGGCGTGTACACGGTGGCGCGCACCGCGATCCACGACGGCCTGACCCTGGCGCTCGCGGCGGTCACCGCGCTCGCGGTCACCTCGGATCGCGTGCCGCCGGTGCTCGCGGTGCTGGCCGCGGGCACGCTCGGCTGGTTTCTCTCGCGCTGACGCCCCGCGCTTGACACCGCCGTCGCGGCGGGCATATCGTCGCCCCGGCTCACCGGTGTTGCGGTGCCCGCAGCCCTCGACGAGGAGGCATGCCATGCTTCGTCAGCGCTCTCCGATCTCCCGCGGTGTCCTGATGGCCGTCGGCTGTCTCATCCTCCTCGCGATCGTCTCGGCGGCCTCGGTGACCGCGCAGCGGCTCGCCGACGGGCAGGCGCCGAAGTTCACGGTGGATCCCTTCTGGCCCAAGCCCCTGCCCAACCGCTGGCTCTTCGGCCAGGTGGCGGGCGTGGCGACCGACAGCCTCGACCACGTGTGGATCGTGCAGCGCCCGCGGTCGCTCACCGATGACGAGAAGGGCGCCACGCTGAATCCGCCGCGCAACGAGTGCTGCGTGCCCGCGCCCGCGGTGATGGAGTTCGACAGCGAGGGCAACCTGCTCCAGGCCTGGGGCGGACCGGGGCCCGGCTACGACTGGCCGGCCAACGAGCACGGCATCTTCGTGGACCAGGCCGGCAACGTGTGGCTGGCCGGCAACGGCGAGAAGGATCACCAGATCCTCAAGTTCGCGCGCGACGGCCGCTTCCTGCTGCAGATCGGCAAGCCGGCCTCGAGCGGCGGCGACACCGACACGCGGAACCTGAACCGGCCCGCCGACGTGCGGGTGGACGCCGCCGCCAACGAGCTGTACGTGGCCGACGGCTACGCCAACCACCGGATCATCGTGTTCGACGCCACCACCGGCGCCTACAAGCGCCACTGGGGCGCCAACGGGCGGCCGCCGGGCGACGCGAGCGTCAAGCAGTTCAAGAACCCGGTGCACTGCGTGCGCGTCGCGGCCGACGGGCTCGTCTACGTCTGCGACCGCATGAACAACCGGATCCAGGTCTTCAAGAAGGACGGCTCCTTCGTGGAGGAGTTCACGCTGGCGACCTCCACCGGCGGCAACGGCTCGGTGTGGGACCTCGACTTCTCGCGCGACGCGGCCCAGAGCTACCTCTACGTGGCCGACGGCGAGAACAACCACGTGTGGATGCTCTCGCGCGACCTCCGGCAAGGTGCTCTCGCGCTTCGGGCGCAGCGGCCGCTACGCGGGCCAGCTCCACTGGATCCACAACATGGCGGTGGACTCGCGCGGCAACATCTACACCACCGAGGTGGACACCGCCAAGCGCGTCCAGAAGTTCGTCTTCCAGGGCCTCTTCCCGATCTCCGACTGACCTCCTCTCCTCTCCCCTCTGGGGAGAGGGCAGGGTGAGGGGCGCGAGGGTGAGGGGTCGAAGGCCGTCGCGGTAAGATGGACGCGCCCATGCTCACCCCCGCCGAGCACGCCCCGCTCGCACCGCACTGCACGCTCCGCCTCGGCGGCCCCGCCCGCTACCTGGTCGAGGCCACCGACGAGGCCACCGTCGCGGAGGCCGTCCAGTGGGCCGCGGCCCGCACGCTGCCGGTGCGCGTCCTCGGCGGCGGCTCCAACCTGGTCATCGCCGACGAGGGCGTGGACGGCCTCGTCCTCAAGATCGCCCTCCGCGGCGTGACCGCGCGCGAGATCCCCGGCGCGGTGGAGGTGACGGCCGCCGCGGGCGAGCCGTGGGACGACTTCGTGCGCCACACGGTGGAGCGCGGCTGGGCCGGGCTCGAGTGCCTGAGCGGCATTCCCGGCCTGGTGGGCGCCACGCCGATCCAGAACGTGGGCGCCTACGGCCAGGAGGTGAGCGACACGCTCGCCGCGGTGCGCGCGCTCGACCGCGAGAGCGGCCGCGTCGTGACGCTCGCGCCCGCCGAGTGCGGCTTCGGCTACCGCGACAGCCTCTTCAAGAGCCGCGCCCCCGGCCGCTACGTCGTCCTCGCCGCCACCTACCGGCTCGTCCCGGGCGGGGCGCCCTATCTCGGCTACGCCGACATCGCGCGCGAGATCGGGAGCGCGTCGCCCCCGCTGGCCACCGTGCGCGAGACCGTGATCCGGGTGCGCCGCTCCAAGTCCATGGTGCTCGACCCGGGCGATCCGAACGCGCGGAGCTGCGGCTCCTTCTTCCTGAATCCCATCGTGGACGCGGCCGCGCTCGCCGCGATCGACGCGCGCGCGGCCGGCCTCTCCATGCCGCGCTGGCCGCAGCCCGACGGCCGCGTGAAGCTCTCCGCCGCCTGGCTGATCGAGCGCGCCGGCTTCACGCGCGGGCAGAGCGAGGGGCCGGTCGGCCTCTCCACGCGCCACACGCTCGCCATCGTCTGCCACGACGGCGCGCGCGCCCGCGACGTCACCGCCTTCGCCCGCCGCGTGCGGGCGGGCGTCGAGGCGCGCTTCGGCGTGCGCCTGCACCCCGAGCCCATCTTCTGGGGTACCCTGAGCCTCGACTGAATCACCGTCCACTGAAGGAGTGTCCATGAAGATCACCGCCGTCCGCGCCACCTGGCTCCGCGCCCCCATTCCCGCCGAGCACGCGCACGTCAGCGACTTCGGCCGCAACGACACCTTCAACATGTGCCTGGTCGAGATCGAGACCAACACCGGGCTGCTCGGGCTCGGCGAGGCCAAGGCCGCGGTCGGCAATCTCGGCAACTACGCGGCGATGGTGACGTTGATCCGCGAGGAGATGGGGCCCGCCATCGTGGGCCGCGATCCGCGCGACATCACCGCGATCTGGGAGCTGCTCTACAACGGCTCGCGCGCCCGCTACGCCGCGCGCGAGGGGCGGACCTTTCCCACCATCGGCCGGCGCGGGCTCGCGATGAGCGCGATGAGCGGCATCGACATCGCGTGCTGGGATCTCCTCGGGCGCTCGGTGGGCCAGCCGGTGTGGCGGCTCCTGGGCGGGCAGTACCGCGACCGGATCCCGGCCTACGCGAGCGGGGGCTGGGCGCCGGTGGGGGCGATCGGCAAGCAGATGACCCAGTACGTGGAGCGCGGGCACCGCGCGGTGAAGCTGCGGGTGGGACTGCAAGACAAGAGCGTGGACGATTCGGCCGCGCGCGTGCGCGAGGTGCGCGAGACGCTCGGGCCCGACGTGGGCATCATGGTGGACGCGCACGGCACCTGGAGCGTGCGCGAGGCCATGCGCTTCGCGCGCAAGGTCGAGGACTGCGACCTCGGCTGGTTCGAGGAGCCGGTGTCCTCCGAGAATCTCGAGGGCCAGGCGGAGGTGCGCGCCTCCACCGACATCCCGATCGCGGCGGGGGAGAGCGAGCAGACACGCTTCGCCTTCCGCGACATGATCGCGGCCCGCGCGGTGGACGTGTGCCAGCCCGACGTGGCCATCGCGGGCGGGATCACCGAGACCCAGCGCATCGCCGCGCTCGCGGCCGCCCACGATCTCACGGTGGCGCCGCACCTCTGGGGCTCGGCCATCCTCTTCGCGGCGGGCCTGCACCTCGCGGTGTCCACGCCGTGCGTGAACCTGCTCGAGTTCTCCCGCGGGCACAATCCGCTGCTGAACGACCTCGTGGAGGAGCGCGTGGAGCTCGAGGACGGCCACGTGCTGGCGCCCGCCGGTCCCGGGCTCGGCCTCACGCTGCGCCGCGATTTCGTGGCGAGGGTGGCAGTTTCGGCCTAACCGGCCGGATAATCACGCGCTTTTAAGACCAGCACCAGGAATGCCTTGGGGCTACCGTAGAGGCACCCCCGATGGATCCAGAACGCATCCTGGTCCTAGACGATGAGCCCGAGGTCGCCGCCTTCCTGGCTGAGTTCCTGGAGCGGCTTGGCTACGACGTCGTGACGGCCCACTCTGGCGCCGACGGCCTCGCGATTCTCCGCGAAGGACGCGTGGGGCTGCTGTTGCTCGATCTCCGGCTCGGGGACATGGACGGCAGCCAGGTGATGGAGGAGGTCCAGAAGCTGCGTTCGCCGCCCGACATCGTCTGCGTGACCGGGGAAGCGAGCCTCGACGCTGCCATCAAGGCGGTGGAAGGCGGGACCGCCGGCTACATCCTCAAGCCGGTGGATCCTGCCCGGCTCGAGCCGATCGTGCGCCGGATCTGGGAGCGCCGCCGGTTGCTTCGCGAGAACATCCAATTGCAGGCTGAGATGGAGGTCCGGCTCAAGGAGACCGAGGCGGTCCTGGCCATCGCGCACACCGCCAGCACCACGCTCGATGTGCAGGAGGCGTTGCGCCGGATCTGCCGGGAGCTGACGCGCCTGATCGGCGCCGACACCGGCGCGGCGTACCTGCTCGATCCCGGCGCCCCGCGACTCGTTCCGTGCGCCGGCTATCGCGTCCCGAAGGACATGCTCGCCACGTTCCTCGCCTTTCCGCTCCCGCTCGACGAGCAGGGCTTCGTGGAGGTCTGGGCGGCCCGGCGGCCGGTTTTCTCCGACAACGTGCCCGCCGATCCGCGCTTCAGCTATCAGCTCTTCAAGCTCTTTCGTCATCAGTCGGGCCTGGTACTCCCGCTGCTCCTCGACGAGGAAGTGGCGGGCGCCTTCTACATGGTCTGGTGGACGAAGCGGAAGGTGCTGACCGAGCGTGAGCTCTCGCTCGTGCATCACGTGGCCTCGCAGGTCACGGTGGTGCTGCGCCACGCCCGGCTCTTCGACCAGGCGCAGCGGGAGCGCAAGCGGCTCGCCGTCCTCTACGAGATCTCGCGGCGGCTGGCCGCCGCCGAGGACACCGGGCAGGTGCTGTCACTCCTGATCGAGGAGACGGTCGGGTTGCTGGCGGTGGAGGCGGCGGGGATCCGTCTCCTGGAGGGCGAGGACCTCGTGGTGGGCGCGCGAACCCGGTCCGCCGCGCGGATCATGGCCCGCCCGCGAATCCGGGTGGGGGAGAGCCTGAGCGGGATCGTGGTGGCGACCGGCCAGCCGGTGGCGGTTGAGGATCTCCAGAACGACACTCGCTACGATGCTGCTCACAAGGCGGGCGCGATCCAGGAGGGTTTCCAGGGATTCCTGGGCGTGCCGCTCCAGATCAGCGGGCGAACCATCGGCTGTCTCCTCGTCTTCAGCAAGAATCGACGGCGGTTCAGCTCCGAGGACATCTCGCTCCTGACCGCTCTCGGCGACCACGCGTCCGTGGCCATTCACAAGGCGCGTCTGTACGCGGAGAGCCGTGCGCGCGAGGCGGAGGTGACCAAGCTCTACGAGGTCACCGCACACCTGACCGCCACGCTCGACGTGGACTCGGTGCTGGACCAGATCGTCGCCAAGACTATCGACCTGCTCGCCTGTGATGCATCCGGTGTCTATGTGTCCGACGAGTCGCGGGGCGGCCTGGCCTTCCGTCGCGGCCTCCACCTCACGGCCGGCCACACCCCGGATCTCGTGCTGAAGTTCGGCGAGGGGATCGCCGGGCGCGCGTTCCAGGAGCGCCGGCCCGCGAGCACTGCCGATCGTCTCGCCGATCCGTCATTGCGCTACGCCAAGGCGACGGACCAGGTCTTCCAGCAAGGCCCCAGAGCGTATCTCGCGGTTCCAATCGTGGTCCGAGACGAAGCTCTCGGAGTGCTGATGGCCTACTTCTTCGAGCCCCACGCGTTCTCCGACAAAGAGGCGCAGCTGCTGGCGGCCCTGGCCGCCCACGCGGGGATCGCGATGGACAATGCGCGGCACCACGAGGAGGTCAGGCTCCAGCAGAGCCGTCTCGCCCAGATCTTCGACTCCACCTCCGACGGGATGCTGCTGGTCGCGCCCGACGGTCAGGTCGAGACGGCCAACCGGCGCGCGGGTGACATGCTCGGGCTCGACGCGGCCGACCTGGTCGGCGCCGAGCTCACCGAGCTGCTGGCCGGGCAGCGAAACGAGGGCGCCGAGTACCAGCGGATGTTCGCGGCCCTCCGCTCGCTGGTGAACGATCCGGAACACGGTGGGCAGGGCGACCTCGAGCTTCGTGCTTTGCGCCGCACCATCCACTGGATGTCCCAGCCCACCAAGGACAGCGCCGGTTCCACTTGTGGCTTCACCCTCACCTTCCACGACGTGACCCACGAACGAGAGGTGAGTCGGATGAAGTCCGATTTCGTCTCGTTCGTGACCCACCAGCTCCGCACGCCGCTGGCCGGGATCCGGTGGATGCTCGAGCTGGCCGCTCAGGATCCCGACGTCCCCGCCGACGCGGCGTCCTACGTCCAGGATGCGCGAGAGGCGGCGCAGCGGCTGATCCAGCTCGTGAACGATCTCCTCGACATCTCTCGGCTCGAGCGGGGGAAGCTCACGGTGGCCGCAACGCCGATCGATCTGGGGGAGCTCACGCGAGGCGTGCTGGCCGAGATGTCGGTGCTCGTGCAGGAGAAGGCGCATCGCGTGTCGCTGGCCGGCGATGCGAACGCTCCGCGCGTGCTGGCGGATCCTCAGCTCGTGCGCCAGGTGGTCGTGAACCTCGTCTCGAACGCCATCAAGTACACGCCGAAGGCCGGCACGATCGAGATCCACCTCGATCCGGATGGGACGGCCCTCCGCTGGTCGATCCGCGACAGCGGGGTCGGGGTCCCGGGGCTGGCGCAGCCGAGGCTGTTCGAGAAATTCTACCGGGCCGACAACGTGGTAACGCTGGAAACCGAAGGCACCGGACTCGGCCTGTATCTGGTGCGCTTGATCATGGAGCAGCTCGGTGGCCGGGTGTGGTGCGAGTCCGAGGAGGGCGCGGGGGCCACCTTCCTCTTCACGCTGCCGCTGGCGGAGACGGCAGGATGACCCCGCGGCGCATCCTTCTGGTGGAGGACGATCGCTTCCTGCGCCGGGCCTGCGAGATCAGCCTCCGCCAACGCGGCTTCGTGGTCACCACCGCGGCCGACGGCGAGGAGGCACTCCGCAAAGTACGAGCGGAGACGCCCGACTTGATCCTGCTCGATCTCCTCATGCCGAAGATGACGGGGACGGAGGTCCTGAAAGCGCTGAGGGCCGAAGAGGCCACAAGGGAGATTCGCGTGCTGATCCTCTCCAATTCGTCGCGTGAGCAGGATGTCGAGGAGATCAAGACCCTCGGCGTGTCCGGGTATTTCGTCAAGGCGGACCTGTCGCTGCAGGAGCTGGGCGATATGGTGGCGCGCCTTCTGGAGCCTGACCATGGGTGAGCCGACTCGGCGAATCCTGCTGGCGGAAGACGATCGGTTCCTTCGCAAGGCCGCGGAGACCGCGCTCAAGCGCCAGGGGTTCACCGTGCTGACGGCGGTCGACGGGGAAGAGGCGCTGCGGGTGGCGCGGGCCGAAGCGCCCGACCTGATCCTGCTCGATCTGATCATGCCGAAGCTGCAGGGTTTCGAGGTGCTGCGCGCGCTGAAAGCCGATGCGGCGACCGCCGCCACTCCGGTGATCATCCTGAGCAACCTGGGGCAGGATAGCGACGTGAAGCAGGCGATGGAGGCGGGCGCGGCCGGGTACTTCGTGAAAGCCAACCTGTCGCTGCAGGATCTGGTCAAGCGGGTCGGCGAGATGCTGGGGGGGACCGGCTGATGGCGGGCATCGTTTCCGACGAGGAGCTCCGGACCCTGATCGTCCAGCAGCTCGAGCTGGTGGACGCGGCCGAGTTCGAGAAGGCGCAGCAGATGGCGGTGCGGCTGAAGATCCCACTCGAGCGCGCCCTCGCCGAGCGGGGCCGCATCCCGCTCGCCTTCCTGCTCGCCCAGCTCGCCCAGGCCTGGGAGGTGGGGTTCATCGAGCTGAAGGTCGGCGACGTGCAGCTCGACGCGCTGCAGGCCGTTCGCGAGGAGTATGCGCGGAGTCACGGGGTGGTGCCCTTCGAGCGCCACGACCGGACGCTGAAGGTGGCGATGGTCAATCCGCGCGACAAGTTGATCATCCGCGAGGTGTCCCAGATGACCAAGTGCGAGGTCGTTCCGTACCTGGCTCCGGAGGGCAACATCCGGCGCGCCCAGCTCCTCTACAAGGGGAACCTGCGCGACATGCTCGAGCGCTCCGCGCTCCGCGCCAGCACCGCTATCAATTCGACCGCCAAGGCGGGGACCGCACCGGCCGGCCCGGGCGCCCAGTGGCACGGGGCCGACCCCGCCGGGCGCCGGCTGGCGGCGCCCCCGGAGGCGTCGGCGGCCGACCTGGTCACCCGCATCCTCGAGTACGCGGTGGTAACGCGGGCTTCCGACATCCACATCGAGCCCTACGAGCTCGAAACCCTGGTCCGCTACCGGATCGACGGCGTGCTCCACGAGGTGCTGACCTTGCCCCCCGCCGCGCACCCGTCGCTGGCGGCCCGCATCAAGATCCTGAGCGCGATGCGCATCGACGAGCATCGCATCGCGCAGGACGGCCGCTTCGAGGCCGACCTCTCGGGCTTCGTGGTCGACCTGCGCGTGTCCTCGGTGCCGACCCAGTGGGGCGAGAAGGTGGTCATCCGGGTGCTCTCGCGCGAGTCGGCCTCGGCGGACCTGGACGACCTGGGGCTGGCTTCGGTCGACTACGAGCTGCTGATCAAGGGCCTGCTGCGGCCGTTCGGGATGATTCTGGTGACGGGGCCGACCGGCTCCGGCAAGTCCACCACGCTGTACGCGATGCTGAGGCGTTTGTCCGTCGAGCGGCAGAACGCGGTGAACATCTCGACGGTCGAGGATCCCATCGAGTACACGATGCCACGGGTGACCCAGATTCCGCTGAACGCGGCAGCCGGGTTCGACTTCGCGAGCGCGCTGCGGGCACTGCTCCGGCAGGACCCCGACGTGATCATGGTCGGCGAGATCCGGGACAGCGAGACGGTGTCCATCGGGGTGCGGGCCGCGCTGGTGGGGCGGCTCTTCCTCTCCACGCTGCACACAAACGACGCGACCTCCGCGGTCCCGCGGCTGCTCGACATGGGGGTCGAGCCGTTCCTCCTCGCTTCGACCCTCGTCCTCGTGATGGCCCAGCGTCTCGCGCGCCGCATCTGCGTGGCCTGCCGCGAGAGCGCGGCGCCGGCGCCGGGGGTGCTGGCCGCGCTGCGCACGCGACCCGACTTCGAGCGGAGCGTCGGGGTGCTGCAGACCCAGGGCGTGCTCGGGCAGGGGAGCGATCCGTTCGCGGCCGTCCGCATCTTCCGCGGACGCGGCTGCGCCCAGTGCCAGGACAGCGGCTTCCGCGGGCGCATCGGGGTCTTCGAGCTGTTCGAGGTGCAAGAGGAGACACGGCAGCTCATCATGGAGCGGCGCGACGGCGGCGCCCTCCGGGCCGCCGCCACCCGGGCCGGCATGCGGACCATGTTCGAGGACGGCCTCGCCAAGGTCCTGCTCGGCGAGACCACGCTGGAAGAGGTGTACCGGGTCGCGCTCTAGGTCAGCGTACCGGTTGGCGCGGCCCCAGGACGAGGCTTACCGTGTAGTCCGTCCGGTTGTTGTACGTCTCGTACTGGATGACTCCCGTGCGGATCATCTCCGTCACCGGCTCCGCGAGCCGCGGCAGTACCGGCGCGAGGTTCTCCGGATAGCGCCCGGAGGGGTCACGGCTTTCCTCGACCGCCCGAGATAGTGCGTTGACCGCCTTCACCCCTTCGGCGATCGCGGTGTGCGAGCGCCCCGCCAGCACCAGGTAGCCCACGAGTCCGATGTTGATCGCCACCAGCAGCGCGATCGCGTAGCGTCCCCAGGGAATCGGTCGGGGTGCTTCATCGGGCGCCTCGCCGGCCAGCATCCGCGCCTCGCGGGTGGCCGACTCACTCCGGTACTGGGCGCAGGTGGCGCAGAGGTCGCGCTCGTCGGGCGCCCGACACCCCACGCAGACCGCGTCGTGACACTGCCGGCAGCGGAAGAGCGCCGGCTCGCCGGGGTGCCGCAGGCATGCGCCGAGGTCTTTCATGGGCGCCTACTTGTAGAAGTTGCCCACGTTGACGGTCACCGTCCACACCTTCTTGCTCGAGCTCAGCTTGGCCTGACCGCCAAACATGGGCGCGACCTGAGTCCCGAGAGCGGTCGCGTCGCCCGCGGTCAACGATTGCGCGCTCAGGACCGCGACGGTGCCCTTCTGGCCCTGGTACCGGAAGCTCGTGCCCTTCCCGAAGGGTGTGGTGGTGGGCCAGCGCACCAGGTACGGTCCGAACCAGCACGTGGAGCCGGTCGGCCGGGAGACGAGGCCCGGATCTCCACCGGACTTGGCCGACAGGGGCAGGCCTTCACAATTGGTGGCCAGGTTCAGTAGCCCCGTGCGCATGAACGCCATCTGGGTGGCGGTGGCGCCGGCGCGCGCGCGCTGGATCAGGCTCTGGGCGGTCAGGAGGCCGAGCGTGGCCAGGATGCCGATCAGGGCTGCCACGACGGCGAGCTCGATCAGGGTGAACCCAGGCGAGTCCCGATGCCAGACGCGGTTTGGAGAGCTGACGGCGGAGCCGGCAACCCGGCAAGCCCGAACGGGCGCTGAGCCGGAGAGCGTCACGTCAACCAGTCTAGCATCGTCGGATCTTGCCGCGGGTACGACACCATCGCGGTCGATCCAGGTGCTATTTCTGATAGAAGGTCCCGATGTCCACGCTGACCGACCAGGTGCCCTTGTTGGAGACGAGCTGTGCCTGGCCGGCGAACATCGGGGCCACCTCGGCGGCGAGGGCCCGCGCGTCGGCGGTCTTGAGGGACTCGACGCTGAGCTGGGCCGTGAGGCCGGCTTCACCGCGATACTGAAAGGTGGTGCCCCGGCCGAACGATGTGGTTGCCGGCCAGTGTGCGAGGTACGGACCGCTCCAGCACGCGGCGCCGGTGGGCTGGTAGGCGAGCCCCGGATCCCCGCCCGACCGGGCGGTCGGGGGCAGTCCCTCGCAGCTGGCGGCGAGGTTGAGCAGGGCGGTGCGCAGGAAGACCATCTGGGTGGCGGTCGCGCTGGCCCGCGCGCGCTGGATCAGCTTCTGGGTGGTCAGGATGGCGAGGACGGTGAGGACACCCATGAGGGTCAGCACGGTGGCCATCTCGATGAGTGTGAATCCGGGCGGGCCTGCGCGGCCGCGTCGGTAAATCACGTTCCCTGAGCTTAACGCGGTGGGGTGTTTCCCCCGAAACTTTTGAAGCTCGGCCCGGCCGCCCTATCGCGGGGTGACGGGCTCGCCGGCCAGCGCCGTCCGCAGCGCTTCCTCGAACGCGCGGATGCGGCGCGCGTTGGTGCCGAGATCGCTGCGCCCCACCCGGGAGACCGAGCGCACGTCCACGCGACTGCCCGCGCCGTCGGGCCGCACACGCACCACCACGTCGTCGCGAAAGCCGAACCAGCGCGTGCGGTCGGTGGCCTCGAGGCGCCCCTCCGCGGGCTCGGTGGCCACGATCTCCCAGCCGAGTCCGCGCGCGACGTCCACCGCGCGCGCGAACACGCGGTCGGGCGGCGCGGGGAAGCGCGCGGGCCCGAGATCGGGATAGCCCGCGCGCTGCTGGGCCGCGAGGGCGGCGCCGCCGTGCTCCGCGGTGTTCGGCGCGCCCTCCCGGCGCGGGAGCACCGCCACGAAGCGCGGCGGGTCGTCGAGATCGGTGGTGATGTCGTGGATCGGAGGCACGCGGCCCGCGGAGCGCAGGTGGGAGACCGGCACCACCGCGACCGCGGCCAGCAGCACGAGGGTCCCGATGGACAGGATCGCGGTGTTGTTCGCCCGCGCGAGCAGCGCCAGCACGAGGCCGGCCAGCGCGACGACCACCGCGCCGAGCCCGCCGTAGAGCGTCCAGCGGAAAATGACAAAGCCGGTGCGGAAATCCCACCAGTCCCAGCGACTGCCCGCGCCGGAGAGCAGGAGCGAGAGCGCCCCGAGCAGAGTGAGCGCGAGGCCGGCGCGCGCCGTGATCGAGGCCGCGCGCGAGAGTCTAGAGCTCACGCGCTTGACACCGGCGGGCCGCGTGCCTAGAGTCGCGGCAGACCGCACCCATCGTGCTGCCCAGGAGGCCCTTCTCATGCTGTATGAGCTTCGGACGTATCACGCGATGCCCGGCCGGCTGCCCGACCTGAACCGCCGGTTTGCCGAGATCACCATGGACTTCTTCAAGAAGCACAATATCCAGGTGGTCGGCTTCTGGACGAACGAGCTGGGCGGCTCCTCGGACCAGCTCATCTACATGCTCGCCTACGACAGCCTCGCGGACCGCGAGAAGAAGTGGAGCGGGTTCTTCGCCGACAAGGATCGGCTGGCCAAGTTCGCCGAGACGGAGAAGAACGGGCCGCTGCTGCGCCGGCTCACCGCCCACATTCTCCGGCCGACCGCCTACTCGCCGATGCAGTAGATGCGGGGCCTCGCGTTTCTCCTCGCCCTCGCGCTCGCCGGCTGCGGCCCGGCGATCGAGCGGACGTACACCGAGGAGGAGCTCGAGGTGAAGTGCGTGATGCGCGGGGGCTGGTGGCACCGTGATGACCTGAGGGGCGGCTTCTGCGAGTTCCAGGCGCCGGGCTTCCTGTAGGCGGCGGCTCAGTCCACGCGGAAGACCACGTCCGGGGTGAGGCCGCGCACGCTGGTCTGCCCGGCGAGAGCCATGGACGTCCGCAGCTCGCGTCGCAGGATGTCGAGCGTGCAGGCCACCCCGGCGGCCCCGTCGGCGGCCAGGCCCCAGAGCGCGGTGCGCCCGATGGCCACCGCGTCGGCGCCCCACGCCACGCCCTTGAGCACGTCGGTGCCGCGGGCGAAGCCGCCGTCCACGATGATGCTGGCCGCGTCGCCGACCGCGTCACGCACCGCGGGGAGCGCGTCGATGCTGGCCTGGGTCGCGTCGAGCTGCCGGCCGCCGTGATTGGACACCCAGATCAGCTCCACGCCGGCCTCGACCGCGCGGCGACCGTCGCGCGCGGTCATGATGCCCTTGAGGCCGATGGGGAGCTTCGTGGTCTTGCGCAGCCAGTCCACGTCGGCCCAGGTCAGGCGCGCCGGGTACTCCGGATCGGGCGGGCGCGGGTTCGGCGCCTTCAGCATGGCCTCGCGCGGGCTGAAGCGCGCGACGATGTCGCGCTCGCGCCGGCTGTAGACCTGCACGTCCACCGTGAGGCACACCGAGAGGTAGCCCGAGGCTTCGACGCGCGCGAGCAGGTCCGCCACCCAGGCCCGGTCGCCCATGTGGTAGAGCTGGAACATCTTGGGGCCGGGCGCGGCCTCCGCCACCGCCTCGACCGACCAGCCGGTGGCGCCGCTCAGGAACTGCAGCGTATCGCCCTTGGCCGCCCCGCGCGCCATCTCGCGATCGCCCTCGGGATGGAAAAGGACGAGCCCGCCCATGGGCGCGATCACCACCGGCCAGGAGAGCGGGATGCCGATCAGCGACGTGGTCAGATCGACGTGGCGCACGTCCACGAGGATGTCCTGGCGGACGGCCAGGCGTCGGATCGCGCGCCGGTTGCGGCGCAACGTGGTCTCGGTCTCGGTGCCGCCCGCGCCGAAGTTGTACGAATTGCGCGGCAGGCGGGCTTTGGCCGCGCGGTGGATCTCCGGGATCGTCACGAAGGGCTCGGTCATGGCGGGTAACATAACATGCCGCTGAAGCCGGTGCCGTACCGGAGCCTGCGCGCCCTGCTGCGGCGGGAGCTGCTCACCGAGGAGCACGCGGGGACGGCGGTCCTCATCCGGCGGCTGGCCCACGTCAAGGCGACGGGCGGTTTCACCCGCACAGAATTTCTCGCGATGTGCCGCTGGAAGAGCCCGCGCTCGCGGCGCCACTACGAGCGGAACTCCGCGGGGACGATCCGGCGCGTGTCGCGCGCGGTGCTCGCCGCGCGCAGCGAGCGCGAGCGCATGAGCCGACTGATCGCGCTGCCCGGGGTGAGCGTGGCGACCGCCTCCGCCATCCTGACCCTGATCGATCCGCGCCGCTACGGGGTGCTCGACATCCGCTGCTGGCAGATCCTGTTCAGCATCCGGTCGGTGGCGGGAAACAAGCGCGGGCGGGCGTTCACGGTGTCACAGTGGGAGCAATACCTGGAGCGGCTGCGGGGCCACGCGCGCGCCCTCGACGTCTCGGCGCGAATGATCGAGTACACCCTCTTCCACTGCCACCGGAAGCTGCAGCGCGGGCGGCTCTATGACTGACGCCGCCCGCGCGAGCTCCGGTCAGGCCGAGCGGACGAGGACGACCGGCACCGGCGAGGTGTGGAGCAGCTTCTCGCCGATCCCACTGCCGGTGAGGCGCTCGAACCAGCTCCGGCGGGCCGCGGTCACCACGATCATGTCCGCGTCGAAGGCTTCCGCCTCCACGAGGATTTCCTGCTCGGGCACCCCGAACCGCACCACGGTCTCGGTGGACACCGGGGCGAGCTGCGCCTCGACGCTCTCGAGATAATCGCGGCCCTCGGCGCTCAGGCGCTCCATCTCCTGGTCCGCGTAGGCCACCACGCGCCCGGTGTTGCTCACGCGGTGCTCGGGAACCGGGTACACCTGCAGCAGCCGGACGCCGCCGCCGCTGCCGCGGGCCAGGTCGGCCGCCAGGGCGGCCGCTACCTCCGCGGATTCACTGCCGTCCAACGGAACAAGAATGCGTTTTGCCATCATGGTGTTCTCCTTCCACACGCTCTTTCGATGGCGGAAGGGCGCCGATGGATTCGGAATCTCTCGAGAGGTCTGGCGCATCTCAACGTGCGGAAGGAGAGAACGCCATGATCGAGATTGTGGTAGCTACATTGATCGGGCTGGTGCTGGTGGTCGGACCGCTTGCCTGGCGCGTGGCCCGGGACCGCAGCGAGTCCCGCGCCCTGTCGATTCGCGCCTACGTCCAGTCCCTCGTGGATCGGAAGCTGGGCGGCGAGTCGTTTGTGTCGGTGCAGGTGACGCCGCGCGGGCTGTGGAGCGTCGGGCAGGTGGTGGTGGCCGTCCCCGGCGGCTGGGAGTGGCTGCTGGAAGAGGTCTGGCCGGTGCTGATGGCGCGCACACCGCGCGGTTACGAGCTGGTCGTGCGCCGCGGCGAGGCCGCGCGCGCCCCGCAGCGGCAGCTCAAGCGCGTCGCCTGACCCCCGCTTGCTGGCCGGGTTCCCCCTCGCGTAACATCCGGGTGAGGGGGAACCCACATGCATGTCGGGATGGCCGCCGTCTTCCAGAACCCGGGCCAAGCGCGGACCGATCGTGACGTTTATGTGAACGAGCTGCGCCTGGCCGAGCTGGCCGAGCCGCTCGGGTTCGAATCGGTGTGGGGCGTGGAGCACCACTTCACGGACTACACCATGTGCCCCGACGTCCTGCAGTTCCTCTCCTACATGGCCGGCCGCACCCGCACCATCCAGCTCGGCTCCATGGTCGTCGTGCTGCCCGTGGCACGACCCGATGCGCGTGGCCGAGGAAGTGTCCATGCTCGACAATCTCTCGGGCGGCCGCTTGATCCTCGGAATGGGGCGCGGAGCGGGCAAGGTGGAGTTCGACGGCTTCCGCCTGTCTATGGACGAATCGCGCCCGCGCTTCGTGGAGTGCGCGGAGATGCTGCTGCGCGGCCTGGAGCAGGGCTACTGCGAGTACGACGGCGCCTTCGTCAAGCAGCCGCGCGCCGCGATCCGGCCCGCGCCGTTCAAGTCCTTCCGCGGACGCACCTACGCGGCGGCGGTCTCCCCCGAATCGGTGCGCATCATGGCCGAGCTGGGCGTCGGCATCCTGATCATCCCCCAGAAGCCGTGGAAGGAAGTGGCGCGCGAGCTCGAGGCCTATCGCGAGGTGTACCGCCAGGTGAACGGGGTGGACGCGCCCGCGCCGATCTCGGCGGGCTGGACCTTCTGCGATCCGAGCTCGGCCCGCGCCGAGGAGATGGCGCGCCGCTACATCGGCGGCTACTACCAGACCGTGCTCGACCATTACCAGTTCCAGGGCGATCACCTCGCCCACACCAAGGGCTACGAGTACTACGGCAAGATGGCGGAGAAGATCCACCAGTACGGCACCGACACCGT
Source organism: uncultured Candidatus Rokubacteria bacterium (assembly GCA_963747235.1). GTDB lineage: Bacteria > Methylomirabilota > Methylomirabilia > Rokubacteriales > CSP1-6 > CAMLFJ01. The sequence continues at coordinate 47,837 of CAVVEU010000011.1, forward strand.
CATCGACTACTTCATGAATCTCCAGGTGTGGGGTACGCCCGAGCAGTGCCACGAGAAGATCCTGGACATCCACGCGCGCACCGGCAACAGCCACTACGTGGGCGTGTTCGGCTACGCGGGCATGCCCTATGACGAGGCGGAGCGCAACCTGCGCTACTTCGCGAAGGAAGTGATGCCGCAGCTCCAGAAGCTCGACACCACCGCGGTCCCGGCCGGGCGCGCCCGAGCCGCCGAGAAGCCCGGCGTCGGCCTCCTAGGCTCCTGAGCATCACCCTCTCCCCAAGGGGGAGAGGGCAGGGTGAGGGGGCCGAGTGGTGAGGGGGCCGAGCGGTGAGGGGGTCCTACGCCATCGAGCCGCCGTCGACGGGGTAGATCGCGCCGGTGATGTAGACGGCGTCGGCGCTGCACAGGAAGGTCACCAGCGCCGCCACCTCGTCGGGCGTGCCGTACCGCTTCAGCGGGATCACCCCCGCCATCCGATCGTGGAAGGCGGCCGGGTTCCCGGGATTGGTGCCCTCCTCGAGCTGCCGCACCATGTCGGTCTGGATCGGGCTCGGGCAGACCGCGTTGACCCGGATATGGTCGGGCGCCAGCTCGAGCGCGGTGCTGCGGGTGATGCCGACCACCGCGTGCTTGCTGGCGGTGTAGGCCACCAGGTTGCGCGAGCCGCGCAGGCCCGCGATGGACGCGGTGTTGACGATGACGCCGCCGCCCCGCGCGCGGAGCAGCGGCGCCACCGTCTTGATGCCAAGCCAGACGCCCTTGACGTTGATCGCGAGCACCCGGTCGAAAACGTCCTCCGGATAGTTCACCAGGGGGCTCACCGCGCCCAGGATGCCCGCGTTGTTGAAGAAGCAGTCGATGCCGCCGAAGCGCTCGGCGACCGCCGCGGCGTAGCGGGCCACGTCGGCGGCCCGCCTTCTCGACCGCGGCCAGGGACTCGCGCAGGCCTTCGCGCGAGACGTCCACCAGCCCGACCCGCGCGCCCTCCGCGGCGAAGCGCACCGCGGCGGCGCGCCCGATGCCCCCGGCCGCGCCGGTGATCAGCGCGACCTTTCCCTCGAAGCGGGGCGGCGGCCACGTGATCCTCAGATCGCGGCGACGACCATGATCTCGACCACGTACTTCGGCGAGGCCAGCCGCGCCTCCACGGTGGCGCGGGCCGGCGTGTTGGCCGGATCCACCCAGGCGTCCCAGGCCGCGTTCATGTCGTTGTAGAGCGCCCATGCTGGCCACGTAGATGGTGGCGGAGAGCAGCTTGGACTTGTGGCTGCCCGTCGCGGCCAGGAGGTCGTCGATCTTCTTCAAGATCTGCTCCGTCTGGCCCTTGGCGTCGGCCGACGGATCGCCGGCCACGAGGCCGGCCAGGTAGACGGTGTTGCCGTGGACGACGGCCTGACTCAGTCGGGGTCCCACGCCGTGACGCTTGACGCTCATCGCGCTCTCCTTGTCGTTGAGGGTGGCTTGGCTGAATACGGTCGGGCGGCGTATGATTCTGTCACAATTCGAACGGCGCGATGGATTTTCTCACCTGGAAAGGACGGCCGGTGGACATCCGCAGGGCGGTGGGCATGGCGGGGCTGGCGCTGCTCCTCTTCGCGTGCGAGCGCGAGGAGAAGATGGTGCGCGAGGACCTACCGATGGCCCGCACCACCAAGGCCCGCAGCGACGCGCAGGCCATCGCGACCGCGGTCAACACCTATCGCGCGAGCTGCGGCGGGACGCTGCCCGAGTCGCTGGAGGCGCTGACCACCCAGACCACCGTGAGTGGCGCGCCCTGCGGCCCGATGCTCGGCTCGATCCCGACCCCGCCGCCCGGCTGGTCCGCGTACGTCTACGCGCGCCAGGGCGACACGTCGTTCACCGTGACCTCGAGCAGCGGCACGCAGACCGTCTCGGCGCCATAGCCCTCCATGTTCCCCGTGACCCGACGACACGTCCTGGCCGGGAGCGCCGCCGCGCTCGTGGCCGCGCTCCACCGGGTGCCGCGGGGCGCCGCCCAGGCCGTCTCGGCCGGCCCGCCGGCCGCCCAGCTCATCGAGGATCTCGTCGCGGCCAACCGCATCCTGGCGGACCAGGGGGTCCTCGACGGCTACGGGCACGTGAGCGCGCGGCACGATCGCGACCCCGCGCGCTTCCTCATGTCGCGCTCGCTCGCGCCCGAGCTGGTGACCGCCGCCGACATCATGGAGTACGACCAGGACAGCGAGCCGGTCGATCCCCGCGGGCGCCCGAGCTACCTGGAGCGCTTCATCCACGGCGAGATCTACCGGGCGCGGCCCGACGTGCAGGCGATCGTGCACAGCCACTCGCCGTCGGTGATTCCATTCGGGGTCACCGGGGTGCCGCTGCGGCCCCTCTTCCACATGAGCGCGTTCCTCGCCGACGGCGCCCCGGTCTGGGACATCCGCGCCGCCGCGGGGGGCGACACCGATATGCTGGTGCGCACGCGGGCCCTCGGGACCGCGCTCGCGCGGACCCTCGGCTCCCACGCGGTGGTCCTGATGCGCGGCCACGGGGCGGTCACGGTGGCGGGCGGGCTGCCCCTCGTGGTGTTCCGGAGCGTCTACACCGAGGTCAACGCGCGCCTGCAGGCGCAGGCGATGGGACTGGGCGGCGGCGTCACGTACCTGAGTCCGGAGGAAGCGAAGCGTGCCGAGGCGTCCGTCGCGGGGACGGTCGCGCGCCCGTGGGAGCTATGGAAGCGCAAACTGAGGAGAGACCCATGACCGCGATCACCGAGCTCGAGACGCCCGCCGTGACGATCCACCTGGACGTGATGGCGGACAATATCCGCCGCGTGCAGGCGCACCTGACCCGCCACGGTCTCGGCAATCGCCCGCACATCAAGACGCACAAGATCCCGGCCATCGGCCAGATGCAGATGGCGGCGGGCGCGGTGGGCATCACCTGCCAGAAGCTGGGGGAGGTGGAGGTCTTCGCCGACGCCAAGGTGGCCGACGACGTGCTGCTCACCTACAACATCCTCGGCGCGGCCAAGACCGAGCGGCTGATGGCGCTCGCGCGGCGGGTGCGGCGGCTCGCGGTGGTCTTCGACAACGAGGTGGTGGCCCGCGAGCTCTCCGCGGCGGCGGCCCGCGCACCACGTGGACCTCGAGTTCCTCGTCGAGTGCGACACCGGCTTCCGGCGCACCGGCGTGCAGACGCCCGACGAGGCCTTCGCGCTGGCCCGCATCGCCCGGAAGCTCCCGGGCCTGCAGTTCAAGGGGCTGATGACCTTCCCCAATCGCGATCCCGACACCCGCGAGTTCTTCGAGCGGGCGCTCGCCCTGTTCAAGCGGGACGGCATCCCGGTGCCGGTGGTCTCGGGCGGCGGCACCCCCGCGCTCGCCACCGTGGACCGCTTCCCGATGCTGACCGAGCATCGCGCGGGCACCTGCGTCTACAACGACGCGATGGTGGTGTCGAGCGGCACCGCCACGTGGGAGCAGTGCGCGATGCGCGTGCGCGCCACCGTGGTGAGCCGCCCGACCGCCGACCGCGGTGTGCTCGACGCGGGGAGCAAGGTGCTCACCTCGGACCTCTACCACATGAAGGGCTACGGCCACGTCATGGAGTACCCGGAAGCGCACGTGGCCCATCTCTCCGAGGAGCACGCGGTGGTGGACTTCTCGCCCTGCGCGGAGCGGCCGAAGGTGGGCGAGGTGGTCAGCGTGGTGCCGAATCACTGCTGCGTGGTCACCAACATGGTGGACGAGGTCTATGGCGTGCGAGCCGGCCGGGTCGAGGTGGTGTGGCCGGTGGCCGCGCGCGGCCGGGTGCAGTGAGGCCGGCGTGACGCGAACCGGCGCGCACCTGGTCGTCGAGGCGCTGGCCGCCGCCGGCGTCCGGCATCTCTTCTCGCTCTCGGGCAACCAGATCCTCTCCCTCTACGACGCCAGCCTCGGCAGCGGCCTCTCGATCCTGCACACGCGGCACGAGGCGGCGGCCGTGCACATGGCGGACGCGTGGGGACGGCTCACCGAGGAGCCGGGCGTGGCGCTGGTCACCGCCGGCCCCGGCCACTGCAACGCGATCTCCGCGCTCTACGGCGCGCTGATGGCCGAATCGCCGGTGGTGCTGCTGAGCGGGCACGCATCCACCACGCAGCTCGGGCGCGGCGCCTTCCAGGAGATGGATCAGGCCGCGGTGGCCGCGCCGGTCTGCAAGGCCTCGTGGATGGCGAAGGACGCGGCGCGCCTGGGCGAGGACATCGCGACCGCGCTGGAGCTGGCGCGGAGCGGGCGCCCCGGGCCCGTGCACGTGAGCCTGCCCGGCGATCTGCTCGAGGCGAAGGTGGGCGCGGGGGATGGCGCGCGGGCCCCGCGGCGCGAGGCGCCGGTCGCGGCCACGGCCGCGGAGGTGGAGCAGGCGCTGGCGCTGCTCGCGGCGGCGCGGCGGCCCGTCATCATGATGGGCGGCGCGATGGCGCGCGGGCCGCGGCGGGACGCGGTCGCGCGGCTCGCCGAGGCGACCGGCGTGCCCGCGCTGCCCATGGAGAGCCCGCGCGGGTTCAACGACCCGTGGCTGCACCTGGCCGCGCCATTGCTCGCGCAGGCCGACCTGCTCGTGCTCCTGGGCAAGAAGCCGGACTTCGTGGTGCGCTTCGCGCAGCCACCCGCGGTGGCCGCGGGCTGCCGCGTGATCCAGGTGGACGCCGACGCGGCCTCGCTGCGCGCGGGCGCCGCGCTCGGCATCGTCGCCGACCCGGCGGTGGTGGCCGACCAGCTCGCGGCCGCCGCGCGCGGGCGGGCGTGGGGCCATCGCGCGTGGGGCGACGAGGTCACGCGCGCGCGGGCGACGGCGCCGGCGCCGTGGGCCGAGGCGCGGCGGTCGGCGCGGACGCCGATCCACCCGCTCCGGGTCTGCGCGGCGCTCCAGCCGCATCTCGATCGCGGCGCCATCCTGGTCGCCGACGGCGGCGAGTTCGGCCAGTGGGTGCAGGCCGGGCTCGAGGCGGAGACGCGCCTGATCAATGGGCCGGCGGGCTCCATCGGCAGCGCGATCCCGATGGCGATCGCGGCCCGGCTCCGTCATCCCGACCGCCCGGTGTTCGCGGTCCTGGGCGACGGGACGTTCGGCTTCCACGCCTTCGAGCTCGACACCGCGGCACGCTACCGGCTGCCGGTGGTCACGGTGATCGGCAACGACGCGCGCTGGAACGCGGAGCATCAGCTCCAGATCCAGCACTACGGCGCCGATCGCACCGTCGGCTGCGAGCTCGCGGCCTCGCGCTACGACCGGCTCGCGGCCGCGCTCGGCGCCCACGGCGAGCACGTGGAGCGCGCCGAGGATCTCGAGCCCGCCCTCGATCGCGCGCTCCGCGCCGGCATCCCCGCCGTCATCAACGTCGCGATCGAAGGCCTCGCCGCCCCGACGTACGCGGCGGGCCAATCGCACTAGATGGTGATGCGGCGGCGGGCAGTGGCGCGCTCCCACTTGCGGGCGTGGTCCTCGTCGAAGAGGAGCGCCTCGTCGGCGGGCACCGTGATCCAGGCGCCCCGCTCGATCTCGCCCTCGAGCTGGCCCGGCGCCCAGCCCGCGTAGCCCACCGCGAAGAGGGACTTGCGCGGCCCCGCGCCGCGGGCGATGTCGCTCAGCGCGGTGAGCACCCCCGGCGTGGGCGTCATCGCGATGTCGTCCGCGATCCGCGAAGTGCCCTGCGTGGCGTACTCCGCGGTGTGCAGCAGAAAGCCCTGCCCGATCTCGACCGGCCCGCCGTAGTGCGCGCGCACGCTGCCGGTGACGCCGCGGTCGTCGAGGCCGAACTTCCGGAGCAGGGGCCCGAGGGGCATGTCGCGCACCGGGCGGTTGACGACGAGGCCCATCGCGCCGCTCGCGTCGTGCCGGACGATATAGATGACGGTGCGCGCGAAGCGCGGATCGCGCAGCGTCTCGGTGGCGACCAGGAACTGCCCGGCGAGGCCCGGGCCGGTCTGCGCGAGCGCGCGCGGAGCAGGGGCCGCGGCCGGGCTCGACGGCGCGGCGGTCGCCCACGCGAGCCCGGCCAGCGCGCCGAGCACGACACCGGCGCGCCTCAGCAGACGAGCGGGAGGCATGGCACAGTATAGCGAATGGCCCCTCCCGCCGGGCTGCGCGCCCTCGGCCACCGGGACTTCCGCCTGTTCTGGTGCGGGCAGCTCGTCTCGCTCATCGGCACGTGGATGCAGAGCGTCGGGCAATCCTGGCTCGTGCTCGAGCTGACGAACTCGCCGTTCCGCCTCGGCCTGATCGGCGCGCTCCAGTTCGGCCCCATCCTGCTCTTCTCGTTCCTCTCCGGGGCGATCAGCGATCGGGTGCGCAAGCGGCGGCTGCTCCTCGGCACGCAGACCGCGCTCATGCTGCAGGCCTTCACGCTGGCCGCCCTGGTCTGGAGCGGCCACGTGCAGTTCTGGCACGTGGCGGTGCTGGCCGCGCTGTACGGCCTCGCCACCACGCTCGACATGCCGTCGCGCCAGGCCTACGTCGCCCACCTGGTGCCCCGCGGCGATCTGATGAACGCGATCGCGCTGAACTCGGCGGTGTTCAACGGCGCCCGCGTGGTCGGCCCCGCGGTGTCGGGCCTGCTGGTGGCGCGCTACGGCACCGCGGCCGCCTTCCTGATGAACGGGGCGAGCTTCATCGCGGTGATTGCGGCGCTCGCGGCCATCCGCACCGAGGGTGCGCCCAGCCCACGCCGCGGGATCGGCCTCCGGGCCGAGATCGCGGAAGGCGTGTGGTATGCGGCGGGTACGCCCCGCGTCGCGCTCGTGATGAGCCTGCTCGTGGCGGTGGGCCTCTTCGTGGTCAACATGAACGTCCTCGTGCCCCTGATCGCCCGCGACGTGCTGCACGAGGGCGCGCACGGCTTCGGCCTGTTGATGGCCTCGCTCGGCCTGGGCGCGGTGGCGGGCTCGCTCGCGGTGGCGGTCCTGTCCGTCAGGCGCCCGCCGCTCGGCATGGTGGTGGGCCCGGCGGTGGCCGCGGCGTCGCTGCTGCTCCTGCTCTCCGCCGCGCGCCAGTTCGGCGCGACCGCCGCGGTGCTGGCGCTGCTCGGCTTCGCACAGATCGTTTTCATGACGAGCTGCAATACCACCGTGCAGATCGCGGTGCCCGACGAGCTGCGGGGCCGTGTGATGGGCCTCTACGCCCTCGTCTTCGCGGGGATGACGCCGATCGGGGCGCTGATCATGGGCACGGTGGCCGAGCAATGGGGTGTCTCCCGCGCCTGCGCGGTGGGTGGTGGCGCGGGGCTCGTGCTGGTCCTGGCGCTCACTGGCGCGTGGCGCCGCTGGTATCCCGCGCCCGCCGCGCCGCCGCCGTCGTCAACTCCCGCGGCGCCCTGACCGGCCGGTCGTGCCATAATCCGGACTCGTTCTCCATGGACTCTTCGATGGACGCTCAACGCGGCGCGCGCCCGACCCCCGACGTCACCTCGACCGCCGACACCGTGCCGGTGCGCGAGACGCACCGCTTCGACGTGGTCGCGCTCGAGCGGTACATGATGGAGCACGTGCTGGGCTTCAAGGGCCCGGTCACGGTGAGCCAGTTCCAGGGCGGGCAGTCCAACCCGACCTACCGCCTGAGCTCGCCGGGCGGCGAGTACGTGCTACGCCGCAAGCCGCCCGGCAAGCTCCTGCCCTCCGCCCACGCGGTGGAGCGCGAGTACCGCATCATCACCGCGCTGGCGCGCACCCCGGTCCCGGTGCCGCGCACCTACGCCCTCTGCGAGGACGAGGCGGTGATCGGCACCGCGTTCTTCATCATGGAGTGGGTGTCGGGGCGGGTCATGGCCGACCCGCTGCTGCCCGGCCTGAGCCCGGGCGATCGCGGGCGCATCTACAACTCGATGAACGACGTGCTCGCGCGGCTGCATCTGGTGGACCTCAAGGCCACCGGGCTCACCGACTACGGCCGTCCCGGCAGCTACTTCGCCCGCCAGATCCATCGCTGGACGACGCAGTATCGCGCCTCGGCGACGGAGCGCATCGAGGCCATGGAGAGCCTGATCGCCTGGCTGCCCGAGCACGTGCCCGCGGAGGAGCAGCCCACGATCGTCCACGGGGATTTCCGGCCCGGCAATCTGATCCTCCACCCGACGGAGCCCCGGGTGGTGGCGGTGCTCGACTGGGAGCTGTCCACGCTCGGCAGCCCGCTGGCGGACCTGGCATACAACTGCATGCCGTACCGGCTCGCCCCCAGCACCCTGGGCGGCGTGCTCGGCGCCAACCTGGCCGAGCTGGGCCTGCCGACCGAGGCGGACTACCTGGAGGCCTACTGCCGGCGCACCGGCCGCACGAGCATTCCCGACTGGGAGTTCTACCTGGCCTTCGCGATGTTCCGCCTGGCCGCCATCGCCCAGGGCATCATGGGCCGCGTGATCGCGGGCACCGCCAACGATCCCAACGCGCGCTCACGGGGGGAGCGGGCCAGGCCCCTGGCCGAGGCCGGCTGGGAGACGGTCAGTCAGGCTGCTGGCTGAACCCGACCCGCCCCACGATCGGCAGCTTCAGCGCCGGACGCTTGACGTCCACCCCGAAGGTCAGGCTCAGCAGATTCAGCTCGACCCCCTCTTCCACGCCCGCTAGCACCCCCAGCAGCCCGAAGAACGAGACCTGCACCCCGGTGCCGCTCGGGCTCATGGCCACCGGCCCGCCGCCCGGGATGAAGTCCTTGCCGATGGCGGTGGCGGGCAGGTCGAGCCGGAGCTCCGGCACGGCCCGCCCCAGATAGGCGATGAAGGTATTGCTGTTGGGCCCCGGCCACGTGCGGTAGCTGGTCGGGTAGGGATAGGCCTCGACCGCGGCCTGGATGCGCGTGATCAGGAGGTCCACGCCCTCGCCCCGCCGGTCCACCAGGCGCTCGGGCCGGCTCCCGAACCAGTAGTTGTCCGGCCCGCTCCGGTTCACCCGCACCGCCGGCGCCCCATTGCCGACGCCCCAGCCCATGACCTCGTAGCGGGTATAGGCGGGCGCACCGGTCGGCTTGACCGCGATCCAGCTATGGACGGCCATCACGCCCCGCCACCCCACCGTCCGGGCGGCGTAGACCTGGACGACGGCGTCCCGAGTGTCGGCGGGATCCGGAGCCTGCCCGGAGGAATCGCGTCGCAGCTCCCACCAGCTCTGGCCGGCCCGCTCGAACACCGCGCAACCCCCGGCCAGCAGCAGGACGAGGGCCCCGAGCGCGGCCCCCCAGGCCAGGCGGGCTACCGCGTGTAGCGGAAAGGAGCCCAGCCCATCCCCTCGACCGGCTTCGGGGTGTAGGGGGCGGGGCGGGGAGCCGCGGGGACGGCCTTCGCGACGGTGGTCTTCGCGGGTGCCTTCGCGGCCGGCTTCTTGGCCGGCTTGGTCTTGGTTCGGGCGGCCGACGTCTTGCTCTTCTTGGAACCGCTCTTGCTTTTCATGCGGCTGAATCTACATCAACACTCTCGTCGCGGTCAATCGGCCCGCTCCGCGGGCGCGCGCGTGCCGCGCGCCGCGCCGGCGCCACCACGCCATGAGCCCGGTGACGAGCAGCGCGCCCGGCGCGACGCCCGAAATCAGCGCCGCGAGCCGTCCGGGCATGCCGAGCGCCTCGCCGCGCCAGCGAGCGATCCGCACGGTGGAGTCGCCGAAGACGCGCTGCACGTCGCCCGCGCGTGGGACGGAGCGCAGGTGCTCCGGCGGGGTCAAGGCCATCCGCGGCGGCGGGCGTACACTCGGTTGCTGAAAGGAGCACCTCATGCGACTGACGAAGGCACAGGCGAAGTTGATCCAGTGGGAGCGCGTGGCGCGCGTCGCCACGGTGGGCGCGGCGGGGGTGCCGCACCTCGTGCCGGTCTGCCAGATCCTCCTCGGCGGGAAGCTCTACTTCGCGTCGGGGAAGAAGGGACGCAAGGTGTTCAACCTCCGCGCCAATCCGAAGCTGGCCCTGACCGTGGATCTCTACTCGGACGACTGGGACCAGATCCAGGGGGTGATGGTGCAGGGCACCGCACGCGTGATCGAGCGGGGTCCGCGCTTCCGGAGCCTGCGCCGGCGCCTCTATGCAAAGTATCCGCAGTACCCGCGCGAGGCCGCGCTCGGCGAGTCCGACTCGGTGATCGTGGAGCTGACGCCGACGCACGTCTTCTCCTGGTAATCCTTACACGCCGCCATGTAATTCCTCCCAGCCGCACCGTCGCGCGTGAGGGGCAAACGCCTCGCCAGCGCGCGATTGCCTCCGCCGCGGCGCCGTCGCGGTGGCATGTGGGTTGCCCTGAACTTTCCCGCGAGTCACGGCGTTACACCCACGAAGCAAGGAGGCGGGAGATGAGGACGGCGGTGAACAAGCGGATCACGGGTTTCGTCATGGTGCTGGCGCTGACGACGGCGCCGGTGGCGATGGCCCAGGACACCAAGGCCAGGCAGGGCGCGCAGCAGGTGGAGAGCGGCGCCAGGCAGATCGGCCAGGGCGTCCAGGACACCGCCCGGGGCATCGGCAAGACCGTGGTCGGCGGCGCCGAGACGGCGGGGGAGAAGATCAAGGAAGCGGGACGAGCGGCGGAGCCCGAGGCCGTGTCGGCCTGGACCAAGACCAAGGAAGGGGCCGTATCGTTCGGCCACGGCGTGAAGAATTTCTTCACGAACCTGTTCGACTAACCAGCGGCAAACAGACCACAACCAAATCTCAACGTAGAGAGAGGAGTACTCGATATGAAGACGATTCGTGTGATGTCCCTGGTGGCGGCAACGGTGTTCGCGCTCGGCCTGGCCGGCTCGGCGGTGGCTCAGACCCCGGCCACGCCCGCCCCGGCGCCGGCGACTGCGCCCGCGCAGCCCACGCCTCCCGCGAAGGGCGGCGACATGCAGATGGAGAAGAAGGACAAGAAGGACGGCAAGGCGGCCGACAAGCAGCACGGCAAGAAGAAGCACGCGGCGGCCAAGAAGGCCGAGGGCGACGTGAAGGCGACGACTCCCGAGACGAAGGCGCCCGAAGTCAAGAAGTAGGCCCGGAAGCAGAGTAAGCGGAGTGTCCAGCCGCGCGAGGGATCGCGCGTTCACATAGGCGCGGCGGCGCGGGGGGAGCACCCTCGCGCCGCCTGCTCCCCCTAGTCGCGCAGCTTCCCCTTCAGGATCTTCCCCGTCGCGCTCTTCGGCAGCTCGCTCCACGATCGTGATCCGCCGCGGATACTTGTAGGCGGCCAGCCGCGCCCGACAGAACGCGATCAGCTCGTCCGGATCGGCCGCGGCGCGCGACCGCAACGTCACGAACGCGGCCACCTCCTCGCCCAGCTCGGCGTGCGCGATGCCCGACCACCGCCGCCTCGGCCACCGCCGGGTGGCCGAGCAGCGTCGCCTCGACCTCGCCGGGCACCACCGAGTAGCCGCCGCGCAGGATCAGCTCGCGCTTGCGCCCCACGATGCTCACGAAGCCCTCGGGCGAGATCGTGGCGAGATCGCCGGTCTTGAACCAGCCGTCCGTCGAGCACCGCGGCGGTCTCCTCGGGCGCGCGCAGGTAGCCGTCCATGGCCGCGGGCGAGCGGATCCACAGCTCGTCGGCCACCACGCGCAGCTCGACGCCGGGCACCGCGCGGCCGATCGAGTCCGGCAGATCGGTCGGCTCGTCGGCGAGGTAGGAGATCGGGCGGAAGAGCTCGGTCATCCCGTAGCCGCGCACGATGCGCACGCCGGTGCGCCGCCGCCACTCGCTGGCCAGCGCCCACGGGCAGGGCGCCGCGCCGGACAGCGCCAGGCGCAGGCTCGAGCAGGTCCGCGCCCGCCAGCGCGGGCGACTCGAGCATGCGCGCGAACATCGTGGCCACGCCGGGGAACACCGTGACCCGGTGCCGGGCGATCGCTCGAGCGTCTCCTCGGGCGAGAAGCGCTCCTGCAGCACCACGGTGACGCCGGCCAGCAGCGGGGCCAGCAGCGCGCCGTTGAGGCCGAACGAGTGGGCGAGCGGCAGCGCGGCCAGCACGCGATCGTCCGGGGCGAGCGCCATCACCGGGCCGGCCCAGGATTCGTTGGCGACGGCGAGCGCGGCGTGGGAGAGGACGGCGCCCTTGGGCTGCCCGGTGCTGCCCGAGGTGTAGAGGATGATGCCGGGCGCGGCGGCGTCCGCGATCGTCGCCGTCGCGGCGCTCTCCTCGTCGGGCGCGTCGTCGACGACCGCCTTCGGGCCCGAGGTGGCCGAGGATCCGCTCGCGCTCGTCGGCGGCCAGCAGCGGGTTGAGCGGCGCCACCGTCGCGCCGAGCTTGAGGCCGCCCCAGAGCGCGGCGACGAGGCCCCAGCTGTTGGGCAGGAGCAGCGCGACGAGTCGCCCGCGCGCACGCCCCGGCGCGCGAGCCGCCGCGCCACGCCGGCCGCGCGCGCCTCGAGCTCGCGCCAGGAGAGCGCGCCGCCGTCCCAGACGAGCGCGGGGTGCTCGGGCCGCCGGCGCGCGGCGGCGTCGAGCAGCGCGGCGAAGTTGGTCGTCTCCACGTGGGCGAGCCCGGGCGGCTCACTGCCAGCCCGAAGTCCTTCAGGTTGATGCGCTTCCACACCTCCGGCGGCACGCGGTGGCGCGGCGTGTAGCCGGCCAGCGAGGGCTTGGCCGTCGCGTCCACGCCCCACTTGGCGGAGTAGCCGTCCTCGCGGGACGAGGGATCGAGGTCCGAGCCGCGCGCGTTGGTGATGATCGTGATGTCGCGGTCGGGCTGGCAGCGGGTGGCGATGGCCCAGGTGACCTGGCGGTCGTCGAAGATGTCCACGTCCTCGTCCACCACCACCACGCGCTTCATGTAGAGGTCGGCGCCCAGCACGGAGAGGATGGCGTTCTTGGCCTGGCCGGGCAGCCGCTGCTCGATCGAGACGTAGCAGGTGAACGGCGCGGGCACGCGCACCGCCTTCACCGAGGGCACCATGGCGCGCACCGCGCGGTAGAGGTTGGCCTCCATCGGGATCGTGGAGAGCAGCATGTGGTCGAGGTGCGCCACCGTGATGTCCTGGAAGTAGGCGCCCGCGCGGTGGGTGATGGCCTTGACCTGCACCACCTCGCGCGCGCGCTCGCCCAGGCTGTAGCCGGTGAACTCGCCGAACGGGCCCTCGGGCGTCCGCGCGCCGGGCAGGATCTCCGCCTCGATGATCATCTCGGCGTGCGCGGGGACCAGCACGTCGGAGGTCTCGCACTTCACCAGCTCGAGCGGCTCGCGCAGGAGCGCGCCCATGATGGCGCGCTCGTCCTCGTCGATGGAGCCGATGGCGAGCGCGCCCAGCGCGATGGCCGGGTGCACGCCGATGGCGAAGGCCACCGGCAGCGGCTTGCCGAGCGACTCCGCGATGCGCTGGAACTCCCAGAGGTGCTTGCCCGCGGTCAGGTGGATCGAGGTGCGGTCGCGCCCCTGGATCATGAGGCGGTTGTAGGCGCAGTTCCACGTCTCGCTCGTCGGGTCCTTCGCGAACGAGATCGCGGCGGTGAGATAGGCGCCCGCGTCGCCCTCGTGGTGGAGGATCTGCGGCAGGTCGTAGAGATTGATGCGATCGCCGGTCAGCACCACGTCCTTGCACGGGCCGGTCTTGACGACGCGCGGCGGGATGGGCTTGTCCATCGCGCGGAGATAGGTGGCCAGCATGTCCTCGGGCGCCGAGCCCATGGCGAGCGCCAGGCGCGAGCGGCTCGCGTGCAGGTTGGTCAGCACCGGGAACTGGGTGCCCTTCACGCGCTCGCAGATCAGGACCGGGCGCCGGCGCCCCTCGCGCTCGAGCTTCACCACCAGCGCGGTGATCTCGTAGGCCGGGTCCAGCTCCCGCGAGACGACCACCAGGTCCTCGGGCTTGCTGCGCTTGATCAGGTCGAGATATCCGGGAAGGCTCTGCGCCATGTCGCGCCTCTCTGGTTCAAACGGCGAAGCGAGGGTCGGAAACGCGCCGGTAGCATAGCATAGGGCTCCGATGCGGAAAGGCCGCGCCGCCGTCGCGCTCCTGCCCCTCACCCTGCCCTCTCCCCGAGGGCAGGGTGAGAGGTAGGAGAAGACGCCTAGACCGGCCAGGTCTCCCGGCGCCAGCCCATGTCCCAGAACATCCACTCGTAGCGGCTGGTGGTGACGAAGTGGCGCCGCATCGTCTCGCGCTCGTGGTCGCGCAGGCCCTCGGCGAGCGCGTCGGTGCACGCGAGCACGTCGCGCACCACCGCGCCGAACTCCTCGGAGGCGTAGGTGCCGATCCAGCGCGTGTAGAGCGGGTCGCGCGAGCCCGCGCGCTCGAGATTCTTGCCCACCTCCCAGTAGATCCAGTAGCAGGGCAGGAGCGCGGCCACCGCCTCGTGGAAGGGCCCCGCGTGCGCGGTCGCGAGCAGGTACGAGGTGTAGGCGAGGTTCGTGGGCGCGAGCGGGGTGGCCGAGACCGCCTCCGGCGAGAGGCCGAAGTCCTTGAAGAAGGACTCGTGCAGCGTCTTCTCCACCTTGAGCGCGCCCGCCGCGTGCTCGGTGAACATGATGATCCAGTCCTCGCGGGGGGCGCGGGCGGCGGCCAGCGCCAGCGCGCGGGCGAAGTCGCGCAGGTAGAGCGCGTCCTGCACCGCGTAGAACTGGAAGGCCTCGCGCGGGAGCGAGCCGTCGGTGAGCCCGCGCAGGAACGGGTGCGCGAGGATCGTCGCGTAGATCGGCTCGATGCTGCGCCAGAGCGTGGTGGTGAACGGCACGCCGAGAGCATACTACGCGCCCGCCGGCCCGTGTCCGGGCGTGTATACTCGACGGCCATGAACCATCACCTCGACGACGCGCAGATACACCAGGAGTGGAACAACGCGCTGCCCCCGCGGCTCGAGATCGAGCCGGGCGACACGGTCGTGTTCGACTGCCGCGACGCGGCGAACCGCTACTACAGCCGCAACTCCACCCACGACGACGTGATGGGGCGCGGCCCCTTCCGGGGCCATCCGCTCACCGGGCCGGTGCGGGTCAAGGGCGCCCGGCCGGGGGACGTGCTGGTGGTCGAGCTCCTCGAGGTGAAGCCGGCCGAGTTCGGCTGGACCGCGATCCGCCCCGGCCGCGGACTCCTGCCCGAGGCCGATTTCAGCAAGCCGTATCTCCAGATCTGGGACCTGTCCGACGGCCGCTTCGCGCGCGCGGGGAATCACATCGCGGTGCCGCTCGATCCGTTCCCGGGGGTGATGGGGACGGCGCTCGACGAGCCGGGCGGCCACAGCACGATGCCGCCCCGCAAGAACGGCGGCAACATGGACATCAAGCAGCTCACCGCCGGCTCCACCCTCTATCTCCCGGTGTGGATGGACGGCGCGCTGTTCAGCGTGGGCGACACCCACGGGATCCAGGGCGACGGGGAGGTCTGCGTCACCGCGGTGGAGATGGGCGGCCGCGTCACCGCGCGCTTCGGCCTGCAGCCCGGCCGCGGGCTCGCCGAGCCGCAGCTCCGCACCACGCGCGCGCCCTCCGCGGCGGCGCCGGCGGGCTCGTGGTTCGCCACCACCGCGCACGGGCCCGATCTCTTCGCGGCCTCCCAGCAGGCGGTGCGCTACATGATCGACCACCTGGTCCGGGAGCGGGGCCTCTCGCGCGAGCAGGCCTACATCCTGTGCAGCGTGACGGTGGACCTCAAGATCAGCGAGATCGTGGACGCGCCCAACTGGATCGTCTCCGCGTTCCTGCCGGAGGGCGTCTTCGTCTGATTTGACGCGGCTGTGACAATCCGCGTCGGGACGAGCGCATGCTGAAGCTTCCGATGAAGCCCTTCTTCGGCCGGGTCGTGCTGAACGACACCGCGGGCGCCGGCCGGGCGCGGCTCCGGCCGCGGCGGCCGAGAGCCTCCAGCGGGCGGTGCTCGGGGCCATCGCCGCGCACACGCGGGACGACGGGCGCCTCGACTACACGAAGCTGCGCGCGTCGTCCGAATGGAGCGAGGCGGTGGCCCGGGCGGGCGCGCTCCAGGGGCTGAGCCTCGGCGATCTCAACGGGCGGCAGTCCCGGCTGGCCTTCTGGATCAACGTCTACAACGCGCTCGTCTTCCACGCCATCGTGGCGCTCGGCATCCGGCGCACGGTGTGGGAGATGCGCGGCTTCTACGGCCGCGTGTGCTATCGCATCGGCGGCTTCGTGCTGAGCGCGGACGACGTCGAGCACGGCATCCTGCGCGGCAACGCGCGCCACGGGTGGCTGCGCCGCCGCCGCTTCGGCGCGCGCGACTCGCGCCTGGCCCTGGCGGTGTACCCGGTGGACCCGCGCATCCACTTCGCCATCACCTGCGGCGCCCAGTCCTGCCCGCCGGTGGGCGCCTATCGGGCCGCGGCGCTGGACCAGCAGCTCGACCTCGCCGCGCGCAACTTCCTGAACCAGGCGGTGGCGGTGGACGGGCAGGGCCGCGTCACCTGCTCCCGGATCCTCGAGTGGTACGCGGAGGACTTCGAGGCCGCGGGCGGACTCGGCGCCCTTCCTGGCGCGCTACCTCGACGCGGGGCCGGCGCGCGACGCGGTCGCCGGGCGCGCGCGCCCGTGCGACGCCTACCGCCCGTACGACTGGGCGCTCCAGCACGAGCCCGCCGAATGACGCGGCTGCCCGTCGCGACCGTGGGCACGCCCGCGGGCCGGGCGCCCCTCGCCCCGTTCGTCGGGCTCGCCACGCTCTGGGTGCAGATCACCGGGACGTGGTGCAACCTCGAGTGCCGCCACTGCATCAACGCGAGCGGTCCGAAGTCGCCCTGGCTCAAGCCGCTGGACGTCGCCACCATCGAGCGCGCCATCCGCGACGCCGAGCGGGCCGGCGTGAAGGAGATCTACTTCACCGGCGGCGAGCCGTTCCTGCACGGCGAGATCCTGCCGCTGCTCGAGCTGGCGCTCGGCGCCGCGCCCACCACCGTGCTCACCAACGGCACGCTCATCGGGCCGGAGGTGGCCGACGCGCTCGCCGCCCTGGCCGCGCGGGCGCCGTACTCGCTCGAGCTGCGCGTGAGCCTCGACGATACGGACCGGGAGAAGAACGACCGCATCCGCGGCGAGGGCGCGTGGGCGAAGGCGGTGGAGGCGGTCCGGCTGCTGCGCGAGCGGGGCCTCCTGCCGATCGTGACCGCCACCGAGATCACGCGGGACGAGCACCCGGCGGGCTCCGGCATGTACGAGCGCTTTCGCGATTTCCTGCACGCGCAGGGCGTGGAGCGGCCGCGCGTGAAGATCATGCCGGTGTTCGGTCTCGGCCGGCAGCCGGCGGGCGCGGCGCGCGCCGCTCACCGAGGAGGATCTCGAGGGCTTCGACCGCGCGGTGCTGCAGTGCGCGGACGCGCGCGTGGTGGCCGCGGGCGGGGTCTACGCCTGCCCGATCCTGGCCGGGCTCGAGGGCGCGCGCCTCTCCACCGGCAGCCTGGAGGAGTCGTTTCAGCCCACGCCCCTCTACCACCCGGCGTGCGTGACGTGCCGCCAGACGGGGATGACATGTCGGAACAGCTAGGCGAGTACCGGCGCATCGCGGTGTTCGGCGGCGTGTACAGCAACGCGCTCGCGCTCGAGGCGCTGCTCGCCGACGCGCGCGCGCCGCGACGTCGAGGCGGTGTTCTGCCTGGGCGACATGGGCGGCTTCGGCCCGCATCCGGACCGCGTGTTCCCGCTCCTGCGCGAGCACGGGGTCCTGGCGATCCAGGGCAACTATGACGAATCGCTCGCCTCCGGGCGCACCGACTGCGGCTGCGGCTACACCGACCCGCGCGACAACCACTACGCGGCGATCAGCTACCACTACACGTTCGAGCGCACCTCGGCCGAGAACAAGACGTGGCTCGGCGCGCTGCCGCGCCACCGGCGGCTCAAGCTGGGGCCGCATCGCGTGCTGATGTGCCACGGCTCGCCGCGGGTGGTCAACGAGTTCCTGTGGGAGTCGGCCACCCCGAACGGCCTGCTGCGCCACCTGATGGAGCGCGCGGAGGCCGACGTGATGCTGTGCACGCACACCGGGATGAAGTGGCATCGCGCGCTGCCCGACGCCCGCCACGCGGTGAACGTGGGCGTGATCGGGCGGCCCGAGAACGACGGCCGCACCAATGTCTGGTACACGGTGCTGACCGCGGGGCCCGATCTCCAGGTGGAGTTCGTGCCGCTCGCCTACGATCACGAGACGCTGGCCCGCGAGATGGACCGGGAGGGCCTGCCGCCCGAGTTCGCGGAGACGATCCGCACCGGCTGGTGGACCACCTGCCTCGAGAACCTGCCCGCCCGCGAGCGCGCCCGGGGCAAGTACTGAGCAAGCGGCTGCTGGTCGTCACGCTCCTCGCCCTGGCGCTGGCGGTGGTGCTCGTCCGGGTTCTCGGGCTCACCGACCTGATCCGGCTCGAGAACCTGGCCCGCCTGCGCGAGCGGATCGACGGGCTGGGCGCGTGGGCGCCGCTGGTCTTCATCCTGGGCTACGTGGTCGCGGTGGTCGCCTTCGTGCCCGCGCTGCCGCTCACCATCCTGGCCGGGCTGGCCTTCGGCACCGCGTGGGGCACGGTCTACGTGGCGATCGCGGCCACCACCGGCGCCTGCCTGTCCTTCCTGATCGCGCGCTACGCGGCCCGCGCGGCGGTCGCGCGCTGGATGGCCGGCTACCCGGCGCTCGAGCGCATGGACCGCGCGGTCGCGCGGCACGGCTTCCGCATCGTGATGATCACGCGGCTGGTGCCGATCTTCCCGTTCAACCTGCAGAACTACGCCTACGGGCTCACCTCCATCGGCTTCGGGTCGTACGCGGTGACCTCGTTCCTCTGCATGCTGCCGGGCACGCTGGCCTTCACCGCGGCGGCGGGGGCGGTGGTGGCGGGCGCCTGGGACGCCCGGCGCATGCTGCTCCTGCTGGCCCTGGCCGGCGTCCTGCTCGTCGCGCTCTCGCTGCTGCCGCGGTGGCTGCGCGGGCGCAGCGCCGCGCTCGACGACCTGCTGCACTCGAAATGACGGCGCCGCCCGCCGGCCTCGCGCGCCTGGGCGCCGCGCTGCTCGGGCTGCTCCTCGCGGTCGCCGCCGGCCAGGCGGCCGAGCCGCTGCGGCTCGGCGACTTCGCCCCACCCACGGATGCGGCGGCGCCGCCGCCGGGCTGGGAGCCGCTGACCTTCCCGCGGGTGCCGCGCCACACCCGGTACACGGTGGTGCTCGACGGCGAGCGGTGGGTGCTGCGCGCGGACAGCGACGCGGCGGCCTCCGGCCTCTATCGCCCGCTCGATCTCGACCCCAAGGTCTACCGCCAGCTCTCCTGGCGCTGGAAGGTGGACCACGTGCTCGCGAAGTCGGACCCGCGTCGCAAGCAGGGCGACGACTATGCCGCGCGCGTGTACGTGGCCTTCCAGTACGATCCGGCCGGCGCCTCCGCTGTGGGAGCGCTCGCGCTTCGGCGCGTACCGGCTCGTCTACGGCCGCTACCCGCCCGGCCTCGCGCTCAACTACGTGTGGGAGAGCCGGCTGCCGGTGGGCACGGTGCTCGACAACGCCTACACCGCGCGCGCGAAGATCGTGGTGGCGCGCAGCGGGGCCGCGGAGGCGGGGCGCTGGGTGACCGAGACCCGGGACATCTACGAGGACTATCGCCGGATCATGGGCGGGGAGCCGCCCCGCATCGTGGGCATCGCGCTGATGACCGACACCGACGACACCGGCGAGCGGGCCGTCGCCTACTTCGACGCGCTCACGATCGGGCCGGGTCGATGAGGCTCGCCATCGTCATCCCGGCCCTGGACGAGGCGGCGAATCTCGCGCGCCTCCTGCCCGACCTCGCCCGCGACTGTCCCGGGGCGGAGATCGTCGTGGTGGACGGCGGCAGCCGCGACGAGACCGCGGCGGTGGTGGCGCGCGCGCCGGGCCCGCGGCTCCTCGCGAGCGCGCGCGGGCGGGCGCTCCAGATGAACCACGGGGCGCGCGCGACCGGCGGCGACGCGCTGCTGTTCCTGCACGCCGACACGCGCCTGCCCGGCGGCGCGGCGCGGGCGATCGAGCGGGCGCTCGCCGATCCCGGCGTGGTGGGCGGCCGCTTCGACGTGCGCTTCGACAACGAGCGCGCGCTCTTCCGCGTGATCGCCTGGTTCATGAACACGCGCTCGCGGGCCTCCGGCATCTGCACCGGCGATCAGGCCATCTTCGTGCGCCGCGCCGACTTCGAGGCGATCGGCGGCTACCCCGAGATCCCGCTGATGGAGGACATCGAGCTGACTCGCCGGCTGAAGCGCCGCGGAAGGCTGCGCGCGCTCCGCCTGCGCGTCACCACCTCCGCGCGGAAGTGGGAGCGGGAGGGGCCGCTGCGGACGATCGGCCTCATGTGGGCCCTCCGCTTCCTGCACTTCTGCGGGGTGGCCCCCGCGCGGCTGCACCGCTGGTACTATTGAGCCCCAGGAGGTGGGCGATGCGCTTTTCCGGAGTCTGGCTGCCCATCATCACCCCGTTCAAGGACGGCGAGATCGATTACGCGGGCTATGAGCGACTGCTCGATCACTACGTGCGCGCCGGGGTCACCGGGGTCATCCCGCTCGGCACCACCGGCGAGAGCCCGACCATCGACGAGGCGGAGACCGAGGCGCTGGTCGAGCGAACCGTGGCCACGGTCGCGGGCCGGGTGCCGATCCTGATCGGCGTCGGCGGCAACGACACGCGCAAGGTCGTGAAGGCGGTGAAGCGGCTGCAGAAGCACGCGGTGCAGGGCATCCTCTCGGTCTGCCCCTACTACAACCGGCCGAGCCAGGACGGCATGCGCGAGCACTTCACCCGCGTGGCCGAGGCCACCGACCGGCCGATCCTGATCTACAACATTCCGTATCGCACCGGCGTGAATCTCGCCAACGAGACGCTGCTCGCGCTGGCCGCGGTGCCCAACATCGCGGGCGTGAAGGACTCGTCCGGCAACATCGCCCAGTCGCTCGAGCTGCTGCGCCAGCGCCCGGCCGGCTTCGCGGTGCTGACCGGAGAGGACGCGTTCTTCTACACCATGCTGGCCCATGGCGGCGACGGGGGCATCCTCGCCTCCGCGCACGTCGAGACCGCGACGTTCCTCTCGGTGTACGAGCGCATGGTGGCCAACGACCACCAGGGCGCGCTCAAGGCCTGGGCGCGGCTCGAGCCGATGGTGCCGCTGCTCTTCAAGGAGCCGAACCCGGTGCCGATCAAGCACTGCCTCTGGCGGCGGGGCCTGATCGCCTCGGCGGAGTGCCGGCTCCCGCTCACGCGCGTCTCGGACGCGCTGGCGAAGGATCTCGATCGCCTCGTACCCACGGAGGAGCGCAACACATGACCGACAAGAAGGACGAGCAGGTTGTCGAGACCGCGACGGGGCTGGGCTACGTGGACCTGGTCGAGGGGTCCGGCGCCCAGCCCAAGACCGGCGACACCGTGAGCGTGCACTACACCGGCTGGCTCAAGAGCGGCACGAAGTTCGACAGCTCGGTGGACCGCGGGACTCCGTTCGAGTTCCCGGTGGGCAAGGGCCGCGTCATCAAGGGCTGGGACGAGGGCGTCATCTCCATGAAGGTGGGGGGCAAGCGCAAGCTGATCATCCCCGCGCACCTGGGCTACGGTGATCGCGGGGCGGGCGGGGTCATCCCGGGCGGGGCGACCCTGATCTTCGAGGTGGAGCTGCTGGGGATTCGCTAGGAGCTCACGCAGTCTTCCGTCAGGAGGAGGGCACCTCATGAAGCGATTGATCGTGCTGCTCGTCGTGGCCTTGTTCTCGACCGGCGCCCTGACCGCGCCCGACCGCCTGGGCCCAGGCCCCCAAGGCCGCGACGGCCCCGGCCAAGAGCGACATCGAAGTCCATGGGCCACGACCCGCTCGACCTCAACACCGCGAGCGAGGCCGATCTCAAGATGATCCCGGGCATCGGCGACGCGTATGCCAAGAAGATCGTCCAGAACCGGCCCTACAAGCGGAAGGACGAGCTGGTGCAGAAGAAAGTGGTGCCGCAGGCCACCTACGACAAGATCAAGGACCACGTGATCGCCAAGCAGAAATAGTCCCGAGCGCGCGCGTGAGCGCCTCGCGCGCGCGCTCGACGTCGCCGTCCACGCCCTGGAGCTCGACCGGTACCGCGGTCGGGCTCCAGGGCGTCCAGCGTCGGAAGGTCGCGGGCGGAAACAGCACCACGCTCGGGGCGCCCACCGCGGCGGCCAGGTGGCTCACGCCCGAATCCCCGCCCAGGTAGGCGCGCGCGGCGCCGAGCACCGCGGCGAGGCGCGGCAGGTCGGGCTGGAGCAAGACGGTCGCGTCGCCCTCGAGCAGCGTCAGCAGGCGCTGCGCGGGCTCGGCGTCCGCGGGGCCCTGATGCACCAGCACGTCGACGTCACGACGCTGGCGTAGCCCGCGGATCACCTCGGCGAAGCGCTCGACCGGCCACCGCTTCCAGTCCCCGCCGCTCCCGGGATGCACGACGAGTCGGCGGAGACCGGCGCTCGGCCGAGAGCAGGTCGGCGGGCAGGGGTGGCGCGCGCAGCGGCTCCACGCGCTCCGGGATCGCGAGCTCCCAGCCGGCCAGCGTCCCGAGCAGATGCCGCCAGACCGGCGTGTCGTCGTCGGGCACCGGCGGCGCGACGAGCGCGCGCGGGGCGAGCGCGCGAAGCCGGCGGCAATACGTCTCGTCGCGCGAGCCGAACCACGAGACGATGCGGCTCGCGCCGCCCATGATCTCCGCCAGCGCGGCCGGGGTGGGCGCGTCCGCGAAGAGGGCCTCGAGGCCGAAGCCGTCGAACGTGCGCGCCTGCTGCGCCACGCCGAGCTCGACGAGCAGGTGCGCGAGGCGCGGCTGGCCCACGAAGGTGATCGGCGCCGCGGGCGCCACCGCGCGCAGGCCGCGCAGCGCGGGCACCGCCTGGAGCACGTCGCCCAGCGCGCCCGGGTGAATGATCAGGAATCCGGTTTCCACTTGACCTCCCGCGTGGCGGCCCGTAGCATCCAGCCACCATGAAATTCTCCATCTTCACCGGCATGACCGGCACGACCTGGGACGAGATCCTCACGCTGTGGCGCCACGCGGACCAGACCGGCTGGGACGCGGCCTGCGTGACCGACCACTTCATGCCCAATACCGCCGACCGCGTCGGCGATACGCTCGAGTGCTGGACGGCGCTCGCCGCCCTGGCCGGCCTGACCACGCGCCTGCGCGTGGGCACCATCGTGAGCGGTAATACCTATCGCCATCCCGCGCTGCTCGCCAAGATGGCGACCAACGTGGACATCATCTCGCGCGGCCGACTCATCTGCGGCGTCGGCGCGGGCTGGCAGGAGAACGAGCACCGCGCCTACGGGATGGATTTCTACACCACCCGCGAGCGGCTCGCGCGCCTCGACGAGGCCTGCCACGTGATGAAGGCGCTGTGGACCGGGACCAAGGCCGACTACAAGGGCAAGTACTACCAGCTCGACGGCGCGCCGCTGATGCCCAAGCCGGTGCAGAAGCCGTACCCCGAGCTGATGATCGGCGGCGGGGGCGAGAAGGTCACCCTGCGCATCGCGGCCCGGCACGCGGATCACTGGAACGTGTGGGGCGGCCCGGCGATCTTGAGGCACAAGGGCGGGATCCTCGATCAGCACTGCGCCACCGAGAAGCGCGACCCGAAGAGCATCCTGCGCTCGGCGGTGATGGTGCTGGGCTTCGCGGACGACCGCGCGGGTATCGAGAAGATCGAGCAGGCCTACATGAAGCGGATGGGCGCCGACGCGGAGAAGGCGCGCGACACGGTGCTGGCGGGCAGCGTGAGCCAGATCAAGGACAAGCTGGCGGCGCTGCGGGAGGCCGGCGTGGGCATGCTCTTCATCCCGACGTTCCTGCTCCCCGCCGATCGCTTCGCCACCCTCGATCGCTTCATGGCCGAGGTCGCGCCCGCCTTCCGCGCCTAGCTCGCCCCGCCCGCGGCGCTCTCCACCGCGGCGCGGTAGTGCGCGCTGATCTCGCCGAGCGAGGCGATCCACATCCGCGGCGTGTGGCGCGCGTGCTCCATCAGCTCGCGGAGACAGGCCAGGCGTGACGGCCGGCCGATGATCTGCGGATGGAAGGTGAAGTTGGTCACCCCCCGCGCCTCCGTGATGCCGTCGAACTCGGTGAGCCAGCCCTGCAGCACCGGGACCCGGCGGCTGGATGGACCGCTGGCCGGTGAACATGAAGTACGGGGCGTCGTCGAGCACCCACGAGACCGGGATCTCCACGAGCGCGCGGCCGCCCGCCGGCGGATGCAGGTACGGCGAGAGCCGGTCCATCATGTTCGAGGAGTAGTCGAAGCCGTACTGCGCGAGCAGCGGGATCGTCGCGGCGGAGAGCTGCCAGGCCGGCGCGCGGTAGCCGAGCGGGCGCGTGCCGCCCAGGCGCGTGAGCACCTCGACGCTCCGGGCCAGGATGGCCTCCTCGCGGTCGGGCGGCAATTCGCTCACCCGCTCGTGCTCGTCACCGTGGCAGCCGATCTCGTGGCCGCCGTCCACGATGGCGCGCACCGCGTCCTGGTGGTGCTCGGCCACCCAGGCCGGGATGAAGAACGAGGCGCGAATATCCTGCGTGCGCAGGAGCGCCAGGATGCGCGGCAGCGCTTCCACCGGCCCGAATCGCCCCTGCGAGAGGGTGACCGGCTCGTGCACGCCGCGGGCCATCCACAGCGTCTCCGCGTCGAGGTCGAACGTGAAGGCGCAGGCCGCGCGGGCGTTGCGGGGCCAGTGGGGCGCGTTGGGGTGGATCGAAGGCCATTGCGCCGCTCAGTGTAGCCGATGGGATCAGCCCCGGCCAGCGGCCCGCGCGGGTCGAAAAATGCGCCGTACGGTATAGTGGAATCCTATGGGCGACTCGACGGAAACCATCCGCCGTCTCGAGGAAAACGTCGGGCGCGCGCTGTTCGGAAAGCCGGAGGTGGTGCGGCTCGCCATCATCGGCCTGGTCGCCCGCGGGCACCTCCTGATCGAGGACGTGCCCGGCGTGGGCAAGACCACGCTGGCCTCGGGCCTGGCCCGGTCCATCGGGGCCTCGTTCCAGCGCATCCAGTTCACCTCCGACATGCTGCCCTCCGACGTGCTGGGCGTCTCGGTGTGGGAGCCCAAGAGCGCGGGAGTTCGTCTTCAAGCCGGGCCCGCTCTTCACCAACATCGTGCTCGCCGACGAGATCAACCGCACCACGCCCAAGACGCAGTCCGCGCTGCTCGAGGCGATGAACGAGGCCCAGGTCTCGCTCGACCACTCGACCTATCCGCTGCCGCGGCCCTTCATGGTGCTGGCCACCCAGAACCCGCGCGAGTACGAGGGCACGTTCCCGCTGCCCGAATCGCAGCTCGACCGCTTCCTGCTGCGCATCCGCATCGGCTACCCGGCCGCGAACGACGAGAAGGCGGTGCTCCGCGGCGACGTCGCCCCCGCCGATCTCATGCCGGTGGTCGAGGCCGACGAGGTGCTCGCGCTCCAGGAAGCGGCCGACAAGGTGCGGGTGGAGGAATCGGTCCTCGACTACCTGGTCGCGCTGGTGACCGCCACGCGCCGCTCGCCGCTGCTCGCGCTGGGCGTGAGCCCGCGCGGCTCGCTGGCCCTGCTGCGGGCCGCCCGCGCCCGCGCGCTCGCCGACGGGCGCGACTACCTGCTGCCCGACGACGTCAAGCAGCTCGCGGTGCCCGCCCTCGCCCATCGCGTGATCGTCAAGGGCTCGCTCGCGGGCGCCGCGGCGGGCGGCATGGACGGCGAAGCCGCCGTCACCGCCATCCTGCAGGACGTTCCCGTTCCGAGGTAGGGCGGTGACGCTGGTCCGGGCCGCGATCTGGCGGCTGTTCCACCCGCGCCGGACCATCAAGCCCACCCGCGACGGCTGGTGGTGCCTGCTCGTGGCGGTGGGGCTGGGCGTCGCCGCCATCAATACCGGCAACAACCTGCTCTACCTGCTGGTCTCGGCGCTGCTCGCCCTCATCGTGGTCTCCGGCATCCTCTCCGAGCAGAGCATGCGGGGCCTCGAGCTGATCGGCGTCGCGCCGGACGAGATCTACGCGGGCCAGCCCGCGCTGCTCGGGGCCACGCTCGCCAACCGCAAGCGCTGGTTCACCTCGTACTCGGTCACGGTGGAGCTGCTCGCTCCCGAGGCGCGCTCGCTCGAGTCCGCCTCGCGCTTCATCTACGTCCGCCGGATCGAGGCGGGGCTCGAGCGCCTCGCCACGTGGGAAGAGACGCTGCCGCAGCGCGGCCGCCATCGGCTCACCGGCGTGCGCCTCACCACGCGCTTCCCCTTCGGCCTCTTCGTGAAGGCGGGGCGGCCCGCGCTCGCCGACGACGTGGTCGTGTTCCCGGCGGTGCGCCCGGTCTCGGCCGAGACGCTCCGCCGGCTCGGCGAGAGCGGCGACGCCTCCGCCCGGCGCCGCGGCCGCGGCAACGATCTCTACAACCTCCGCGGCTACCGGTCGGGCGACGACCCGCGCTTCATCCACTGGCGCAGCAGCGCCAAGGCCGAAGGCCTCATGGTGCGCGAGCTCGAGGCGGACACGAGCCAGAACACGCGCCTCGTGCTGGTCGGGCGGGGCCGGCGCGGCGCGGAAGCGCTCGAGCGCGGGCTCTCGGAGGCGGCCTCGCTGGCGGTGGCGCTCACCCGCGCGGGCGCGGGGGTGGAGCTGGCGGGCCCGGACTGCGCGGTGCCGCTCGGCCACGGCCGCGCGCACCTGCGGCGCATGCTCACCGCGCTCGCGCTCTACGACGTCGAGGGCCCGCGCGCCGAGCCGGCCGCCCTCACCGGCGTCGAGGCGCTGCGCGGCACCCGTCCTCTCCGCGAGATCCGGATCGCGCTGGTCTGACATGCCGGCCCTCCTCGCCCTCCGCCTCGTCACGTACCTGATGGTGTGCGCCGGCGTGGCCGCGCTCTACTTCGCCAACCTGATCGGGGCGCCGGGCGCCGCGCTGGTGGTGCTGGCGATCCTGGTGAGCTGGGGCCACGAGCAGGCACGCGAGCGCGGCGCGGTGCGCCCCGCGCTCGGCTGGAGCCTGGTGACCACCGCGGCGGTGGCCATCGCGGTGGATCTCTTCTACCTGGCCTACTCGCTGCTGGACGGCATGGTGCACCTGCTGCTGTTCCTGATCCTGCTGCGGCTCTTCGCGCGCCGCGGCCTGCGCGACCTGCGCGACGCCGGGCTGCTGTCCTTCTTCATGCTGGTGGCCGCCGCCTCGATCAGCTTCAACGTGAGCTTCCTCTTCGTGTTCGTCGCGTACTTCCTGCTCGGCACCTGGATGCTGATCCTCAACCACGTGGTGACCGAGCTGGAGCTGGCGGGTCGTCCCGGCGACGTCACGACCACCGCCCGCCGGGTCTTCTTCCGCGGCCCGCTCACCCAGGTGAGCCTGGTCGCCGCCGCCATCACCTTCGTCCTCGCGGCCGGCCTCTTCTTCGTGATCCCGCGGGTGGGGCAGGCCGCGCTGCCGCTCCGGGCGTCCATCGGCCGCATGGTGACCGGGTTCTCGGACCGCGTGGACCTGGGCAGCTTCGGCGACATCGAGAGCGACCGCACGGTGGTCATGCGCGTCTACCTGGCGGACGAGCGCCTCGATCCGGCCACGCTCCCCGGGCTGCGGTGGCGCGGGGTGGCGTTCGACCAGTTCGACGGCCGGACGTGGTCGAGCGCGGCGGCGCCCCGCCGCTACCTGCAGCGCACGGTCGCGGGCGACTTCGGGGTCGGGCTGCCCCGTGGGACGGGCCCGGTGGTGCGCCAGGAGATCTACCTCGAGCCGATCGGGAGCGACGCGGTGTTCGCGGCGCCGCGCGCGGTGCGGATCGAGATCCGCTCGCCCTCGCTGGTGGTGGACGACATGGACGGCCTCACCGTGTCCAGTCCCAGCGCCCGCCTGCACTACGTCGTCGAGTCCGAGATCGACAGCCCCGGCCGGCCGCTCGGGCCTGGGCGCCGCCCGTCGTCCACGCTGACCGTCGCCGATCGCGCGCGGTTCCTGCAGCTCCCGCCCATGCCGCCCGAGATCGAGCGCCTCGCCCGCGAGGTGACCGCGGGCAGCGCCGACCCCGAGGCGGCGGCCGGCCGGATCAGCGCGCATCTCAGCACCCACTATCGCTACACGCTGGCGCTCAAGCGGCAGACCCAGACCACGCGGGCGCCGCTCGAGGAGTTCCTCTTCGTGCGTCGCTCGGGCAACTGCGAGTACTTCGCGGCCGCGATGGCGGTCATGCTGCGGAGCGTCGGCGTGCCCGCCCGGGTGGTGGCGGGCTTCCAGCAGGGCGAGTGGAACCCGTACGGCCGCTACTTCATGGTGCGCCTGAGCGACGCGCACGCGTGGGTCGAGGTCCACATCGACGGGCGGGGCTGGGTGGCCTTCGATCCGTCGCCGCGCGCGGAGGCGATGGCGGAGGAGATCCCCGGCCGCGTGTCGCTCTACTTCGACGCGGCGCGCATGCGCTGGTATCGCTACGTGGTCAACTGGAGCCTGCGCGACCAGGTGCAGCTCGCCGCCTCCGTCCACCGCCAGGCCGCCGACGCGCGGGTGGCCCTGGCGTGGCCGCGCGACTGGCGCGTGCACCCGGCGGTGGGGACCGGCGCGGGCCTCGCGGTGGTGGTGGCGCTGCTGTGGTGGCTGCGGCGCTACGGACACGTCCTGCCGCGGAGCGGGCCGGCGGCCCGGATGCCCGCGTTCTACGAGCGGGCGCTCCGGCTCCTGGCCCGCCGCGGGCTGGCGCCCGGCGCCGCGGAGACCGCCCGCCAGTTCGCCTCGCGAGTGGGCGAGCGCGCGCCGGACCGCGCGGCCGCGTTCGGCCGCCTCACCGGCTACTACGAGCGCGCGCGCTTCGGCGACGCCCCGCTCACCGAAGCGGAGCGGCAGGACGTGGCGCGATCGCTCGCCGCGCTCGGCACGCGCTCGTAGGCCCACCGCCGCGCGCGGCGCGGCGTGCTAGCATCCCCTTCGTGCGAGTGGGGGTTCGTTCTCTCGCGGGGGTGCTGGCCCTCCTGGCCGTCTCCGGCTGCTCCAGCCGATCCGGCCATCCCATGCGGGTTGCCTCGGGCTACATCAGCCACGTGCTCTGCTCCTACGTGTTCGTCTCGGGACTGGACCCGGCGCGGGTGCATGAAGAAGCCATCGCGGTCAACCCGGCCTTCCGCACGATCAACTGGGCGGTGCGCCACGAGGTGGATCGGGCCGGGCGCGTGGTCGTGGTCCGCGTGCTCGGCGGCTTCGAGAGCCGGGCGGTGTACCGGGACGGGCTCGGCTGTCTCAACCTGAACGGGACGCCGGCGCCCGAGGTGCCGGGGCGCGCCGAGATCGAGGCCGACGGGCCGATCCCCTCGCTTCTTCCCGACATCGCGGGACCGGAGATCGTCACGCCGGCCGGGGCGGGCTTGAAGGCCGCGATCGACGCGGCCTTCGCCGAGCCCGACGGCACGCCGGTGCGACGCACCCACGCGGTCGTCATCGTGCACGATGGGCGCGTGGTGGCGGAGCGCTACGCCGACGGCTTCGGCGTGGACACGCCGGTGCACGGCTGGTCCGCGACCAAGTCGGTCAACAACGCGCTGCTCGGCATTCTCGTCCGCCAGGGCAAGCTGAAGATGGAGGATCCGGCGCCGGTGGCGGCCTGGCAGGCGCCCGGCGATCCCCGCCGCGCGATCACGCCGGATCATCTGCTGCGCATGCAGAGCGGGCTCGAGCTGGGCGACTCGCTCACCGCGAGCCTGTCGACCGCCTGGGATACGTCCGCCCGGATGGCCTTCAACGAGCCGGACATGGCGGGCTTCGCCGAGCGCGCGGCGCTCGTGGCTCCGCCGGGGACGACGTGGAAGTACGCCAACGGCAACCCGGCGATCCTGGCGCGCATCCTCCGCGATCGGGCCGGCGGCCGCGCGGGGGACGTGCTGCGCTTCGCGCGGCGCGAGCTGTTCGGGCCGCTCGGCATCCGCGGCGCCACGCTGGAGCTCGATGCCACCGGCACGCCGATCGCGGGCGCGTTCCTGTTCGCGCCGCCGCGGGACTGGGCGCGCTTCGGGCTGCTGTTCCTCGAGGACGGCGTCGTGGGCGGGACGCGCATCCTGCCCGACGGCTGGGTCCGCTACTCGACGACGCCCACGCCGAGCGCCGGGGTCGGATACGGCGCCGGATGGTGGATCAACGAGGGGGACAGCCCGGGCGCCCGCTTCCGCCGGGACCACGGGATGCCCGCGGAGGCGTTCCTGGCCCTCGGCATCTACGGCCAGACGGTCGTGGTGGTGCCGTCCCAGCGGCTCGTGATCGCGCGCTTCGGGACGACCTACGATCTCCGGATGGCGATGATCGACATCTGCCGGCTCACCGCCGACACGATCGCCGCCCTGCGCGCGCCGTAGCCTACCGCAGGCGGCGGTGCTCGACGAGCAGGCACCGGTTCTGCACGACCTGGATGCCCGCCTTCGCCCAGGTCTCGGCGGCCTCGTCGTGGTGGATGCCGAGCTGGAGCCAGACCACGCGGGGCCGCGCGGCCAGGATGTCCTGCACGTGCGGCGGAATGTCGCGCGGGCGCCGGAACACGTTGACCATCTCGACCGGCGCGGGCACCGCGCTCACCGTGCGGTAGACCGGGCGCCCGAGGATCTCCGTCGCGTCCGGATAGTAGACCGGCACCGGCACGATGTCGTAGCCGGCGCGCGCCATGTACTCGGGCACGTAGAACGCGGGCTGGTCGCGCTGCGCCTCGGTCTTGATCCCCAGCACCGCGATGCGCGTGTTCTCGCGGACCACGCGCGCGATGTCTTCCGGCGACGTGACGAGGTTGTCGCGCCAGTCGCTCATGGTCAGAGTCTAGCACCTGTGCTAGCCTCGGCGCGGGAGGAGCCGTCATGCCCGTTCGCATCAACCGTGTCTACACGCGCGCCGGCGACGACGGCGCGACCGCGCTCGTCGGCGGGCGCCGCGTGCCCAAGGATTCCCCGCGCATCGAGGCCTACGGCACCATCGACGAGCTGAACTCGATCGTCGGGCTGGCGCGGGCCTTCAACGCGCCGAAGCTCAAGCGCGGCAAGAACTACCGCCGGCTCGACGAGATCCTGCGCCGGATCCAGAACGAGCTCTTCGATCTCGGCAGCGAGCTGGCCACCCCGCGCGAGTCGTTCTACGAGGGCATGTTTCGCGTGGGCGCCTTCGAGGTGACCGCGCTCGAGAAGCTGATGGACGAGTGCCAGAAGGATCTCGCCCCGCTCAAGTCCTTCGTGCTGCCGGGCGGCGGTCCGGTGGGCGGCTTCCTCCACCAGGCGCGCACGGTGTGCCGGCGCGCCGAGCGCGGCGTGCTCGCGCTCTCGCGCGTGGAGGACATCGGCGAGTGGCCGCTCAAGTACGTGAACCGGCTCAGCGACCTGTTCTTCGTGCTCTCGCGCTGGGTCGGCAAGCACCTGGGCGAGACCGAGTACCTCTGGGAGCGCGGTCTCGCCTCGCATGCCCGCAAGCGGTAGCCCGGCCGCGCCGGCCGGCGACTACCTGGTGCGCCGCGCGGGCCCGGCCGATCACGAGGGCGTCGTGCGCGAGCTCGCCGCCTACTTCGCCTTCCTGGGCGAGGACGTGGACCCCGACGGGCTCGATCACGACGTGGCGGACTGGCAGGGCGAGTACGACGGCGTCGCGGGCGTGATGCTGGTCGTGGTGGATCCCGCGGGCGACGTGGTGGGCACCGCGGCGGTGCGCCGCCTGGCGCCGGGTGTGGCCGAGCTCAAGCGCATGTGGCTGCGCCCGGCCTGCCGCGGGCGCGGGCTGGCGCCGCGCCTGATGGACCGCTGCCTCGAGGAGGCGCGGGCCCTGGGGGGCCGCGTGCTGCGGCTGGACAGCGAGCGAGACCGGCTGGCCGCGGCGGTGAAGCTCTATCGCCGCTACGGGTTCGAGGAGATTGCCGACTACAACCGCAATCCGCGGGCCGACGTCTGGATGGAGCTGCGGCTCGCGTAGCCACCCGCACCCTGCCCTCTCCCTGGAAGGGAGAGGGAGAGAAGGAATCGCACCCTGGAGACCGGGCGGCCGGCCACGCTGTCGTACCGCGGCATGGTCACCTCTCCGCACGCCCTCGCCTCTCAGGCAGGCGTCGCGATCCTGCAGGCCGGCGGCTCCGCGGTGGATGCGGCGATCGCGGCCGCCGCCGTCCTCTCCGTGATCTACCCCCACATGACGAGCCTCGGCGGCGACGCCTTCTGGCTGATCCACGACGCGGGCACCGGCGCGGTGCGCTCGCTGGAGGCGGCGGGCCGCGCGGCGGCCGCGGCGACCGTGGACTGGTTCGCGGCCCGTGGGCTCCGCGAGATCCCGGTGCGCGGGATCGTGCCCGCCACGCTCACCGTGCCCGGCGCGGTGGACGGCTGGTACCAGGCGCACGCGGCCCACGGCCGGCTCCCGCTCGCCACCGACCTGGCCGCCGCCGTCGGCTACGCGCGCGACGGCTTTCCGGTCACGCGGCGGCTCGCGCAGTGGATCGAGCGCTCGGCCGACGTGCTCGCGGCGGATCCGGCGGCCGCGCGCATCTTCCTCGGCCGGCGGGCCGAGTCCGGCGGTGGGCCGGCGGCTCACCAATCCGGATCTCGCGCGCACGCTCGAGCGCGCGGCCGAGGGGCGGGCCGGATTCTACGAGGGGGAGACCGCGCGGGAGATGGCGCGACACGCGCGCGAGCACGGCGGCTTCTACACCGAGCGCGACTTCGCCGCGCAGCACGCGACGTGGGGCGACTCCATCCACGCCACCTATCGCGGCGTCACCATCCACCAGACGCCGCCGCCGAGCCAGGGCGTGTCGGTCTTGCAATCGCTCCGGCTGCTCGAGCCGCTGGAGATCGGCGCGCTGCCCTTCCTGGGGCCGGACCACGTGCACCTGCTCGTGCAGGCCAAGCAGATCGCCTTCCACGACCGGGACCGCTTCGTCGCCGATCCCGCGTTCTGCCCGGTGCCGGTCGAGCGCTTGCTATCCCGTGCCTACGCCGACGAGCGGCGGGCCCTCATGGACCCCAAGCGCGCGCTGCCCTGGGACCGCGTCCCGTCGAGCGGCAGCCTGACCGGCGATACGGTCTACGTCGCGGCGGTGGACGCCGACGGGCAACGCGGTCTCGCTGATCCAGAGCCTCTACTTCGGCTTCGGCTCGGGCGTGGTGGCGGGCAGCACCGGCGTCGTGCTGCAGAACCGCGGCGCCTACTTCTCGCTCGATCCCGCGCATCCCAACCGGCTCGAGCCCGGCAAGCGGCCGCTGCACACGCTGATCGCGTCCCTGGCCTTCAAGGATGGGCGCCTCTGGCAGGTCGTGGGCTGCATGGGCGCCGACGGCCAGCCGCAGATCCACCTCCAGGTCTACACCGCGCTGATCGACTTCGGGCTCGACATCCAGCAGGCCGTCGAGGCGCCGCGCTGGCTCGCCGGGCGCTTCGCGCTGGGCGACGCCCGCGAGGTGCTGAACCTGGAGGGCGCGCTTCGCGCCGGCCACCATCGCCGAGCTGGCGCGGCGGGGCCACGAGATCAATCGCTGGGAGGCCTGGAACGAGCTCGCCGGGCACGCCCACGGCATCACGATCGATCCCGGGAGCGGCGCGCGGGTGGGCGGGGCCGACCCGCGGAGCGACGGCGCCGCCATCGGCTACTGAGATGGCCGAGCTGTACCTCGAGCGGCTGATCGCGCTGGTCGCGTTCGTCGGTACCTACCTGGGCCTGGCGCTCGGCCGCCTGCCGTTCTTTCGCGTGGATCGTACCGGCGTCGCCATCATCGGCGGCGCGCTCGTCGTGGTGACCGGGGTCCTGCCGTGGGAGAAGGCGGTGGCCGCGGTGGACGCCCACACGCTGGTGCTCCTCTTCGGCATGATGATCGTGGCCGCCTACCTGCGCCTCTCCGGCTTCTTCCGCCTCGTGACCTATGCGGCGGTGCGGCGGGCCCACACGCCGGTCGGGCTGCTGGCCCTGATCATCGTCGCGGCGGGCGTGCTCTCCGCGCTCTTCGTCAACGACGTCGTGTGCCTCGTGATGGCGCCCATCGTGCTGGACCTCGCCCGTCAGCTCCGCCTGCCGCCGGTGCCGTACCTGATCGCGCTCGCCACCGCGGCCAACGTGGGCAGCGTGGCCACGCTGACCGGTAATCCGCAGAACATGCTGGTGGGCAGCTTCTCCGGCATCAGCTACCGCGCCTTCCTGCTGCGCGAGGCGCCCGTCGCGGTCATCGGGCTCGGGCTGGTGTTCGGCGTGATCTGGCTCGTGTACCGCGGGCAGCTTCCGGACGCGCTGCCCGCCGCGGACCTGGAGGATCGCTTCGCGGTGCACTACCCCCTGATGATCAAGACCATCGCGGCGGTGGCGGTCATGCTGGTGGCGTTCCTGGCCGGCGTGCCGATCGCGCTGGTGGCCATCGGGGGCGCCGCCTACACGCTGCTCACGCGGCGGGTGAATCCGGAGAAGGTGTACCGCGAGATCGACTGGGGGCTGCTCGTGCTCTTCACCGGCCTCTTCGTGGTGATCGGCGCGGTGGAGCAGACGGGCCTGGCCGCCGAGGTGCTCGGCCGGGCTTCCGCGGCCGGGCTGCACCGGCCGCTCGTGCTCACCGTGGTCACCGCGGTGCTCTCGAACCTCGTCTCCAACGTGCCGGCGGTGCTCTTCTTCAAGAGCGTGATCCCGACCTTCGGCGAGCCGGTGCGCGCCTGGCTGCTGCTCGCCGATGGCCTCCACGCTCGCGGGCAACCTCACGATCCTGGGCTCGGTGGCCAACCTGATCGTGGTGGAGCAGGCGCGCGGCGCGGGCATCCCGGTGGGCTTCCTCGAGTACAGCAAGGTGGGCGTGCCGATCACCGTGCTGACCCTCCTGGTGGGCTGGCTCCTCCTCGTCCTCC
>CAVVEU010000012.1:0-28744 GCA_963747235.1 uncultured Candidatus Rokubacteria bacterium
TTCCGCACCGATAGCAGCGGCTCAGCGGCCATAGGGATCCGCGGCGTCGCGCAGGCCATCACCCAGGAAGTTGAAGGCCATGACCGCGATGATCACCGGCACCGCGGGGAGCATGAGCCACGGCGAGATCGCGACGGTCTGGACGTTCTGCGCCTGCTGCAACAGCACGCCCCAGCTGATCGCGGGCGGCCGCAGGCCCAGCCCCAGAAAGCTGAGCGCGGTCTCGCTGATGATCATGGCGGGCAGGGCCAGCGTGGTGGCCGCGATGATGTGGCTCATGAACGACGGCACCATGTGGACGAAGATCGTCCGCATCTGGCTGCACCCGACCAGCCGGGCGGAGACGACGAAGTCCTCTTCACGCATCGCGAGAAAACGGCCCCGGACCACGCGGGCCAGCTCCGTCCATCCGAGCAGCGAGATGATGATCGTGATCGCGAAGTAGACCTGTAGCACCGACCAGTCCCGCGGCAGCGCCGCCGCGAGCCCCATCCAGAGGGGAATCGTCGGGATGGACCGGAGGATCTCGATCGTGCGCTGGATGATGGTGTCGGCCATCCCGCCGTAGAAACCCGAGAACCCGCCCAGGACCACGCCCAGGATCAGGCTCACCGTGACCCCGAACAGCCCGATCGTGAGGGAGATCCGCGTGCCGTACATCAACCGCGACCAGAGGTCCCGTCCCTGCACGTCCGTGCCGAGCAGGAACACCGCCTGGGTGGCGTCGGCCCCGCCATCCACCCCGATGAGATGCCGGGTGGTCGGGATCAGCCCGAAGAGGCGGTACTCGAATCCCTCGGCGAAGAACCGGATCGGGATCTTCCGATCCGGGTCCGCGACATAGACGCGCTTGAAGGTCTGCGGGTCGCGCGCGCCCTTCAATCCGTACACGTGAGGACTCAAACGCCCCCCGTCGAACCAGTACACGCGCTGCGGGGGCATGAGCGAGCGGTGCGCCTCCGACGCGTTGGGGTCGGCGTAGGCGAGGAAGTCCGCGCCGAGGACGATCATGTAGAAGCCCACCACGACGAGCGCGCTGGCCACCGCCACCTTGTGCTTGCGGAACCGCCACCACATGAGCTGCCACTGCGAGGCGACGAAGATGCGCTGCTCCCGCGTGTCGGCCACCGCGGTCGGCCCGCCCAGGGGCTCGCGCCCACGCTCGAGGATCGCCTCGGGCTCGGCCATCACGTCTCCTCCAGG
This sequence comes from uncultured Candidatus Rokubacteria bacterium, assembly GCA_963747235.1. GTDB lineage: Bacteria > Methylomirabilota > Methylomirabilia > Rokubacteriales > CSP1-6 > CAMLFJ01. Next base: position 1,204 of record CAVVEU010000012.1, read on the forward strand.
CGGATCCGCGGATCGATCAGCACGAGCACGATGTCCGAGATCAGCGTCCCGATCACCGTCATCACCCCGAGCAGGAGCACGATGGTCCCGGCCAGGAACATGTCCTGGGCGATGAGGGCCTTGAGCAGGAGCGGCCCGACCGTCGGCAATCCGAGCACGAGCGACACGATGATGCTGCCCGAGACGATGTACGGCAGCGTGTAGCCGATCGTGCTCGCGAACGGATTGAGCGCGACGCGCACCGGATAGCGCAGGATCACCCGGGTCTCCGACAGCCCCTTCGAGCGCGCGGTGACCACGTAGGGCTTGCGCAGCTCGTCGAGCAGGTTCGCGCGCATGATCCGGATCTGCTGCGCGGTCCCGGCCAGGCCCAGGATCACCGCCGGGATCGGCAGGTGCTTGGCCAGGTCCCACGCCCGCGCCCCGCTCCACTCCGCGTCCTGGAACTCCGGCGAGAAGAGCCCGCCGATGTGGGCGTTGAACAGCACGAATCCCAGGTAGAGCAGCACCAGGGCCAGCAGGAAGTTGGGGACCGCGAGCCCGATGAAGCCGATGAACGTCGCCACGTAGTCGCCCACCGAGTACTGCCGGACCGCGGAGTAGATGCCGATGGGCAGGGCCAGCACCCACGTGAGAATCAGCGCCGCCACCGAGACGATCACGGTCAGCCACAGGCGCTCCCCGATCACCTCGGTGACCGGACGCCGCCACTCCATGGACATGCCGAAGTTGCCCTGGACGATCAGCCGCATCCACTTGAAGTACTGCACGTAGATCGGCTGGCCCAGGCCGTACTGGATCCGGAGGTTCTGGGCCTCCTCGTCGGTGACCACGCTGCCCATCGACGCCATCTGGGCGATGTAGGAGGTGACGTAGTCCCCGGGCGGGAGCTGGATGATGGCGAAGGCGAGGACGGAGATCGCCCAGACGGTGAAGATCCCGAGGAGAGCGCGGCGGCCGATGTACGCGAGCATGGGTCGGAGCCCGGGTCACCGCCCCTCACCCGGCCCTCTCCCCGGTCAGGGAGAGGGCCGGGTGAGGGGCGCGACCTAGTTCTTGTAGAAGAACGTCGCCGGACGCGAGATGCCCGGGGTCTTGCCGTCCGGGCTGTTGTACTGGCGCGACGGGATGTTACCCATGTTGTTCTTGACGACGCGCACGCCCATGGAGGCCGGCCCCATGCCGATCACGCCGATGATGTAGACGTCCTCGGCGGCAATCTTCCAGATATCCTTGCCGAGCTGGATCCGCTCCTTCTCGGGCACGCCGAAGGCCTTCTTCCACTTCTCCATCAGCTCCTTCATCCGCGGCTCGGGCTCCTTGCCCTGCGCGCCGGCGGAGTGGAACCACTTGACGTAGAGCGGCCCGGACGAAGCCACCGCGGCGAGCTCGAAGGGAAACACGTGGAGCGGGAAGGTGAACAGATGCTCGCTGCCGTCGTTGTTCCACGCGCCGAGCTGCTGCTCGTTGGCCGCGGTCCGCTTGAGCGCGAGGCTCCGCTCGACCTCCTGCACCGTGAGGTCGATGCCGATCTTCTTCCACTGCTCGCGGATCATCTCCGAGATCTGCGTGTACTGCACGAACTGGCCCCCGAGCGTCATGATCTCGATGCGCAGCCGGCCCTTGCCGTCCGCGCGCAGGCGGTAGCCCTCGCCGTCCTTCTTGCCGAGCCCGATCTTGTCGAGCATCTCGTTGGCCTTCTTGATGTCGAGGGTGGCCCACATCTTCCGGTACTGCGGACCCGGGTTGTACTTGTTGCCGTCCGCGGGCACCACCGAGCTGGGCGTGCCCGTGCCCAGCCAGAAGGTCTCGTTGATCTGGTCGCGGTCGATGCCGAGCGCGAGCGCGCGCCGGAAGTCGGCGGTGTTGAACCACTTGCCGATCTCGGGGTCTGCGTCGTAGTTCAGGTTGAACTTGATGATCATGTCCCCGCCGTAGTCGCCGGGATCCAGATAGACCTTGTACCCACCCTTCTGCTGGTTCTCGATGAAGACCGGGAGCTTGCCCAGGTCGACGTGCCTCGACGCGTAGTCGTACTCGCCGGCGACCGCGCGCAGGTTCAGCACCTCCAGGTTCTCCGCCAGGCTCAGGACCACGCGGTCGATGTAGGGCAGCTGGTTGCCCGCGGTGTCCACGAAGACGCTGTACGGGTTGCGCTCGAGCGTCCACGTCGGCGTGTTGATCGGGGTCACCGTCTTCCAGGCCGAGAGCACCGGCAGATCCGGGTTGAGCGCCCAGTCGTTCTTGGCCAGGAACATGCGCACCCAGCTGTCGAACTTCGCCTCCTTCACCTTCCGGTCCAGCTCGGCCGCTCCCGCGTACTTCGGGTGGAACTGCTTCATGTAGTGGGCGGGCGCGAAGCCGCCCATGCCGCGGTACCCGAACATCTGGCCGGCGAGGTCGGTGGAGCCGGCCAGCACGTCGGGCAGCATGAAGTAGGGCTCGGGGAACTTGTACCGCACGGTGTAGGTATCGACCTTCTCGATCACGCCCTGCTTGCCGTTGATGGCCATGGCCGCGGACGGGGTCGGGATCAGGTCCTTGTTCCGGTAGATGTCCTCGAACCAGAACACGAAGTCGTCGGCGGTGAACGGCTTGCCGTCGCTCCACTTCATGCCGCGGCGCAGGTGCAGCAGCCACGCGCGCCCGCCGTCCTGCATCTCGAGGCCCCGGGCGAGGTTCGGCAGGACCTTGTCGCCCGTGTAGTCCCAGAACATCAGATGATCCGGCCCCGAGCAGCACCGGAACCCGTTCCAGAAGTCGGCGGGACCGGTGAACCCGGCGCGCCACGTCCCACCGTACCGGCCGATCTCGCGCAGGGGCTTGATGACGAGCGGGTCCTGCCCGACGCGCTCGGCCACCGGCGGCAGCTTGCCCGCCTTGACCAGCGCCGCGAGCTGCGGGGCCTCGTGGAGCGTCTTGGGGAACTTCGCAGGGTCGGTGACGACCTCGGGCCCTTCGAGCTTGCCGATGAGGCCGCTCTTCCCGGCCTGGGCCAGCGCGCCCGCCGCCGCCATCGCGGAGAGGAGCCCCACCAGCAGGGCAATCAGGAACCGGGACCTGCGCCGGTATGTCCGAGGTGTTTGCCCGTGGTCGACCATGACCGTCCCCCTATTGCAGCTCGCCCTGCCTTCTTGCGCGCGGCCGCCGCAGCCCCCCTGGCCAGGCCCCGCGACCTCCGTGTCGTTGGGGGATACTGCCCCGCCGGGGGCACAGCGTCAAGCGGCAGGAAGGGGGCGGGGAAGAGGAGGCCTACTTCTTGTCGTCGGCCGGAGCCGGCCGGGCCGGCTCCGGCACATCGCGATCAGGATCCTGCAGATCCTTGCGGCCGATGCGAGGCGGGAGCTTCAGCTTCCGTCCATCGCGCCCGGCTACCGACGCCAACGAGAATACCCCCAGCCTCCACCACCCAGCAGGAACACCACCAGGATAATGATCAACAGGGTCTCCATGCGTCATCACCCCCTACCACCGACGGGTCTCCAGGGTGCGCTACGCCTACCGCGGGTCTTCCGAGGCGCTCAGATTGTTGACGACCTTCGTCACGCCCTCGACCGACTGGGTCACCCGCTCCGCCAGCAGCTTCTCGGCGCGGGAGCCCACCTTGCCGCTGAGGTACACCGACCCGTCCTGCGATCGGACCTGCACGTCCTTGAGCGCCACCGCCTTCGTCGCGTACAGCTCGAACTCCACGCGATGCGCCAGCTTGTCGTCCGGGCTCTCGGGGGTGCCCGAGGCGGTGGTGACGGTGAGATTGCTCGCGAGCTCCAGCACGCCGGGTACCAGGAGGGCGATCCGGTCGGCCACGCGGCGCTGGGCCGGCGAGTCCACCGTTCCGTCCAGCGAGACGCGCCGCTTGCTCACCTGCACCGTGATGTGCTCGTTCTGCAGCTCGGCCGATTGGGCGAGGTGATCGGTGACGAGGGTCTTGATCTCGAGATCCGCCACGCGATCGCCGATGCTCGCCGCTTCCGGGTTGGCTCCGACCCCGGGATTGACGGTCAGGTTGTTGTGCACGGCGCTGACGCCGGTGGTGTCCCGCGCGATGGCGGCGGCCAGCCCCTTGACCTCCTCGGTCGGCACTTCTCCGGTCAAGGTGACTTCACCTCGGGCGGTCGCCACCGTGGTGTCGAAGGCCGAGACGTGCTTCGACAGTAGCAGCGCGGTCTTCACCTTGGTGGTGGTGGCGGTGTCCTGCGAGGTGTCCTTGACCAGCCGCAGGGTGTCACGCACCCCGGCCGCGCGCCGCGACGAGTAGGTCCACACCCCGCCCGCGATCAGCACGATGAGCACCACGACGACGCCGACTCCGACACGCGATCTCTTCATGTTCTGTCCTCTCTCGGGGTAAAGGGCACCCCCTCCGCGAGAAGGAGCGCGGAGGGAGTGCCCTGATGACCTCAGGATCTGACTGCGAGAATCTCGACCCTGCGGTTCAACTCCAGACACGTATCCGTCGCCGCGTTGCAGACCGGCCTCTGTCTCCCGTTGGAGCCGACCGTGATGCGGTCGGGCGAGGCGCCCAGCCTGATGAGCTCGTTCCTGACCGCGGTGATGCGATTGCCGGCCAGCACCTGGTTCCGATCATCCGCGTCGCCCTGATGGCCATCGAGGCTCACCTGGGCCAGCGGGTTGTTCTGCATCCACAGGGCGAAGTTCGCGAGCTTCTCCTTGCACTTCTCCTGCAGATCCGAGCTGCCGTACTTGAAGTTCACGTTCTCCATCGAGGACCAGCCGCCTACGCCGGCGCGCCCCCCCCGACCCGTCACACCAACCGCTCCAACCGGCCCCGCCGGTCCCTGCGGCCCCTGCGGGCCCATCGGTCCGGCGATTCCGGGTCCCCCCGGTGCTCCAGCGATCCCAGGAGCCCCGGGGCCCCCCGTGGGGCCCTGCGGCCCCATGGCGTACGGCGCGCTCGAGCGGCACGTACCCTTCGCGTACGGCTCGCCCTTGGCGATCCATACGCCCTGATCATCGATGTAGCCGCTCTGGTAGGCGCACCCGGACAGGGCCGCCACCACGATCAGACTCGTGAGAATTCTCATGGGTTGATCCTCTTACTCTAGGCGCCGCACGAGCACTTCAACGCGACGGTCACGCTGCCAGCACTCCTCGGTGGCCTGCGAGCACTTCGGCTGCGACTCGCCGAACGCGCCCGTCGAGATCTTGTCCGTCGCGATGCCCGAGTTCACCAGGGCCGCCTTGACCGCGTCCACACGACGCTGGCTGAGGGGCTGGTTGTACGCCGGGGTCCCGCGAGGATCGGCGTGGCCATCCAGGCCGACCTCGATACCGGGATGCTCCTTCATGTACTGGTTGAGCTTGTCGATCTTGCCGGTCTCCGAGCCGCGGATCGCGCTGCGATCGAAGTCGAAGAGGAAGTCAGCGAACGTGACCCAGGGACGCTGCGGGCCCTGTCGGCCCATCACGCCCTCCGGACCGGTGACGCCCTGCGGACCGCCGGGGCCCTGGATGCCCGCCACACCGTTCGGACCCGTCGGGCCCTGCGGACCCTGCGGCCCCGTCATGCCGACCGGACCAGCCGGCCCCATGTTGCGGGGATCTTCGAACGGACCGCTCGCGCAACCGGCTCCGAAGAGCATGGTCAGCGCGAGGATCGCGCCCAGCATCACACCTACGCTTCTGGATTGCTGCTTCATGTGTTCGTCCCTCCTGCCGTAGTTAACAGCGCCTTGCTTGTCCCGACTCTACGCAGGGCGCGCGCGCCGGCCTACTGGCTCTTGGGTCTACGGCTTTAGGCCCGCCTCCGACCCGCGTCCGGGTGGCCCAAGGTCCAATAGCGAGGCCGGCACTCGTTGACTAGACTCAGCCCTTAATGGAAGGACCCAGACACGGTTCATCAAGGGCACCGCGCCTGGTCTAGGCTTCGCAAGTGTCGATGACGGAGGTACACGTCATGAACAGCGTCGTGATCGCGATGGTGGTGTTCGTGGGAGCAGGGCTGATCGCCATGGCGATGGTCGCGCTCATCGGTGCCGCCATTCCGATCGTCGGGACCCGCATCCTGCGGCCCCGACCCTGGCTCCGGAATCTCTGGATCAAGCGATGAAGGGAAACCGCGTGATTGGACGATCGACGCTGGTCCTCGTGCCGGCACTGACCCTCGCGGTATGCCTCTGGACCGCCGAGGCCTGGGGCCGCGCCGACGACACCGCGGCGAGCGGACACCGCGGCGCCCGCACCTACCAGGCCCCGGTGGACCGCGCTCCCGACCTCCTCTGTGGCTGCACCGAGGTATTGAAGAACTTCGCCTGAGGCCCGGCCGCCGCATCCCCGACGAAGCCCAGCTCGCCAGCCTCACAGAGAACCAGCGGCCGGGCGACGGCGACTCCATCGGGAAGCTGATCGATCTCTACCTCGCCCACACCACCGCGCCCACCAAGACCGTTCGCGAATCCATCGAGCCGGCCGACCCGGTCGAGATCGGACTCGTGGCGCACCGGCCGAGCGAGCTTCTCACACGGTTCGGGCGGGAGTTCGGCCTCATCCGCGGGGCGCTCGAGGTCGAGCGCGGGACACCCACGGGCCCGAGCCGCCCTAGGCCCGGCGCAGGTACTTCGGGTTGATCCGGCCGACTTCCTGCGCCGTCACGTCGATCGCGTGGCGGATCTGCTCCTCGGTGTGGCCGGCCGTGATGAAGAACCGTAGCCGCGCCGCCCGCTCCTCGACCGCCGGGTAGAGAATCGGCTGCACGTTGATCCCGCGGTCGAACATCGCCTGCGACAGCCGCAGGCAATGCAGCGAATCCCCCAGGATCACCGGGACGATCGGCGAGTCGTGGCTCAGGCCGGTATTCAGGCTCCGCTCCCGGGCCAGCGCCAGGAACAGGCGCGCCCGCTCGTGCAGCGCGGCGATCCGCTCGGGCTCCGCGGCCAGCAGCCGGATCGCGGCGAGCGCGGCCGCCGCGTTGGCCGGCGAGATGCCGACGCTGTACACGAAGCCGGGCGCGGTGTACTTCAGGTACTCGACCATCGCCCGGTCGCCCGCGATGTACCCGCCGCAGCTCCCGAAGGACTTGCTGAGCGTACCCATCCACAGGTCCACGTCCTGGGGATTCACCCCGAAGTGCTCGCCGATGCCGCGCCCGTGGGGCCCCAGGACGCCGGCGGAGTGGGCCTCGTCCACCATGAGGAAGGCCTTGTGGCGCTTGCTGACCTCGATGAAGCGGGGCAGGTCCGGGATGTCGCCGTCCGTGCTGTAGACGCCCTCGATCGCGACCAGCACGCGGCGATGATCGCCGCGCAGGTCGGCCAGCACCCGGTCCACAACCTGCCAGTCGTTGTGGGGAAACGGACGCCGCTGGGCGCGCGACAGCATGGCGCCCTGGACGATGCTGTTGTGCGCGAGGGCGTCGTGCAGGATCAGGTCGCCGGGCCCGAAGAGGTGGCCCACCGTGGTCTCGTTCGTCGAGTGCCCGCCGACGAAGACGATCGCGTCGTCCACCCCGATGAAGTCGGCGATCCCCCGCTCCAGCTCGCGGTGCAGGCCGGTCTCGCCCGACACCAGGCGGCTGGCCGACACCGACGTCCCGTAGCGGTCGATCGCGGCGCGCGCGGCGGCGGACACCACCGGATCGCCCGACATGCCCACGTAGTTGTAGCTGGAGAAGTTGATCAGCTCCCGGCCGCCGATCACGGTCGTGTCGTTGGCGACCCGCTCGTGGACCCGGAAGAACGGATTGGCCAGTCCGGTCGCCTCGAGCATCTCGAAGCTCTGCCGGAGCTTGAGGTACTCCGGGTAGAGATCGAACCGATAATCTTCCGCCGGAATCTCGACTCCGCCCGGCATGCCGCGCGAGTCCCGGCCGTCCACCAGGTACTTCTGGACCGCGTCGATGACCTCGCGGCACGTGTACATCTCGGCCACCACCTGGTCCGGGAGCCGGCCGCCGAAGTGGCTCTCCAGCGCCGCCACGATCTCCATGCGCTCGAGCGAGTCCAGCCCCATCTCGACGATGGACGAGTCGAGCTCGAGCCCGACCGTGCGGTCCTTGCCGATCGACCGGACCACGTCCAGCACGACCTCGGTGGTCGCCTCGAGAGTCTGTACTCGGGCCACCGCGCGCCGGCCGTTCGAGCTCGCCGCTCGGCGAACGGCCGCGGCGCGGGCCGGGCCGGCGGCCTCGCGAATCCCGCGGCGCGGAGCCGCGGGTGCCGCGATCGGCTCGTCGCTCCCGGCTCGATGCCACTCCGCCACCACGTCCAGGCTCGGCTCGAGAAACGCGTCGCGGCAGGCGCGCCGCTGGATCTTCCCGCTGGAGGTCCTGGGAATGCTCCCGGCGCGCACGAGCATGATCGAGTCGACCACGAGCTCGTGCTCCCGGCCCACGTCGCGGCGGACCTCCCCGAATACCTCGGCCGCCTCCGCCCGCTGGTGCCGCTCCAGCTCCAGGACGATCACCAGCTTCAGCGAAGGCCCCTCCCCCACCGTGAACGCCGCGCTCCACCCGGCCCGCAGGCCCGGGTGGCTCCGGGCGACGGTGGCCTCGATATCTTGAGGGTAGTGGTTGCGCCCGTGGACGATCACCAGGTCCTTCAGCCGCCCGGTGACGAAGAGCTCACCGTCGTGCGTGAAGCCCAGGTCGCCCGTTCTCAGAAATGGACCGTCGCCCGTGTCGCGCAGGCGAGCGCGGAACGTCTGGTCCGATTCATCGCTGCGTTGCCAGTAGCCCTGCGCCACGCTCGGCCCCGAGACCCAGACCTCGCCCACCTCGCCGTCCGGCACGCGGGTCAGCCGGTTCGGATCGACGATGACCGTCCGCTGATCCGGCATGGCCTGGCCGCAGCTCACCAGGTCGCGGCCGCCGTCGGCGCCGGGCTCCGTCAGCACCGCGCGGTCGGCGCCGAGCGTCCGGTCATCGAAAGCGCGGACGATGGGCGGCGCGGTCTTGTGTCCGCCCGATACCAGCAGCGTCGCCTCGGCCATCCCGTAGCAGGGGTAGAACGCCTCCGGCCGGAAGCCGCACGGCGCGAACGTCTCGGCGAACCGCTCGAGAGTCTCCGCCCGCACCGGCTCGCCTCCGCTGAACGCCACCGTCCAGCTCCCGAGATCGAGCGTCTCCCGTTCCTCGGCGGTGACCCTGCGCACGCACAGGTCGAAGGCGAAATCGGGGCCGCCGCTCGTGGTCGCGCGGTAGCGGGAGATCGCCTGGAGCCAGCGGAACGGCTTCTGGATGAACGCCATCGGCGGCATCAGGATGTTCGGCCGGCCGATGAAGAGCGGCTGGAGGATCCCGCCGACCAGGCCCATGTCGTGATAGCTCGGCAGCCAGAACACGCCGGAGGAGGACCGCGTGTGCTCGAACGCGTAGGCGATCACCGCCGAGTTGTGCAGCAGGTTCGCGTGGCTCAGCATCACGCCCTTGGGCGTGCCCGTCGAGCCCGAGGTGTACTGCAGGAACGCCAGCGTGTCGCCGGTGATCGGCGGCCGCTGCCATTGCCCCTCGTAGCTCCGATCCGTCCCGTGGGCGGGCGGGTCGGTGGAGAGCCAGCGCAGGGCCCTCAGGTCCGCGGTCTGATCGATCAGCGCCCCGATCCGCTCCAGCACCGCGTCGGTCGTGAGCGCAACCGTCGCGCCGGCGTCGGCCGCGATCGCCTGGATGCCGGTCGGCGCGCGGTTCAGCCGGGGCGGATACGCGGGCACCGCCACCACCTCGGCGTACTGGCAGCCGAAGAACGCGGCGATGAAGTCGAGCCCGGGCGGATACAGGAGCAGGGCGCGCTGGCCCTTCAGGCCCGCCGACGTGAGCCAGGCGCCGATGGCGCGGGCCTGCCGGTCCAGCTCCCCGTAGGTCAGATGGCCGTCTTCGGACTCCCCGTCGGCCAGGAACGTGTACGCGCGGTCGTCCGCCTGGGAGTCTGCCCGTTCTTGCAGCAGATCCACCAGCGTCGTCGCGACCGCGGGCGGGTCAAGAAATCGGTGCTGACGTGTTGGTCTGGGCATCCTCGCGACGCATATTCGTCGACTGATTCAGGCTACACCCGACCCCATCCTTCGGGTGTTCCCAATGAGACACTATCCTTCGCGTGACGCGGCCCGATAAGATTCACCCATGGCGAGATCGGCCGCGGTCTCGATACGCCCCATCGAGATGGGACGTAGAAAGGAGCTCAAAGCCTTCGTCACGTTTCCATGGAAAATTTACCGGGATGATCCCAACTGGGTCCCGCCGTTGATCTTCGAGCAGCTCCAGTTCTTCACCCCAGGCCAAGAATCCGTACTTCGCCCATTCGACCGCCCAGCTCTACATGGCGTTCCGGGGCGACGAGCCGGTGGGGCGGATCTCCGCGCACGAGAACAATCAGCACATCCGGGCCCATCGGGACGGGGCGGGCTTCTTCGGCTTCTTCGAGTGCGTCGACGACTCGGCCGTCGCCGGCGCCCTGCTCGACGCCGCCGCGACCTGGCTGGCGGAGCGGGGGCTCAAGATCATGCGTGGCCCGCTGAGCTTCTCCATGCACCACGAGGTGGGCCTGCTCCTCGACGCCTTCGACGAGCCGCCCCGCATCCGGATGACCTACAACCCGCCGTACTATCCGGCCCTCATCGAGGGGCACGGTCTCCGGAAGATCCAGGATCTCTTCGCGTACGTCATGCTCGAGAGCGAGGACATCCCGGAGCGGTTGCGCGCCATCGCCGATCGCGTCCTCGAGGATCCCCGACTCGTCATCCGGACGGTGGACGTCCGCGACTTCAAGAACGAGATGGAGCGGATCCGGACGATCTACGCGGAGGCCTGGGCCGAGAACTGGGGCGCGGCGCCCCTCACCGAGGAGGAGTTCGACCGGATCGTCGGCGAGTTCCGCATGATCTACGACCGCGATCTGTTCTTCATCGCCGAGTACGACGGCGAGCCGGCCGGCCTGTCCTTCGTGTTGCCCGACATGAATCAGGCCCTCCGGCGGGCGGGCGGCCGGCTCTTTCCCCTCGGCCTGCTGAAAATCCTCTGGCACCGGCGGAAGATCGACGCATGGCGCATGCCCGTACTGGGTGTCCGCCGGGAGCATCGCCTGCGGGGCATCGAGGTCGCCCTCTGCTGCCGCACGTGTGACGTCGTCAGGACCAAGCGCAACTACCGCAAGGGCGAGATGTCCTGGATCCTCGAGAGCAACACCGCGGCGAACGCGGTGCTCAGGAAGCTGGGCGCGCGCCGGGCGAAGACCTACCGGATCTACGAGACGGCCCTTGGGTAGAGAGCTCGCGTGCGGGTACTCGTGACCGGAGGCACCGGATTCATCGGGAGCCACCTCGTCGAAGCCCTGCTCGCCCGCGGCCACGACGTCCGCTGTCTCGTGCGGGACCCGCGGCGGCTCGGCTGGCTCTCCGAGATCCCGTCGGCGACGATCGTCCGCGGCGGCATGGACGAGCCGCGCGCGCTCCGCGAGGCCCTGCGCGGCGTGGACCAGGTCTACCACGTGGCCGGATTGACGCGGGCCCGCACGGCGCGCGAGTTCTTCCACGTCAATGGCGAGGGCACGCGCCATCTGGTTCACGCGTGCCTGGAGGCCCCGGGCGGCCCTCGCCGCCTCGTCCACCTGAGCAGCCTCGCCGCGGTGGGGCCGATGTCGGCGGCCACCGCGTATGCCGAGGACGTCGCGCCCCGTCCGGTGTCCCCCTACGGGTGGAGCAAGCTGCAGGCCGAGGCGACCGTGCTCGCGGTGCGGGATCGCCTGCACGTCACCGTGCTGCGCCCGCCCGTCGTCTACGGTCCCCGCGATCGCGGTGTTCTGGAGGTCGCCCGGTGGGTGGCCCGGGGGCTTCTGCCGATGCCGGCCGGCCCCTCGCGGACGCTCAGCCTCTGCTACGTCCAGGATCTGGTGACCGCGCTGCTCACCGCGGGCGAGGCCAGGAGCCCGTCCGGCGAGGTCTTCCACGTCGCGGGCGACGGTGCCTTCACGTGGGAGCAATTCGGGGACGCCCTGGGCGAGGCGCTCGGGGTCCAGCCCACCCCGGTGCGCATCCCCCTCCCGATTCTCCTCGCCCTCGCCACCGTCGCGGACGCCTGGGCGTGGTCCGCGGGACGCCCCGCGTACTTCTCCCGCGGCAAGGTCCGCGAGGCGGCCGGCCACTGGCGCTGTGACACCGGCAAGGCGCGCCGGCAGCTCGGCGTCATCCCGCGCGTCGGGCTCAGGAACGGCGCGGCCGCCACCGTCGAGTGGTATCGCCAGGCGGGATGGCTGCCGTGACGGGGCGGATCCTCTTCATCTGCGGCTCGATGAACCAGACGACCCAGATGCACCAGGTCTCGGAGCACCTCCCGGAGTACGAGCACGCGTTCACGCCCTACTACTGCGACGGGCCCACCGAGATCCTCCGGAAGCTCGGGCTGATCGAGTTCACGATCGCGGGGCACAAGCTGGCGGGACGCTGCCGGGGCTATCTCCAGAGTCACGCCCTCCCGGTGGACTACCAGGGTCGGAACGGCCGCTACGACCTGGTGGTGACGTGCACGGACCTGTTCGTCCAGAAGAACATCCGCCACCTCCCGATCGTGCTGGTGCAGGAAGGCATCACCGACCCGGAATCGGCCGCGTTCCATCTCGTGACGCGCCTCCGATTCCTGCCGCGCTGGCTCGCGGGCACGTCCACCACCGGACTCAGCGATCGATACCGCATCTTCTGCGTGGCGAGCGACGGGTATCGCGATCTCTTCGTCCGGCACGGGGTGCGCTCCGAGAAGATCGTCGTCACCGGGATTCCCAACTTCGACGACTGCCGGCGCTACGGCCACAATGACTTCCCGCATCACGACTACGCGCTCGCGTGCACGTCGCCGCTCCGTGAGCTCTTCCGGCGCGAAGATCGGCCCGCCTTCATCCGGCGCGCGGTCGAGCTCGCGGGCCGGCGGCCGCTCTTCTTCAAGCTGCACCCGAACGAGCGCGTCGAGCGCGCCACCCGCGAGATCCACCGGCACGCGCCGGGCGCCCGGGTGTTCGCGACCGGCAGCGCGGAGGAGATGATCGCGAACTGCGGCGTCCTGATCACGCGCTTCTCGTCCACCGCCTTCGTCGGCCTGGCCCTCGGCAAGGAGACCTACTCCGACCTCGACCTGGACGAGCTCCGCCGGCTGATGCCGCTCCAGAACGGCGCGGCGGCGCCCCTCATCGCGAATGCCTGCCGCCGGCTGCTCGCCGCCGCGCCGCAGGGAGCCGCCCGGGCATGACCGACACTCGTCGGATAGTCGTGACCGGCATGGGCGTCGTGACCCCCATCGGGGAGACGTGCGCCGAGTTCAGCGCCGCGCTCCAGGCGGGCCGCTCCGGCATCACCCGCTGGAAGCACATGGACGCGCGCACGCTGTCCAAGATCGGCGGCGACATGTGCGAGTTCGACCTGGCCGAGCACCTCGCGCGGGTCGGCGCGACGTATCCCCCCGAGCTGATCGCGCGGGCCCGCAAGGTCCTGCGCGCCACGCCCCTGACCGGACGGCTGGCCGGCGCCGCGGCGCTCCAGGCCTACCTGGACGCTGGGCTGCCCGCGCCCGGGCTCGATCCCGAGCGGGTCGGACACGTGGCGGGCGGCAACAATCTCAACAACAACTACTTCGTGGAGAACGTCCGCGCCTTCGACCAGGACCCCGACTCCATCGACCCCCGCCTCGGCATGGTCTTCTGGGACACCGACGTGCTCGGCAAGCTCGGCGAGCTGCTCACCATCAAGGGTCCCAACTACATGATCGGCAATGCCTGTGCGAGCGGCAACGCGGCACTGCTCTGCGCGGCCGATCTCCTGCGCGCGGGCCGCATGGACGCGGTCGTGGTCTCGGCCGCCACGCAGGAGCTGGATCCGGTCGGGCTCCAGGGCTGGGCCCTGATGAACGCCCTGGTGTGGCAGGCATTCGAGGACGCTCCGACCGAGGCGAGCCGCCCCTTCGACGCCAGGCGCCAGGGGTTCGTGCCCGGCGAGGGCGCGGGGGCGGTCATTCTCGAGACGCTCGCCGCCGCGCGGGCGCGTGGCGCCCGGATCCATGCCGAGCTGCTGGGCGGCGTGTCCACGTGCGACGCCACGCGACTGCCCCGGCCGGTCGTCGAGGGCCAGACCCGGGTCATGCGCGGCGCCCTGCGCGACGCGCGCGTCGCGCCCGAGCGGGTCAACTACATCAACGCGCACGGCACCTCCACGATTCTCGCCGACGCCGCCGAGGTCGAGGCCATCAAGGAGGTCTTCGGCGCTCACGCATACCGCATCCCGATCAACGCGACCAAGTCCATGCTGGGGCACTGCCTCACCGCGGCGGGCCTGGTCGAGCTGGTGGCCGTGATCGTCCAGATGCGGGACGGCTTCCTGCACCCCACGATCAACCTCGACGAGCCCGCGCCCGGCTTCGATCTCGACTTCGTGCCTCATAAGTCCCGCCCCTACGACATCGACGTCGCACTCTCCAACTCTTTCGGCTTCGGCGGCCTCAACGCCTGCGTGGTCGTGGGCCGGGCTCCCGCGCCATGACCTCCGAGCGCGAGCCCGCCATCACCGTGGAGCACCTGACCAAGCGCTACGGCAGCCTTCTGGCCGTCGACGACATCTCCTTCCAGGTCCGGGCCGGCGAGGTCTTCGCGTTCCTGGGCCCGAACGGAGCCGGCAAGACGACCACCGTCGAGATCATCGAGACGATCCGCACGCCCACGTCGGGCACGGTGCGCGTGTTCGGCCTGGACGCCGCGACGAGCCGGCGCGCCATCGTGCCCCGCATCGGGGTCCTCCCGCAGGGGTTCAGCTCCTTCGACCGCCTGACCGTCCGCGAGACCATCCAGTACTACGCCCGGCTCTTCGCCCGCCCGGACGTGGACGCCGACGGCCTGATCGCCCTCGTGAACCTCGCGGACAAGACCCACGCGCAGTTCAAGACCCTCTCGGGGGGCCTGAAGCAGCGCCTGGGCATCGCCATCGCGCTCGTGAACGACCCCGAGATCGTGTTCCTCGACGAGCCCACCACCGGGCTCGACCCGCAGGCCCGGCGCGACATCTGGCAGGTCCTCCAGGACCTCAAGAAGAACGGCAAGACCATCTTTCTCACCACGCACTACATGGAGGAGGCCGAGCTCCTGGCCGATACCGTCGCCATCATCTCGAAGGGACAAGTCATCGCGATGGGCGCGCCCGGCGAGCTCATCGACCGCAACGCCAACTATCTGGTCCTCACCTTGAAGACGACCGATGACACGCTCTTCGCGCTCCTCCCGCGGATGGGCTTCGAGCCCGAGCACGACAGCCACCGGAACATCACGGTCCGCGTGACGGGCCCCGACGACATCCAGAAGATCCTCGCCGCCATGAAGGACGCGGGGGCCCCGTCCCTCAGCCTGGACGTGCGCAAGCCCAACCTCGAGGCGGTCTTCCTGAAGCTGACCGGTGAAGCGCTCCGTGATTAACGCGCGCGTGATCGCGGCCAATCTCGTCGTGAGCCTCAAGACGTTCTCCCGCGAGAAGTCCATCATGTTCTTCACGCTCGCGTTCCCGATCATCCTGGTCCTCGTGTTCGGCGCGATCTTCCTCCATCAGGATCGAGCGACCTTCGATCTCCACGTGCAGGATCTCGACCAGACCAGCGCTTCCGCCCAGCTCGTCAAGAACCTCGAGCTCGGCGGCACGTTCACCATCATCCCGGTGGACCCGGCCGCCGACGCCACCCGGTACGCCCAGGACCGGAAGGCGATCTTGGTTCTGGTGATCCCCCGCGGCTACGAGCGTGCCTACGCGCGGAGGCTCGGCCTCGTCGGGGGCATCCCGAACGCGGCGTTCCGCGATCCGAACGCCTCGGTGACGATCACCTACATCCACAATCCCGGCGCGACCCAGAGCTCGGTGAGGATCCCGATCCTGTTCTCCGGCCTCGCGGTCGTGAACCAGGCGATGTCCGGGCAGTCGCCCTTCATCAAGACGGCCGAGACCTCGCTGCTGACCCGGAGGTACCGCTTCATCGAGTTCTTCGTCCCCGGCATCATCGCGATGTCGGTGATGACGTCGAGCCTGTCCGGCGCGGTGAACATGAACGCGGAGCTCCGGCAGAAGGGCGTCATCCGGAAGCTCTCCACCACCCCCATCACCCGCACCGACTGGATCCTGTCGAACGTCCTCTACCAGCTCGTCCTGGCGGTGATCTGCACGGTGGCCATCCTGGCGGTGAGCTACCTGGTGTTCGGCGTCCGCCTGCGGATCGACGCTTGGCTCCCCGCGTTCCTCGTGCTCGAGGTCTTCGCCTTCGGCGGGCTCGGGATGATCCTCACCCGCGTCGCCCACGAGGCGGAGAGCGCGACCGCGGCGGCCAACTTCATCATGTTCCCGATGATGTTCCTCTCGGGGAGCTTCTTTCCGCTCGAGCTGATGCCGGGCTTCCTGCAGACGATCGCGCGGATCCTGCCGCTCTACTACGTCAACGAGGGGCTCCGAGCGGCCATGGTCCTGGCCGACCGCGGCGCCGCGCTGCGCGACGCCGCGGTGATCGGCGCGTTCGCGGTCGCGGTCTTCGTCCTGGGCGTCAAGGCCACCCGCTGGGAGGAGGCCGCGTGACCGGCTCCGTGCCTGGCCCGCTGGCGGGAACGATCGCGCTGGTCACCGGGGCCTCCCGGGGCATCGGGCGCGCCATCGCGCTGAAGCTGGCCGCGGCGGGCTGCGACGTGGCGGTCAACTACGTCAACAGCCACGACGAGGCGGACGCGGTCTGCGCGGCGGTCCGGGCGGCGGGACGCCGCGCCTGCGCCATCCAGGCGGATGTCGGCAAGCCCGAGAGCGTGACGGAGCTCTTCGCCGAGCTCGGCCGCCACTGGGACCACCTCGACATCCTCGTGAGCAACGCGGCCTCCGGCGTCCTCAAGCCCACGCTCGAGATGACGCTCAAGCACTGGCGCTGGTGCCTCGAGACCAATGCCCTCGCGCTGGCCCTGCTGGCCCAGCGTGCCGTCCCGCTCATGCCGGCGGGCGGCCGCATCGTCGCCATCTCGAGCCTGGGCGCCGACCGCGCCATGCCCGGCTACGGATTCGTCGGGGCGTCCAAGGCCGCGCTCGAGTCCCTCGTGCGCACCCTGGCCCAGGAGCTGGGCCCGCGGGGCATCCGCGTCAACGCGGTGAGCGCGGGTGTCGTGGACACCGACGCGCTGCGCGCCTTCCCCGAGCGCGATGTCCTGCTGTCCACGTTCGCAGAGCGCGCCCCGGCCGGCAAGGCGCTCACCGTCGACGACGTCGCGGGAGCCGTCTATCTCCTCTGCCTGCCGGAGGCCGCGATGATCACCGGCCACACGCTGGCCGTGGACGGTGGCTTCTCGATTGCGGGCTGAGGCGGGCATGCTCACGGACTCCGGGCTGGCCGGCAAGGCGGTGATCGTCACGGGAGGCAGCCGCGGCATCGGGCGGGCCATCGTCGAGATGCTCTCCTCCGAGGGGGCGGACGTGACCTTCCTCTTCCGTGAGAACACCGAGGCCGCCGCGGAGGTCGTCGCGATCGGCAAGGCCGCCGGGCGGGCGATCGCGGCCGAGCAGGTGGACGTCCGCGACGCGCAGGCGTGCGCCCTGGCGGTGGAGCGGATCGCGGAGCGCTGCGGGCGCATCGACGTGCTGATCAATAGCGCGGGGGTGGTCCGCGACGGCCTGCTGGGATTCCTCGACGAGGACGACGTGCGCACGGTGCTCGAGACCAATGTCGGCGGCGTCTTCAACCTGACGCGCGTGGTGGTCCCGCGCATGATCGCCCGGCGCGCGGGCAAGATCATCAACATCAGCTCGGTCGCCGCGGAGAAGGGCGGGCGCGGCCAGGCCAACTACGCGGCCAGCAAGGGGGCGATCAACGCCTTCACCCGCGCCCTCGCGGTCGAGCTGGCCCCGCGCCGGATCACGGTGAACGCGGTGGCCCCGGGGGTCATCGAGACCGACATGTCGCGGGCCATCCGCGAGGGCGCCGGCGACGAGGTCAAGGCGCGCATCCTGCTCCGGCGGTTCGGCACCGCGACCGAGGTCGCGTACGCGGTCTGGTTTCTCGCCTCCCGGTTCGCGGACTACATCACCGGCGAGGTCATCCACGTTGACGGTGGCTTCAAGATGGAATGAGAAAGGAACACATGACGACAGCGGAGATCACGCAGGACGAGATCCTGACGGTGTACCCGAAGGTGGCCCAGATCATGGCGGAGGCCCTCGGCTGTGACGCCGGGGAGGTGGGGCTCGGCGTGCCCCTGATCGAGGGGCTGAACGCGGAGTCGATCGATTTCCTCGACATCATTTTCGGCCTCGAGCGTACCTTCAAGGTGAAGATCCCCCGCGGCAAGATCGTGGAGGACGCGCGGGGGGACCTCCCGGAGGCGGTGTTCGAGGAGAAGGGCTACCTGACCGAGGCGGGCCTGCAGCGCCTGCGGGAGTATCTCAGCGAGGTCCCCGCCGATCGCTTCCACTCGCCGATGCGGGCCGCGGATATTCCGAAGCTCTTCACGCCGGAGACCTTCTGCAAGATCGTCGCGCGCGGGCTCCGGGCCCGGTCGGGCGATCCGGCCTGATGCCCGACCGCTTCAGCGCCTTCTCGTTCGTGGATCGGATCACGGAGCTCGAAGGGGGCCGGCGGGCCCGGGCCCACTTCGCGATCCCCGCGGCTCTCCCCGCCTTCCCAACCTGTCTGGTCGTCGAGGCCGTCGGCCAGCTCGCCTGCTGGGTGGCCATGGCGCAGGCCGGGTTCCAGCGGCGGCCGGTGGCGGCCCTGTCCCGGGAAACGCGCATCGTCGGGGAGGCGGCGCCGGGCGCGGTGCTCGACCTCGGCGTGGAGCTCGAGCGCTGCGACCCGGACGCCGTCACCTATGGCGGCTGGGCGCGCGTCGCCGACACGCCAATTCTGGAATTGGGCCGGTGCGTCGGGCCGATGCTGCCGCTCCCAGACTTCGATGCCCCGGAGGCGGTGCGCGGAGATTTCGAGACGCTCTGCGGACCGGGTGCGCGGCCCGGTCGATTCCCGGGGGTCACCGCGCCGGATCTCTCGCTGATCGACCACCTCCCGGGCCGGCGAATGCGCGCGGCCTTGCGTGTCCCGGTCTCGGCGCCGTTCTTCGGCGATCACTTCCCGCGGCGGCCCGTGTTTCCGGCCACGCTCCTCCTCGACGCCCAGATGCGGCTGGCGCTCCGGCTCGCGGCGGAGGCGCTGCCCCAGGGCCGGCGCCTCCGGCCCGCCCGCGTGTCCAACGTGAAGATGCGCGCCTTCATCCTGCCGGGGCACGCGGTGGAGATCGAAGCCTCCTTGCGGTCGGCCACGCACGCGGCGGCCGAGCTGAGTCTCGCCGCCACGGTGGACGGGCAGCGGGTCGCCACCGGGCGGATCGACATCGTTTGCCAGGAGCCGGAATGAACGGAGCCCCGCGCCGGGTCGCCATCACCGGGCTGGGGCTGGTGACCCCGCTCGGGAACGACGTGGCCGCCACGTGGAAGGCGCTCCGGGCCGGCCGCAGCGGCGTGGCGCCGATCACCCATTTCGACGCGGGCGGATTCCCGGTGCACATCGCCGCCGAGGTGAAGGCCTTCGACCCACGCGGCCCCATTGACGACCCCAAGCTCCTTCGGCTCGCCGATCGCGCCCAGGCCATGGGCCTCGTCGCGGCCGAGGAGGCGCTGCGCGATGCCGGAATCCGGCCCGAGCCCGGCAACGCGACGCGCTGGGCCTGCGTGGTGGGCAGCGGCAAGGTGGGCCTGGGCTTCGACGAGCTCGCCGAGGTGCATCGCCACTGCGCGCCCGACGGCACCTTCCACCCGGAGCGCCTGCTGACCGACGGCTTCGCGATGGATCCCCTTGCCTTCCGGCGCAGCCAGACCTGCGCCGGGCTCGCCCTCCTGCTCCAGCGATTCGGAATCCGCGGCTACGCCACCTCGGTCCACACCGCCTGCGCCTCCGGCAGCCAGGCCGTCGGAACGGCCATGAAGCTGATCCGCCGCGGCACCGCCGACCACGTCCTCGCGGGCGGCTTCGACTCCATGATCAACCCGATCGGCCTCGCGAGCTTCTGCCTGCTGGGCGCGCTCTCGCCGGACAACGAGACGCCGGAGCGCGCCAGCCGTCCCTTCGACGCCACCCGCAACGGCTTCGTCCTGGGCGAGGGCGCGGGCCTGCTCGTGCTGGAAGAATGGAGCGCGGCCCGTCGGCGCGGTGCGCGCATCTACGCCGAGTTGGCCGGGGACGGCAACTCGCTCAGCAGCTATCGCATCACCGATCCCAATCCTTCCGGCGACGGCCCGATCCAGGCGATGCGCCAGGCCCTCGCGACGGCCGGCGTCCCGCCGGAACAGGTGGACTACCTGAACGCGCACGGCACGTCCACCCTCATGAACGATCGGAGCGAATGCGCCGCGGTCCAGGCCGTCTTCGGCGCCCACGTCGGGACAGATCGGCGTGAGCTCGACCAAGAGCCTCATGGGCCACCTGATCGCCGGCGCCGGCGCGGTCGAGGCGGCGGTCTGCGCCCTGGCGATCCATCACGACGTCCTGCCGGTGAGCGCGAACCTGGCCACGCCGGACCCGGACTGCGATCTCGACTTCGTGCGCGGCGAGCCCCGCGAGGGGCGGATCCGGGTCGCGCTGTCCAATTCCTTCGGCTTCGGCGGCTCCAATAGCTGCCTCGCGCTCCGGAACCCGGACGAGGTGGACGGGTGAGCGCCCGGGTCCTCGTGGCCGGCAGCGGCGCCATCTGCGCCGCCGGCACGTCACCGGCGGAGATCTGGGACGCGGTGGTGGCGGGCCGGTCCGCGATCCGACCCATCCAGCAGTGGGATACGTCGGGCTGGCCGATCGCCCTCGCCGGCGAGATTCCCGGATTCGATCCGCGCGCCCTGGTGGAGGACCGCAAGCTCCACCGCCTGCTCCAGCGCAGCGATCTCCTCGGTCTCTACGCGGCCGCGCGGGCGCTCGACGATTCCGGACTGCTGGCCTACCGCGAGGCCCTCGATCCCGCGGCCGCCGCAACGCTGAACGACCGAACCGGCGTCTACGTCGGCATGGGGGGCGGCAGCTACCAGAACGAGTACGAGTTCTTCCCGCTCCTCACCACCGCGAAGGGCGATCTCACCGCCTTCGGCCGCGAGCTCACCGCCACCGTCAACCCCATGTGGCTCCTGCGGGCCATGCCCAACAACGTCCTGTGCTACATCGGCATCCGTCACGGCCTGAAGGGGTCGAACGCCTGCCTGACGAACCACAGCGTGAGCGGATCCCTCGCGATCGCGGAGGCGGCCGCGGCAATGCGCTCCGGCGAAGCCGATCGCGCGCTGGCGGTCGGGCACGATGCGCCCATCGAGCCCCAGATGGTCCTCTACTACCATCAGCTCGGGCTGCTCAGCGCCGACGGACTCTGGCCCTTCGACGCCCGGCGCGCCGGCAGCGTGCTGGGCGAAGGGTCCGGCGCGTTGCTTCTCGAGACGGAGAAGGCCGCGGCCGAGCGGGACGGCCCCGTCCTCGGCGAGCTCCTGGGCAGCGGCTGCGCGAACGAGGCGGAAGGGCTGCTGCCCATCCGCGCCGACGGCGAAGGGCTCGCGGACGCGATCGCGATCGCGCTCGACGACGCCGCGATGCGCCCGGCCGAGGTCGGGATGATCGTCGCGCACGGCAGCGCCACCCGGGCCTCGGATGTCTCCGAGGCCCGGGCCATCCGGCGCGTGTTCGGTGACACGATCCCGCCCGTCACCGCGTTCAAGTGGGCCTTCGGCCATCCCCTCGCCGCGTCGGGTGTCCTGGACAGCGTGCTGGCCCTGCTGGCCCTGCGCCACCGCGTGGTGCCCGGCGTGGCGACCCTGCGCGAGCTGGATCCGGACGTCGGACGCCTGCCGGTGTCCGCCCGGCCTCAGACGCCCCGCAGTGACGTGGCGCTCATCCTGAACCGGGGCTTCGGCGGGTCCAACACCGCGCTCGTCTTCCGAGCGGCGGCGCCGGGATGAACGCTAGCGATCGGGGACGATGACCCCGGCCTCGTCGGCCAGCCGGACCAGCTCGGCGACCGAGCCGGCCTGCATCTTCTCCATGACCCGCGCGCGATGGACCTTGACCGTCTTCTCGCCGATGCCGAGCACCGCCCCGATCTGCTTGTTCAGCATGCCGGTCACGACGCGGGCGAACACCTCGGCCTCGCGCGTGGTGAGCAGGTCCACGCGGCGCCGGATCTCCGCGAGGCGGGTTTCGCCGGTCCGCTCGTGCTCGTCCCGGGCCACCGCCCGCTGGATCGCCGCGATCAGATCCTTGACGTCCACCGGCTTGGTGAGCAGATCCACCGCGCCGGCTTTCATGGCCTTGACGGTCGTCGGGACGTCGGCGTGGCCGGTGACGAAGACGATGGACATGCGGCGGCCGGTGGCCGCCAGCGTCTCCTGGAGCTGGAACCCGGTCAGGCCGGGCATCCGCACGTCCAGCACCAGGCAGCACGGGCCCTCGTGGGGCTCGCGCGCGAGGAACTCCTGGGCGGACGCGAACGCCTCGACCATGTAGTCCGCCGAGGCCAGCAGCCGCGTGAGGCTCTTCCGGACCGAGGGGTCGTCGTCCACCACCAGGACCAGCGGCGAGGACTCGCTCATGGCTCCCTCCTCCCGGTTCACCGGCAGCGTGAACCTGAGGCTCGCGCCGCCCTCCGGGTTGTTCTCGGCCCCCACCGCGCCGCCGTGCGCGTTGACGATGGTCCGCACGATGGCCAGGCCCATGCCCAGGCCTTCGGTCTTGGTGGTGTAGAGCGGCTCGAAAATGTGCCCGAGGTCCTTCTCGCTGATGCCCGAGCCCGAGTCCTGCACCGTGACCCGGAGCGCGGCGGCGCCCTCCCGGGCCGTCCGGATGACGAGCGTGCGCGCCCCCTCGTGGGGGTCCCGCATGGCCTCGAGACCGTTGAGCACCAGGTTCAGCACCACCTGCTGGAGCTGCACGCGGTCGCCGCACGCCTTCGGCAGGTCCGAGGCGAGCTCGAGGCTCATCGAGACGTTGCGCATGATCGTGTCGCTGCGCATGAGCCACGCCACCGCGCCCACGATCTCGTTGAGGTCGAGCGCCACGAACTCGGTCTCCCCCTTCTTGATCAGGGCGCGCAGGCCGCTGATCACCGCCGCGGCCCGCTTGTCGTCCGCCACGATGTCGCACAGGATCTCACGCACCTTGTCGAGCTCCACCACGTCGGCCTCCAGGAAGCGCTGGGCCGCCTGCGCGTTGCTGAGGATCGCGGTCAGCGGCTGGCTCAGCTCGTGGGCCAGCGAGGCGGTCAGCTCGCCCAGGGCCGAGACCCGACCGATGTGGGTCAGATCCTGCCGGAGCCGCACCGCCTCGAGCTCACTCTGCTTGCGCGAGAGCGCGTTGGCGAAGACCTCGCCCAGGAGCTGGAGCTGCTGGATCAGCTCGTCCGACTTCGCGCGCTCGGCGCCGACCGTGCTGAAGATCAGCCCCCCCACCACGATCCCGCTCACCAGCAGGGGCACCGCGACCTGCGGCTTGACCCGGTTCATGAGATAGCTCTTCCGATCCACCGCCGCCTCGTCGGGAAGCTCCTCGATCTGGGACACGTTGATGACCTCGCCGCGCTGCAGCCGCGCGGTCATCCACGGGAACTCCCCCACGTCCATCCATTCCTCCACCGCCCACGCCCGGGTCGCGGTGCCGTCCCGGGTGAACTCGATCAGGCTGCCGCGATCCACTCCGAGGAAATCCACGACCTGGCGAAGCCCGCGCTGGACCGCCGAATCGAAATCGACCGCCGACAGGTGGCTGAACGCGGAGGCCAGCGAGGACAGGAGCTTCTCGAAACGCAGCCGCTCGGCGAGCGAGACCTCGATCCGCCGGCGGTCCAGGACGCCCGCGAAGGCCTCGCTCAGGAGACGGAGCCGCTCCACCAGGTCGTCCGGCCAGGCGTGGCCGTCGCGAACCGAGGCGAACGAGAGCACGCCCAGGATGGCTCCTCCGGCGCGCAGGGGGATCATGACCTTCGAGTGCGTGCCCCTCCGCTCGAAGCTCTCCCGATCGAGCGCGGCCGCCTCGGGAAGATCGGCGAGCCGAGAGAATCGAACGATCTCCCCCTCCCGCAGTCTCCCCGCTACCCAGGGGAATTCGTCGTCGGGCGTCGCCGGCGGCGGTTCCCGGAGGCCCGGCCGTGCCCACGAGAGCCGGAGCCCTGGCCGGCCGTCCAGGTGCTCGTCGAGGCCACCTCGATCCACACCCAGGAACTTGACGACGTGCTGAAGCGCCCGCTTGATCGCCACCTCGGTGTCGGGGGCGCTGACGTGGATCAGGCCGGCGGACAGCGCGGAGAGGAGGGTCTCGAAGCGCAGGCGGTTGGCCAGCATGAGCTTCGTCGGGCGGCCCGTCGCCCGGCGGGAAATGTCACGCAGCCTCACGTCAGCCCTCCCCGCCCGCCCCGGGGTCGCCCGGAGCCAGTCTACTCGGAAGGTTCCGGAGGGCTTCAGCTCGAATATCCGCTCTCGGGTCTGGCTAGCGGCCCCGCGCGTCCACGTGAGCCTCGCTCTCCCGGGCCTCGCTGCCCTCCCGGCGCGCCGAGCGGTCTCGCCCGCCCGCCGGGCCGCAGAGCCACCAGATGAACAGTAGCCCCAGAGACACCACCAGAATGCGCAGGAGGCCTTCCATCATTCTTTCTCAATACGCCCGGCGTATTCCGGAATCTGTCCTGGATTGAACACTCACGACAGGCTCGCGATCTCCGCGCCGAGCATGCTGCGCAGCACGCTGGGATGGACCGGTTTCACCAGGTGGGCGTCGCAACCGGCCTGCATGGACTGGCTGTGGTCCTCCGTCTGCCCGTATCCGCTGAGGGCGATGATGGTCAGCTTGGACTCGAGCGCTTCCTCGCGCATCCGGCGCGCCACCTGGTAGCCGTCCATCCCGGGCAGGCCCACATCGAGCAGGACCACGTCCGGCTTGAACTTGCTGAGCGCCTGGAGCGCGGCGGGGCCATCGTGGGCGATCCGCACCTCGTGATCGTCGCAGCGCAGGATCAGGGCCAAGCTCTCGGCGACGTCCGGATGATCCTCGACGATGAGAAGGCGCCGTGGATTGAGCATCCGGGCCGTCGTGGGGATGGCCGGCGGCGGGCTCGTGTGCGGAGCCGCCAGGCCCGGCAGGCGCACGGTGAACTGGCTGCCGAGGCCCGGTCCCCCGCTCGCCGCCTCGACGCTCCCTCCGTGCCGCTGCGCCAGGTCACGCACGAGGGACAGCCCCAGTCCAAGGCCGCCGGCCGAGGAGTCGAGTTGAGCAAACAGGTCGAAGACGGCGCTCAGCTTGTCCTCGGGAATGCCGATGCCGGTGTCCCGCACTGTCACCTCGATCCGGTCGTCGGTCGTTCGGGCGCTGATCCAGATCTGGCCGCCGGGAGGCGTGTACTTCGCCGCATTGTCCAGGAGGTTCGACAGCATCTGGGACAGCCGGACGGCGTCGCCCATGAGCCACATCGGCGCACCCGGCAGCTCCACCGACAGCGTCTGACCGCGCCGCGCGATGTGCGATTGCACCGTCTCGATGGCGGCGGCCACCACGGTCTGAAGCTCGACGGGCCCGATCTGGAGCACCAGCTTGTCCCGGCCGATCCGCGAGAGGTCCAGCAGATCGTGAGCGACTCGGGCGAGGTGCTGCGATTGCCGGGCCACCACCTGCACCGCGGTGGCGTGCCCCGCCGTGTCCGCCTCTTGCAGGATATGGGCCGCGTTGCAGATGGCGGCCAGCGGATTGCGCAGCTCGTGTCCGACCATGGCCACGAAGTCGTCCTTCCGGTGATTCGCCTCCTCGGCGACCTCGAGGGCGTTCCAGAGCTGCCATCCCGCCGCGGCAAACTGGGCGAGCGTCCGGACGACCCGCTCGTCCTCCCGGTCGAACTTTCGCGCATCGCTGTGGCTCACGATCCACACCGTCCCGACCGGCCGGCCGCGAACCTGGAACGGAATGAGCAGCGCCTCGACAAACCGCGGCTCCGCCCGCAGGGCCGGAAAGCGACGGTCCGGCAGGTGCATGAGCTGGGTCACGTTCTCGTCGATGCACACGCCGCACGGGCTGGCCGCCCGGGGCATCGTGCCGTCCCGGTACGAGGCGAACTCCCCCGCCACCGCCTCCCAGCGGAACACGTCCCCTTCGAGCAGGCTGAGACCGGCCGTATCGGCCCGGCACAGGTGCAGCGCCGTCTCGACGAGCCGCTGGAGCATGCTGCGGGGGTTCTCGGTCATCTCCCGGGCAAGGCCCGCCAGGGCCTGATCCAAACCCTCGGAATCGGGCGGCCGGGGCGGGCGGCTCGACAGCTCGGAACGGATGTCCACTTCGGCCAGGGTGGCCGTGGGCACGGCCGAAACATCCACATGTCTTACCGGGCCACTGCTCATCCCTGACAACGCCTCACAACGGCGCGGCGCCGGGCGCCCAGGTCAGTCGTACTCGCTCGCATGTCCCATGACTACGCCCCTCACCCGGTAGGAATCTGTCCAGGACGGGACACACACCGGTCTACCCGTGCAGCAGCACATTGAGGAGGGAGCTGTGGATGTGCAGGCCGCCGTTGTACTCGATGAACCCCAGCTTCCTGAACTTGTTCATGAATCCGCTGATCCGCGGCCTGGTCGTCCCGACCATTTCCGCCAGGACTTCCTGGCTGATCTTCGGAATGACCGGCTCGGTCTTCCCCTCCTTGCCGAAGCGGGCCAGCACCAGCAGCACTCGCGCCAGCCGCTTCTCGCTCGAGTTGAAGAGCTGATCCACCAGGTCTTCCTCGAAGCGCACGTTGCGGGCCAGCAGGTGGGCCATGAAGCGCTCGGAGAACACTGAGGGCTCGTGGAGCAGCCCGACCATGGACTGCCGCTCGACGCGCACGACCGAGACCTCGGACATCGCCGACGCGGTAGCCATCCGGGCGGGCTGGCCGGCGAGACACCCTTCGCCGAAGAAGTCACCGGGCCCGAGCATGGCGACGACCGCCGACTTGCCCCGCTCGGAGACCACGGTCAGCTTGACCTGGCCCTTTTCGACATAGAACACGGCGTCCGCGATGTCACCTTGGGCGAAGATCACTTGCTTCTTGCGGTAGGGGGAGACCGATCGTCCCGTGCCGATCTTCGTGAGGAATGTCCTCGCGTCGAATCCCGCAGGCTGCTTGCGTCCCATTCGCAGCCCTCCATCGAATCCGGGTCGCTCACTGCTCGGCTGCTCACATCGCAGGGTTCGTATTCATTGATACGCCTTTCGTCCCATGAAGTCTGTCCCGCTTTGAACATAGGTATGTGTCTCTAATCGCACAGCATTCGGCGCCGGATGGGACCAACGTCCACTAGGCCGTCTTTTCCTCGCTTGGTAGCGTGATGGAGCAGCGCACCGACAACGGAGGACACACATGCTTGGATTCATCGCGGGAGCGATCGCGGGCGGCGTGGCGGTCTGGGTCTGGGGCGACGACCTGCGCGCCGCCGCGACCGAGAAGACGCGCGGCGTGAGGAGCAGGACCGCCGACCAGATCCAGGGCGTCCAGCGGGTCCTGGGACGGATCACCTCGACTCTGCAGCATGGGCAGGACGCGATCCGCCCGTCCAGGCACGGTAACCGCGTCCGCCCGAT
>CAVVEU010000013.1:0-391516 GCA_963747235.1 uncultured Candidatus Rokubacteria bacterium
GGCCCGGCCTACTCCCGGATCCAGGACTCGGCGAGCGGTACTTCGACCGGCTGGGCGCCGCGCCCCTCGGGCCCCGCGGCCGGGTCCACCGCGATCGAGGGGGCCAGGCGGAGCAGGGCCTCGATCTCGGCGCGCCGGTAGAGGCGCTGGCGCTTGATGCCCTGGCGGTAGCTCGGGAGGATGCCGCGGCTCACGTAGGCGTAGAGCGTCGCGCGCTTCACCCCGAGCAGGCCGCGCCGCCTCGTCCCCCGTCAGGTACTCGTCGCCGTCGATCACGACCATGGCCCCATGCTAGCAGTCCCCGTCCGCCGCCCGGCCCGGCATTGTCAGGCTCCGTCTGGTCTAATCAATCTAAATCAACTATAATCAACCAGGGAGGACCAAAGGCCATGACGACGCGGTGGCGGCGTACAAGGACGGGCTCGAGGACATCATCGCGGCGCGCTCGGCGATCTGCCGGGTGGACGGGCGAGGCCGGGCGCCTCTACTACCGCGGCTACGAGATCGCGGACCTCGTCGGCGCGGCCAGCTTCGAGGACACCACGCGGCTGCTCTGGGTCGGCGAGCTGCCGTCGGCGGCCGAGCGCGCGGAGTTCGCGGCGCGGCTCGCGGAGACGCGGCCCCTGCCGCCGCCCGTGCTCGACCTGCTGCGCCGGCCTGCCGCGCGAGTGCCACCCGCTGGACGCCCTGCGCACCGCGGTGTCGCTGGCCGCGGCCTCCGATCCGGACGTGCGCTCCGACGAGCCCGCCGCCAACCTGCGCAAGGCCTACCGGCTGATGAACCTGGTGCCGGCCACGGTGGCGGCCTGGCAGCGCATCCGCACCGGCGCGCGAGCCGGTGGCCGCGCGGCCCGACGGCTCCCACGCCGCGAACTTCCTCTACATGCTCGACGGCAAGGAGCCCTCCGCGGAGGTCGCGCGCGTCCTGGACGTGATCCTCACGCTGCACGCCGACCACGAGTTCAACGCCTCGACCTTCGCGGCGCGCGTGGCGGTGGCCACGGTGGCCGACATGCACGCCGCGGTGGTGGCGGCCATCTCGACGCTGAAGGGGCCGCGCCACGGCGGCGCCAACGAGGACGTGCTGGCCATGCTGCTCGAGATCGGCCGAGCCCGCGCGGGCCGAGGCCTTCGTGGAGGCGCGGATCGGCGCGCGCGCCGGGCTCTCGCAAGCGGGATCGCGCCAATCCCAAGTCGCGCATGCCCGGGCTTCGGCCACCGCGTCTACAAGGTGGACGACGCGCGGGCGCGGGTGCTGCGCGGCATGGCCAAGTCCATGGCGGAGGCCACCGGGCGCGGCAAGCTCTTCGAGGTCGCGGAGCGGCTCTACGACGCGATGAAGGCGCGGACCGAGCCTGCCGGTCAACGTGGACTTCTTCTCCGCGGTGGTCTACGACGCGCTCGGCATCCCGCCCGACTTCTGCACGTCCATCTTCGCGGTGGGCCGGGTGGCGGGCTGGTGCGCGCACATCATGGAGCAGTACGCCGACAACCGGCTGATCCGGCCGCGCGCGGACTACATCGGCCAGCCCGCCCGCGCGCTGCCCAGGACCTAGAGCTCGTCCGGGAACTCGCTGAGCGCGGACAGGATCGAGAGCGGCGCGGCCTGACCGAGGCCGCAGAGCGAGGCCACGCGCACCACGTCGGCCAGCTCGGCCACCGCCTGGCGGTCCACCGGCGCGCGACCATCGAGCATGTCGCGCAGCCGCGCGGTGCCCTCGCGGCACGGCGTGCACTTGCCGCAGGACTCGCGCGTGTTGAAGTCGAGCAGCACGCGCACCGCCTCGGCCACCGGGACCCCCGCGTGCAGCGCCGCGACCCCGCCGGTGCCCGGATTCGGGTTGCCGCCCGGCACCAGCGGCTCATCGAAGCGGCGCGGCGGGACGAGGATCCCCGAGGGCCCGCCGAGGGCCACCGCGGTCACCGGCCGGCCATCCGGCGCGCCGCCGCCCATGCGCTCCAGCAGATCGCGCAGTGTCAGACCGAGCTCCGCCTCGATCACGCCGGGGCGCGCCACGTGGCCGGAGAGGCCGAACACCTTGGTGCCGTGCCCGCGGCCGAGCCCGGTCCACCACTCGGCGCCGCGGCCGAGGATGAGCGGGACCGTGAACAGCGTCTCGACATTGTTGATGACGGTGGGCCGGCCGTGAACGCCCGACTCGGTCGGGAACGGCGGCTTCGGGCGTGGCATCGCGCGGCGGCCCTCGAGCGACTCCATCAGCGCCGTCTCCTCGCCCAGCACGAACCCGCCCGCGCCGCGCCGGATCTCGACCGTGACCGAGAAGTCGCTGCCGAGCACGCGCTCGCCCACGAAGCCCGCCGCGCGCGCCTGGTCCAGCGCGCGCTCGATGTGGCGCGCGGCCAGATGCGCCTCGCCGTGGATGTAGAGGATCACGCGCGATACGCCCGCCGCGTAGGCCGCCAGCAGCGCGCCTTCGAGGAGCCGGTGGGGATCGCCCTCCAGGAGGTGGCGGTCCTTGAAGATGCCGGGCTCGCCCTCCTCACCGTTGACGATCAGGTACTTGACGGGCCCGGCCGCGCGGCGCGCGCCTTCCCACTTGAGCGCGGCCTGGAAGTAGGCGCCGCCGCGGCCCCGCAGCCCGGCGCGCTTGATGGTCTCGATGACGCGCTCGGGCTGCGCCTCGGCCAGCGCGCGCCGGAGCGCGGCGTAGGAGCCGAGCCGGATCGCGTCGGCGATATCGCCGGGGTCCGTGATGCCGCAGCGGCTCATCAGCTCGCGCCGCTGGCCGGCCAGGAACGCGGCGACGTCGGCGTGCTCGGGTGGCGCGCCCGCGCTCGACGGCGTTCAGCAGCGCGGCGGCCTGGTCGGCGGTCACGCGCGGGACGACGCGCGGGGCCTCGTCGCCGCGCAGCACGGTGACGACCGGCGCGGCCCAGCACATGCCGTTGCAGCCGCCGGCGACGACGCGGGCGGGAAGATTGCGGCGCGCGATCTCGTCGCGCAGGGCGCGCAGCGTGTCGGCCGCGCCGACCGAGAGGCCGCAGGTGCCGGCGCCGACGACCAGGGTGAGCGTGGGCGTGCCCCTCACCCCGGCCCTCTCCCCGGAGGGGAGAGGGAGACTCGAGGGGAACCCTCGCCCCCGGAGGGGGAGAGGGCCGGGTGAGGGGGCGCGGCCAGCAGCGCGTCCACGGCCGCCGCCTGCCACCCGCCCGCGATGCTCGCCCTCCACCTCCACCACCGGCGCCATCGCGCAGTCGAACGCGCAGTCGAGCCGCTCGAGCGTCACCGCGCCGTCGGCGCGTCGTCGCGCCCGCCGCGATGCCGAGGCGCCGCTCGCACGCGGCCAGCACGTCCAGCCCGCCCCGCACCCGGCACGAGAGCCCCACGCAGACCCGGACCACGCGCCGCCCCGGCTCGGTCAGCCGGAACTCGGGATAGTGCGTCGCGACGCCGTACACCTCGGTCTTCGGCACGCGCAGATGGTCCGCCGCCTCCTCCAGCGCCGCGGGCGAGAGCCAGCGATCCCGGTGCTGGAGCGCGTGCAGCGCGGGCAGCAGCCAGGTCCGCTCGCGCGGGAAGCGGCTCAGGGCGTCGGCGGGGTCGGACACGGGGCGCGGGAGGCTCAGCGCGCCGCGGGCACGGGATCGCGCAGGCCGGCCTCGGCGAAGCCCTTCTGCCGGAGCAGGCAGGAGTCGCAGGCCCCGCAGGCCCGGCCGTCGGGCTGGGGCTCGTAGCAGGACCAGGTGAGGCCGAAGTCCACCCCGAGCTCGGCCCCGCGCTGGACGATCTGGGCCTTGGTCAGCCGGATCAGCGGCGTGTGGATCGTGAGCCGGCTCCGGCCCTCGACGCCGGCCTTGGTGGCGAGGTTCGCCATGCGCTCGAACGCCTCGATGTACTCGGGCCGGCAATCGGGATATCCGGAGTAGTCGAGGGCATTTACCCCGATGAAGATGTCCTGCGACTCGAGCACCTCCGCCCAGGCCAGCGCGTGGCTCAGGAAGATGGTGTTGCGCGCCGGGACGTAGGTCACCGGAATGCCCGTGCCCATGGCCTCGTGGCTCCGGCCCTTGGGCACCGGGATGTCGGCGGTCAGCGCCGAGCCGCCGATGGCGCGCAGGTCGAGGCGCAGCACGAGGTGCTCCTTGGCGCCGAGGGCGGCGGCCACCCGGCGCGCGGAGTCCAGCTCCCGGCCGTGCCGCTGGCCGTAGTCGAAGGAGAGCGCGTAGCAGTCGAAGCCCTCGGCCCGCGCGACGGCGAAGGCGGTCGTGGAGTCGAGGCCACCCGAGAGCAGGACCACCGCGCGGCGCGCCGGCATCAGACGCCCCGCTTCGCGCCCCAGATCAGGATGTGGAGCCGGGGCGAGAAGCGGAAGCCGTGCGCCTTGCAGGCCTCCACCAGCCACGGGGTGCGCGCGGCCAGGTCCTCGGCCCGCAGGCCCTCCGGCTGCAGCAGGACGCGCTCGCGCGGCAGCGCGAAGCGCTCGGCCAGCCGGAGCACCTCGCCGATCTCGCCGGGCTCGCTCACCACGAACTTCCACCAGGCCCCGCGTGCGAGAAACGCGCGAATCGCGTCGGGGTTGACGCGGGTGCTCTCGGGCACGCCCGAGCCCGAGAGCTTGAGCGACACGTTCCACTGGATGCCGGCGTCGGCCTCGGCGGCCGGCGCGCGCGTGCCGGAGGTCTCGACCTCGACGACGTAGCCGCGGGCGCGAGCGCGGCGGCCAGGGGAGGGAAGAGGGCCGACTCGAGCGGCTCGCCGCCCGTGATCACCACGCGACGGCACGGGAAGGCCGCGACCTCGTCGAGGAGCGCGGGGAGGTCCACCTCGCGGCCGGCCGCCGGGTCCCACGAGTACTTCGTGTCGCACCAGCCGCAGCCGACCGTGCAGCCCTGCAGGCGCACGAAGACGGCCGGCAGGCCGGCGGTGGCGCCTTCGCCCTGGATGGAATAGAAGGTCTCGGCGATGCGGCCGCGGGGGGTGGTCAACGCCATAAGTTCCGGAAAAATACTAGCATGGCCAGACCGCTGGAAGGTCTTGCTGGGTGGCCATCCGCCTGATATAACAGCAGCCAAGTCGGACAAGGAGGGTGCCATGGCCTACAGCCTGACCGATTCCCTCAAGCACAACCGCTTCAGCATCGTCTCCGTGGACAAGGCCGCCGGCACCGTGCGCGTGCGCGGCGAGGCCGAGGTCTGTACCGACCTGAGCTGCGGAGAGACGCTGGTGGTGACCGACGAAGGCACCACGCGCGACCTCGAGCAGCTCTACGCGGGCGACATCGTCACGCTCGAGCAGAAGGACGGCCGCGCCCAGCAGATCCGCGTCGTGCGTCGCGTGTGGGAGGAGTACTCCAGCCCCGAGTGGTAGGCGACGCGCCTACGCGATCCCGGTGTGGATGGTGACGGTCCCCAGCCCGAGCCGCTTGTAGGTCACGCCCCGTAGTCCGACCTTCTCCATCAGCGTCACCAGCTCGCTCGGCGTCACGAAGCGATCCACCGACTGCGGCAGGTAGCTGTACGCCTCGCGGTCGCCGCCCACGAGCTGGCCGATCCACGGGACGACATGATGGAAGTAGAAGCGGAAGAGCGCGGTGAACCCGGGCGCGCGCATCTGGGTGATCTCGAGCGCGACCACGCGGCCGCCCGGCCGGGTCACCCGCTGCATCTCGCGCAGGCCCTGCTCGAGGTCGGCCAGGTTGCGCAGCAGGAACGCGCTCGTCACGCACGCGAAGGTGCGCGTCGCGAAGGGCAGGGCGAGCGCGTCGGCGGCCAGCAGGCGTACGCGGCGCGTCTCCTCGAGCCCGTCCAGCTTGTCGCGCGCCACCGCGAGCATGCCGAGCGAGAAGTCGGCGCCGACCACCGTGCGGTGCGGGTGCACCTCGGCCAGGTCGATCGCGAGGTCGCCGGTGCCGGTGGCCAGGTCGAGCGCGGGGCCGTCGGGCGACGGCGATGGTCTGGCGCGCGGCCACCCGGCGCCAGCTGTGGTGCATGCCGAGCGTCATGAGCCCGTTCATCAGGTCGTAGCGGCGGGCGATGCGCGAGAACATCGCGCTCACGAAGCGGGCCTTCTCGGCGCCGTGGAGCGTCTCGGTCACGTGAGCCGGCCCCCCAGCACCGAGAAGAAGAGGATCACCGCGATGTAGCCGTTGACGTTGAAGAAGGCGACGTCGAGCCGCGAGAGGTCGGTCGGCGAGACGAGCGAGTGCTCGTAGACGAGCAGCCCCGCCACCACCAGCACGCCGAGCCAGTAGAGCAGGCCGAGCCCCATCTGGAAGCCCAGCAGCGCGAAGGCGGCGATGGTCAGCACGTGGCAGACCCGCGCGGTGGTGAGCGCGGCGGGAATGCCGAAGCGGGCGGGCATCGAGTGGAGCCCCGTGCGCCGGTCGAAGTCCACGTCCTGGCAGGCGTAGAGGAGATCGAAGCCCGCGATCCACACCGTGAGCGCGAACCAGAGCACGTAGACCGGCGGATCGAAGGCCGCGCGCACCGCGATCCAGCCGCCCGCGGCCGCGATGCCGTCGGTGAAGCCCAGGATCCAGTGGCGAGAGCCAGGTGAAGCGCTTGGTGTAGGAGTAGCCGACGAGGAACAGCACGGCGAGCGGCGAGAGCAGCAGGCAGAGCGGATTCAGCATCCACGCGGAGACCAGCAGCAGCGCGGCCGAGACGAGCGCCGCGGCGGTCACCTGGGTGGCGCGTGAGCAGGCCGGTGGGCAGGTGCCGCCGCGCGGTGCGCGGGTTGGCCGCGTCGATGAACCGGTCGGCCAGGCGGTTCACGCTCATGGCGAGCGTGCGCGCGCCCGCCATCGCGAGGGTCACCCAGATCAGCACGCGCCAGCCCGGCCAGCCGTCGGCGGCCAGCACCATCGCCACGTAGGCGAAGGGCAGGGCGAAGACGGTGTGCTCGAACTTGATCGCGTCGAGGAAGTGGCGAACCGCGGGCACGGGGACGGCCGCGGGCCTAGAGCCCGTACTCGGCCCAGCGCCGCGTGACCAGCGCGCGGACGTCGTCGCTCATCACGATCTCGTCGGGCCAGGGCTGCCCGATGCCGTCGGCCTCGGTCTTCTCGGTCGCGTCGACGCCGAGCTTGCCCCCGAAGCGGTGGCGGATGGCCGCGTGGTCCAGATCGTCCATCGGGCCGTCCACGATGACGAGATCGCGCTTGGGATCGATGTTGCCGGTGGCGCGCCAGGCGACCTCGGAGAGATCGTGCACGTTGACGTGATCGGAGACCACCACGATGTTCTTGGCCAGCATCATGAGCCCCAGGCCCCAGAGCGCGTACATGACCTTGCGCGCGTGGCCCGGGGTAGCGCTTCTTGATCGAGACGATGACGAGGTTGTGGAACACGCCCTCGGCCGGCATGTTCATGTCCACGATCTCGGGCAGCATCATGCGGATGATCGGCAGGAAGATGCGCTCGGTGGCCTTGCCCGAGCCAGTAGTCCTCCTGCGGCGGGCGGCCCACGATGGTGGTCGGGTAGATCGGGTTCTTCCGGCGCGTGATCGCTTTCAGGTGGAAGACCGGATAGTCGCGCGCCAGCGAGTAGTAGCCGGTGTGGTCGCCGAACGGGCCCTTCGAGCGCGCCGCTCGGCCGGATCCACCTAGCCCTCCAGCACGATCTCGGCCTCGGCGGGCACGTCCAGGTCGCACCGTCTTGCACGGCACCATCGGCACGCCCGAGCCGCGCAGCCAGCCCGCGAAGACCATCTCGTCGATGCCGGGCGGCAGCGGCGCGGAGCGCCGAGTAGATCGCGCACGGGGTCGCCGCCGAGCGCGATCGGCGACCTCCATCGGCTCCCTGCGCTCCTCGGCCAGGCGCTGATGCTCGGCCGAGCCCTTGTGGATCTGCCAGTGCATGCCGAGCGTCTGGTCGTCGTAGACCTGGAGCCGATACATGCCCACGTTGCGCGCGCCGGTGACCGGATCGCGCGTGAACACCATCGGCAGCGTGATGTAGCGGCCGCCGTCGCCGGGCCAGCAGCGGAGCACGGGCAGGGAGGCGAGCGACGGGCGATCGGTCTCGACCACCTCCTGGCACGGCGCCGAGCTCACGCGCTTGGGGCCCGCCTTGACCACGTCGAAGAGCGTGCCGAGCTTGCGCAGCTTGTCGAACACGGAGCCGGGCATGCGCAGGTCGATCAGCTTCGCCACGCGCGCCGAGAGCTCGTCGAGGCCGCTCGACGCCCAGCGCGGCGGCCATGCGATCCGGCGAGCCGAAGGCGTTGATGAGCACGGGCATCTCGGAGCCCTGCACGTTCTCGAAGAGCAGGGCCACGTTGCGGCCGCCGGCGCTCTTCGACACGCGGTCGGTGATCTCGGCGATCTCCAGATCGCGCGAGACCGGGCGCGCTCACGCGCCGGAGCGAGCCCTGCTTCTCGAGGTGGGCGATGAACTCGCGGAGGTTGGCGAACGCCATGGCGGCCCAGCTACTCGTGATAGTAGAGCGTCACGAGCCAGCCCGCGACGATCGGGAAGACGAGGCTCGAGGCGGTGCGCACCGCCACGAAGTGCCAGCCCATGAGCGGCGCCTCCCAGGCGATGATCCGCTGCATGCCGAAGAGCGACCACGCGGTCATGTAGGCCACGAGCGGCCCCAGCGCCATCCCGGAGTTCGAGAGCACCACCAGCAGCGGCACGCTCACCATGGGCCCGCCCGGCGTGATCACGCCCGCGATGCTCGCCATGCAGATGGCGCCGAACCCGGACTGCCGGCCGAAGTAGCGCGCGACCGTCTCCTGCGGGATCACCACCTGGAGCATGCCGGCCAGGATGAGGGCGGGCACGAGGCGCGGGATGATGAACCAGAGCAGCGCGAGGCCGTTGCGGGCGCCCACCAGGGGCAGGCTCGGGTCCTTCACGTAGGCGACGACCGCGAACACGACCGCGAGCGAGGAGAGAATCAGGAAGGAGACATCGAAGATTCCCCCTCGCGGCATGGCGGCATTATACGTCAGGTGGGCTATACTGACGCAGCGTCGGCTGTACCGGCGCTCGAAGCGATGCGCTGGGTCCTGGACTCCGTCCTCGTCGTGTTGCTGCTGGCCGCGCTTCTCGGCGGATGGCTGGCGATGCGTCGCACGGCCCAGCGCGCCCAGGCGCAGCAGCAGGCCGCCGAGGCGGCCGCCGAGCGGCGCCGAGCGACGCCTCGAGGTCCTCGCGCAGGTCACCCTGGCCCTCTCGCAGCAGCTCGACCCGGATCGCCTGCTCCAGCAGATCACCGACGCGCTCGCGACGCTGACCGGCGCCGACAACGTGGTGCTCTGGGAGCTCGATCGCGCCGCCGGAGTCCTGACCCGCGCGCGCGTGGACCACGGATCCCTCGATCGGCGCGATGGAGCTGCCCACATCCCTGACGATGGCGCAGGGGGGCACCGGCTGGATCGCGCGCCACCGCGAGCCCCTCTTCGTGGAGGATATCGCGACCGACGAGCGCATCATGGCCGCGAAGTGGGCGCTGAGCCGCGACATGGTGGCGTTCTGCGGCGTGCCGGTCGCGGCGGGCGAGGAGCTGCTCGGCGTGCTCTCCCTGAACCTCAAGCGCGGCCGGCTGCCCCAGGGCGGCGACCGCACGCTCCTGCCCTCGTTCGCGGCGCAGGCCGCGGTGGCCATGCGCAACGCGCGGCTCTTCGCCGACAACACCCGGCTCTACGACGAGGCGCGGCAGCGCCTGCGCGAGCTGCAGGACACGCAGGCCCAGCTGCTCCAGGCGGGCAAGCTCTCCGCGGTGGGCCAGCTCGTCTCGGGCGTGGCGCACGAGCTGAACAACCCGCTCTCGGTGGTGATCGGCTACGGTCAGCTCCTGCTCAGTCGCGGGGTGCCGGACGACGCGCGGCGGCCCATCGAGGCCATCGTCGCGCAGGGCGCGCGCATGGCGAAGATCATCCAGAGCCTGCTGCTCTTCTCGCGGCAGCGGAAGCCCGAGCGGCGGCCGGTGGAGATGGCAGACGTGGTCCGCCAGATCCTCACCCTCCGGGAGACGCAGCTCGCGGTCTCGGGCATCCGGGTGGAGACGGACTTCGCCGCGGGTGTGGCGCGCGCGGAGGGTGATTCCCACCAGCTCCAGCAGGTCGTCCTGAACCTGATCCTGAACGCGGAGCAGGCCATCCTGGGCAGCGGGGTGGGTGGCCGCCGCACCGGTGACCACATCCGCATCACCACGAGCGCCCGGCAGCTGGGCGACGCGACCTGGGTGATCACCCAGGTGGCCGACAACGGTCCCGGCATCGCGCCCGCGGTGTTGCCGCGCGTCTTCGAGCCGTTCTTCACCACCAAGAAGGTGGGCGATGGCGCGGGGCTGGGCCTCAGCGTGTCGTACGGCATCGTGGAGCAGCACGGCGGGCGTCTGTCGGTGGCGAGCGAGCCCGGCCGCACCGTCTTCACCCTCGAGCTGCCCGCGGCCGCGCCGGGCGAGTTCGAGCCGGATACCGCCGCCGAGACGATCCGCGCGTCGGCGCGTGCGCGGGCGCTGGGCCGGGGTCGCCGGGTGCTGGTGGTGGACGACGAGCCGGCCATCGTGGAGATGGTGACCACGGTGCTGGACGACCAGGGCTGGCGCGTGGACGTGGCCTCGGGCGGCCGCGCCGCGCTGGAGCGGCTGCAGCAGACCCGTTACGACCTGGTCCTCTCCGACGTGCGCATGCCCGAGGGGGACGGCGCCGACTTCTACCGCGCCGCGGTGGCGCAGCAGAAGGAGCTCGCCAAGCGCTTCCTGTTCATGACCGGCGACACCGCCAACGAGGACGCGTGGCGCGTGCTGCAGGCCACCCGGGCCCCGGTGCTGTCGAAGCCCTTCACGCCGCAGGCGCTGCTCCACGCGGTGGAGCAGGTGGGCGCTTGACTTCGGCCCGAGCGCGCGCGTAGTAAGGAAGGCTCATGATCAAGGCGGACCTGGTCACGGCGATGGCGAAGGCGTCGGGCGGCTCCAAGGTCGCCGCCGAGAAGGCGCTCAACGCCCTCCTCGACGGGGTCTTCGATTCGCTCAAGCGCGGCCGCCGGGTGACGATCGGCGGCTTCGGCACCTTCCTGGTGAGCCGCCGCGCGGAGCGCAACGGGCGCAACCCGCGCACCGGCAAGGCCATCAAGATCCCGGCCTGCCGGGTGCCGCGCTTCAAACCGAGCCGCACGCTGAAGCACTCGCTCCAGTAGCCGCGCGCTAGGTCCGCGGCGTGGGTATCAAGCGTAGACTCTCCTCGAAGGGGGCGTATGGGCCAGGTCACACGCAGGCAATTTCTCATCGCCTCGAGCGTGCTGCTCGTCGCGCCGATTGTCGAGGCGCAGCGGCGGGATAGTCCGGTACGGATCGGTTGGATCGCGGTCGGCACTCCGACGTCGAGGACCTCCCTGTTTTTCGACGCCGTGAAGCTCGGCTTGCGCGAACTCGGCTACCTCGAGGGGCGCAACCTCGTGATCGAGGCGCGATGGGCGGACGGCACGCTCGAGCAGGTTGCCGAGCTCACCGCCGACCTGATGCGCGCCAGAGTCGAGATAATCATTGCGCAGGGACAGACGATCCACAAAGTGAAAGAGGTCGTCGGTGGCAGAATCCCGATCGTATTTGGGTTCAGTGGCGACCCGGTCGCGGCGGGTTTTGTCGCAAGCCTCTCGAGGCCTGGCGGGAACCTCTCCGGGGTGAGTTATATGACGTTCGAGCTAGTCGGCAAGCGCATTGAACTGCTGCGCGAGGTACTGCCCGGCGTGTCGCGCGTCGCAATTCTTGCCAACCCTTTGCATCCCGGCGAGTCGCGCGAGCTCAGGTCGTCGCAGGCTGCGGCCCGGCAACTGGGAATCGCCCTCCAGTATCTGCCCGTGCGAAGCGGAAAGGATGTCGAGGCCGCCTTCGAGGCGATGACCCGCGAACGCGCGGAGGCGATCACTGCATTTCCCGATGCGTTGATCATGCTCCAGCGCAAGGCTATCGCGGACTACTCTATGCAGCGCCGTATTCCAGCGGTCTCGGGATGGGCGGACTTTGCCAGGGACGGCAATCTCATGACCTACGGCCCGAATCTTTCCGATTCGTGGCGGCGCGTGGCGAGTTACGTGGACAAAATACTCAAGGGTGCGAAGCCGAGCAATCTCCCGGTGGAACAGCCGACGAAGTTCGAGCTCGTCATCAACATGAAGACCGCCAGGGCGATCGGCCTGACGGTCCCGCAATCGGTGCTGCTGCGCGCGGATGAGCTGATTCAGTGAATCGGCGAATGACCGCTCCCAGCCGATAGCAGACACTCAAACTGAGACACCACCGCGGCGTGCCTTGCCTTGACACCCCGCAGCACCCGCCCGTACAATGGCCCCCGCTGCTGGGGGTTCGTCTAATGGTAGGACGCCAGGTTCTGGCCCTGGTAATGGGGGTTCGAGCCCTCCACCCCCAGCCATTTTGTTGCACGGTAGTCGGCGGCCCCATCGTCTAGAGGCCTAGGACACGGCCCTCTCAAGGCTGAAACACGGGTTCGAATCCCGTTGGGGCCACCAACGCGGCTGGCAGCGGCCGTCTCCCCAGTCAGGAGACGGCCGAGCGTTGCCTGGCCCGTGAAACGGTAACCGACCGGCACGCCGTCGCGCTCCAGCGGCACGAACGTCTGCCTATGCACGAGAGGTCCTCGGGTGTGCCCCCCGGCTCAGCGTAGGGTGCGTGCATGCGCGGTCGGTACCCGGCATGGGGGGATTCCGGGCGGCGCTCAGTAGCGTATGGGCTCTCAGATTTTTCGGCTAAATCTAGGCGCGCTTCACCTTGACTGACCGCAACGTAACCACAGATTCCCCGCGAGTCGCCAGCGTCCTCAGCATGGATTGCCGTAGTACTTCACGCGTTCCACGTCGTACGGGGAGCGGGACGGTGATTCGGTAGGTTGCTTTCATGGTGTGACCTCCGGTCTAGGTTGTGGTGGACGTGTGGACCACGCTAGGACGCTTGCGTAAACTTGTCTACGATGCTCCCGACTAGCGGGAGGAAACAGTTAGACGGAGTAAGGACAGGCGACACCAGCGCGGGATCGGACCTCCGTGATAGCGTACCGATTCATGCCAGCTATCTGCCCCGCGACGGGTCATGTGGTCGAGCATCTTGCCGGCCCGCGCTGTCAGGACCATGGGGTACCGTGGTTCTCGAACTGCGCTGCGTGTGATGCTCCGTGGCAGGTGGGCGTCGCGAACCGATCGGCGCGAAGGAGTCGCCTACACAACCTCGATTCGCCCGCAGAACCACTCAAGGGCTCAGCCCATTGCGCTCAGTGCGGACGGCCCGGTCCGTGGCTCGGACGTGAGGACCTCGTGACGTGGGTACGGAACCAAGTCCAGGCGTCGGAGGAGCTATCAGCTGCCTCGCGTGTGGAGCTCATGACGGTCCTTGACCGTATCAAAGCGATGGAGCCAACCAACACGAATGCTGCGTCTGGATGGAAGCGACTCTATGACCTCGCGCCGTCCATCTACCACTCGACCAAGCCGGTGCGCGATGCCCTGATGAGCGAAGGCGTGAAACGCGCGCTTGATCATCTGCTCGGCCCGAGCTAGACAATGTCCTTCCCCATGCCACCAACTGACAATCTCTACAAGTTCATCGCCATTACCGGGCTCCTCATGATCCTTGTGCCTCAAGTGCTCTTCTGGTCGTGGACCTGGGAATACTGGCAGAGGGCCTTCGAGATTCAGCCAGCGCTCGCTGCACTAAAAGGGGAGAACGAAAGACTAAAGGAAAGAACGGCCTTGTTCGG
This sequence comes from uncultured Candidatus Rokubacteria bacterium, assembly GCA_963747235.1. Taxonomy (GTDB): domain Bacteria; phylum Methylomirabilota; class Methylomirabilia; order Rokubacteriales; family CSP1-6; genus CAMLFJ01. The sequence continues at coordinate 13,681 of CAVVEU010000013.1, forward strand.
GTTGGAAGTTGAGCAAGCAAAACGGACCAAGAATGCACGGATGCTGAACACGCTTGAGGAGAAAGCGGCGAAAAGCCTCGATCAAGCCTATGCGCACCAAGGAAAGGCTGCTGAGATTGAGGCCAAAGGCCAACTCTTGACGAAGATGGTTGAGCGGATAGAGACGATCGATGCCGCAGCGAAGGTGGGAGGTACTGTCGGGAGCATCTTCATGATCGTAGGTTTCTGGCTGTGGTACACGAAGGTTCAAGTTCACCAAGACCGAGCGTTGAGGCAGCAGAGTCAGGGTAAGTGACCCCCGCCACCGCCCACGTGGCTTGATGAGTGGGCTGCGGACCTAGTCTGCCGGGTTTCGCTAGCCTAGGGTGGTGGCTCGGCTAGGCCATCGCGGGTTTCTGGCTGCTCAGTTTCGCGCTGAGTGCTGTCCTCGGGCTGATCACCCTAGTCGTTGTTGGCGTCGGTCGACTGGTCACGCGTGGTCGGTGAGCCGGAAGTCTCAGCACAAAGAGCCCGAAGGGGCAGCCTCAAGAGGGCGGCTCATCCCCTTCGGGCGATGCCGGGCGCGGCCGTAGCACCCGGGTAGGGGAAGCGTAGCGCTATGTGCTTGCTCGGTCTAGGGCAGACGACATTCAGGAAGGACATGACGGTATGACAGCGCGAATGTTCCTCGAGGACTGGTGGGTATGGCTGACCGTCGGGACGATGCTCAAGCTTCGGATCGATCATGGCCTCACCACTGGATGCGCCGATGAGCCTGTATGGGGATGTAGCAAAGGCCGGAGCAGTCTGGTTCGCCTTGTTCTTTGCCGCGTTCTGGGTTGTCGCCATGATCTACACTCAGATCGACGATGAGATTAGGCGACGGAGAGACAGACGATGAGACACGTGAATCCACGAGCCTGTGACAAAAGGGGAGGAGCCGATGGAGCTTGCGGACTTCGTGCAAACGACACTCGAAGAGATTCTCAAGGGAGTGCGCGCCGCCCAAGAGTCGGGCGGGAAGCCTGACAAGAAGCGCGGCCTAGTGAATCCGTCGCACTTGCAGGTTCGGCCGATCACGCGCCGAAAGGGAAGTACTACTCGACAACCGGAAGCACGCTAGTTCATTTCGTTCAGTTTGACGTGGCGGTGGTCACAGAGTCGGGGGACAATGTGTCGAGCGGCGGGAAAATCAGCGTGCTTGGAGTCGGGATCGGGGCCGAGGGTTCGGTTGTGAGTAAGGACACAACTGCGAGCCGGATCAAGTTTGAAGTGCCAATCGCTCTTCCGACGGGAGACTACTAGACACCGGCCCCAGGGCCTCCTGACAGGGAGCGTTTTGGGCGGCGTGTTCAGCTCCAGCCTTACTCACTCCCGATCTTGACGCACTGGCTCTTTCCGCTGTGCCAATACTCTCCCCATTCGCATAGGGGAACGTCCTTGGCCGCGGGCTTTTTCCCCGGGTCGGACGACGACGCTGGCGCGGTCCGCTTCCATCCGGGAAGAGTGGTGGTCGGGACCGCAGGGCTTGGTGTCGGGACTGGCGTGAACTGTGGTGGTGGGGCTGACGCTGGCGGTGGAGCCGAGACACTCGGAACGTACTGCGGTTGCGGAACACTTACACTCTGCTGCCAACCACGCGCTCGCATGCATGCCCGCACCATGGTGTAGTCAACCTCTGGACCGGAGGTGCCATAGTAGCGATTTACATAAGTGCCGACGTGAGTATTCTCTCGTTGGCACTCATACCAGTCGCGGTCAAACTCGACCTGCCCGTAGTGAGGGTTGGTGACGTTCGCATAGCGAACAGGGGGCGAAGCGCAAGCGGTTCCCACGAAGGCGGCGAGGAACAAGGTGAGCGGGCGAAGGATGCTCACAGCCTTCGATACTAGCCGATGAGCTAGGCGGAGGTCCAGCCGCCGATCGCCCTCAAACCAAGTGTTACCGAAACGAAGGGGGTTGCCTCAAAACCGGTGTTACCAAGCCACGCACCGGAAAGGGGACCCCGTGACCGAGTCAGCGCGTCGGGAATACGCCGCGGTGATGCGCGTGCGGTATCAGCAGGCCGATCGACGAGCGCGCGGACGACTGCTCGACGAGTACTGTCGCACCACCGGCTGCCACCGCAAGGCCGCCATCCGGCGGCTGCGGCGCGCGCCCGGTCCGGCGCGCCGAGCCGCCGGCCGCCCCGCGCAGTATGCGGCGCCCGAGCTGGGCGCCCTCCTCGAGCGCGCGTGGCTCGCCAGCGATCAGCTCTCGGGCAAGCTGCTGCGGCCGATCTTGCCCGCCCTGCTCACCGCGCTGGCCACGCATCACGGCGTGCGGATCGCGCCGTCGGTACGCGCCGCGCTCACCCGCGCGAGCGCGGCCACGCTGGACCGGCTGCTGCGGCCCCTGCGCCGGCGTCGCCCGCGGCAGCCCCGCCGGCTCGCGCCCGCCCTGGCCTCCCTGCGCGCCCAGGTGCCCGTGCGGACCTGGAGCGAGTGGGCCGGCGTCCCGCCGGGCGCCCTGCAAGGCGATCTGGGGTTGCACTGTGGCGAGACCACCGCGGGCCGCTACTGCGCCACGCTCGTCGCCATCGACGTGGCCACGAGCTGGACGGAGCTGCAGGCCCTCCTCGACCTGCACCACCAGCGCGTGACGGGGGCCATCCAGCACCTCGCCCAGCGCCTGCCCTTCCCCCTGCGCGCCTGGCATAGCGACAATGGCAGCGAGTTCATCAACGCCGCCTTGCTCGGCTGGTGCCGCCACCACGGGGTCCGCTTCACCCGCGGGCGGCCCTATCGCAAGAACGACCAGGCCTGGGTCGAGCAGCGCAACGGCCTGCTCGTGCGCCGCCTCGTCGCCTACGACCGCTACCGCACCCGCGCGGCCTGGGCCGTCCTGCAGCGTCTCTACGCCCTGCTGCGGCTGCAGCACAACTTCTTCCGGCCGGTCCGCAAGCTGTGCAGCAAGCGGCGGGTCGGGAGCAAGGTCGTGAAGCGCTACGATGCTGCGCAGACCCCGTACCAGCGGGTGCTCGCCGCCGGCGGGCTCTCTACCGAGCAGCAGCAGGCGCTGGCCGCGCAGTTCGCCGCGCTCGATCCCATCGCCCTGGCTCGGGACATTCAGCACACCCTGGACGTGCTCTGGAAGCTCGCCGATACTCGCCCCTGCGCCAGGAGGCCGCCCGTGGGTAACACTATTTTGAGGCACCGACCCCGTCGCTCAGTAACACCTACTTCTGAGGCATCACGGCCCCGCTCTCCCTCGCGGTACTTCGGTTGCTTCACCTTGAGCCACTTGAGGGTCCGCCCGGCCGACGTAAGGTGACTCCGGGTCCTTCGCCACCATCCCCTCGTAGCCGCGGTGTAGGACCTCGGTCCACGCAGCGAATCCGTTCGGACTGAGCCGCCGCGCCGGTAGGATGAGCGTCTGACCCTCGCACGAGCTTCTCTAGGGCCTTCCTGCGGACCTTCAAGGGCTCGGGCCGGTAGTCCTTCTCTCCAAGCTGCAGAAGGTCGAACACCATGAAGAGCGGGGGAGTCGCGAGGTCTCCGTGGTTGATGTGCCGGAGCCACTCGAAGCGGGAGACTAGCTCGGCGTCGAACACCGCCACTTCGCCGTCGAGGGTGAGGGTCTTGGGCTTGAGTGCCGCGAGGGCCTCGGCTATCGCGTGAAACCGCTTGGTGTGGTCCCGGCCGTTCCGGCTGATGAGCTGCACGCCGCCGGCTTCCTTGACCGCGAGCATGCGCCACCCGTCGTACTTCTCCTCGTAGACCCACCCTTCGTGTGGAACGGGCGCGGAACCTGGGTGGCGTGCATGAGCGGAGCCAGCACGTCAGCGTCTCAGAAGGCAGCGTCCTTGGTGATTCCCTTCGAGACTTCTGAGGACCGGAACGACGTTGTGTTTCTGTGCATGGTCCCCGATCTGTCGGTTGACATCTTCAAAGTCTGAACGATTCCGTATGAGAGCCCACTGTGCCGCCAGCTCTTTGCTTTCGCGGTCTGAGAGATGAGGCGATAAGAGGGTGGCGCGGTGGCGAAAGCATCGCTCCATGCTTCGGCTCGTGGTCGTGGCGAAACCGATGAATACGAGCGCCGTGGCGGTGCCAAGGGCGAACCCCACCAAAACGGCAGTGATGCCCCAGCGTAACCTCGACTCGGGCCTCGGGAACCGCCAGTCAAGGTATGCAACGGCACTGAAGATGAATAGAACGGCCAGGGTTGGGAGGACCAGATCAGAAGTTGTCCCGGGGTTGGCCGCATCCGAGTAGATGCGATTCGAGAGACCCTCAGACAATCTACCGGCTACACTGAGAAACGCCGAAGGAATGCTCTCGAGAACGGGACGAACGATGTAGGCGAGCAGCGTACCGGAGACGATCCCGATGAGGATTCCCTTCCACGTCGCCCGCTCGATCACGCCCGAAAGGGTAAGCGATGGTGAGTTGGTCAACAAGGTGGTCCTTGTCCCTGCTACCGCCCTCTGCTACTCTGCCCATATCGCGTCGAGTGAAGAAGGGCTGAGGACGCGCGTAGTTACGAGTAGGTCAGGAACGTGGCTCTCGAATCCCGTTGGGGCCACCACTACTCTAGCACTGCCGAAGGTGCCCGCCAGGAGGCGGCCGAGCGTCGCCTCCCCCTCGTACTCGTCGATCCGACCAGCGCGCGGCGTGAATGTCATGGCCGCTGGCCGGGCCGCCGCGCCGACACCATCTCGGCGACGCCCCCGGGCATGAACCGCATCGAGAGCACGAGGAGCGCTCCGAAGACCGTGAGCACCAGATCGCGGGACACCATGCTGGCGATGTCGGGCCAGAACTGAAGGAAGAGTCCTCCGGCCACGGCGCCCCAGACCGATGTCATGCCGCCGAACACCGAGCCCACCAGCAAGAGGATCGAGAGCCAGTAGGTGAAGCTCTCGGGCGCGATGAAGTCGAGGAGCAGTGCCGCGAGTGCGCCGGCCACACCCGCGTACGCCGCCCCCACCGCGAAGGTCAGCGCGGTGTACTGGGCGACGTCGATCCCGAAGGCCTGGGCCGCGATCGGATGGTCGCGCATGGCCCGGATGGCCCGGCCCGTGCGGCCGGCAACCAGGTTCCGCGCCATCCACAGCAGCAGGGCGAGGATGCCGAGGGTCACGAAGTACCACCACTGGTCCTGGCTCAGGGGCAGGCCGAGCGGCGCGCTGGGCCGATCCAGGTAGAGCCCCTGCACGCCGCCCGTCCAGGGGCTCAGATAGCTCGACTTGAGCGTCTGCGGCACCGCGAGGGCAAGGGCGAACGTGGTCAGGGCGAGGTGGAAGCCGGCGAGCCGCGCCACGACACGCCCGAACAGGTACCCGGCGACCAGGCACACGAGCGCGGCGGCGAGGATTCCCGCGTAGGCGGACATGCTCCCATGGCGCATCAGCACCGCCAGGGTGTACGCACCCAGCCCGTAGAACGCGCCATGTCCAAGCGAGATCAGCCCCGCCTGGCCCGCGATCAGGTTGAGGCCGAGGATGGCGATCGCGTGCGTGGCGGCAAAGGCAAGCTGGTAGGTCCGGAAGCCCCACAACAGGAACGGGAGCGCGATCGCGCACACGGCGAGCAGCACGACGGCGAGGCGGCGAGGACTACCTGACAAGGCCGCTCGGCGCGCGCTACCAGGCCAGGGCGTAGGTCGGCCGGCGTGGATCCGCGCCGGCGGACAGCACGCCCGTCGCCGGATCCCGGCTCGTCACCACGGCGCCGACGCCGCACGCGCCGATCTCGGACACGGCGTGACCGAGCGCGCGCAGCTCTCCGCGGGTGTGCTCGGGAATCCCCGCCTCCACGTTGAGCTGGCCGGGCCGGTACACACGCGGCCAGAACGAGTTGACGAGCGTCTGCGTCGAGAAGCGCGGAGCCTCGACGGCCTGCTGGGGATTCATCCCCCAGACGAGCAGGTTCAGCACGATCTGTAGATTTGCCTGCGCCTGGTCGTCGCCGCCTGGGCAGCCGACCGTCGTCACCGGCACGCCGTCCTTGGAGATCAGGTAGCTGATGAGTGTCGTGCGGGGGCGCTTGCCCGGCACCAGGCCGTTGGGATGGCCGTCCTCCAGCACGAACATCTCGCTGCGCGTGCTGAGCGTGCACCCCAGCTCCGGCACGAAGGCGGACTTGCGGAACACGCCGCCGCTCGGCGTCAGGCAGATCATGGTGCCGTCGCGATCGATGGCCGCGATGTGCGTCGTGCCGTCGGCGGCCGGCGCCATGCCGCTCGCCGACGGCGAGGCCGCGCCCGCGTGCGGGCGGGCGCCCACCGCGGCCGAGCCGGGGTGGAGCGGGTCGCCCGGCGCGGGCGCTTCGGGCATCGCACGGTCCATGCGGATCAGGGCCGCCCGCTCGCGCGCGTACGCCGGCGCCAGCAGGGCCGCGAGCGGGACGGGGGCGTCGCCGTAGTGACGCTCGCGGTCGGCGAACGCGAGCTTCAGCGCCTCGGTCACGAGGTGAATGTAGCGCGAGGAGTTGTGACCCATCGCGCGCAGGTCGAACCCCGCCAGCATGGCGAGGGCCTGCAGGAGCACGGGCGCCTGGGTCCACGGACCCTGGCCGAGGATCTCGCGTCCGGCGAACGCGACCGAGACCGGCGCTTCCAGCCGCGTGCGGTAGGCGGCCAGGTCGCCGGCGCGGAGCAGGCCGCCCACGCGCTCGGAGAAGGCGCCGATCGTCGCGGCGATGTCGCCGCGATAGAAGCGCTCGCGCGCGGCGGCGATGCCCGCGACGCGATGGCCGCGGGCCGACGCGTCGGCCTCGACGAGCCGCTCCAGCGTCGCGGCGAGCGCCGGCTGGTGGAACAGCTCGCCGACCGCGGGCACGCGGCCGTCGGGATAGAAGACGTCGGTCCCGCCCGGCGGGTAGAGGTCGAACTGCGTGCGGCTCTCGGGGATGGCCAGCATGCGGTGCATGTACTCGTACATCGGGAAGCCGCGGCGCGCGTAGTGGACGGCAGGCGCGAGCACCTCGGCGAGCGTCCGGGTACCCCTGGTCTCGAGCAGCGTCAGGTAGGCGTCGACGGCGCCCGGCACGGTGAACGACAGGTGAGCGTCCGCGCCCGGGCCGGTCGGAATGCGATCGAGGCCCCGCCCGCGGAAGAAGGCCACCGTCGCCAGCTTCGGCGCGACGCCCTGGCCGCTGACCGCGACCGTCTCGCGCGTGCGTCCGTCGTGCACGAGCGCCACGCACTCGCCGCACAGCGTGTAGGACGCGGTCGGCTCGACGACGGCCGCGGCGAAGCCGGCCGCCACCGCCGCGTCGACGGCGTTGCCGCCGGACAGGAGCATGCGCATGCCGGCCATGGACACCAGCGGGTGTCCGGTGACGACGACGCCCTGCGTCCCCGCGACGACGGGCCGCGTCGTCGCCCAGTCGGCCGCGTGATGCTCCATCTCGTGAACGCGTGGCAGCTGGTTGGTCATGCGGGCGGTGCCTCCCGCGGCAATCCTGGCACAGCGACACGGCGCGCGTCAAAAGCGCTCAACCCACGCTCGAGGATCTCCGTGGCGACCCCTAGTAGAGGATGGGCCCCGAGGGGAGGTAGAGCTCAGGGCGGCCGAACACTGCGAGGCCATGAACAGCGTCGGGGCCGCCGATGCGGAAGCCGGAGCCGACCAGCGCCTCGAGCAGGGAAGCGCAGGCCCCGGGGACGCGGATCGTCACGCTTCCTCCGCCGCCCGCGCCTGCCGCCGCCGCGGCCGCCACCGCCCGGAGGAAGCGCCGTCTCGTCGCGGCCTGCCGCCGGCCCGATCCGCTCCCCCCGCCGGTAGGCGAAGGCGGCGACCTCGCCGCCGCGCTCGATCGCCACCGCCGCACCGCCGTCGCCCCGCACAGTGGGCCAGGTCGTCGGCGCGGCCGTGGCCGAAGACCTCGGCGGTCAGCTTCTCCGCGGCGCCGGGATCGCACGGCAGCTCCCGCTCCCGCGGGTCGAGCCCGACCCGCGCCTTGAGTCGCGCCACCGCGGCGGCATCCCCATCCAGGCGGTAGATCGGCCAGCGCGGCGCCATCCCGGCCATCACGTAGCGAGCCTGGGCGCGCGGGTCGAGCGTCGCCAAGGTGCAGCGGATCTCCGCTCCGCGCGCCTCGCCGTAGGCCAGCGCCCGCTCGAGCAGCGCCCGCCCTAGGCCCCGCCCCTGGTCGCCGGGAAGCACGAAGAACATGGACAGGTACCACACCCGGCCGCGGACGAGGGCCGAGACCATGCCACGGATCCGCCCGTCCTCGACGGCGCAGAAGTAGCCGTCGGGGTCGCTGGCCAGCCCCGCTCGAGCATCGCTCGCCACCGGCGCGTCGGCGGGCCTGTCGCCGGCCTGGCCTCTGCGCACCATTCCGTCGTGGCTCGAGGCGACGTGCACCCGCCAGACCTCCTCGAGCTCGTCCGGCCGGACCTTGCGGATGTGCGGCTGCGCTCACCGGCGCGTCTCCAGCGGGCTCGTGGCACCTCGCGCAGCCACTGGAGGAAACGCCAGCGGTGGCCCTCGAGGTCGAGCGCCTCGTAGACGCGATAGTCCCGCAAGTGATCGTGCAACCGGCTCACGATCTCGTGCCCCCGAGGCGAGCGCGCGCTGGTGGTGCGCGTCGATGTCGTCGACGTGCACGCGTGATGTACTGGCTCGCGGTGCCGGCCCTCTTCGGGCTGAACGCGCCATGGGCGCCCTGCGCGCCGAGCCCGATCATGCCGTCACCGAACTCGACCATCGTGTGGTCGATCGCGCCGTCCGCGCGCACGCCCCGCGCGGCCGGAACCTCGCGGAACCCGAACGCACGCTCCAGGAACGAGAGCGCGGCACCGACGTTCTCATACGGAAGCCGTGGAATGATCGTTGGTCGTCGCATGGGCTGGACCTCCTGCCGGATTGCCGCCATGAGCGCCGCCTTTCCCCGGTCGAGCGCCGCCGGCTCGAACGCGGCCTCGCGCCGCAGCTTCCTCGCCAGGTCGACCGGCTTCATCGTGATCTCTCCCTCTCTTTCCCGTTCGGCTCGAGCAGTTCGCGCAGGTGCGCGCGGGCGCGGTTGAGCCGCGAGCGCACCGTGCCGATCGGCAGCTCGAGCGCCTCGGCCACGCTCTGGTACGAGAGCTCCTCCCAGCGAAGAGCAGGAGCGCCTCGCGCTCGTCGTCCGGCAGCGCCTCGATCGCGTCGGCCACGCGCGGGAACAGCACGCGCGCGTCGAGCGCCGCGGCGCTCGCGCGCCTGTCCGCGACGTCGCCGGCCGCCGCCATCCGGGCGCTCGCGCGCAGCCGCCGGGCCTCGCCGCGCCGGTGCTTCAGCAACAGGTTCGAGCCGATCCCGTACAGCCACGGGAGCGCGCTCGCGCGCGACGCGTCGAACGTCTTGCGCCGCTCGAACGCGATCCGGAACAGCTCGCCGAGCAGTCCCTCCGCCACTTCGGCGCCCACCCGGCGGCCCAGGAAGCGGAGCAGGGTGGCCGCGTGGCGGTCGTAGATCAGCCCGAAGGCCTCGGGCTCGTCCAGCGAGCGGCCGATCACCTCCGCGTCCGAGGGAGAGCTCATCGTCTGCTCTTTTCCCGATCGCGGGTCGGGTTCGCGGGGCAGCAAGAATATCTTTGGCCGCGGGAGGAGGGAACGTCGAGCCCAGCCGCGTTCCCGCTCGGAGAGTCTGACGAAAGAGGAATCCTGTCAAGTAACGTCGGTTGCTGACGTGGTTCACCTCGGTGGATTACTGTGGCAAGCTTCCGTGGGTCGTGAGTATGTAGACATGGACTCCCTCGGCTCGGCCGCGCGGGCGCTGGCCGCCGGTGATCCCCTCGGCGCCCTCAATTACGTCGCGCTGCGCGACGACCCGCCGGCCCTGGCCCTGCGCGGCAGCGCCATGGCCCAGCTGGGCGACTACGACCGGGCACGCACGCTCCTCCGGCGCGCCGCCCGGGCCTTCGGCCCGCGCGACCGCCTCGCCCAGGCGCGCTGCCAGGTCGCCGAGGCGGAGGTTGCCCTCGTCGCGCGCGACCTGCGCGCGCCGGCGCGCGGGCTCGACGCGACCGCCCGGGCGCTCGATGCGCTGGGCGATCACGCGAACGCGCTCTTCGCGCGCCTCGTCGGGGCCCGACGGCAGCTCCTCGTCGGCGACCTCGCGGCCGCCGAGCGGATGCTCGCCGCCGTCGACGCCGCCGGGGCGCCGCCGCCGCTCGCAGCCCGCGCCGAGCTTACCCGCGCCGAGCTCGCGCTCCGTCGCGTCCGGGCCGCGGACGCGGCCGCCGCGATCGAGCGTGCCGACGCCGCCGCCCACGCCGCCGGCATCCCGGCCCTGATCGCCGAGGTCGACCGGGCCCGGCGTGCCCTGTCGGCGCCCTCGGCGCGTCTGATTCGCGGGGGCGTGGCCCGCGCGGTCCGTCTCGATGGAGGTCGAGGCCCTGTTCGCGTCCGGCGACCTCGTCGTCGACGCCTGCCGGCGCGCGGTGCGCGGCCCGGGGCGGGCCGTCGCGCTCAGCGGCCGCCCGGTGCTGTTCGCGCTCGTCGGTGCCCTCGCCGAGGCCTGGCCGGCCGACGTGCCGCGCGATCGCCTCATCGAGCGCGCCTTCGGGGCGCGCACCGGGGATGAGTCGTACCGTGCCCGGCTCCGCGTCGAGCTGGGCCGCCTGCGAGCCGCCTTGCGCCCGCTCGCTCGGATCGAGGCGACCCGGCGCGGCTTCGCGCTCGTCCCCGTCGGCGGCCGTGCCGTCGTCGTGCTGGCGCCGCCGATCGACGGTCCCGCCGGCGCCATCCTTGCGCTGCTCGAGGGCGGCGAGTCCTGGTCGACCTCGGCGCTCGCGGGTGCGCTGGGCTCGAGCCAGCGAACCGTCCAGCGGGCACTGCGGCAGCTCGAGGAAGCGGCGGCGGTGCGCGCGGTGGGCCGCGGTCGATCCCGCCGCTGGCTTGCGCCGGCGCTGGGCGGATTCGCGACAACCTTGTTACTCCCGGGGGCGCTGCCGATTGGGTAGTGTGGGGCCATGGCAACGACAGGCAAGACCAAGCAGGCAGAGATCCTCCGCGAGTACGGGCCGTATCCCGGCATCGACCATGTTCACGGCGTGACCTTTGACGGTGCGCACGTCTGGTTCGCCCGCGGGCAGGGCATCGTCGCCGTCGATCCTGACGGTGGCGCGCTGGTCCGCGAGCTGGCCGTGGTCGCCGAGAGCGGCACCGCCTTCGACGGCACGTACCTCTGGCAGATCGCGCGAGGCCGGATCCAGAAGGTGGATCCGCGCTCGGGCCAGGTGGTCGCCACCATCCCGGCGCCGGCCCACGGCGGGGACTCGGGCCTGACCTGGGCCGAGGGGACGCTCTGGGTCGGCGAGTACCGCGCCCGCAAGATCCACCAGATCGACGCCGAGACCGGCGCGATCCTGCGCACGATCGAATCGGATCGCTTCGTGACCGGCGTCTCCTGGGTGAACGGCGAGCTCTGGCACGCCACCCTGGAGGACGAGCGCAGCGATCTCCGCCGCGTCGATCCGGAGACGGGCGAGGTTCTCGATCGGCTCGAGATGCCCGTTGGCATCGTCGTGAGCGGCCTCGAGGCCGACGGCGCCGGGGTCTTCTACTGCGGCGGGAGCACCAGCGGCAAGGTGCGCGCCGTGCGCAAGCCCTGACCGCGCGATGTGTCCAGTATGCCTGGCCACGATGGGTCTCTACATCGCCGGGGGAGTGTCGGCGGGCGGCATCACGACGTATCTCACCACCAAATTGCTGCGCAGACGACCCGATCGAAGGAGGGAAGCGATGATGACGAAGCACACGACCGGCACACGTAAGGAATGGCTCGCGGCGCGGCTCGAGCTGCTCGAGGCGGAGAAGGAGCTGACGCGGCGCAGCGACGAGCTGGCCCGGCGCCGCCAGGGGCTGCCGTGGGTCCGGATCGACAAGGAGTATCGATTCGAGGTCGACGAGGGGAGCGCCTCGCTGGCAGGCCTCTTCGGGGGCGCTCGCAGCTCCTCGTGTACCACTTCATGTTCGGACCCGACTACAAGGCGGGGTGCCCGTCCTGCTCGGCGATCGCGGACGGGTTCAACGGGTTCGCCGTGCACCTGGCCAACCACGACGTGATGCTCTCGGCGGTGTCGCGGGCGCCGCTCGCGAAGCTGCAGGCGTACAAGCGGCGGATGGGGTGGACGTTCCCCTGGGCCTCCTCGTCCAGCAGCGACTTCAACCTCGACTTCACCGCCTCGTTCACCGAGGAGCAACAGCGCGAGGGCGTCGAATACAACTACCGGCGCGAGGCAGCGTTGTCGCCACGCGGCGGTGATGGACCCGTCGCCTTCGCGGCCACGACCGGAACCGACGTGGCCACGTATACGCGCGAGCGGCCGGGCATGAGCGCGTTCGCGCTCGAGGACGGCGTGGTCTACCACACCTATTCGACCTACTCGCGCGGAGTGGATAGCCTCTGGGGCATGTACCAGTGGCTCGACCGCGCTCCCAAGGGGCGCAACGAGACGGGCCTCTGGTGGCGCCGCCACGACGAGTACAGCAAGGGCTGAGGGAGGCGGGCTCGACGACTAGATCGAGCGCGGATGCTGCGGTCGCGCGGCCTGCTCTCGGCGGCGGTAGTCGTCCCGACTTTCGATCGTGACGACGTGCGCGCCCTTCTCGCGCTGATGCTCCGCCGCGAGTCGGTGCGCGTCCACGTCGGTCTCGGTGAAGCCGCGCCAGCGGCCACAGCTGCATGTCAGCCGCCAGCGGTCCGTGCTGCTCGACTTGGTTAGCCGCCAGCGGTCCGCCATGTGGATCACGGTGGACCGGCCCCCCAGGCCGTGTCTAGTAAAGATCCTGTAAAGAAGAGACCCCGTCGGTCCGTGGTTGACAAGCACGCGGCCGTTACCCAGTATCGCCCTGCACGCCCCCATGGCCGCCCCTTCGCCCGTTCCCCACGCCACCGACATCGCCGAGATCGGGCGCACCGGCGTGCGCGTCTCGCGGCTGGGACTGGGCGGCGTGGCGCTCTCCGGCGCGCCGCCCGCCACTGACCCGCAGCGCCCCACGCCGGAGGACGAGGGCGTGGCGCTCATCCGCCGGAGCCTCGCGCTCGGGCTGACGTATCTCGACACCGCGCCGATGTACGGGGTCGGCCAGAGCGAGGCGCGCTACGGTCGGGCGCTGCGCGGGGTGCCACGGGACCGCTTCGTGCTGTCGACCAAGGTGGGGCGCGTGCTGCGGCCCGGTGCGCCCGGCGAGCAACCGACCTGGGCCTTCGACTTCAGCGCGGCCGGGGTGCGCGCCTCGTTCGAGTCCTCGCTGGAGCGCCTGGGACTCGAGCGCGTGGACATCCTCTTCGTTCACGATCCGGACGACCACCACGCCCAGGCCGTGGCGGAGGCGTTCCCGGTGCTGATGGAGCTGCGCGCGCAGGGGCGGGTGAAGGCCATCGGCGCCGGGATGAACCAGTGGCAGATGGAGCTGGACTTCGCGCGGCGCGGCTTCTGTGACTGCTTCCTGCTCGCCGGGCGCTACACGTTGCTCGACCAGAGCGCGCTGCCGGAGTTCCTGCCGTACTGCCTGGAGCACGGGATCGCGGTGGTGGCGGGCGGCCCCTACAACAGCGGGATCCTCGCGGTGGGCCCGCGCGAGGGCGCGACGTACAACTACCGTCCGGCCGACGCGGCGATGATGGACAAGGCCCGGCGCATCGCGCGCCGTGTGCGCGCGCCACGGCGTGGACCTGCGCGCGGCCGCGCTCCAGTTCGTGCTCGCCCACCCGGCCGATCGTCTCGGTGATCCCCGGCGCGCGCTCGATCGCCGAGGTCGAGGAGAACGTGGCCCTGCTCGAGCGTCCCATCCCGGCCGGGCTGTGGGCGGACCTCAAGGACGCCGGGCTCCTCGATCCCGCCGCGCCCACGCCCGGCTCGGAGCCCTAGCCCCTCTTGCTCCCCGTGCCATGCTGGACGGAGGAGGAGAGCGACGATGAGGATGCGACAGCTGGCGTTCGGCGTGATCGCGATCACGGTGGCCGCGTGTGCTCCCACGCTGCCGCCCAACCGCGTGGCGGTGAGCGACTTCCGGAGCCTGGCCGGGACGTACACGGGCACCATGAACGAGGCGAGCGAGCTCAACCGCGCGGTCCGGCTCGTGCTGGAGCCCAACGGCTCGTTCGAGCTCGTCGTCGGCGACCCCAAGGGCTTCCGGACGGTCGGGCAGATGGCGCTGGTCTCGGACGGCTCCCTCACCTATCAGTACAACGAGATGCTGGGCCAGGGGCGGGTCGCCACCGGCCAGGGGTGGGTCCACGAGGGTGACGGGCGGCGCGCGATCGTCCTGACGCGCAGCGACGGCTCGACGAAGACGACGGTGGCCAAGACGCTGCCCTGACACGCGCGACACGCTGACGGCCCCGTGAAGCAGGACCGGGTCGAGCTACGCGAGCACGCCGGGATAGCCGGCCGGCTTGGCCGTGAAGCCGGGGAACAGCGGCGCCGCGGCGGGCACGCGCAGGTGGCGCTGGGCGACCTCGGCGAAGAGGTGGCGGAAGTCGGTGGTGACGGCGAGGTCGCGGCCCTCGAAGAGCTGATCGCGCTGGAGCCCGGGCCAGCGCCCGAGCACCTGGCCGCCGCGGACGGGTCCGCCCAGGACCAGCATGGCCGTCGCGTGGCCGTGATCGGTGCCGCGATTGCCGTTCTCGCGAACCTCGCGGCCGAACTCGGACATGGTGAGCACCACCACATCCTCCATCCGATCCCCGAGGTCGCGCTCGAGCGCGGCGAGCCCCTGGCCGAGATCGGTGAGACGGTTGGCCAGCGGGCCGCGCTCGTTGCCCTGGCCGACATGCGTGTCCCAGCCGCCGGTGTCGGCGAAGGCCACCTCCACGCCCACGTCGGCCCGGACGAGCTGGGCGATCTGCTTGAGGCTCTCGCCGAAGCGGCCGCGCGGATACTGGGCGCCGTTGGCGGGCGCGAGGCGCTGCGGGCTGACCGCCGCGCAGCATCTTCACCGCCTCGAAGGTCTCGCGGCCGGTCCCGTAGATGAGGTCGCGCACGCCCTGCTCGTACATGGACTCGAAGCCGCGGCGCGGGTCGACCGCGCCCGGCATGGCCGCGGGCATCGGCCTTCACGTCGAACTCCCCGATGCTCCCCATCGCGACCGCTCCCGCCTCTCCGCGGAGAATGCGCGGGAGCTGCGGGCCCATCGAGACGGCCCGGAGGGGCGAGCCGCCACCGCGCGGCATGGCCTGCACGCCGCGGGCGAGCCAGCCGTCCGGCGGTGGCCTTCACGCCGGGCGTGCCGGACTCCATGTAGTCCTGCGCGTCGAAGTGCGACCGGGTGGTGTCCGGCGATCCGCAGGCGTGCACCACCGCGAGGCGCCGCGCATCCCAGAGCGGCTTGAGCGGTGACGAGCGCGGGGTGGAAGCCGAAGAAGCCATCGAGATCGACGGCGGCGTCGGCGCGCCCGGCCGCGGGCCGCGCGATGGCGGTGCTGCTGCGCGGCGGCGTAGTAGTCGGCATCGCCGTGCGGCACCACCATGCTGAGCCCATCCACCGCGCCCCGCTGGAATACCGCGATCAGCACCTTGGGCCGGCTCGCCGGCGCCTGGGCGTGGGCGGCGCGAACGAGGAACTGGGGGATGCCGGCCAGGCCGGCGCCGAAGAGCGCCGAGCGCGCCCGACTTCATGAACGCCCGCCGCGTGCAGGAATGCATGCTATCTCCTCTGGAATTCGGGTGAGCCCAGCACCAGCGCCGCGAGCTTCTCCACGTCGGTGTTTCGCGGCCCGCGGTCGTCGGCGGTGGCGCGCACGATCTCCGGGCTGTCGAGCTGCGAGCCGAGCACCTCGCGAGTCCTCGGCGAGACGTCGCCGTGAAGGACCACGGCGATGATGCGGTCGAGCACCGCGGCGGGCCGCGCGCGATCGACCGCGCCGAGGGAGCGCGCCAGGTCCACGCGGACTCCGGGCAGCCGATTCTGGGACAGCGCCAGGGCGAAGTTCATCCGGGCCAGCAAGGCGCCGGTGTTCACCCAGGCCCCCGCCACGTCCGGATAGCCGGTGGGAGGCTGGGCCTCGTAGAGCGGCGCGCCGAGCCTCGCCACCTGCCGGGCCAGGACGAGGCCGCCGCGCACGGGTCCGCCGGGCGGAGCGGGCGCTTCGATCTGCCCGTCGAGGGCGCGCACGCCGCTCGCCACGACCTCGAGCGGCGTCTTCGTCTTCGCCTGGTACGCCTCGGCCGCCATGAACTCCGGCGAGCTGAAGATCGTCACGAGGAGCGCGCGGATGTCGCCGTCGGTGTCGCGGAAGACCGTCGCCACCCGGTCCACGAGGGCCGGCGGCGGGTCGTCGGCCACGAAGCGGCGGACGAGCTTGGTGGACACGAAGCGGGCGGTCGACGGGGTGCCGGGTCAGGAGGGTCGATCACCGCCATGCCGTCCTCCTTCCCGCCACCCGCCGGGATCACGGTCCCGAGCACGCGCTTCTCGCCCCGGTCATGGCGCCCGGGACGGAACAGGAAGCCACCGCCCAGCTGCGGCTGGTCGATGGTCCAGCCCGTGAAGCAGCGGGCGACCTCCACCACGTCCTGCTGCGTGTAGCCCCCGTCCACGCCCAGCGTGTGAAGCTCCATCAGCTCGCGGGCGTAGTTCTCGTTGAGCCCGCGCCGGCCGCCGCCGGACCCGGAATCGACCAGGTCCTGGCGCGTGCTCCGCCAGTTGTCCAGGTAGAAGAGCATCGCCGGGTGCTGGGCGGTCGCCACCACGAGGTCGCGGAAGCGCCCGAGCGCGTGCGGCCGGATGGCCTCCCGCTCGTACGCGGGCGTCATCCACCGCGTCGCGGCCTTCTGGATGTACACGTTGAAGTGGTTGAACCAGAAGTCGACCATCACTTCCTGGAGCTGGCGCTCGGACACGATGGCGCGGGTGACCTTGGCGGTCTGGAGCTGCGCGGCGATGGTGGAGATTCGCCGCTCCGGGGGAAAGGTCTCGCGCAGCTCCTGCGGCGTCATCTGGCCGGACTCGAATCGCTGCACGTCCTGGGGACGGGGCGGGGGAAAGTCGCGATAGAGCTCGGCCGCGCTCATGGCGAGCACGGGGAAGGCTCCCAGCATTGCCTCCAGCGACTGGTCCGCGATGCGCTCGGGCTCGAGCTGGCGCTCGATCCAGGCGTTGAGCCCCTGCCGCTTCACGCGCTCGACGTCACCGGGCCGGGGCCCATAGCCCAGGCGGTTGAGCACGTGGACGATCTGCTGCTGCTCCGAGAAGCGGCGATCGGGCGAGGGTGACGCGGTAGCGAGGCGGAGGCTCGGGAGCGGCCGCCGGCGGCGGGTGCGGGCCGCCCGGTGGAGCAGCCGGCCAGCAGCTCCAGGGTCAGGACGGTCAGAAGGGCGAGGGCACCCTGACCTCGAAGTCGTCGCATCCGAGAGGCTCCTTTGGGGGGTGTGACGCGCCTCTGTATCTTACTGTTTACACCCGCTGTTGTTCTACCCGCCGTGCTGCCGGCGGCGTCCGGGAGCCTAGCGGTTCGACGTGGACGGCTCGTAGGCGCCGGCCCGCTCGTCGCGACGGGTCGGCGCGAGCTCGGTGGCCGGGTCGCCCGCGACGCGGGTGTGACGCATGACGCGCGCTTCGGAGTAGTCGTACGGCCGAGCCCGATGCAGCACGCAGCGATTGTCCCAGATGACCACGTCGCCCGGCTGCCACCGATGGGCATAC
The DNA here is from genome assembly GCA_963747235.1 of uncultured Candidatus Rokubacteria bacterium. GTDB lineage: Bacteria > Methylomirabilota > Methylomirabilia > Rokubacteriales > CSP1-6 > CAMLFJ01. The sequence continues at coordinate 31,286 of CAVVEU010000013.1, forward strand.
GTCCGGGGCGGGCGACAGGCGAAGTCGACGAGGTCGGACAGGAGCTGTCTCCGACTCCGCCTCGTCGAGGCCCGGAATGGCGTGGGCGTGGCGGCCGATGAACAGGGCGGGGCGCCGCGTGACGGGATGAATCTTCACCAGCGGCCGCAGCGGCGCGCCCTTCGTATGAAACCCATAGCCGGCCCCTGGCTGAACCACGTGGCCGATCTGGGCCTGGGAGTGATAGAGCGAGTGGTGCGCCGAGAGCGGCGCGATACGCTGCCGCGTGTCCTCGTCCAGCGCGTCGTAGGCGGCGCGCATGTCGGCCCACTCGGTCTCGCCGGCCGCCGAAGGCACCACCTGCGCCGAGAGCACCGACGCCTTGGCCGCCAGGGGCATGTACGAGCTGTCGGTATGCCAGCCCTCATTGCCGCGCAGCGACTTGAAGCGATGCTCGTCGGCGCCCAGGATCGTTCCATCGGGCTTCCGATTGCTGATGGGCACCGCCTTCTGCGCGGGGTCCGGAGCCAGGATCTCGATGTCGCCGAAGCGATTCGCGAAGGCCACCTGTTCCTCTTCCGTCAAGTGCTGCCCCGGGAACACCAGGACCCCATGCTCGTGGAACGCCTGCTCCACGGTCTTCCAGGTCGAGGTGTCCATCCGGGCGAGCTCGAGGTCGGTGACTACGGCGCCCAGCGTGGCGGCGATCGGCGCGACTCTTGGCTCCATGGGATCCCTCCTGGTCTGGCAGGATGCGTCCAGGGGCAGGGTGGAGTCAAGAGCGTGGGTCGCGTCACGTCCCCCGCAGGTTACTTGTTGACAGTGATTCAGCAGGGCAGGTAACCTGCGGCCCGGTTTGTCCTCTTCGACCTTGATGCATGCTCGGTAGCCGTCGTCCGCGGGCGTACGTGTTGGCCCTCGCTCTGGTGATGTGGGGGCGACACGGGCTTGGCTGAGGCCGACGGGTCCCCGGAGGTCCCCACCGAGGCGGGAATTCCAGCCGCGACCGTCGGCCGTGAAGTCGCGCCGGTCAGGGTTCGGGGTGTCGTCACGTTGTGGTATTTCCTTCGAATGCTGAACGACCCGATCAGTTGCGTCCGTTCCGTCTTCGCGCGCTACGGGTCGTTGGTAGCCTTCGAGTCGTTTGCCCTCCATCAGCGCGGGGACACCGTGCTCGCGGTCGGGGCCGAGTTCAACAAGGCCGTGCTCGGCGACGTCACAACATGGCGCACCGGACCATTGCCGGTATCCGGGCCGAAGGGCTCGGCCCTGGATCGGCTGGGCCAGAATGTCGTGAGCCTGAACGGACCGCGGCAGACGTACTACCGGAAGCTTCTGTCGCAACCGATCCGCAGCTCGCGCATGGCCCAGATGGGAGACGATATGGGCCAGTTCGTGGCGCACGCAGTAGCGTCGTGGCCGCAAGGGGTGGTCGATCTCTGGCCGTTGAGCAAGGATCTCGTGCGGTCGGTCGCGGTGGCGATGTTGTTTGGAGGGGATCAGGGGCGAGGCGGCGCTCTGGCCGAGTTGAGCGAGCACCTCATGGTCGAGAGCAAGACTCGCAAGGTCTACCTTTGCCGCGCCGGCTTCCCGGGGAGAGCCTTCGAGAAACTCTTGCGTCGTGCGGAGCAGGTCGAGCGTTGCGCGCTGGAGTTCGCGGAAACCAAGCGGGGCGTACTGAATGAACGGGACATGCTATCCGTTCTGGTCAATTCGCCGGACGAGACCGGTGCCGCGCCGAGCCCAGACGTCGTGGCCGGCCATATCCCGATCTTGTTCGGGGCGACTCACGAGACCTGCCAGACGGCACTGGCCTGGACCCTTTTTCTGATTGCGCAGCATCCGGACGTTGCGCGCGATCTCGCGGACGAGATCGCGGGGGCGCTGGCAGGAGCCCCGCCGACCCTGTCGCGGGTCGCCCACCTGCCGTTCCTCGACGCCGTCGTGAAGGAGAGCATGCGGATATTGCCGCCGGTGCCGAACCTCGCGCGGGGCGCGTCGCAGTCGACCCGTCTCGGTGGGTATGACGTGACCCCGGGCACCTGGATTGTTCTGAGCTCATTCCTGACGAACCGGGCGCCAGAGCTGTATGAGAATCCGGCTCGCTTCAAGCCCGAGCGCTGGTCGCGCATCAACCCTTCCTGGTTTGAGTACATGGCGTTCAGTGGAGGGCCGCGCGTGTGCCCGGGCTCTTCGTTCGGCACGGCGGTAGTGAAGGTATCGATCGCTGCGATCTTGTCGCGTTTCTGTATCAGTATCGTCCCGGGGGCCCGGATCGATCACCGGGTTGCGGTCACGATGGCGCCGCGCGGGCTACCGGTCGTGCTGCACGCGCCCGACCGGGGATGGACGGCGTCGCCGGTGACGGGTCAAGTCTGCGATATGGTCGAGCTGAGCTCCTCGCGGGTTCACTAAGCACCTCAGGCGCTGGAGGGTGCAGGCCTCGCCTAGCTGTCCAGCGCGGCTTCGGGGTCGAGGTGTCCGTCCGGCCGAGCTCGAGGTCGGTGACTACGGCGCCCAGCGTGGCGGCGATCGGGGCGACTCTTGGCTCCATGGGATGATCCCTCCTGGTCTGGCAGGATTCGTCCAGGGGGAGGACGGAGTCAAGAGCGTGAGCGTCGTCACATCCCCCGGAGCCGCGGGACCTACTCGATCACCTGATCCGCCCGCAGGAGGAGCGAGCGTGGGATCGTCAGGCCGAGGGCCTTCGCGGTCCGGAGGTTGATGACCAGCTCGAACTTCGTCGGCTCCTCGACGGGGAGGTCGGCCGGGTTTGCCCCCTTGAGGATCTTGTGGGCGAAGCTGGCGGCGTGGCGGTACATCTCAGGGTAGTTCACTCCGTAGACGATCAAGCCCCCGGCAAATTCCGTGGAGGCGTAGATCGCCGGCAGCCGGCGCTTCGCCACAAGGTCAACGATGCTCCGCTGATTCGCCTGCGTGAGGGTATCAAGCCCAACGATGAGTGCGTCAACACGCTGCTTGGTCGCGGCATCGAGCGCCGGCTCGAGATCCTCAGGCGTTCGCACGTCGAGCAGGTGGGGCTCGATACTCAGAGATCGCGCCGCCGTCTCGATCTCTTTCCATTGAGGCGGGAGAGCAGGGTTACTCATGTTGAAGAGGGCCGCGATTCGTAACGCTCTCGGGACCAGCTCTCTGAGCAGCTGGACCCGTTTCGGATAGATCTCCGTTACGGCGGCGCTCAGCCCCGTGATGTTCCGGCCCGGCCGTGCGAGGCTGGCGACGAGGCTCTGTCCGACCGGATCGCCGACCCCGATGATCACCACCGGAATCGTTCCGGTGGCACTCTGGGCCGCCAGAGCCGCCGGCGTACCGCGTGTCAGGATCAGGTCCACCTTCTGCCGCACGAGCTCGGTCGCCAGGCCCGGGAACCGTTCGTCCCGGCCATCGGCCGATCGGTACTCGATGACGAAGCTTTCGCCCTCGACATACCCAAGGTCCCGGAGTCCCTGTCGGAAGCTATTGACGTTGGTGGCATTGATCGCCGTCGAGGTTCTCTCGATCATGCCGATGCGATAGAGTTTTCGTGGTTGCTGCGCCTCCGCGACGCGCGCCGCAGCGAGGACGGCGCCAGCCAGGCTACCGAGGAACGCACGTCGGTCCACAAGAGTCTCCTTAGGTTGCCGTCCTTGCCGAGTCCGACGCTAGGAACGCAAGCGCCATACCAAGGAGAGATCGATGAAAACAGGTGGAGTTAGGTGGCCTGTCCGGCAATTGGAGAGGGCGGAACGTCTCGTCCCCGGGAGTTATGCCCGAGTCACTGGCACTCGGCTGGCCTGTCGTGATAACGTAGAGGCCTCGCTGAGGAGATGCAGCGACGCTCGCGAAGGAGCTCGCGCATGAAGCAGGCCCCGCTCGCCCTCGTCCTTCCTGTCCCACCATCCGGGGACCGCCCAGACCTCCAACTTCGGCCGGAGGATTGATACGAAATGCACACGGACATCCAGAGGGTGGACACCCTAACCCGCAACGTGTTCAAAGACCACCACGTTGCCAAGCGAGTGCCGGTCATCGTGACGGGGCATTCGCCGATTCGAGAAGCGGCAAAGCGGTGGAGCCTGGACTACCTGGTCGCGCAGCATCCCGACCACAAGGTCAGCGTGGAGTTCTACCACGATGGAAACAGAAATCGACACTGGGCCTACAAGAGCATGACCCTGGCGGAGTATGTATCTCTCATACGAGACCCCCGCGAGCGCGCCCGCTACTACCTGGCGCAGAAACCCGTACGAGACGTGGTGCCCAATCTCGCCCACGACGTGCCGCCTCCGGATTTTCTCGACGAAGCCCAGGACGAAACCGACCCCGTTGTGTTCATGGGAATCGACACGTATTCTCCCGCTCACTATCACCTCGCTCCCAAGGAAGCCGTGCTGATGCAGATCGTCGGCAAGAAGAAGATCGTGATGTGCCCGGCCGAGCAGTATCAGAGCTTCTATCCCTGCGCGTGGTATTCGAAGCGTACGAACTGGTCCAGCATTCCGTTCAAGGCCGACGGCCCGCAGGACGGCGAGACGTCCTGGATACCGGAGGATGTCAAGAGCAAGTTCCCGCGATTGGGCAAGGCGACGCTCCTGGAGTGCGTCCTTGGTCCGGGAGAGCTGCTGGTCATTCCTCAGGGATGGTTTCACATCGTTTTCGGGCTCGGTGAGTCCCTGTCCGTGACGTACTTCTGGCACGGGCTGTGGCGCAACAGCTACTGGAAGGTCGGGCTTCGTGATGCGCTGTCGATCATCCAGAAGGAATACGTGCTCAAGACGATCGGAGCCTACCGCCCGAGCTGAGGAGCCCGGCTAGGCGCCCAGCGCGGCCTCGGCCCGTCCGAGCCAGAAGCGCATGTCCATCTCCCTGAAGAGCGCGGCCGCCTGCTCGAGGTGCCCGCGGCCCGCTTCGGGCTCACCCGCACGGTGAAGGGCCTGCGCCCAGGGCCAGGTGGCAGCGGCCGAGGAGCGGCCGAAGCCCGATGTCCCGCGCGATGCCGGCGGCCTCCTCGAGGGCCGCCCGCGCCGGGCCGGCCGCGCCCTCGGCGGAGCGGAGCTGGCCCAGGACGCGCAGCGCTTCGGCCACGAGCCAGCGTTGATGCTGGGCGCGGGCCATGCCGAGCCCGCGCTCGACGTGGGCGAGCGCCTCCGCCGGACGCCCGGCCAGCGCGCACGCCTCGGCGAGCATGGTCAGGTTCCAGGCATGGGTGGGCCGGAGATTCAACGCGGCCGACTGCGCGACCGCCTCCGCGAGGAGCGTCACGCCCTCCTCCGGCGCGTCCGGACAGCGCATAGGCCTGGCCGAGATCGCTGGCGACGAGCAGGAACAGGGGTCCGAAGCTGGCGCGGCGGCAGATCTCGACGCTCCGGCCGAGCCACGAGACCGCGAGCGGGAAATTGCCCTGGACCAGGTGCGGACGGCCCGCGCCGGCATAGGCCACGGCCAGGGAGAGCTCGTGCTGCGCCGCCTCGGCCAGCCGCTCGGCTTCCTCGGCGTGGGTGGACGCCTCCGCGAATTCCCCGAGGTACGCCAGGGACCACGCCATGAAGGCGTGCGCGGTCGCCGAGCGGAGCGCGGCCCCGCCGGAGGGCTTGCTCTCGAAGCTCGGCGACATTGCGCGCGAACGCGGCGATGGCCTGGCGGTACTCGCCGAGGCTCAGATAGGCCTGGCCGAGGCGCAGGGTCGCGATGGCCGCGAGGGCGTGGTCGCCCAGTGTCCCCGCGATGGCCAGCGCCCGCTGGGCGGACTCGACGGCCCGGTCGGGCTGGCCGGACCACCAGTAGCCCTGGGTCATGTACGCCGCGATCCGGCCGAGCCGCCGCTGGTCGCCGAGCGCTCCGGCCACGCGCTCCGCCTCGTGGAGCGTCTCGAGCATGCGGACCACCTCGCCATGCGGCGTCAGCGCGTTGTGGAGGTCCAGGCGGAGGTCCACCTCCTGCTCGTCGCGCTCCTTGCCCGGCGGCAGGTGCGTGAGCGCGTCCAGCGCCTGCTCGGAGCACGTGACGGCTTCCCGGTAGGCGCTGTGCGCGGCGGCCTTGGCGCCGGCCTTGCGGAAGAGGAGCACCGCCTTGTCCCACAGGCCGCCCTGGAGCGCGTGGTGCGCCAGCCGGTCCACCTGCTCGGCCAGCCGGCCCGTCGCCAGCCGCTCGATGACCGAGACCAGGCGCGCGTGGAGCGCGCGGCGGTTGCCGTACAGCAGCGCGCCGTACGCGACCTCGTGCGTGAGCGCGTGCTTGAACGTGTACTCGAGGTCGGGGAAGAGGCTCGTCTCGTACAGGAACTCGGCGGCCTGCAGATGGCCCAGCGCCCGCCGCAGCTCCTCCTCGGGGGCGTCCTCGAGCGCCTGCAGGAGGGCAAAGGGCACGTCCTTGCCGATGACCGAGGCCGACTGGAGCAGGCGCTTCTCCCGATCGGGCAGGCGGTCGATGCGCGCGGCCAGGATGGACTGCACCGTCGCGGGGATCTGGATGCCCGCCAGCGGCCGCGCCGCGCGGTACTGTCCCCGCTCGCCGTCGAGCGCGCCCGTCTCCACCAGCGTCCGCACGCTCTCCTCGAGGAAGAAGGGGTTGCCGTCGGTGCGCTCGATCAGGAGCCGCTTGAGGGAGGCGAGGCCGGGCTCGACCCCGAGCAGCGCCTGCAGCAGCTCGTCCGCGCTCTCGTGCGCGAGCGTGTTCAGACGCAGGCGCGTGTAGTACGTCTTGCCGCCCCAGCCGTCCTGGTACTCCGGCCGGAAGTTGGCCAGCAGGACGATCCGCGCGCGCGGCACGCGCTCGACGAGGCCGTCGAGCAGCGCCTGCGTCTCGCTGTCCACCCACTGGAGGTCCTCGAGAACCAGGAGCAGGGGCTGGCTCTGACTCTCGCGCAGCAGGAGCGCCATGATGGCGTCGAGGGTGCGCTGGCGGCGCAGCGCGGGATCGAGCCCCTGCCACCGCGCGTCGTCGGCGGGCACGTCGAGCAGCGCCAGGAAGGCGGGGAGGGTCGGCTCGAGCGCCGGGTCGAGCGCGCGCAGCCGGGCGAGGACCTTGGTGTGGATCTCGCGCGCGCCGTCGCGGGCCTCGATCTGGAAGTAGCCCCGGAGCAGGTCCGTGATCGGCAGGTACGGCGTGGCCTTGCCGTAGGACAGCGACCGGCCTTCGAGGACGAGCCACTGGGGCCGGGACACGGCCTGCGTGATCTCGTGGACGAGGCGCGACTTGCCGACGCCGGGCTCGCCCACGACGGCCACGACCTGACCGCGGCCCGCCTCCGCCTGCTCGAGCGCTTCGTGGAGCTGGTCGAGCTCGGGCGCGCGCCCGACGAAGCGCGAGAGCCCGCGGCGCGCCGAGGCCTGCAGCCGCGAGCGCACCATGCCGGCGCCGGTGACCTCGAAGACCTCGAGCGGGACGTCCAGGCCCTTGACCGGCAGGACGCCCAGCGACCGCGTCTCGACATAGCCCTCGGCGAGGCGGAGGGTCTCGGCCGTGGTCAGCACGGCGCCGGGCGTGGCCATCTGCTCCATCCGCGCGGCCAGGTGCGTGGTCTGGCCGACCGCGGTGTAGCTCATGCGCAGGTCGTTGCCGATCGAGCGCACGACGACCTCGCCGGAGTTGAGGCCGACGCGGATCTGGATCGGGATGCCCTCGGTCCGGCGCACCTCCCTGGCGTGGCGCTTGACCGACTCCTGCATGCGGAGCGCCGCGTAGCAGGCCCGCACCGCGTGATCCTCGTGGGCGAGGGGCGCGCCGAAGAGCGCCATGATGCCGTCGCCCATGACCTGGTTGACCGTCCCCTCGTACTGGTGCACGGCCTCCATCATGTGCTCGAGCACGGGGTCGAGGATCTTGCGCGCCTCCTCGGGATCGCGGTCCGCCAGGAGCTCGAGCGAGCCCTGGAGATCGGCGAAGAGCACGGTGACCTGCTTGCGCTCGCCCTCGAGCGCGCTCTTCGAGGTGAGGATTCGCTCGGCGAGGTGCCGGGGCGTGTACGACTCGGGCGAGGCGAAGCGCGCCTGGCCGGTGGGCTTGCGCGTCCACCGGCCGCCCGCACTGGCCGCAGAAGCGGACGTCCTCGGCGAGCTCGGCCCCGCACGCGCCGCACGAGAGCGCGAGCCGCGCGCCGCACTCGGTGCAGAACCGCGACGACGCGGGCGTGTCGTGCCGGCAGCGCGGACAGATGCATGGGGCATCAGAGTAGCCCTCGCGTCCCGAGGGGTCAACACTCCCGGCGCTTCTGCTATACTTCGTCGCCGTGAACAGACGCAAGCTCCTCTTCGATCTGCTTCCGAGGACACGGTACGGCGCATTGACCGTCGTGACGCCGGAGGGAACGACGCGTCGCTTCACCGGTGATCGTGAAGGCGAGGCCGCGACCTTCGTCCTGAAGGACTGGCGGGCCCTCGACGCGATCGCCCGGCGCGGGGACATCGGCCTCGGCGAGTCGTACATGGCGAATCTCTGGGAGACCCCGGATCTCAAGAGCTTCCTGACGTTCTGCCAGCGCAACCGCGACGAGTTCGCCCGGCTGACGCGATTCGACTTCGTGAACGCGCTGCTCTCGCGGGTCGCGCGGCTCACCAGCGCGAACTCCTTCACCGGGAGCCGGAAGAACATCGCGGCCAGCTACGACTACCCGGCGGGGCTCTACCAGTCGTACACCGACCGCATGATGACGTACTCGAGCGGCTGGTGGGACGGCCAGGAGATGTCGTACGACGAGGCCCAGGTCAACAAGTACAACCGGATCCTGAGCCGGCTCGGGCCGCCGCCCCAGCACATCCTCGAGATGGGCTGCGGCTGGGGGTATTTCCTCAAGCTGGCCGCCGCGCGGGGCTACCGCGTCACCGGCTGCACGGTGTCCCAGCGCCAGTACGAGTACGCGCGAGACCTGAACGAGAAGGAGATCGCCGCGGGGCAGGTGACGGTGCTGCTGGAGGACTACCGGAACATGCGCGGCGAGTACGACGCGGTCATGTCCACCGGCTTCTTCGAGCACGTGGGGTCGCGGTACTGGGTCGAGCACTTCCGCAAGGTGAAGCAGTACCTGAAGCCGGGCGGCGTGGCGATGATCCAGACGATGCTGTGCAACCGCTTCGACCCGAGGAACGGCAAGACCTTGAACTTCTTCTCCAAGTACATCTTCCCGGGCGGCGAGTTCCCCTCGGTGGGGACGTTCATCGTCGCCGCCGAGGAGGCCGGCCTGCGGTGCGAGGAGCAGCTCGCGTTCGGCCAGGACTATGCCCGGACCATGGAGGAGTGCTGGACGCGCTTCCACCGGAACCTCGACGACGTCCGGAGGCTCGGCTACGACGACGAGTTCATTCGCAAGTGGGAGTTCTTCCTCGCCGGCTGGTACGCGATGTTCAAGTCGGGCCGCTACAACGTCATGCAGGCGAAGCTGGTCCACTACCCATGAGGAGGCCTGGATGACCCGAGGGCGATCGATGGTGGCGGCGCTGCTCCTCGTGGCCGGCCTGGCCGGCGCGCCGGCTCCGCTGCCCGGCGCAGGCCCCCAAGCACGGCGGCGTGCTGACGATCATGCAGCGGGAGGAGCTGCCCCAGGGCCTGTCGATCCTCGAGACCTCCACGATCGCGACGGTGTGGCCGGCCTCGCCGTGCTTCAACAACCTCGTCTACTTCGATCCCGCCAAGCCCATGGAGACGCCCGACACCATCGTGGGCGAGCTGGCCGAGAAGTGGTCCTGGCAGGACGGCTACCGGAACCTGGTCTTCTTCCTCAGGAAGGACGTGAAGTGGCACGACGGCCAGCCCTTCACCTCTCGCGACGTGAAGTTCACCTTCGACGTGGTGCGCGAGGCGCCGGACGCCCCGGCGAAGCTGCGGCTCAATCCTCGGAAAGACTGGTACGCCAACATCGAGGCGATCGAGGCGGCGGACCCCTACACGGTGGTCTTCCGGCTCAAGCGGCCCGCAGCCCTCCATCCTGATGATGCTGGCCTCGGGCCAGTCGCCGGTCTACCCGGCCCACGTGCCGATCGCCGAGCAGCGCAACCGCTGCGTGGGGACGGGGCCGTTCAAGTTCAAGGAGTGGCGGCGGGGCGAGTTCGTGGAGTACGTCCGGAACCCGGACTACTTCGTCAAGGGCCGGCCGTACCTGGACGGCCTCAAGTACGTGATCATCAGCGAGCGCGGCACCCGGACCGCGGCGCTCCAGGCGGGCCGGCTCGACACCTCGGCGCCCGGTGAGATCACCAAGAACATCGCCGACCAGCTCAAGGCCGCGGTGCCCGGCATGGTGATCACGCGGGTCGGCTCGCTCACGTCGCCCAACCTGCTCGTCAACCACGCGCGCCCGCCCTTCAACGACGCGCGGGTGCGGCGCGCGGTGGACCTCGCCATCGATCGCGACGGCTATATCAAAGGCGTGCTGCAGGGCGCGGCGGTGTCCGGCTCGCCGCTCGTGCCCCGGCCCTTCGGCTCGTGGGGCCTGACGGACGGCGAGATCGTGGGCATCCTGGGGCGCCCGGAGGGGCGCAAGGCGGCGGCGCGCAAGCTCCTCGCCGAGGCCGGCTACGGCCCCGCGACTCCGCTGCGCTTCGAGGCGCAGACGCGCGGCATCGCCACCTACGTGGACCTGGCCTCCTACGTGGTGAGCGAGCTGAAGCTGGTCGGGGTGGACATCACCGTCAAGCAGCTCGACAGCGTGCAGTGGTACGGGGTCACCACCCGGAAGGAGTTCCAGCTCGGGATCAACATCTCGGGCTACGGGGTGGACGACCCCGACGCGATCCTGTTCGAGAACTACACGTGCACCGCGCTGCGGAACTACACCAGCTACTGCGACGAGGGCGTGTCGCGCCTGATCGACCAGCAGTCGCAGGAGCTGGATCCCGAGGAAGCGCCTGGCTCTCGTCCACGAGATCCAGAAGAAGCTCACCGAGGCGGGCGCCCGCCCGACGGTGGCCTGGGGGATCGACCACTTCGCCCACTGGCCCTACGTGAAGGGCCTGGTGCCGCATCACTCGCTGTACAGCTTCGGCCGCATGCAGAACGTCTGGCTGGACCGCTAGGTCATCAGACCCGGGGCATGGAGCGTCGGGCGTTCAGCCCCGGTCGTTGATCCAGGGGGACTTCGCGGCGCCGCTCGCCGCCCGGGCGAAGGCGCCGGGGAAGCTGGTACGGGCCCCAGGTCGCGCGACGCGTCGCAGGCCATCACGGAATGACGGCCCCGGCGTTGGTGAACACGCGCCCCACCTCGGTCAACCCGTCGGCGATGGTCGGCCCGGCGGTGCAGGTCGCGGTGATTCCCATCTGGCGAACGTCGGCGAGCGGGACAATCGGTCGGGCGCGCATTGGCGGCGGCCGGGTAGGGAAGGGAATGCAGCGCTCCGTCGTCCACTCGGGCCAGGAACTGGTTGTGAGGCGCGTCCCAGATCAGCTGTAGCCGCACCTTCTGTCCAAGCGCAATGACGTCGGGGAAGTCGGTCGCGGCCACCGTGGTCACCGCGATGCAGCCGGCGTCGAGGCAGTGAAACAGGCGCCCCTCCACCCGGAGCACGCCGGCGATATCTCGCGAGTCGGACGCGCGAACGAGCTGGATGCGGGCGAGGTAGTCGCCGATCAGGCTGCCCGGCGCCGGCGGGGTGGGGCCGTCGCTGAATCGGTTCAACGTGAGGGCGGCGGCCCGGATGACGGAGGGCGCCGGATTGGAGGCGCACCCGGTAACCTCGATGTGTTCGACTTTCACCTCCACCGCGATCTGGTCAACGGATGCCGGCCTGGTGAGCGAAGCGCGGCTGTGTCGAAGCTGAGTGCCCGCGTCCGTCTCCGTTGCACCCTCGGTACGCAGGCGCATCGACAGCTTGCGCCCCTGCACGGCGCGGCGAAACTCCTGCATCGAATCGATGGAGCCGGTCCAGCGATCACCGCGCATGTGATCCGCGCCGCGCCAATCCTCGTACAAGGCAAACGGCTCGACGGCCTGGACTCGCGTCGGGCCGGAGAAGACAAGGCCACCGAGGGCCAAGGGGGCAAGGGCAGTCAATCGCATGATCCTCATCATTGGTCGCTCCTCATCTCGCACGGCGAGCGGTCATGGAATGACGGCCGAGGGGTCGCGTCAGGACCACCCCGATCTCGGTGGTGGTGTCGGCCACGCCGGCCTGGCCGAGGCAGTTTGCGCCCTGAGCTGAGCACGGAGATTTTCGCGAAGGGAACGCGCGCCGGTCCCTGGTTCAGCCCGGCCGGGTACGGCAAGCGAGACGTCCGGGCTGTCATTGACTCGTGCCGACGAAGCGGTTGCTCGCGGCGTCCCAGATGAGGCGGAGCCGTACCTTATCCCCGACGCGGACGAGGGTTGGGCAGGGCGACGGATCCGTTCGGGATCGAACGGATCACGAAGCAGCGGGCGTTGTCGCACCGGAAGATCGCAAGGTGAACCTGGAGGGTGCCGGGCGGATCGGTCGAGGCTGACGAACGGAAGAGGCGGAGTCGACCGAAATGGTCGCCCGTGAAGTCGCCGGCCGGTCCGGGGGTGCCGTCGCTGAACTTGCTCAGCGAGACCTGAAGCGGAAGGGCGGCCGACGCGGTGGTGGAGTTCGTGGGGCATCCGACGAGCTCGAGGTTCTTCACTCGAGCCTCAAGCACGAACCGGGTGACGCCCAGCGGATGGGTCGTGTTCAGCTCGAGCTCCGCCCCGAGCGGACCCGATGTTCAAGCTGTTGCTCCCTTCACGTCGCAATCGCAGGTGCGCGCGCCGGCCCTTCAGCTCCTTGAGCGTGTCCTGGGCGGAGGTCGCGCTGCCGCGCCAGCGGTCGCCGCGGATGTCATCGGCGGTACTCCAGTCTTCGTAGACGGCGAATCCGACCGAGTCCTGGCGCGCCTGGACCGCGGGCACGCCGAGAGCGAGGACCGCGAAGACACTAGCGAATCCGATCAGTCCCTTCGTGTGTTCCATGCGCAGAATCCTCCTGGATCCCCGGTGCCGAGAGCTCCGGGCGATCACACTCGACGCCCGGACGCTCTCGCCGCCACGCATTCGACGTGGCAATGGATCGCTGCGGCTCCAGAAGGTATGTGCCGTCCCAGTGCCATCCGTTTGCATCGACGGTGACCTTCGGCTCATGTGTGAACCCGGTACGTCCCGGTACTCCCTTCCGCGAAGAAGGCGCACAGCCACGTTGTTCGCGACGACACGATGATCACCGCCTTGACGGTCGAAGCTGCTCGTGGTGTAGCCGTCGCGTCGGTGAGCACTGGCGTCCGGCCGTTGAGGTAATTGAAGGCATCGGTCGAAAGTACGAGTGCCGGGCATGCCGGGCGGAAGCTAGGTACGTTGGCGTACGAACGTTGCAGAATCTGCCGGCAACGTGCCGCGGCGTGACGTCGCAGCGACTCGGGCGCCATGTCCGGGAAGGCGGTGGATCCATATTGGTGAACGGTCCGCGGATTGCGATGATCCAGCTCGCACGGCGCGCGCAGGATGGTCTCGTGGCCACGAGGAGAGTCGGCATGCACAGTGGCTCCTCCGACAGCATCGGGGCAGCTGTAAGAGCGCAAGTGCGGATGCCGTTCGAGTCGCATCGTGCCCCCTCCTATCGAGCACAGTATGAACTCAGGCTAGCTCTCGGACGAGTCCCGAGCGCATCGCTCGAGTCAGCAGTTGCGCAAGACGTGCCACTTGGCAGGGGGCGATGTGAGCGGGGAATATCGGCAGATACGGCGCGAGCTTACGGCCGGCATGGAGGGGCGACGGTGCGTGACGCGCTGAGGCGGTGCTGGCGGGTCGTCGCTGCTCAAACTGTTCGGAAATCTGAGCAGTGACCTGAGCAAGCGGGTACGCGTATCCGCGGCTATGGAAGCACTGGCTGAACTGCTCGGTGAGAGCCCGGCCATCAGCGTGGTCCGCGGGAAGCTGCGCCAGCTGCTGGAGGGCCAGCCGACCGGGCGGCGCCTCCCCGCAATCCTCATCCAGGGGGAAACCGGCACCGGCAAGGGGCTCGTCGCCCGGCTCATCCATCGGATGGGGCCGCGGAAGGGCGGCCCCTTTGTAGACATCAACTGCCCAGGGATCCCGGAGACACTGCTCGAGGCCGAGCTGTTCGGCTTCGAGCGGGGTGCCTTCACCGACGCGCGTCGCGCCAAGCCCGGCCTCCTTCAAACCGCGCACCGGGGCACGCTCTTCCTCGACGAGGTCGGGCCTGTTGCCCGAATCGGCCCAGGCCAAGCTCCTCACCGTGCATCGAGGAACGTGTCGTCCGCCGCCTCGGCAGCACCCGGCCGGAGGCGATCGACGTCTGCTTCATCAGCGCCACGAACATCGACCTCCAGGCGGCGCTCCGGGCGCGGCGCTTCCGGGAAGACCTCTATCATCGGCTGGCGGTGATCACATTCGAGTTACCCCCGCTGCGAGAGCGAGGTCGTGACGTGCTCCTCCTCGCCGAGCGGTTCCTCGACCGCGCCTGCGTCGACTATGGGCTGCCGCCGAAGACGCTGGGCGAGCAGGCCCAGGCCCGCCTGCTCGCGTATCGCTGGCCCGGCAATGTCCGCGAGCTGGCCAACGTGATGGAGCGTGCCGCGCTCTTCGCCGACGCGCCCGTGGTCACCGAAGCGATGCTGGAGCCGCTGTCGGCGGAGGGGCTCCACCCAGGGGCCCGGCGCCCAGCGCGAGTGCCGGTGCCGTCACGCCGGAAGAGGCGATGCGCCAGCATCTCCTGGCGGTGCTGGAGCAGAGCGCGGGGAACATCTCGCACGCCGCGGCCAGGCTGGGCATTGCCCGCAACACGCTCTACGCGCGCCTTGAGAAGTACGGTGTGCGCAGCCACCATCCTCCTCCCCGCCGCTCCGAGTCCGATCCCCGCGCCGACGGACACACGGATCCAGTGGGAACGCCGCGGGATCACGCTGCTCTGCGCCGCCCTCGTCGAGGCGGACGGGGGCGACGAGGCGTCACCTCCGAGCCGGGCCTGGAAGGACGTGATCGACAAGCTGCAGACGTTCGGCGGCCGCGTAGAGGAAGTGACGCCGACGAGCGTCGTGGCCTCGTTCGGGGTCGATCCGGTGGAGGATGCGCCACGCCGCGCTGCTCATGCCGCGATGGTCATTCACAAGAGAGCCGAGCGCGCCGTGAGGACAAGAGCAGGACGCCGGGGGTCAAGATCGGCATCCACGTGGCGCAGGTTCTCGTCGGACGCTCGGCGAGGCCGGATCGACATCGACGCGGAGGCCGAAGCGCGCGCAGTGGGCGGTGCTCGATCAGCTCCTGCAGACATCGGGACGGGACGAGACGGTGGCGAGTGCGGCGGCGGCCTCATTCTTGGAGCGCCGGTTCGAGCTCGTGCCGCTCGACGTCGGGGCGCCGAGTGCGGAGCAGCTCTATCGGCTCACGGGGCAGGAACGCCGGGGGTTGGGCCTGTGGGGTGCGATGACGAAGTTCGTGGGGCGTCGACGACGAGGTCGAGGTCTTACGGGGCCGCGTGGCCGCGGCGGGGAATGGGCAGGGCCAGCTCGTGGCGGTCGTCGGGGAACCTGGGGTGGGCAAGTCGCGCCTCTTGTGGGAGTTCACCCGCTCGCCGTCACGTTGCCGGCTGGCTCGTGCTGGAAGCGGGCGCCGTCCCCTACGGCAAGACCACGCCCTATCTCCCCGTGATCGACCTGCTCAAGGCCTACTGCGGGATCGGCGACCGCGATGACCAGCGCGCCATCCGCGAGAAGGTCACCGGCAAGCTCCTCTCCCTGGACCCGGCGTTCGAGGTCGCCCTGCCTGCGTTCCTGACCCTGCTCGACCTGCCCGTGGACGACCGGGCGTGGCAGGCGCTCGACCCGGCCGGGCGGCGGCAGCGTACCCTGGAGGCCGTCAAGCGCCTCCTGCTGCGTGAGAGCCAGGTGCAGCCGGTGGCGCTCGTGTTCGAGGATCTGCAGTGGATCGACGGCGAGACGCAGGCGGTACTCGGGAGCCTGGCCGAGAGCCTCCCCGGGGTCCGTCTGCTGCTGCTCGGCAGCTATCGGCCCGAGTATGCTCATGGCTGGGGCAGCCAGGCCTGCTACACGCAGCTCCGGATCGACCCGCTGCCGCGGGAGAGTGCCGAGCGTGCTGCTCGAGGTACTCGTCGGGAGCGACCCCGGCCTGGACACGCTCAAGCGACTCCTGATCCAGCGAACCGAGGGCAATCCGCTCTTCGTCGAGGAGAGCGTCCGAGCGCTGGTCGAGACGGGCGCGTTGACGGGCGCGCGAGGCGACTACCGGCTGGCGCGCGACCTGCCCGCGATCCACGTGCCCGGCACGGTGCAGGCCATCTTGACCGCGCGCATCGACCGCCTGCCGCCCGAGGAGAAGCGGCTCCTCGAGATTGCCGCGGTCATCGGGAAGGACTTTCCCCTGGCTCTCCTCCTGGCGGTGGCGGACGAGAACGAGGGGACGATCCGTCGCGGGCTGGGCTCATCTTCAGACGGCCGAGTTCGTCTACGAGACGCGCCTCTTCCCCGATCTCGAGTACACCTTCAAGCACGCGCTCACCCATGAGGTGGCCTACGGGAGCCTCCTCCACGACCGGCGCCGTGACCTCCACGCCCGGATCGCGGAGACCATGGAGCGCCTCTACGGTGATCGCCTCGGCGAGCAGACCGAGCGGCTCGCCCATCACGCGGTCCGTGGCGAGGTGTGGGAGAAGGCGGTGCACTATCTCAGGCAGGCCGGACTCAAGGCGGCCACGCGATCGGCACTGCGCGGAAGCCGCAGGTCTGGTTCGAGCAGGCGCTGGGTGTGCTCGGGGCACTGCCGGAGAGCCCGTCCACGCTGGAGCAGGGCTTCGAGATCCGCCTCGAGCTGGGGCCGGTGCTGGTGCAGCTCGGTGAGGACTCGGCGGAGGCTGGACCACGCGCGCGAGGCCGAAACCCTCGCCGAGCGGTTGAACGACGACTCGCCGCCGCGGCCGAGCCTGACCTTGCCCTGTGCAACGCCCACGCGCTGCTCGGCGAGCCGGACGAGGCGCTGGTGGCCGGCGCCCGCGCGCTGGAGCTTGCCGAGGCGGCTCGGGGACCTGAGGCTCCGCATCCTGGCCCCGACACTATCTCGCGCAGGCGCATTTCTTCCGGGGCGATTTCGAGCGGGCGGTCGAGCTGTCCACCGATAGCCTCGCGGCGCTGCCCGCCGACTGGGTCCACGATCCTTTCGGATACAGCCCCATACCGATCGGGGTCTACTGTCGCCTCTGGGTGGTCCACAGCCTCGCCGAGCTCGGCCGATTCGCCGAGGCGGCCCCGTACGAGGCGGAGTTGCTCCGGCTCGCCGAGGCCGACTCAGCATGCGTTCACGCGTCGGGGTGGCCTACGACGCCGCGAGCTGGCTTCACCTCCGGAAGGGTGACTGGGCGACGGCGCACTCGGTGATCGAGCACGGTATCGCGGCGGTCCGGAAGGGGAGCATTGCCGCCGGACCTTCGCGACCATGGTCGCCGCGTCCGCCTGGGTCCTCGCGCAGCTCGGCGAGGCGAGCGAGGCGCTGACCCGGCTCCGGGAGGGCGAGCGGCTCCTCGAGTGTCAAGCGGGCGTGGCACGGCGTGCTCATGCCCTACCAGTCGATGGGACGTGCGGCTCTGCTGCTCGACCGGCTCGACGAGGCGCAGCGTCTGGGGGAACGCGCCGTCACATATTCTCCGTTTCGCCAGAGCGACGAAGCCCATGCGCTGCACCTGCTCGGCGACATCGCGACCCATCCCGACCGATTCGATGCCGAGAGCGGAGAGGCCTACTACCGGAAGGCGCTGGCGCTCGCCGAGCCGCGCGGCATGCGGCCTCTCGTCGCCCACTGCCACCTCGGCCTCGGCAGGCTCTACGCGCGCACCGGCAAGCGGGAGGCGCAGGAACACCTCACCATCGCGACGAGGATGTACCGGGAGATGGACATGTCGTACTGGATCGAGCAGGCGGAGAGCGTGAAAGGCTCCCGCTAGCGAGGGCCGAGGTCGCGCTCGGCGTCGGCCAGCAGGCGCGTCGAAGGCCGGCGGCACCTCGATCGCGCGCCCGACGACGCCGGGGCTGTAGCCCTGGAGCCAGTAGCTGTTGGTCGGGTGGCCGCCGCCGGCCACGACGATCAGGAAGTTGTCGGGGCTGGCCGTGATCGGCCACGGGTCCAGCGCGAGGCTCTCGCGCGCCACCTTGCTCGTGTCGATCTCGATCCACGCCGGGGCCCCCGCGCGACGGAGCTGCTCGGCGGGAATGCGCGAGTGCTCCCAGAGGAACTCGCGCATCGAGGCCTTGGTCCAGCCGAGGCCGGCCATGGTCTGGGCGACGATGCCCGGGATCATCAGGATGCCCGGGGTGCCGTGCTCGTAGCCGGCGAGGCCGGCCATGTTGGGCACGCGCATGAAGTCGGCCATGCGGTGCATGCCCTGGAGCGCGTCCTCCTCGGGCGTCTCCTTCTTGGCGCCGCGCCGCCGGATGTTCGTGGCCCCGTTGGCGAAGGCGAGCGAGATGGAATTGCCGCCCGGCGCGAAGCCGTGGCGCTCGGTGCGCGTGCGGCGCCCAGCCCGCGGGCAGGCTCGCCTCGTCCTCGGCGAAGACCACGTTCGTGTAGCGCAGGCCGCCGTAGTTGGCCATGGTGCCGATGCCGGGCAGGGCGCCGCCCAGGTTCTGCTGGAGCAGGCGCAGCGCGCGGCCGATGCTGGCGCCCGCCGGCCGCTGCGGATCCGGGCCGAGGCAGCCGAAGCCCGCGTTCAGCCGGATCTGGGCGCCGATCGGCCCGTTGACGATCACCACCGGGAACGCGCTGCCCGACGCGGCCTGCAGGGTCTCGCTCCCCGACTCGGGATCGAGGAAGGCCTCCACCGCGGCCACGAGCACCGGCAGGTACTCGGGTCGGCCGCCCGCCATCGCCAGGGCGATGGCGCACGACTCGATCGTGGTCACGCCGCCGCGCGGGGGAAAGGTGCCGAGCCGCTGCCGTCGCGGCTGCGCGGCGCCGGTCAGGATCCAGTCCACGCGCTCGCGCGTCGGAGGCCAGAGCGGCAGGCCGTCGCCCCAGCGGTTGGCGAGCATCAGGTGGTTCGCGCGGGCGAAGGCGTCCTCGACGCTCGCGCCCTCCACGCGGATCATGGGCGCCTCGCCCGCGGCGTCGCCGCCGAAGGCCGAGCGCCAGCGCGTCAGGCCGTCGTAGAACTCCTGCTTGCGCGCCTCCACCGGGGTGATGTCGCTGCCCGGCAGGAACATCTCGATGGGGAAGGTGACCATCGCCGCGTCGGGCGCGAGCCCGAGGCCGGCCACCGCGTTCGTCATGACCCCCACGAAATCCGCGCGGGTCAGCGTGACCGTCGGGATTCCGTGGGCCTCGAGCCTGGCGGCCGACCGGCCGCACGCCGTCGCGCAGGTCCCTCAGGCGGCGTTGCCGATGATGACGGCGTCGACCCCGCTCGCCTTCACGAGCGCCGCCGTCTCCTCCGAGCCGATGACCGCGTTGCCCTGGGGGAAGGCGTCGATCGGCAGGACCTCGATGCCCGGGAAGTCCGCCTCGAGCAGCGACTTGAGCAGCGGCAGCATGCGGTAGGCCTGCCACTGCTCGTTGCTGACGAAGCCGATCCGCTTACCCGCGAGGGCGCCGACGCGCGGCGCATGGGACTGCTTCACCTCGATGGCGCCGGACGGGTCGTGGAACTCGAGGCTGATCATCGCGAAGCCGAGTATAGCCCACGGAGCAGGGCTCGCCGGGGACTCTCGGGCGATTCCCGGGGAGCGGGTCCGGCGCGGCCGGCGCGATCGCGCAGCTCATGGGAGAGTCGCGCGCCCAGGGGGGCACGGCCGCCTATTGGACGTTCGCCGGTGGGCCAAGGTCCAATACGGGGCCCAATTGGGGGCGGCTAGAGTTGTGAGGAGACATCCGAACCGCTCGTCCTTGGAGGTTCATTCATGCGTGTATTCCTCTTCACTCTGCTCGCACTCGGCCTGGTCGGGCCGGCGTACGCCCAGGTGCATGTCGACATCGGCATCCATCTGCCGCGGCCGCCCCGGCTCGTCATCGTCCCCGAAGTCCGGTCGGTCCAGTACGTGCCCACCGGTGACGCGAATCTCTTCTTCTACAGCGGCCGGTACTGGGCCTTCGCCAACGGGTCCTGGCACTCGAGCCGCGGTTACAACGGCCCCTGGGCCATGGTCGGCCGGAACGCGGTGCCGCAATCCGTGCTGCTCGTACCGGTGAACTACTATCGCGCCCGGCCCGCGAACTGGGGCGGGTGGCAGCGGCAGCATCCGCCGCGCTGGGGCAACGAGTGGGGTCACGAATGGGCCGAAAAGCGCAAGTGGCGCGATCGGGATGACGACCACGACCGGGGCCGCGGCCGGGACAATGATCGGCACGACAACCGGCGTGATGGCCGGGGGCCGGGCCGGTAGGGCGCGCCTCCGCACGTAACGTTAAAAGGTGGCGGTGCCCTCCGCGCTTGACCCGCGTCTCTCGCGTGTGTTAGGTCGGAGGGCACCATGACCATCACGATCTTCGGCGCTGGCGCGATTGGAGGCACCACGGGGGCCGCCCTGGCCCAGGCAGGGCACGACGTCCTGCTCGTGGACAGCAATGCCCCGCACGTCGAGGCCATCAACGCCCAGGGCCTCACCGTGGAGCGGGAGGGCAAGACGACCACCACGCGGGTGCACGCGGTCCTGGCCCGGGAGCTCAGCGAAGGCCTGGACCTGGTCATGCTGGCGGTGAAGAGCCACCACACGGAGGAGGCGCTCGGCGTCCTGGTGCCCAGGCTGGCGGCGGGTAGCACCGTGGTGTCGCTCCAGAACGGGCTCAGCGAGGAGCAGATCGCCCGGGCGGTGGGGCCGGCGCGCACGGTCGGCTGCCTGGTGAACTGGGCGGCGGACTGGGTGGCCCCGGGGCGCATCCTTCACGGCGGCCACGGGGCCTTCGTGCTGGGCGAGCTCGACGGCCGCATCACCCCGCGCGTGCGCGAGCTGGCGGCGCTGCTGAGCGCGGTGGAGCAGACCCCGGTCACCGACAACATCTGGGGCTACAAGTGGGGCAAGCTCATCTACGGCGCGCTCCTCTTCGGGACCGCGGTGGTGGACGCCCACGTGTACGAAGTGGTGGAGCGGAGCCCCGGGGTGCAGCAGGCGCTGGTCGGCATCGTGGGCGAGGGGCTGGCGGTGGCCGACAAGGCCGGGGTGCGCGTCGAGCCCTTCGACGAGTTCGATCCCGCCTGGTACCGCGCCGCGCTGGCCGGCGACACGGGCGCGCGGGCGCGCGCGATGACCGCCATCGCGGAGCACTACCGCGCGCACACGAAGACCAAGACCGGCATCTGGCGTGATCTGGCCGTGCGCAAGCGCAAGACCGAGGTGGACGGCCAGCTCGGCATGCTGGCGCGGAAGGGCGAGGCCCTCGGCGTGCCCATGCCGCTCACCCGCCGGCTCGGCGAGCTGATCCGCGATCTGGAGGACGGCCGGCGCCAGATGGACTGGGCCAACCTCGATCCGCTCGTCGCCCTCGCGGGCGGGGCGCGCGCGTGAGGCGCCCGCACTGGGGCTGGCAGGACCCGCTGGAGGCCAAGCTCCTCCCCGCGGTCTCGGCCGACGCGCTCATGGCCCACGCCCGCGTCATCGCCACCTGGGAGCGCGAGTCGGGCAGCCCGGGTGAGGCGCGCGCCTTCGACTACATCGAGAGCTGTCTCAAGGGCTATGGCCTCGAGGTGGAGCGGCGCGAGATCGAGGCCTACATCTCGCTGCCGCTCGAGTCCCACGTGCTCCTGCCCGACGGCACCGTGATCGGGGCGCTGACGCACTCGTTCTCGACCTCCACCGGACCGGACGGCCTCGAGGCGGAGCTCGTGGACGGCGGCGACGGCACGGTAGAGGCGCTGGCGCGCGCGGGAGCGCGAGGGAAGCTGGCCCTGGTGGACAACTTCGCCACCCCCGCGAAGGCGTGGGCCGCGCAGGAGGCGGGCACGCTGGGCCAGCTCTTCACGAACCTGGACCACCTGCACAACATGATCGTCACCACGATCTGGGGCACGCCCAGCCCGGAGACCGCGTGGCGCATCCCGAAGCTCCCGTGTAGCTCGATCAAGAAGGTGGACGCCGACCGCCTGCGCGCGCGGCTTCAGGCCGGCCCGCTGCGCGTGCGGCTCGTCACCCGCGTGCGTACCGAATGGATGCCGATCCCGCATCTCACCGGACACCTGGCCGGGGCCGCGGACGCCTTCACCCTCTTCTCCGGCCACGTGGATGCCTGGCATCACGGCGCCATGGACAACGGCAGCGCCAACGCCACCATGCTCGAGGTTGCGCGGCTGCTGGGTGAGCATCGCGGGCGCCTGCGCCGGGGCCTGCGCCTGGCCTTCTGGTCCGGCCACTCGCACGGGCGCTACGCGGGCTCGGCGTGGTACGCGGATCACACGTGGCGCGAGCTCGAGCGTAACGGCGTGCTGCACCTCAACGTGGATTCGACCGGCGCGAAGGGCGCGACCGACTTCACCGTCTTCCACGCCACCGAGGACGCGGCGGACTTCGCGGAGGCGGTGGTGGCCGACGTGACCGGGCAGCGGGGCCGGGCGCGACACTTCTCGCGCGCGGGGGACCAGTCCTTCTGGGGCATCGGGCTGCCCAGCGCGTTCATGTCCATGTCGCAGCTCCCGCCGCAGGACACGGAGTTCGGCCGGACCACCGAGCGGCTCTTCGGCACCTCCGGCTTCCCCTGGTGGTGGCACACGCGTGAAGACACCATCGACAAGCTCGACGGCGCCGTGCTGGCTCACGACACCAAGGTCTTCGTGGCCTCCGCGCTGCGCCTCTGCAACGCGCCGGTGCTGCCGCTCGGACCGGCCCGCGCCGCGCGCGCGGTGGCGGACACCGCCGCCGAGCTGCACGCCGCGGCGGCCGGGCGCATGGATCTGGCGCCGCTGGTGGACGCCGCCCGCGGGCTCGCCGCGTCGCTCGACGCCGCGGCCCCGGGGCTCGCGCGCCTGGCCGCCGGCGACGGGGCCGACACCGCGGCCGCCAACCGGCTGCTCATGCGCCTTTCGCGCGCGCTGGTGCCGCTGCTCTTCACCGGCGGCGACCGCTTCACCCATGACCTGGCCGTCGGCATCCCGCCGCTGGCCGGGTTGCAGCGCGCCCGGGAGCTGCCCGGCATGGACGCCGCCGCCGACCTCACCAAGTTCTCGCTCGCCGCGCTGGGGCGCGAGCGCAACCGTGCGCACCACGCCCTCGACGTGGCCTCCGACCTCGCCGCCGAGCTCGGCTCCCGCGTCCCACAAGGAGAGATTCGATGACGCGATTCCGGAACGCGCTGCTCGCCCTCATCGCCGTCGCGGTCGCCGCAGGGCTCCTGGCTCCCGCCGGCCCGGCCGAGGCCCAGAAGCGGGGCGGCACCCTCACCATCGTGCGCCCCACCGATCCCGTCTCGCTGGACCCGAACCTCGAGACCACCGCGCCCGGCGCGTGGGTGTACTTCAACATGCTCGAAGGGCTCCTGACGCTCGACACCAAGATGCAGGTCCAGCCCTCGCTGGCCACCTCCTACGAGGTGATGTCGCCCACGCGGGTGCGCTTCAAGCTGCGCCCCAACGTGAAGTTCCACGACGGCACGCCGCTGAACGCGGCCGCGGTGAAGTTCACCTATGACCGCGCCCTCAAGGGCACGCCGCCCGCCCGCTGGGCCAGCCTCGCCGGCTCGCTCGAGGGGGCCGAGGTGGTGGACAACCTCACGGTGGACATCGTCACCCGGGAGCCGTACGGCCCGGTGCTCCGCACGCTCGCCATGTACTGCATGGGCATCGTGTCGCCCACCGCGGTGGGCAAGCTGGGCGCCGACTTCAGCCGGGCGCCGGTGGGCACGGGGCCGTTCAAGTTCGTCGAGTGGAAGACCAATACCCACGTGATCATCGAGCGCTTCCCGGACTACTGGGGCGACAAGGCCCTGCTCGACCGCGTGATCTTCAAGGTGGTGCCGGAAGAAGGCGCCCGGATGATCGCGCTCCAGACCGGGGACGCGGACATGGTGCTGTTCCCGTCGCCGGCGCAGCTTCCCGCCCTGAGGAAGGACGCGAAGTTCACCGTGCACGAGACCACCGGCATCCGCGTCGTCTTCGCGGGCTTCCACGCGGGCATGCCGCCGCTGGACGACGTGCGGGTGCGCCAGGCCCTGCTGCACGCGGTGGACCGGAAGGCCATCGTCGAGAACATCATGGAAGGCTCGGCGGGCCCGGCGATGGGCGTGCTCGCGCCCGGGGTGTTCGGCTACAAGGACATGCAGCTCGACAAGCTCTACCCGTTCGATCGCGCGAAGGCCAAGGCGCTGCTCGCCCAGGCGGGCTGGACGCCGGGGGCCGACGGCATCCTCCAGAAGGGCGGCCAGCGTCTCTCGCTCTCCTGGCTCGCCGCGCGCGGCCGCTACCCCAAGGACGGCGAGATCACCGAGGCCATCCAGGCCATGTTCAAGGACGTCGGGGTCGAGGCCAAGGTGCAGGTGCTCGAGTGGGGAGCGGTGTTCACCCAGTTCCGCGGCAACCCGCTCAACCATCACATGTTCACGCTGGGCTGGGTCACCTCCAACGCCGACGCGGACTACTCCCTGTACGCGCTCTTCCACAGCAAGCAGGTGCCGCCCGCGGGCTGGAATACCTCGCGCTACGCAAACCCCCGGGTGGACACGCTGGTGGAGCAGGCGCGCCGCAGCCTGAACCAGTCGGAGCGCGAGAAGCTCTACTTCGAGGTGCAGGACATCCTGGCCAAGGAGATGGTGTGGATCCCGGTCTACACGACGAAGGAGATCATCGCGGCCCGGGGCAACGTCAAGGGCTTCACCATCCACCCGGTGGAGTACAACCTCTGGCTGGGTAAGGTCTGGCTCGACAAGTAGCCCCGTCGCGATGCTGACGTTCCTGGTCCGGCGCCTGATGCTGGCGGTGCCGGTGTTGCTGGGCGTCGTCTTCGTGGTCATGCTCACCGTGGAGCTGATTCCGGGCGACGCGGTGGCCCTGATGCTGGGCGAGCACGCCACGCCGGAGGCGGTGGCCAAGCTCCGGGACTACCTCGGGCTCGACAAGCCCATGGTGGTCCGCTACGTGGAGTACGTCGGCCGCGTGGTGCGGGGCGATCTCGGGCGGTCCATCCAGCAGAACCGGCCCGTGGTGGACGAGCTGCGCGACGTCTGGCCCGCCACGCTCGAGCTCACGGTGGCGGCGCTCGTGATCGCCGCGGTGATGGGCGTGCTCGCGGGCCTCGTCTCCGCGGTGTGGCCGACGTCGTGGTTCGACACGGTGGCCCGCATCGGGTCGCTGTTCGGGCTCTCCATGCCCGTGTTCTGGACCGGCCTGGTCCTCATCGTGGTGTTCGCCTTCTGGCTGTCCTGGTTTCCGGTGGGCGGCACCGGCGGCTTCTCGCATCTGGTGCTGCCCGCGGTGACGCTGGCGCTGCCCTCGGTGGCCATGGTCGCGCGCATGACGCGCTCGAGCGTGCTGGACGTGCTCCGCGAGGACTACGTGCGCACCGCGCGGGCCAAGGGGGTGGCCGAGCGGCTCGTGGTGTCCAAGCACGCGCTCCGCAACGCGGCCATCCCCATCCTCACGCTGCTCGGCCTCCAGGCCGGGCAGCTCATGGGCGGCGCGGTGCTGACCGAGACGGTGTTCGCGTGGCCGGGGCTCGGGCGGCTCATGGTCAAGGCCATCTTCGCCCGCGACTACGTGCTGGTGCAGGGGGCGGTGCTGGTGTTCGCGGTGGCCTTCGTCGCCATCAACCTCGCGGTGGATCTGGCCTACGGGGCGCTCGATCCGCGCGTGTCGCGGCAGGGCTAGGCGATGGCCATGTCCGCGGTGGGCGCGCTCGAGGGCCCGGCGGTTGCCGCCGTCGAGACGGGACGGCTCAGCGCGTGGGGCCAGTTCCGGCGCAACCGCCTCGCGGTGGCGGGGCTCGCGATCGTGGCCCTGCTCCTCATCGCGGCCCTGGGCGCGCCGTGGCTCTCGCCCTTCGATCCCGCCAAGCAGAGCCTGATCGAGAAGCGCGCGAAGCCGGGCGGGAAGTTCGTCCTGGGCGCGGACGAGTTCGGGCGCGACATCCTCTCGCGGGTGATCTACGGCAGTCGCGTCGCGCTGATCGTGAGCGTGCTGTCGGTGGCGGTGGCGCTGTCGCTCGGGCTCACGCTCGGCTGCCTGGCCGGGTTCCTCGGCGGCTGGACCGACGCGCTGGTGATGCGGGCCACCGAGGTGCTGCTGGCCTTTCCGTATCTCCTGCTCGCGATCGCGGTGGTGTCCGCGCTCGGCCCCGGCGTCGTCAACACCACCCTCGCGGTGGGCATCTGGGGCGCCCCCACCGTGATCCGCGTGGTGCGCGGCGCGGTGCTGGTGGCGCGCGAGACCGAGTACGTGAGCGCGGCGCGGGCGCTGGGCGCCACCGCGCTGCAGGTGCTGACGCGCCACGTGCTGCGCAACGTGCTGCCGACCGTGATCGTGTACTCCACCCTCTTCATGGCGAACGCGATCCTGGTGGAGGCCGCGCTGTCCTTCCTGGGTCTCGGTGTCCAGCCGCCCACGCCCTCGTGGGGGCTCATGGTCTCGACCGGGCGCGATCTCCTCCTGGTGGCCCCGCACGTGGCGACGATCCCGGGCCTGGCGATCCTGGTCGCGGTGCTGGGCTTCAATCTCCTGGGCGACGGGCTGCGCGACGCGCTCGACCCGCGCCTGCGCGGGCGCATCTGATGCGCCTCGACGGCCGGACCGCCATCGTCACCGGCGCCGCCAACGGCATCGGCCGCGCCATCTGCCTGGGCCTGGCGGCCGAGGGCGCGGCCGTCTGGGGCTGCGACGTGCTCGGCCCCGAGCTCGAGGAGACCCGCCGCGCGGTGGACGCGGCGGGGGTGCGCCCGGGCGGCGCGGCGGTAGTCGACGTGCGCGACGTTGCCGCGGTCGCGGCGTTCGTGGCGCGCGTGGAGGCGGAGGCCGGGCACGTGGACGTGCTCGTCAACACCGCGGGCGGCGTGGCGGGCCAGGTCAACAAGCCGGTCGAGGAGGTGTCGGACGCCGACTGGCGGGTGATCTTCGCGATCAACCTGGACGGGGCCTTCCACTTCACGCGTGCGGTGGCCCCCGCCATGAAGCGCGCCGGCCGCGGCGCCATCGTCAACATCTCCTCCGGTGCCGGTCGCTCCTACAGCCTCACCGGCATCCAGGCCTACGCCAGCGCCAAGGCGGGGCTCATCGGCTTCACCCGCCAGACCGCGCGCGAGCTGGGCGCCCACGGCATCCGGGTCAACTGCGTGGCGCCGGGCTTCGTGCGCTCCAATCCCGCCTCCGAGCGGCAGTGGCACGCCATGGGCGAGGCCGGCCAGCAGCGGCTGGTGGACTCCATCGCGCTGCGCCGCATCGGCACGCCCGAGGACATCGCCCGCGCCGTCCTCTTCTTCTGCGGCGACGACTCGGGCTATGTCACCGGCCAGACCATCAGCGTTGACGGGGGGATGTGGATGCTGGGCTGAGGATCGGGTCCAGGCTACTTGTTGCGGCGAATGCGCCGGACGCTGACCACCACGAAGACGAGCAGGAATGCCCACATCAGCACCGCGCCGATCCCGAAGACGGCGCGTCCCACGGTCTCGTCGCCCGGGCCGCGGCCGACGAAGGGGAGCGCCACGGTGAAGGCCCGGGGACCCGGCCCGAACGCGACCCAGGTGGCGACCGCCCCGAGCGCGCTGATGATCCCGAGCCCGAGCAGGTACTGGGTCACGCGCACCCAGCGCGGCGTGCCCGCCGGCAGGTCGCCATCCGGCCCGACGCCGCCCGCCACCGCGTAGCCCACGATCATCGCGGCGCCGGCGAGCACGAACGCGAGGCCGGCGGCGGCGACCACCCAGCGGGGCGCCTCGCGCGAGGCCTCGGCGCCGGGGATGATGCCCACGGCCAGGAGCACGATCAGGACGCCCATCCCGCTGACGGCCGTGCCGAGGGCCACCGCGGCTCTCGGCGAGAGCGGTGTCGCGCTCACCCGGCCCGGGCGGCGGTGAATCCGGTCTTGGCGTACTTCACGTCGCGGTACTCGCCGGAGAGTACCGGCGCGTGCCGGGGGGCGCCCTGCGAGGGCAGGCACTCGATGAGGGCGTCGTAGTTGGGGTGGTTGAAGAAGGCGATGGACAGGCGCGCGGCGCCGGTCGCGCTCGAGGCCGGTGGGTTCACCACGCGGTGGAGATTCGAGAGCCATCGGTCATTGGTCCAGCGCATGAGCAGGTCGCCGATGTTCACCACGAAGGTGGTGGGCGAGGTCGGCACGTCCACCCAGCGTCCGTCGCGCGTCCGCACCTGCAGGCCGCCGGGGACGTCCTCGCCACTCAGGATCGTGAAGCCGCCGTAGTCGGTGTGGGCGCTGGCGCGGAGCTGGCCGGGCTCGGGCGGGACGGCCTGGGCCGGGTAGTAGTTGAGCCGCATGGTGCCGATGGAGCGATCCACCTTGTCGTCGAAGAAACCTTCCTCGACGTCGAGGGCGAGCGCGGCAAGGCGCATGAGTGAGACGATGAGCCCGCTCATCGCACGGTAGTACGTCGTCGCCGCGCGCTCGATGCCCGCCGGTGCGGCCGGCCACAGATTCGGCTCGAAGTGGCGGCGGCCCCGCGCGCCCGTGTAATAGGCGTCGCCGGAGACGTCCACGGGGCCCACGTGGAAGAACTCCTTCAGATCGGGCGGCGCGGGCGCGTCGTTGGCGGAGGCGAGCGTCTCGCCCGCCACCGGGTGATAGCCGCGGTTGGTGCCCGGGACGGGATGCCGCGCGGCGAGCTTGGCCGCGAGCGGCAGCGCGAAGAACGCGTGGGCGCGCCCGCGGAGATCCTCCACCAGGCTGTCGGGGATGCCGTGGCCGGTGATGGCGAAGAAGCCGATCTCGCGGCAGGCGGCGTCGATCGTGCTGGCGATCGCCAGGCGGGCCGCGCGATCGCCCCCGCGCGCGGATCCGAGATCGATGACCGGGACGGTGGCCATCGCCTAGAGCGTGGAGAACACCGAGCCGCCGTCCACGATGAGGGTCTGCCCGCTCATGAAGGCGCTGTCGTCGGAGGCCAGGAAGACCACCGTGCCCAGGACGTCGTCGGGGAAGGCGTCGCGCTTGAGCGACCGCGCCTGCATGATCGCGGCTTCCTGGAAGGCCGTGATGTCGGGGTTGGCCTGCACGGTGTCGCTCAGGATGAGCCCCGGCGCCACCGCGTTGACCGTGATCCGGTCCGGCCCCAGCTCGCGGGCCAGCGCGCGGGTCATGGCCACCACCGCGCCCTTCGACGTCACGTAGTGCATGAGCAGGGCGGTGCCCTTGGCCACGATGGCGGAGGCCACGTTGACGATGCGCCCGCCACCCTGCGCGCGCATGGCGGGGACCACCGCGCGGGCGCAGTTCCAGACCCCCTTGACGTTCACCGCCATCACGCGGTCCCACTCCGCCTCCGGGATCTCGTCGAAGGGCTGCGGCTTGAGCGTGGCGAAGACGGCCGCGTTGTTGACGAGCACGTCGATGCGGCCGAAGCGGGCCAGCGCGGCCTCGATCATGGCACCGACGGAGCCCGCGTCGCTCACGTCGGTGCGCACCCCGAGCGCGCGCCCGGCGGCGTCGAGCTTGTCCACCGCGGCGACGGGATCGGCGATGTCGGCCACCACCACGCGCGCGCCCTCGGCGAGAAAGCGCGTCGCGTAGGCGAAGCCGATGCCCGCCGCGCCGCCCGTGATCACCGCGATTTTGTCGTGAAGCCGGCCCTGAAGGCGCATCGTGGCGCGAGCATAGACGACGCTCGCGGAGGGGTCAAGGTGACGCGGGTTAATCCTCCAGGAGCACGCAGTGGCGCGGCTCGACGATCAGGAACACCGTCTCGCCCTCGGCCACCGGGTCCGTCGCGACCTCGCGGATCACGAGCGAGCGGCCGCTCCAGTCCACGTGGTACTGGGTGAAGTCGCCCTGGAACACGCGGCGCCGCACGGTGGCGGGCCACACGTTCAGCGCGCCCGCCGGCCGCTCGCGCGAGAGCCGCACGTGGACGGTCCGCACCGAGAGCAGCGCTTCCGTCCCCACGCGGCGGCCGAAGGCGGTGCCGTGGACGATGTCGCCGGCGGGCGTTTCCAGGGCCACGAGGCCGTCGCGCTCGAGATCGGGCCGGTGGCGGCCCCGGATCAGATTGGCCGAGCCCACGAAGTCGGCGACGAAGGTGTTGCGGGGCAGATCGTAGATCTCGTTGGGGGTGCCCATCTGCTCGATCACCCCGTCGCGCATGACCACGATGCGGTCGGAGATGGCCAGCGCCTCCTCGAGATCGTGGGTCACGTAGACCGACGTGATGTCGAGCCGGTGCTGGAGCTCCTTGATCTCGAGCCGCATCTCGGCGCGCAGCTTGGCGTCGAGGTTGCTGAGCGGCTCGTCGAAGAGGAGCACCGAGGGCGAGAACACGAAGGCGCGGGCGAGGGCCACCCGTTGCTGCTGGCCACCGGAGAGCTTCGACGCGCTCCGGGCGGCCAGCTCGCCCATCTGCACCAGCTCGAGTGCGCCGCGCACCCGCTCCGCGATCTCGGCGGCGGGCAGCTTGCGCACGCGGAGCCCGTAGGCCACGTTGTCGAACACGGTCATGTGGGGCCAGATCGCGTAGGACTGGAACACCATGGACAGCCCGCGCTTCTCGGGCGGCACCTGGACGCGCGGCGACGTGGCGAAAACCGGGCTGCCGTCGATACGGATCTCGCCGGACTCGGGCTGCTCGAGCCCGGCGATGGCCCTGAGCGTGGTGGTCTTGCCGCAGCCCGACGGTCCCAGCAGCGTGAGGTGCTCGCCCGCCGCGACGGTGAAGGAGACCCCGCGCACCGCCGGGACTTTGCCGTAGCGGACGACCAGGTCGCGCACCTCGATGGAGGCCTTGCGGCCCGAGCCCACCCGGGGCGCGCTCACGCGCCCTCGCCCGGATGCTGGATGGCGCGGCGGGCCACCGTGAAGAGGAGCGCGAGCGCGAGGGCGACGGCCAGCGTCTGCAGCAGCGCCATCGCCGCGGTCAGCTCGGTGCTGGTGGAGAACCACGACTCCACGATGGCGGGGGTGATGACCTTGGAATGGGGCCCCATCAGCAAGATGGACGCGCCCAGCTCCCGCACGCTGGCGATGAAGAGGAGCAGCCAGGCCGCGATGAGGCCGGGCCGGAGCAGGGGCATCGTCACGGTGCGCAGGCGGTAGCTCCAGGACGCCCCGCACATCTGGGCGCTTTCCTCCAGTGATCGGTCGATCTGCAAGATCACGCCGGAGATCGTGCGGAGGCCGAGCGGCAGGAACACGGTCAGGTAGGCGATGAGGAGGAGCCAGAGGGTCCCGTAGACCGGGATCGGGAAGATCAGCCACGCCCAGAGCATGCCGAAGGCGAAGACGAGCCGCGGGACGGCCTGCGGGAACATCAGCACGTACTCGATGACGCCGACGCCGGGCAGGCGGGAGCGGTAGATCATCCACGCGAGGAAGCCCATGATCAGCACGCCGAGGCTCGCGGTGCCGACGCCCAGGAGCAGGCTGTTCCAGAGCGCCGACCGCACCGCGTCGAGCGAGAGCGCGGTGCGGTAGTTCTCCAGGGTGAAGTTGCCCGCCTTGGGGAAGGCGGTGGCGAGCCGCTGGATGGAGGCGTAGAGCAGGGCGAGGACGGGCAGGACCACCGCCACCCCGAGGTACGCCCCGCAGATGGCGAGGAGCGGCCAGCGCAGGCGCCCCACGCTCATCACGCGCGGGCGGAATGCCTTGCCGGTGATCGTCACGTAGTTGCCGCGGCTCACCACCCGCCGGTAGACGTAGACCATGGCGAACATCACCACGAAGAGGGAGACGCCCATGGCGGCGGCGCGGGGGAACTGCGGCGGGTACTGGGAGACGAGCTGGTACATGGCGGTGGTCACGACGTAGAAGCGGTTGGGCAGCCCCAGCACCAGCGCGGCCGAGAACGAGCCCAGCATCTCCGCGAAGACGAAGATGGCCGCACCGAGCACGCCGGGCAGCACGAGCGGCAGCGTGATGCGCAGCATCGTGCGCAGCCGCCCCGCGCCGAGCACCTGCGAGGCTTCTTCCAGCGCGGGATCCATGGACTTCATCACCGCCCCGATCATGACGAAGGCCACCGAGCCCTCGAAGAGCGCCATGACCCAGGCGATGCCGTAGGGCGTCGTCATGTCGATCAGGTGCCCCTCGCCACCGAGCGCCCGCCAGACCTGATTGAGGAAGCCGCCGCTGGGCGAGCCGATCAGGCTCCAGGCGAGCGCGCCCATGAGCGGCGTCACGTAGTAGGGGAGCGCCATGAGCTGCTCGAGCGCCGCGCGGCCCGGGACATTGGTGCGGGAGAGGATCCACGCCATGACGAAGCCGAAGAGGACGGCCATCACGGTGGCCGCCACCGCCACGGTCACGGTGTTGGCGAAGATGTGGCTGTAGCGCGGCAGGTCGGCGAAGTTGTCGAGCCCGTAGGCTTCCGGCGGGCGCGCCTGCGGGTCGCCCACGCTGAGCGACGCCTGGATCAGGAAGAAGATCGGGTAGAGGACGAGGACCGCGGCGGCGCCCCCGACGAGGAGGCTGACGAGGCGCGCCACCGCGGCGGCTCCTCTAGAGCCCCATCAGCGCGTTCCACTCCTTCACGAAGCCCGCGTGGCTGGCCTGGAAGTCCACCCAGTCGGTGGGGAAGAGCAGCTTGAAGTCGGCCAGCTTCTTGCCCGTCGCCATCGGCGGGGCGTCGTTCTTGACCGAGCCGTAGAGCAGGATGGTCTGCGTCTGGTTCACCGCCTGGCCGCGGTTGGAGATGGCCCAGTCCAGGAAGAGCTTGGCCGCTTCCGGGTGCGGCGCCTTGTTGACGACCCCGATGAGGGCCGGGGTGGCGGGCAGCCCGTCCGGCGGCGCGACGAACTCGATGTCCGCGCCCTTCTCCTTGAAGAGCGTGTAGCCCGCGTACTCCGCCAGCCCACAGATGCGGTCGTCGCCCTTGGCGAGCCGGTCGAAGAGCTGGGCCCGCGCGTCGAATCCGCGCGGCCGGAGCTTGCCGAACTCCTGCCAGAAGTCCGCCCCGTAGAGCTTGCGCAGCATGTACCACTGCATGTGCTGCATCCCGGAGGTGGACAGCTTGGCGCTCATGCCGTCCTTGTGGATGGGATTGAGCATGTCCTTCCACGTCTTCGGCGCCTGCTCGGGCTTGACCTTGGACTTGTTGTACGAGATGCCCGCGAAGGTGACGCCCATCCAGGTGAAGTAGCCGCCGGGCGTGCTCTGGTACGGCGCCTTGTACGACGCCTGCTCGGGCGAGACGTACTGCTCGTAGCCGCCCTTCTTCTGGAAGTCGATGGCGGGCGAGATGTCGGAGAGCTGGAGCACGTCCACCCCGTAGCGGCCCGCGGAGCGCTCGGCGGTGACCTTCGCGTAGAGCGCGCCGGTCTGGGCCCGCACGTAGCTGGTCTTGATCTTGGGGAAGTCCTTCCGGAAGGCGTCCAGCAGGGCCGCGATCCCGGCCTCGCCGTCGTGGCTGTAGTAGACGACCTCGCCCTCCGCTTCGGCCTTGGCGACGTCCGCGCCGGTCATGAAGTCGAGGACCTTGGTGCTCTTCACCGGGGTCTGCGCGGCGGCCGGCGCGACCCGACCCAGCAGGGGGGTGGCGGCCAGGGCGGCCCCGGCCTTCAAGATGTCGCGGCGAGTGATCGGCTGCGGCTGGTGCTCGGACATGTGGGTGCGTCCTCCTCGACGGGGTTGTGGCCGGCATCCTCGCCGGCGCGTGACCCCGGTAGCATAAGCCAGGTCGGCGCGGTGAGGCCCCGTTTTCGCGGGTGCGGGCGGTGCGCCGGGTGGGGCGAAGGTCCAATAGGCGCGCGCGGGCCCCTCGGCCAGACTGGATGAGGAGCGACGAGTCGATCGGCCGAGGAGAGAATATGCGCTACGACGCACTGCTTGTCATGGTGGGCCTGTTGTTCTCGGCGAGCCCGGCCTCCGCTCAGATCAGCATCGGCATTGGACTTCCGAGCGTGAGCATCGGGATCAACCTGCCGTCGTACCCCGAGCTCGTGGTGGTGCCGGACTATCCCGTCTACTACGCCCCGCGAGGGGACGTGAACCTGTTCTTCTACGACGGCATGTACTGGGCATACGAGCGGGACAACTGGTACGCGAGCACCTGGTACAACGGCCCCTGGGGGCTGGTGGGCCCGGAGTACATCCCGGTGTTCGTGCTGCGCATACCCGTTCGGTACTATCGCCATCCGCCGGTCGCATGGGTCTCATGGGGGCGCGAGGCGCCGCCACGCTGGGGCGAGCGCTGGGGCCACGACTGGGAGCAGCGTCGAAGCGGATGGGACCGGTGGGACCGTCGCGCTCCTCACGCACCCGCCCCGCTGCCGGCTTACCAGCGGCAGTATTCCGGGAAGCGGTATCCCCAGGTGGAGCGGCAGCAAGCGCTGCAGCGTGAGCAGTATCGCTATCAGCCGCAAGACCCCGTCGTGCGGCAGGTTCAGCAGGACCGCAGGCAGCAGGACGGTAACAAGGGCAACCAGGAGAACAAGGGCAACCGGGACACCAAGGGCAATCAGGCCAACCAGCGTCCCAGCCCGCCGCCTCAGCCGAATGCGCCGGCCGTCCGGCAGCAGGACGAGCGCCGGCAGCAGGACAAGGATAGCCAGCGCTCCAAGGCGCCCGCGCCGCCGCAGGCCGTTCAGAAGGCGGCCCCAGCGCCGGCCCCGGTTCCCCAGGCCGTTCCCGCCGTGCAGCAGAAGGCGCCTGCTCCGCTGCCTGTTCCCGCCATTCAGGAGAAGCAGCCGCCGCCGAGGCCGGCGCCGGTTCGGCAGGAGCGATCCGCTCCGAAGTCCGAGGACAGGCAGGATCGCAAGGGCGACGCGCAGGAGCAGGGTCGAGGGCAGGAGAAGGGGCAGGAGCGCGGGGATCGCGGTCAGGAGCAGGAGCGAGGTCAGGGCCGCAACAAGTAGTCGTCAGCACAACCCGAAGCCCATCAACGAGATCGTGACGGAGAAGTTCGTCACGGATCCCGTGCGGATCGCCCTCGAGGCGGCCTCGGCCCCTCTTCACGGCCGAGCCGCTCTCGCAGCTTTCTCGCGCGCCCGCTACGCGGGCGTGACGGCGGCGATCGACTCGGCGGCGGCGACCCGCACGCGGTCCAGCTCGGCCTCGAGCAGGGCAAGGCGGCCTTCGAGCTCTGTCGCCGCCGAAGCCGCGCCTGCGGGCGCGCTCGTCTGACCTCCTCCAGCTCGGGCTTCAGGATGGTCTGCGCGCAATTCGGGCATACGCCGACGTTGGCGCCATCTCCGCCTGCAGCGACACGACCCCTACGCCGACGCTGACCCGGGGCTCCGGGCTGCGCCCGGGGGGTCAGCGCGCGATCGGCGGGACGCGGCTACCGGACTTGGATCGTCTTCTTCTTGTCGAGCCCCCCCCCAACGACCAAGCTCCCGGGTGTTCAAAGCGGGACAGACTTCATGGGACGAAACGCGTATGAATAGGAACACATAGTGTGCGACGCGACGGTAGCAGATAGGGTAACCGGATTCGACGGAGGGCGGCGATGGGACGCAAGCAGCCGGCTGGATTCGACGCGAAGGCGTTCCTCACGAAGGCCGGCACGGGACGATCGGCCTTCCCCTACCGGAAGAAGCAGGTGATCTTCACCCAGGGCGACGCCGCGGACGCCGTGTTCTACCTCGAGCGAGGCCAGGTCAAGCTGACCGTGGTCTCCGAGCGGGGGAAATCGGCGGTCGTCGCCATGCTCGCTCGCGGTGACTTCTTCGGCGAAGGGTGTCTCGCCGGCCAGCCCCTCCGGATGGCCACCGCGTCGGCGATGACCGACGTCTCGATCGTGCGCGTCGAGCGGCAGGCCATGGTCGGGCTGCTCCACGACCCGTCGCTGTTCTCCGAGCGCTTCATGGCCCACCTGCTGGCCCGCAACGTGCGCTTCGAGGAAGACCTGGTGGATCAGCTCTTCAACTCGAGCGAGAAGCGCCTGGCGCGGGTGCTCTTGCTGCTGGCGCGCTTCGGCAAGGAAGGGAAGACCGAGCCGGTCATTCCGAAGATCAGCCAGGAAATCCTGGCGGAGATGGTCGGGACGACCCGGCCGCGGATCAGCGGGTTCATGAACAAGTTCCGGAAGCTGGGCTTCATCGAATACAACGGGGGCCTGCACATTCACAGCTCCCTTCTCAACGTCCTTCTGCACGGGTAGATGTCAGAGGATGAGCACCGGCCCGGTAAGACATGCGGATCAGTCGGCTGAGCCGACGGCCACCCTCGCGGAACGTGGACGTTCGCTCTGCGCTCTCGACCCGCGCCGCCGCGGCTGCCCGACTCCGAAGGGCTGGACCGGGCGCTGGCGGTGCTCGCCCGGGAGATGACCGAGAACCCCCGCAGCATGCTCCAGCGCCTGGTCGAGACGGCTCTGGACCTGTGTCGAGCCGATACGGCCGGTCTCAGCCTGGTCGAAGGGAACGTGTTCCGATGGGAAGCGGTGGCGGGCGAATTCGCATCGTATCGCGACGGTACGATGCCCCGGGCGGCCAGCCCGTGCGGCGTGTGCATCGACGAGAACGTGACCCACCTCATGCATCTGCCGGATCGCTGTTTTCCGGCCCTGCGGGCTGAGCCGCGCTTCGTCGAGGTCTTGCTCATTCCGTTCCAGGTGCGCGGCCGACCCGTCGGGACGGTGTGGGTCGTCAGCCACACCGATGACCGGAAGTTCGACCGGGAGGACGAGCGGGTCGTCCGGACGCTCGCTCAGTTCGCGGCGGCGGGCTGGCAGCTCTGGAACGCCCTCGAGGCCGCCGAGGAGGCGAATCGGCGCAAGGACGAGTTCGTGGCGATGGTCGGCCACGAGCTGCGGAACCCGCTGGCCGCCATCTGCAACGCGGCCCACGTCCTGCAGGAGGCGGACACGGCGGGGCACGCCACCGCGGTGCAGGTGGTCGCTCGGCAGTCGCAGCATCTCGCGCGGGTGGCCGACGATCTGCTCGACCTCTCCCGGATCGGCCGGGGCAAGCTCGAGCTTCAGATCGGGCCCATCGAGCTTCAAGCCGTGGTGGCCGCCGCCGTCGAGACGACGCAGTCGCAGATCGCGCGCCGCGGGCAGACCTTATCGGTTGAGCTGCCG
This sequence comes from uncultured Candidatus Rokubacteria bacterium, assembly GCA_963747235.1. Lineage (GTDB taxonomy): Bacteria > Methylomirabilota > Methylomirabilia > Rokubacteriales > CSP1-6 > CAMLFJ01. The sequence goes on from CAVVEU010000013.1 coordinate 68,289, forward strand.
GGCGCGCCGCTGTGGCTCATGGGTGACGCCGTCCGTCTTTCCCAGCTCGTCGCGAATCTCCTGGACAATGCGGCCAAGTACACTCCTCCCGGCGGCCGGATCTCGGTCAGCGCTCGATCGGCCGGCGGCCGGATCGAGATCGTCGGTGCGGGACACGGGGATCGGGATTCCCGCGGACGAAGCTGAGCGCCGTCTTCGACCTGTTCGCCCAGCTCGACTCCTCGGCGGGGGGCCTGGGACTGGGCCTCGCGCTGGTGCGGGACCTGGCGGAGCGGCACGGAGGCAGCGTGGAGGCCACGAGCGAGGGGCCCGGGCTGGGCAGCCAGTTCACCGTGCGATTGCCGGGCCTGCCGGCCCCGCCTTCGCCGCCGTCGGTGATGCGCGACGGCGATACCGAGTCCTCGACGCCTTCTCATCGTCGAGGATCATCCGGACGTGGCCGAGAGCCTGGCCCTGATACTGCGATGCGACGATCACGAGGTCCGGATCGCCCACGACGGTCCGGCCGCGCTCCAGGTGCTGAACAAGTTCAAGCCGGATGTGGTGCTGCTCGATGTGGGCCTGCCCGGGATGGATGGTTACCAGGTGGCTCGTCGGATGCGCGAGGAAGTGCTCGAGTCCAGGCTGACCATCATCGCGCTGAGCGGGTATGGTCAGACGGAGGATCACAGCCAGTCCATGGAAGCGGGTTGCGACGCGCATCTGGTCAAGCCGGTGCATCCGAGCGTGCTGCGCAGCATGCTCGGCGCGCAGGTACCGAGCATGTCTTCGATTTGAATGATGGACGGCTTGTTTCGGATTGTGATCGGTGGCTCTGGGGTTATTATTCGTCTGGTGGCTCTGCGGCCCGGCCGGTCAGCGGGGCGGGTCGGCGCGCCAGGAGGGAAACGAGGCCAGGGAGAGCGAGGCCCACGTCGACGTCCAGGGCCGGTAACCCGAACAGAGGGAGCAGCCATTCGACCTGAAATCGCACCGGAATCTTCCGAGCAGACCGGCTCCGCGCGACCCCGGAGCGGGCGGGGAGGGCTGAGGTGAGACTGCGCGACCTGGCTCGCCGGGCGACGGGCCGGCCGACGAAGCTCATGCTGGCGAACCGGCTGCGCTTCGAGACCCTCCTCTCGGCGCTGTCCGCCGGGTTGATTCACGTCAGCGCCCCCGACACCGAGGTGGCGATCAAGCGCGCGCTCCAGCAGGTCGTCACGTTCCTGGGCGTGGATCGAGGCGGTCTCGACGAGCACGCTGGACGGCAGGCCGGGGCTCCGCCTCTCGTGGGCGCGGCCGGGTCTCGAGAAGCCGCCGCCGGTCACGCGCCGACGACCAGTTCCCCTGGGTCGTCGGCGAGACTGCGGGAAGGGGAGGTCGTCCGATTCTCTCGGCTCGCCGAGCTTCCCGAGGCGGCGGCGCTCGATCGGGCCAGCTTCGAGCGCGTGGGCACGCGCTCGAAGGTGTTGATCCCCCTGCGCGCCGGGGGACCCATCCTCGGCGTGCTCTCCTTCGCCTCCGTTCGCGACGGCCACGCCTGGCCGGACGACCTGGTGGAGCGGCTCCGCCTCCTGAGCGAGGCCTTCGCCGGGCGTCCTGGACCGCCGGCGGATGGAGCTCTCGCTCGCCGAGCGCCTGCGCTTCGAGAAGCTCCTGTCCTCCCTGGCCGCCGCGTTCAGCCATCTGTCGGCCGCCGATTTCGATCCGGCGGTCCAGCGCGGGCTTCGCCAGGTCGTCGATTTCCTGGGGGTCGATCGCGGCAGCCTGATCGAGTTCACGCGGGACGGCATCGCCACCCGTTCGTGGGCGGTCGAGGAATGGATGGACGTGGGCGAGTTCCCGTGGATGACGGCGCGGCTGCAGCGCGGCGAGGTCATCAACGTGTCGCAGATCGAGGAGCTTCCCGGACGAGGCGGCGGTGGATCGGCAGAGCTATCTCGTGCAACCGGGTCAAGCCGCAGGTCGCGGTGCCCCTGCTGGTGAGCGGGATCGTGGTGGGCGGGCTGATCTTCAGCACGGTCGGCGCCGAGCGCGCGAAGTCGGAGGAGCTGATCCAGCAGCTCCACCTCCTGGGCGAGGTCTTCGCCAACGCGCTGTCGCGCAAGCAGGGGGAGCTCGAGGCGCAGCGGCTCCGGCAGGATCTGACCCACATCGGCCGGGTCTCGGCCCTGGGCGAGCTGACCGCGTCGCTGGCCCACGAGCTGAGCCAGCCGCTGACCGCGATCCTCAGCAACGCGCAGGCGGCCCAGCGCCTCCTCGACGGCCGACGTCGTGGATCTCGACAAGGTGCGCGAGATCCTGAGCGACATCGTGGCGGACGACAAGCGGGCGGCGGCCGTGATCAACGGACTGCGCGCCCTGATCAAGAAGGGGGACACCGAGTTCGTCGCGCTCGACCTCAACGAGATCGTCGGGGCGGTGGCGTGGCTCATGAGAAGCGACACGATCATGCGCAACGTCTCGATGAGCCTCGAGCTCGCCGTCGGACCTGCCGACGGTGCGCGGCGACCGGGTCCAGCTCCAGCAGGTGGTGCTGAACCTGGTGCTCAACGGCCTCGAGGCCATGCGGGAGCCCCACGCGGGGCGCGCACCCTCGTCATCCGGACGGCCCGGGACGGCCCGGCCGCGCGTCCGGGTCACGGTCGCAGGACCCGGGGCCCGGCATCGACCAGAAGGATCTCGACGCAGCATCTTCGAGCCGCTCTACACGACCAAGACCGAGGGCCTGGGTATGGGCCTGGCCATCGTGCGCACCATCGTCGACGCGCACGGCGGCGCGGTGGGGGCCGAGAACAATCCGGAGGGCGGGGCGACGTCTCCAGTTCACGCTGCCGGTGAACCGGGAGGGCAGAGCGATGACGGCGGCCTCGCCGCTGGTCTTCGTCGTGGACGACGACCCCTCCGTCCGGAAGAGCCTGACTCGGTTGCTGGAGTCGGCCGGCTACACGGTCGAGGCGTTCGCGTCGGCCCGGGAGTTCCTCGCGCGCGAGCCGCACGCCGGCCCGTGCTGCCTGGTGCTGGACGTGCGGATGCCCGGCCTGACCGGGATCGAGCTGCAGGAGATGCTGGCGGCCACCGGCCGCCGCATGTCCATCGTCTTCGTCACCGGCCACGCCGACGTCCCGACGAGCGTCAAGGCCATGAAGGCCGGGGCGGTCGATCTGCTCACCAAGCCGGTCGACGTCGAGGATCTCATCGCCGCGATCCAGCGAGCCGTGACGAGGGACGAGCACGATCGGGCCGCGAGACCCGCCTCGCGGAGATCCGGCGGCGCGTCGGACCTGCTGACCGCGCGCGAGACCGAGGTGTTCGCCCGCGTCGTGACGGGCATGCTGAACAAGCAGATCGGCGCGGAGCTCGGCATCGGCGAGAAGACGGTCAAGGTGCACCGCGCCCGGGTCATGGAGAAGATGCAGGCGGGCTCGGTCGCCGAGCTGGTCCGGCTGGCCGACGAGGTGGGCGTGATCGTCCCCGGGAGCTCATTGGCCGCCGGGCGGACTCGGCCACCGTGACGGCCGACGCGCTCGTCCTGGTGTGGGTGAGCGAGACGGCGATGGCGCTCAGGCGATAACGGGCGAGCAGCTCCAGGGCCCTCGGGCCGCACACGATACGCGGCGCGCCGTAGCCGTCGAGCGCGACCGAGAAGTCCTCGGGGCCGATCAACCCCCGCGCGGTCTCACGCGGGAAGAGCTTGAGGCAGGCTTCCTTGGCCGCCAGCCGGGCGGCGAGGTCTGGCCGCCCGGCTCGGTCCTTCCCCGACGTCGCTCAGCTCCACCCTCGAGAAGAGCTCGATCAGGTCTTCGGTGGGTGTGCGTAGGAGCAAGCGCTCGACGCGTGCGATCTCCCCGGTGTCGAGGCCGCAGCGAGTGAGGGGCCTGGTGATGTCCGCCATCACGGGGCGTCGCCGGCCGCGGCTCGGAAGACGAGCGCGGTGTTGGACCCGCCGAAGCCCCGGTTCAGGACGAGCGCCACATCACTGCGGAGCGCCTGGGGCAGGGCGGACACCGGCAGGCTCCCGACGTCGGGATCCGACTGGCGCAGGGTCGCCACGCCGGGCACGACGCGGTGGCGCAGGGCCGCCAGGGCCAGCACGCTGTCCAGGATGCCCGAAGCGGCGAGGGGATGGCCGAAGGCCCACTTGAACGCGGTGACGGGCGGGGTGGCGTCACCGAACACCCGGCGGATGGCCAGCGCTTCGGATGCGTCGGATGCCCGGGTGGCGCTGCCGTGCGCGACGATCATCCCGACCTCGGCCGGGCGCAGCGCGGCGTCGTCGAGCGCGAGCGCGATCGCGTCCGCGAGCCCGTCGCCGTCGGCGCGGATGGGCAGCAACCCTTCCGCCTCCGACGGAGCACCCGCTGCCGAGGAACTCGCCGAAGACCGTGGCGTCGGCGCTCGGCCGCGGCCTTCTCCGTCTCGAGAAACAGCGCGCCGGCCCCTTCGCCCAGCACGCTGCCGCTGCGCCGGACGTCGAAGGGCCACAAGCCATCCGCGCTGAGGAGTCCGAGCTGATGGTAGTAGAGGACCATCTGGGGCTCGATTGGCGCATCGTGCCCGACCGCCAGCGCGCGATCGGCCTCGCCGGCGCGCAGCGCCGCGGCCGCCTCCGCGATCGCCAGGGATCCGCTCACGCTGTGGTTCGTCAGGCAGGCATTCGGCCCTTTCAGGCCGTGGCGGATGCCGACGTGGCACAGGACGTTGTTGGGCATGGACCGCAGGAGCCACATCGGATTCACGGTGGCGGTGAGCTCACGGCCGAAGGCCCGGAGATCTCCGTTCGCGGCGGTGAGGAGCGGGAAGAACTCGTACTCGTTCTGGTAGCTGCCCCCGCCCATGCCGACGTAGACGCCGGTGCGGTCATTGACCGTGCCCGCGGCAGCGGCTTCCAGGCCCTTGCGGTAGGCGACGAATCCGGAATCGTCGAGGGCCCGGGCGGCCGCGTACAGGCCGAGGAGGTCGCTGCGCTGGAGCAGCCGGTGGAGCTTGCGATCCTCCACCAGGGCGCGCGGATCCAATCCGGTGATCTGGCCGGCCAGTGAGGTCGGCCAGATCGATGTGTCCCACTGCTGGATGGGCCGGACCGCGGATCGGCCGGTCCACACCGCACCCCAGATCTCCCCTGGAGACTTGCCGGCGGCGCAGATGGCGCCGGTCCCGGTCACGACCACCCGGACGCTCACCCGTCGACCTCTTCCGGATTCCGGAGGGCGAGGCAGCTGTTGGAGCCGCCGAAGCCGAAGGAGTTGGAGAGGGCGACCCGGATTCGCCGTGCCCGGGGCTTGTCGCGCACGAAGTCGAGATCGCACTCCGGGTCCGGCGTCGTCAGGTTCGCGTTCACCGGCAGGACGCTCGTGATGGATCGCCAGGGCGCAGACGACCGCCTCGACCGCGCCGGCACCCGCGATGAGGTGGCCCATGAGGCTCTTCGTCGAGCTCACGCCGATCTGTCCGCGTGGGCGCCGAAGACCGCCCGGATCGCCGCGCATTCGCTCCGATCGTTCATGAGGGTGGACGTGCCGTGGGCGTTCAGGTAGTCGACCTCGTCCGGCCGGGCGCCGGCCGTCGTGAGGGCCTGGCGTATCGCCTGGATCGGACCGTCACCGGACGGGATGCGGATCCGTGATGCGGTAGCTGCTGAGCGAGTTGCCGTCTCCGGCCAGCTCGGCGTAGATGCGCGCCCCGCGCCGGCGGGCCGTGTTCCATTCCTCGAGGACGAGCAGGCCGGCGCCCTCCCCGAGGACGAAGCCGTTGCGGGTGGCGTCGAAGGGGCGGCTGGCGCGCTCCGGTGTCTCGTTGTCGGGTGAGAGGGCACCGAGCAGGCAGAAGCTCGCCAGGCCGATCGGATGGATCATGGAGTCGAAGCCGCCGGCCAGGACGTGGTCGGCGGTGCCGCGCCGGATCAGCTTCATGGCCGTCCCGACGGCCTGACTGCCTGAGGCGCAGGCGGTGTGGACCGAGGTGGCGTAGCCGCGGATCCCGAAGCGGTGGAGCGAGGATGGCCAGCCCGGCGCTGGTCTGGCTCCGCTGGAAGGCCAGGGGATCCATCGCGAAGCCATCGGTCAGCAGCCGCTCCGGGTGGAAGGTGCCGTCGGGGGCGCAGTGGCGGTGCACCTCGACGAGCTCGCCGAATCCGAGGCCCGCCTTGCCGCTTCCCACCACGCAGGCCCAGCGCGTCGCGTCACTGGCCTTCGGCCGGATCCCGGCATCGCGCAGCGCCTCCTCGGCCGCGACGAGGGCGATCGCGTGCGAGCGGTCGGCGAGCCGCAGGAGCTTGCGGTCTTCGATGACGTGGCGAGGGTCGAACCCTTTCACCTCGGCGGCGATGTGTACCGGAAAGCCGCCGGCTTCGAAGTGGGTGATCGGTGCCACCCCGCTGCGGCCGGCGAGGAGCGCCTTCCAGGTGGCGGCGACGTCGTTCCCGAGCGGGGTCACGAGACCCAGCCCGGTGATGGCGACGCGGCGCGGGTGTCTTCGTCATGCCCGCTCCTGCGAGGCGATCTCGATCCGCGCGGTGGCGACCCGCTGCCCCTCCACGATCGCGGCCAGAGTCAGCTCGGCCGCCGCGTCCGTCGCCGACCGCATCCCCGCTTCGATCTCCACCGCGATGCCGGGGAGGATGAACGAGCGCATCTTCACGTCGGCCACGCGGGCAGGTCGCAGCCGCCGGCCCGGCGGTAGCGCCTCCGCGGCGAGCCGCAGGGCCAGGCGGATCTGGGCGTCGAGCAGGAGTGACGCTGGAAAGACGGGGCGGCGCGGGAAGTGATCGCCGAAGAAGGGCGCGGACGTCGGGACGTGTAGGGTGGCGCGCAGCCGCCGGCCGGGGATGTGGTCGATCAGCGAGAGATCCGGCGCCGTGATCCCCGGGAAGCGACCCGGCCGCGCGCCGGGTCCGCAGAGCGTCTCGAAATCTCCCCGCACCGCCTCCGGAGCATCGAAGTCCTCGAGCGGCAGCATCGGCCCCACGCACCCGCCCAGCTCGAGGATGTGCGTGTCCGCGACGCTCGCCCAGCCGCTGTAGGCGACGGCGTCCGGATCGCAGCGCTCGATGTCCACGCCGAGCTCGAGCACCGCGCCCGGCGCCACCTCCGCGAGGATTTGCGTCTCCCGGGACAACGCCGCCACGGGCCGCCGCTGGAACCCGGCCTGGGCCATGGCCACCCAGCAGGCGAGCTGTCCGACGGCCTCTACTACCAGACAGGGCGGGAACGCGGGGAGGGTCGCGGGGATCGCGAAGCGGGCCCGGGCCCGGATGCCCGCCTCGAGCGACGTGATCCGATCCACGAACGAGAAGGCGCTGAAGCGATCGGGCATCAGGTCGGGTCGCCCGGCCGGGCCCGAAGCCCGCGCGCGACGAGCTTGCAGAACGTCTCCGGGGTAAAGAGTCGCGGGATGTCCCCCGCCCGCATCGGCGAGTGGAAGCGGTCGGCGGGGACCTCGCTGAGATACTCCCGCAGACGCTTCAGACCGACCTCGGTCAGGTAGCCCTTCTCCTCGAACACCGCCTCCGGGAGGTCTCCCCGCGCGTCCTCCACGATCTTGCCGCGCGGGATCTTCACCTTGAAGGTCCGCTCGAGGCCGAAGATGATGTCGAGGAAATCGATCGATTCCGCGTTCAGGTCTTCGATCAGAGACACGCTGAGCCCGACCTCCTCCGCCTCGCAGCCGAGCGCCTCCGCCATGATCTGGGCCACCTTCGGGTACACCGCCAGGATCTCTTCCCGCGTGATCTCCGCTGTCGTCATGTTGTCCTTTCATTCCATCTTGAAGCCGCCATCGACGTGGATGACCTCGCCGGTGATGTACTCGGCAAACCGGGAGGCGAGAAACCAGACGGCATACGCGACCTCCACCGCCGTGCCGAACCGCCGGAGCAGGATGCGCGACGCGACCTCCTCGCCGGCGCCGTCGCGGATGGCCCGCGACATGTCGGTCTCGATGACTCCCGGGGCCACCGCGTTGACCGTGATCCGGCGCGGGGCCAGCTCGACGGCGAGGGCGCGGGTGAAGGCGTTGATCGCCCCCTTGCTGGCCGCGTAGTTCGTCTGCCCGCGCCCGCCCTTCTCGCCGGCCACCGAGCTGATGTTGATGATCTTGCCCGCGCGGCGGGCGATCATGTGCGGGACCACCGCGCGCGTCACGTTGAAGACGCCGCCGACATTGGTCTCGAGCACCGTCCGCACGTCGTCCTCACCGAGGAACCCCAGCAGGCCGTCGCGGACCACCCCCGCGTCGTTGACCAGCACGTCGATGCGCCCGCACCGCTCCGCGACCCGCTCCACCGCCAGGGCGCAGGCCTGGGCGTCGCGGACGTCCACCTGCTCGGCCGTGATCGGCCGCCCGGTGGTCTGGCCGGTCGCGACCACCTCGGCGGCGGCCGCGGTGTTTTCGCGGAAGAGAAACGACACGTCCGCTCCCTCGGCGGCAGAGCATCTCGACGATGGCCCGACCGATGCCACGGCTGCCGCCCGTCACGATGACCGCCTTGCCGGCCAGCCCGGAGTCCGTCAGCATGCCCGACTCAGCCCGCGATGGAGAAGCCGCCGTCCACGACCAGCGTGTGGCCGGTGACCATGGCGGCCTCCGGCAGGCAGAGAAGGTAGACTGCCCCCGCGACGTCTTCCGACGGTGAGCGCTTTCCCGGCCGGCGCACGCTCCGCGAACGCGGACAGCAGGGCTTCCCGGTTGGGGAAGGAGCGCAGCGCGTCGGTGTCCACGACCCCCGCGCTCACCGCGTTCACCCGGATCCCTCGCGGTCCGAGCTCCTGCGCCAGGGTGCGCACCAGGGACTCGAGCGCGGCCTTGGACGCCCCGACGAAACCGTAGCCGGGAATGGCGCGGTCGGCGCCCAGGCTCGAAAGGGCGACGATGCGGCCGCCCGCGGGCATGAGCGGGACGGCCCGCTGGGCCAGCAGCGCCAGTGCGAGGGCATTGGTCTCGAGGCACCAGCGCCAGTGCTTGAGCGACATCTCGAGCGCGGGCTTGAGCACGCCGGAGGCCGCGTTGCTCACGAGGATGTCGAGGTGGTCGAAGTTCTTGCGAAGCTCGGCGAAGAGCTCCGCCACGCTCTCCGGATTTCCGACGTTGGCCTGGATGGCGCAGGCCCGGCGGCCCGCGGCCCGGACCGCCGCGCAGACGGCCGCCGCCTCGTCGTGGCTGTTGTAGTAGTTGACGGCCACGTCGCAGCCCGCCGCGGCCAGCTTCAGCGCGATGGCGCGCCCGATGCCCCGGGTTGCCCCGGTGACCAGTGCGATCCTTCCGCCCAGGGGGGCCGGTCCCTGGGCGCTCACGCGGCTTCCTCCCATCCGGTCGTCTTGATGCCGACGACGAAGACCACCGCCGCGAACGCTCCGATCATCGCGGCGTCCCGCAGCGCCGCGCCGTGGTCGACGAGGACCATGGCGGCCCGGAGACCCTGGTTGACGTAGTAGAGCGGCAGGATCCTCGCGATGGTCTGCAGGAAGTCCGGCATCAGCTCGAGGGGGAAGAAGCTGCCCGAGAGGAACATCATCGGGAACATGATGAAGTTGGCCGCCGCCGCCGCGCTCTCCGCCTCGTGCGCGACGCGGGTGAGTATCATCCCGATTCCGCCGAACGCGAAGACCTCGAGCCCGATGAACACGAAGAGCCAACCGTCTACCTTCAGTCGAACGCTGAACACGGCGTAGCTGACCGCCAGGATCGCCATCGTGGATATGACGGCGAGAATGAACTGGTACAGGATGTTCGACAGGATCCAGTCGGTACGGGTGATGGGCGTGGTGGATAGCTTCCGGATGACGCCCGTCTGCCGGAGCTCTGCGTTCATGGTGACCGCGCCGGACAAACTCGACGTCATCACCGACATCGCGATGATGCCCGGGACGAAGAACTCGATGAACCGATAAGCCTTCGTGAGGGTGGATGTCTCGGTCGCCCTGATGAACGGTGGCTGCCCGGACATCCCCTGGTTCACCATCGCGAACCCGGCCTTGAGGATCTGGATCTTGGTGGATGTCGAGCTTGCGCTTGCGTCGTAGATGTACGTGAGCGTCACCGACGCGTTCGGGTCGCGGAATGCCGCATTCGGGATCCCGCCGAGCAACCCGAGCCTCCGCGCGAGCGCCCTCTCGTAGCCCTTGGGAATCACGAGGACGAGGTCCACCTTGTTGCCCTTGGCGTACTGCATGGCGTCGATGGCCGGGTCGACGGCGGTGATCCTGATCTTCCCTTCGAATTCGAGGCCCTTGACGAGCTGTTCGGATGAATGCGTCTGGTCGAGGTCCTGCACGTGAAGACCGAAGCTCACATTGTCCTGATTCAGGAAAATCGTACCGAAGACGAGGATCAGGATGATCGGGAACGCGATCGTGAAGAACATCGTCGACTTCTCGCGGGAGAATGTCTTGATGCTCACGACGAGATTTGCCCCGATGATGCCCGGACTCATCCCGGCACCTCCTCGACCGGACCTTCCCGGAGCGCCTCGCCGGTGAGCTTCAGGAAGACCGCTTCGAGGTTGGGCTTGCGAACGTCCACGCCGAGGGATGAGGCCCCCGCCTCCTTCAGGGCGCTCAGGATCCTCTGGATGTCGTCCGGATGCTCCACCCTGACCTTGATGCTCTCTTGATTGTCCCGGACCGGGTCGAAGCCCATCCTATGGATGATCTCGAAGGGGGCCGCATCGATGGCCTTGAGCGTGAGAACCAGGTAGTTCGCGTTTCGTTCTATGAGCTCGTCGGAAGAGCCCATCGCGACGATCTTCCCATTCGAGATGATTGCGACCGTGTCGGCAAGAAGCTCGGCTTCCTCCATGTAGTGCGTGGTGAGGAACACCGTCTTCCCGTGCCTCTTCAGGCTCAGCAGGACTCGCCACACCTCGCGCCTTGCCCGCGGGTCGAGCCCGGTCGTCGGCTCGTCGAGGAACACGACCTCGGGGTCGTTCACGAGTGCGATGGCGATTCCGAGCCGCTGCTTCAGGCCCCCGGAGTAGGTTCTTGAACTGTTCGTCGCGCTTGTCGTTGAGATTCGCGAGCTCTATCAGCCTGTCGGCATCGGTATTCCGACAGCCAAAAAGCCGTGCGTAGTACTGGATGGTCTCCCGGACCGTGATCCGGTCGAACGAGCTGAACCCCTGCGTGAGGACGCCGATGCGGGGAAGGATGTCACGCTTCCGCGTCGCGACATCCATCCCGAGCAGGCGCACGTTCCCCGACGTGGGCGTGCGGATTGTCTCGATGATTTCGACGGTTGTCGTCTTGCCGGCGCCGTTCGGGCCGAGGAACGCGAATACTTCGCCGGTTCTGACATGGAACGATATGTCGTTGACCGCCAGTAGATCTCCGTAGCGTTTCGTCAGTCTCTCGACCTCGATCGCGTGTTGGAGCGCCACTATGGGGCTCGGCCCACGACCACGCAGGCGTTGAGTCCGCCGAAGCCGAACGAATTCGACATCGCGACCTCGATGTCGTACGGGCGCGCCAGATGGGGCACGAAGTCCAGGCCAAATCCGGGCTCCGGTTCGTCGAGGTTGATCGTCGGGTGCAGGTAACCATCGTGCATCTGCACGAGGAGAGCCACCAGCTCGACCAGACCCGCCGCGGTCAGACAATGCCCGAGCATGGACTTGGTCGCGTTGATCGGGATGCGGTAGGCATGATCGCCGAAGACCTGCTTGATCGCCTCGACCTCGGCGGCATCCGCGAGGACCGTCGAGGTTCCGTGGGCATTGATGTAGTTGACCTGCTCGGGTGTGACGCCCGCATCGCACAGAGCGGCGCGCATGATCCGTACCTGGCCTTCGACGACCGGCTTGGGCAGCCGCGTCGCATCACAGGTCGACACGCCGCCCAGCAGCTCAGCGTGGATCCGGGCGTCGCGCGCCCGCGCGCCCGCGAGGGTCTCGAGGATGACCGCGCCGGCGCCCTCGCCGGGCACGAATCCCTGGCGCCGGGCGTCGAAGGGCCGGCTGGCCTGGGTCGGGGCGTCGGCGAAAGACTGCCACACGAGCGCATTCATCAGCGCCCAACCCTGCAGCGTGACCGGGTCCAGCTCCTGGGTGGCGGCCGAGACCACCACCGCGTCCGCGCGGCCCGCGCGCAGGAGGTCGACCGCGCAGAGGAGTGCCGCGTTGCCGCTCGCGCAGGCATTGCCCACCATGTAGTTGGGGCCCTTGATGGTCAGCATCTCCCCGAGCTTACCAAGCACGTCGGTGTCCCAGAACACCATCCCCAGGCGGGGATCGATGGAGTCGGGGTCCTGGTCGAAGGCGCGGACGTTCTGCACAAAGTAGTTGTTGTTGAGATTGTTGCCGCCGGCCACGTGCCCGAGCCGCTCGGGGTCGAGCCCGGTCGCGTGCAGCCCGGCATCGATATAGGCCTGCAGGGCCGCGGCGCCAGCCAGCCGCCCCGTCAGAGGCGTCGCGCGCAGGACCTTGCGTGCGCGTGTGATCATCTCAGGGGGATAGCCCGCCCCGACGCGCTCGAAGTGCTCGCCCAGGTCGAACTCACACATGTCGCCGCCGATCTTGGACAGAGTGCGTTCGTCCATGTGCTTCCAGCGGGTGATTCCGGAACGTCCCGCCCGAAGGGAGGCGCTGAGCTCGGCAGGGGTCTCCCCGATCGGGGTCACGACACCCGTACCTGTCATGACCACGCGTCGCATGTCATCGCCCCGACCGTTGGCGCTCATGTCAAAGTTCACTCTCTATCACCTCGCCGCATCGGCTGGCAACCTGTATCTGCCGGAGCGCGCATCGCCGGCGCCCAATCTAGAGCGCAGCCGCGTCGAGAAGCCGGGCGGCAGACCTGTCCGATTCGGAAGGCCGCCGAGCCGTTCTGAACTGGCATCAGCCGGCGCAGCTCGTCCAGGTCGAAGTCCGAGTAGGTCTCCTTGCCCAGGGCAAGGCCCACGAAGGCCGTCGACGAGAATCGAGTGACCAGGACATCGCAGTTCGCGATCATCTCTTCCGCGCTGCCAGTCGTGAACACCATGGCGCCCGGCGCGTGCCGGGAGATCTCTCGGGTGGCGCGCTCGATATTCTCGTTCGGGTGAAGCTTGAAGATGAGGCGCCGGTGGCCGGCGAGCTCGACCGCTCTCCGGATGAAGGCCTTGCGATCCTCGCGCCGGAAGATCTCCCTCAGCGGCGACGTGCACGCCCAGCACATACTGTCGATAAGGGAAGTCGTTGCGGTAGTATCGACGGCAGTCGTCGAAATTGGGTATGCCCGTCACGACGATCTTCTCGGGGCGCACGCCTTTTCTGATGAAGAGATCGCGATATCCTTCGCTCGCGACGCAGAAGGCCCGGTACGCGTCGCTGAGGCCCGGTCGTCGACGTTCCCGCCAGCCAGAGAGGAAGGAACCGGAGGCGCTTGACGAGATGAACACGCTGGATTCCGGGTAGTGATGCCCTCTTGAACCGGCGCCGATCCGGGTGTCACGGATGCTTCGGAAGGAACAGGTCCGGCGGGTGACCACCAGGTGGTAGGGCCGCTTCTTCGCCCTGGTAATCGAATGGGAGGTCCATGATCCCGCGGATCGCCCGGCAGCGTCCCGCCACTTGCTCGCACGATCGTGGAGTTCGATGATACCCAGCTTGCGGAAGGATCTCGGTCGGCATCGTCGTGTTCTGCGGCGAGAAGGATTGTTCGTTGCTCGGACAGGTCCTTCGGAGTGTTCGTGCATCTGGGTTGTCGGTTCATCAAGCCGCCGAAATCGACCGAGTTTCGTCTTCTCGCGACGCCACCCATTGTCTGGATCCACTTCACGTCGCTGTTGCTGCCCTTCCTCGACCCGACCCGCGGGACGATCCCGGGCTACCTATACGCTTTGCCCGTCTCGGCGGGCCATCTGCGACAGCGTGCCGGACCTTCCCCTCGCGGGGAGTCGGCCCGTCGCTCCAGTGAGCCGCGCACGGTATCCGCGCATGGGGCCGGGCGAGGAGAGTCGGCACGCGGATCCGCGACGGTGTTCGGTGTATTTCCCAGGGCCTCGCCCCAGGCCATCCGCCACCTGCTCCCAGGTCGAGGCCCTCGCTGGCCGCGTGGAAGATCTGGCCGGAGGGAACCTACACCTCGCCGCGGTCGAGCGCGATCAGCAGATCCTGCGACGTAGCAGAGGCTGGTCCGCGACGGGCCGGCGGCATTCAAAGACCTCGTCGCGCCGCGGCGACCGCTGGGCGCCAGCGATTGCTCGCGGACCGTACACGGAGGACAGAGACGAGCACGGTCAGCGTGCACGCGAATCCCGTTGCCCGAGGACGCTGCTTCACCCTGCGGCTTGCTTCCTCCCCGTAGGGGAGACCCGGGCGGGGCGGAACATCCTCGGCACACGCCGTAGCCCTCGACCTGGGCCCCGCCGCAGCGAGGCTGCTCGGGTGGACGAGGCGGCGTGCGACCCCAGTTTCCAGGCGCCGCGTCGCCCAGATGTCACCCCCTCAGCATTGACGCGGAGAGCCCCGTGTCCCGCGGCCGCGTCGACCCCGGCCACATGGTCGACCTGGTCGACTCCACGCATGCCCTGCAGGAGGGATGCGGGCTTTCATCCATGTTCCCTGGACGAGATCATCGCCGACGAAAGCCCCGGGATCCAGCCGAGGCCCGGTGTCCCTGACGGGACAGCGACATGGCCCTGGGCGAGTTGAGCGCCCTCCACGAGGATCGCCCCGATGAATCCAGTACCGCCGGTCACCAGAGGCCCCCGGCGCCGCTCCTCTCGGAAGTGGCTTCTCATAAATCCTATAGGTTTTTGATCTCCGGGCACCCATCTTCGTCAGCAGGGAATTGGCCGCCGTGTTGCTTTCGAGAATCCAGGACAGCTCACACTTCCGGTAGTTCTGGTTTCGCTTCGCGGCATCGTATGTACGACAGCACAAGACGGCCTCGATGCCTCTCATGCGGTGCTTTTTCAAGACGCCCAAGACGGGCATGCGCCAGGAGTTGATCTTCCGCCGATGCCAGAGCAACTTCAGCAAACCCAAAGGGAACAAACGGCCGCCCGCCTTCTTCAGGGCCTGGTTCATATCGGGAAGCACCAGAGACATACCGGCCGGCTCGCCGTCGTACTCGGCGATGAAGGACAGATCCCTGTCAAAAATCAATTTGAACTCACCGACAATATGATCGAACTCTTCTTCCGTCAGCGGCACGGCGCCCCAGTTCTCGGACCAGGCCTCCGTGTAGATCTTCTTGATCCTGTCCCTTTCATTCTTGAAATCTCTCACATCCATCGTACGGACGACGAGTTTGGGGTCCTCAAGCACAAAGCCGGCAATGTCGCGCAACCTCTTCGGGAAACCCTCGCTCTCGAACATTGCATAGGCGTACAGGTCCTGGATCTTCCGCAAGCCGTATCCTTCGATCAGGCCGGCATAGTACGGGGGATTATAGGTCATCCGGATGAATGGCGGCTCGTCGAAGGGATCGATGAGCAATCCGACTTCATGATTCACGGAAAAGCTCATGGGCCCCCTCATCGTCTCGAGCCCGCGCCCCCTCAGCCAGCTCGCGGCTGCATCAAACAGCGCATTGGCAACCGGTTGGTCATTGACACATTCGAAGAAGCCGAAGAATCCGGCGCCGTCTTTGTGGACCTGAGTGTGCTGTGTGTTCTCATGGGCTGAGATTCGTCCGACTGGCTCTTCGCCCCGAAACGCCATGAAGAGCTGCGCTTTCGAATGCGAAAGGTAGAGATTCTTTCCAGGGTGAGAATTGACGCTGGTCGAAGATCAGGGGTGGGACCCAGTTGGGATCATCCTGGTAAATCGTCCAGGGGAACTCTTAATGAATTTCCCGAGCTGCCGTCTGTTCCCCAATTCAATAGGGTGTATCGAGACGGGGGGCGAGCCTGCCATGCCTGCGCCTCCTCCGGATGACGTTATCACTCCCCGCGGGTCGTCTCGCGGGATGGGTCTCGGCCCTCGAAGGGCGGGAGCCCTCTGCGAGGTGTAGCGGAAGCCGGACGATCGACGACGTGGGGTCGTATCGATGCGATCGTCACTGTTCCAGGCCAGGTACCACTCCGTGACATCACTCCCGATTCCTAATTGGGCAAGCTGGCGCAGATCCGCTTCCAGAACGTCGGGCGTGCTGTACTCCAGTATGCGGTATTGGGGATCCGTCCAGACACGCCGCGTCCGACCCAAAATCTTCGTTTCCGGCGGCACGGTGAGGCGAATGCGGTGGATCAGGTTGATGCCCGCCAGCGCCGCTGTTTCTGTCACCATATCGGTGCAGTTGTTGCTCCTCAAGCCGAACTGGTCGTACTTCCGCTGCATCACGTATTCATGGATCAATTGATGCCGTCGCCGGGTAATCGGCATTCGCCAGACGAACGTGGGGGGGCGATTGGGCTTGCCGATCTGGAATTGGCCATCGGACATCGTCTGCCACAGATAAGCGATAGGATTGGGATCCCCGTCCCGGATTCTCTGAAACACGCCGTCATGGTAACGCGGCTTCGTTTGCCCGAAGTCGCCGGTGTGGCCGAATTCCAGACGATCCTGGGGACTTTCCAGGATGAGCCAACTATGCGCCCACGGACGCTGCCAAATTGAGAAGAGAAGCGACGTCGTACTGCTGTAGTCCCAATTGGCAGCTTCGTTCAGGATATAGAGGTAATATCCCTCGTCCCCCACGGGCGTTCTGGTGGCGGGATCCAGGTCGGCATCGGGGGCAAAACGGCACGCGATCGCGATGGGCTGAGCACTCCAGCCATCGGGTTGCATCGGAGCGTAGAGCCGGTGGGCACATCCAGCCGCAACCCCCGCCAGCAATATCATCACCACGAGGAGACACGCTCGATATATCCGTTCGGGTCACTGTCCGATGCATCACGTGGTCTCGCTCTGCGGCAGTACAGCCGGGGCGGCGAGGGGGGGACGACGGGCCAGAACCCGATGTATCTGAGGACCTCCTGATCACCGCCGGTTGCTCGAAAAGAAAACGGTCATACACGGCCGGCGGTGCTTGAATAAAATAAGGCTCGGGATAAACGTCGCACCCATATGCGCTTTGGTCTTTCTCCGCGCCCTGGCCCGCCTGGTAGACAGGGATCTTTTTGCTCCACGCAGGTGCGGAGATTTTCAAGCCACGACAAAACATAAAGGTTGTATTTGCGGCCGAGCTCGTAATCCATGCAGAAATATTTATCCACCATCGCTTCCTGTTTACGACGAGAAGGTTGAAAGCGGCGAGTTCTTCCTGCACAAAATAGAGCATGTACTCGGCGCCCGGGACTCTCTCACAGATTTTTTCAAGAAATAAACGGTTGTGCACGCCAAACGCCAGGGGACCTCGCTTCACGGTTTCCAGATAAAGCTTGTAGATCCTGTCCAGAAAAGGAGAAATATTGCGGCTTCGAACCACCCTGACTTCGTGGGAGACACGCATTTTGCGGCGCAGGTCCTTTCTCGCGGCCCTTGAAAGGCGGCTTAGGTATTCCTCCAGGCTGTTAAAAGTGATCGGCAGTCGGGCGCAAGGCAGACATGGCACCCGGTTGAACTGTTGAAGACTTCCCCGGGGAGTTTGCCGTGATGATTAAAGTTGTAGAACGCCACGATGTCGCTCTTACGTTCGGTCGCGAGCGTTTGCAAGGCGTCCAAGGCCATTTTCCATGCCGCCTCGAGGGTGCCTGGATCGAGGTGAGGATCGATCCCGATTTCACTCCATTCCCCGACCAACAACCCCACGCCTAGTACGCGAGGATGAAAAATTGAGGGGATGAGACGGACTGCCGCTTTCAGCGATTTCTTGATCCATCCCTCCGCAAAAGTGGACAGATCAAAACGGCTTTCAAACAACGGCAACAAGAGAATAGGAACATCATCTTTTGACACCACGATACTCCGCAGGTTAAAACCGTCAATACCTGATTCCTGCAACAGAGAAAGAAGGGGGGCGGTGCTAGAAGGCTCCGGGAAAAGCCGCCGTAGTGCGGCCGACGGTACTCCGTCTAACCGCGGCAGGCATTGGCAGGTAAGGTTATTCATGGCGTGTCGGTCGTGATCATCGACAAGGGTTCGCTTCGTCCCGTGCCGGGACTCCCGTGCTGGACAATGCCAGATCTCATCTCGATCGTCTACCTCTCCGGCCTCATCGTTCTTGTTCTGGCGGCGCGGGAGCACATCACGCACTGGTACTGGCTAGTGGCGAGGTACGCCATCCTCCTGGGACTGCAGGCGGGCGTGGCCGCGGGCAGAGGCCGTGGTTTGCCCCGGATCATTATCGCCTTCTTCCCGTTGGTCCCGGTTCTGGGGATCTACGACTCGCTGGGATTCATCCCAGAGCTGAACCCCGGAGACCGGGACGACCTCTTGATCTGGCTCGACCGGGTCGTCGTGGGCGGAGACCCGAGCGTTTGGCTTGAGCGGATCAGCGCCCCCTGGCTCACCGAAGTCCTCCAGCTTGCGTACTTGGTGTACTACGCGCTTCCGTTCGTGTTGCTCGGGGCCCTCTACTGCCGGCGGGTTCGCTTCGCGAAGGAACCTGGAGAGACACGCGAAGACGGAGGGGCCTTCGAGCTGTGCGTCATCGCTCTTCTCCTGTCCCACTACTTCGCATTCTTGGGCTACATGGCAATCCCGGCCCTCGGGCCCCGATTCGTCCTGGCGCCCAGCTACGGAGCGGAACTCACCGGCCTCCTTGTCGCCGAACCGATCCGGCACTTCCTCGACGCGGTGGAGGGAATCAAGCGCGACGCGTTCCCCAGCGGCCACGTGTCCGCGGTCTTGATCAGTGTCCACTACATGTTTCGCTTCACGCCGCGCCTGGCCTGCTGCGCCCTGCCGGCGGTCTGCCTCATGATCTTCGCGACACTGTACCTCCGCTACCACTATGCCGCCGATATCCTGGGAGGCGGGATGCTCGCCGCGTTCTGTGTGCTTCTGGCCCCCCGACTCCTTCGTCACGAGCGCCCCACCTCCTGGACGTAAGCGTCCGGCAGTTCGCGCTGCACCGCGTTCGCATTGAGACGCGCAAGACCGTGGAGCGCCCGGGGCAGCGTATCGAGACCGGGATCCCTCGACGCTTGACGCCCGCCAGACAAGTGTTTTATGTTATTCGGGCTCCCGTACAGGAAGTGTTTCGTTTGGAACACTCGGAGGGGGGGTCGAGTGGTACCCTAAGACGAGTCGACGAATACCCCCGCGAGGATGCCCAGATCAACACGTGAGCTTCGAGAGCCGGCGACCCGGGTGAACGTGCCCGGCTTCCCGAGCTAGCCCCGCCGTGCTCCCCAAGTACCGATTCCTCGATCCCCCGGCGGTTCCCACGACGCTGGTTGACCTGCTGCGCGAGCGGGCAGAATGCCAAGCGGACGATAGGGCGTATACGTTTCTGGTTGACGGAGAATCCGAGGAAATCCATCTGACCTATCACGAGCTCGACCGGCAGGCCCGGGCCATCGGAGCATGGCTGCAGTCTCAGGGCCTGAAGGGCCAGCGGGCCATGCTCCTCTACCCACCCGGGCTCGATTTCATCGCGGCGTTCTTCGGCTGTCAGTATGCCGAAGTGGTGGCGGTGCCGGCGTATCCGCCGCGAATGAACCGCGCGCCGGCCGGCATCCAGGCGATTGCCGCTGATGCCGGCGCGACCGTCGCGCTCACGAGCGACGCAGTGCTGGAGCGAATCGGGCCACTGATCGACCAGACCGCAGACCTGAAGGCTCTGCGCTGGCTCTCCACCGACGGACCCGTTCATGGGGTCGAAGGGGGATACGAGGGGGAGTGGCGGCGACCGCAGATCACCGGCGAGACGCTCGCGTTCCTTCAGTACACCTCGGGCTCGACGGGGACCCCCAAGGGCGTGATGCTGAGCCATTCGAACCTGCTGCATAACTCGGCCCTGATCGCCTATGCCTTCGAGCACACGCGGTCCGCTTCTGGGGTGTTCTGGCTGCCGAGCTACCACGACATGGGGCTGGTCGGTGGGATTCTCCAGCCGCTGTACGTGGGCCGTCCGAACATCCTGATGCCGCCCATGGCGTTCATTCAGAAGCCGTTGCGCTGGCTCCAGGCCATATCCCGCTACCGCGGGACAACGAGCGGTGGTCCGGATTTCGCGTTCGACCTCTGCGTGCGCAAGATCACGCCGGATGAGCGGGCCACGCTGGACCTGAGCAGCTGGACCGTGGCCTTCAGCGGAGGCGAGCCGGTGCGGGCAGACACCCTCGATCGGTTCGCCGAGACGTTTGGGCCTTGCGGCTTCCGGCCGGAGGCCTTCTACCCTTGCTACGGCCTGGCCGAGGCGACACTCCTGGTGGCGGGCGGGCACAAGACCGCTCCGCCCATCGTCCGCTGGTTCGATGCCAGATCGCTGGAGGCCGACCGCGCCGTGCCGACCGCCGCCAACGACGACGGGGCCCGCCCCCTGGTCGGTTGCGGACAGACCATGCCCGACCAGCAGACGGTCATCGCCGATCCGAGCCGGCTGACCCGCATGCCGGCCGGCCAGGTCGGTGAGGTCTGGGTAGCGGGGCCAAGCGTCGCGCAAGGATACTGGCGACGGACCGACGAATCGGAGCAGACGTTCCGCGCGCGCCTGCACGACACCGGCGAAGGCCCGTTCCTGCGTACCGGTGACCTCGGCTTCACGCACGACGGCGAGCTGTTCGTCACCGGCCGGCTGAAGGACATGCTGATCATCCACGGCCGGAACCATTACCCACAAGACCTGGAAGCCACCGTGGCCAGGAGCCACGCGAGCCTGCGGGCCGGCTGGGCCGCCGCGTTCACGGTCGGGGAGGGTCCGGAACAGCAGGTGGTGATCATCGTTGAGCTGGAACGCCATCAGCGGGCGGCGGCGGCCCAGGTGGTCGGGGACATTCGCCGTGACGTGGCCAGAGAGCATGATCTCGTGGTCGACTCGATCGCGCTCGTGCGCGCCGGAACTATCCCCCGGACTTCCAGCGGCAAGATCCAGCGGCACGCCTGCCGTGATGCGTTCCTGGGTCTACGCCTTGACGTGGTGGCCGATTGGCATCGGGCCGCAAGCGACCGGCCCGTCGTGGCTCCCGCCTCTTCGCAGGGCCGGGTCCCGAGATCCGAGGAGCGAGGCCGTGACGCGGCCGCTGAGCCGCGTCGGCCGGAGGCCGCTCGAGGTCCGGCGCCTTTGAACGGTGGTCGCGTCGCGCTGCGCGCGCAGACCCTCGAGGCGACCGGGGAGATCGTGCTCGACGTGGTCCGGGCGATCGGCAAGGACCGGACGGTGGGGATCGGGTTGGACTCGTCCATCGTCGAGATGGGGCTGGATTCGCTCGAACGGATGGAGATCGTCGCGGCGCTGGAGAGCCACTTCGGCGGCCGGCTCCCGGACCAGGTGGTCGCCGAGATGTACACGTGCCGCGAGGTCATCGACGCGGTCCAGAAGTACCTGGTGGACGGCGCGGGACTCGCGCGGGACGTCGGGGGCGGTCGCGATCCCGGCGGAAGACCATCGGTTCGATCTCTACCCGGAGTACATCAAGCTGAAGGAGAGCTTCGAGATGCTCGAGGCGACCGGGCTGACGAACCCGTTCTTCCGGGTCCACGAGCGGGTCGCCAACGACACGACCGTGATCGGCGGCCGGGAGCTGATCAACTTCTCGAGCTACAACTACGTGGGGATGTCCGGCGATCCGGTGGTCTCGGCCGCGGCGCAGGCCGCGATCGATCGCTACGGGACGTCGGTGTCGGCCAGCCGCCTGGTGTCAGGCGAGACGGGCCTGCACCGCGAGCTGGAGCGGGGGATCGCCGACTTCATCGGCGTCGACGACGCGATCGTCTTCGTCGGCGGGCACTCGACGAACGAGACCACCGTGGGCCACCTCTTCGGGCCGGGCGATCTGATCCTGCACGACGCCCTCGCGCACAACAGCATCGTCCAGGGTGCCATGCTGTCCGGCGCCCAGCGGCGCCCGTTTCCCCACAACGACTGGGAGGTCGCTGGACCGGGTGCTGGCCGACCTGCGCGGCGATTATCGCCGCGTGCTGGTCGCGATCGAGGGCGTCTACAGCATGGACGGCGACATCCCGGACCTGCCCCGGTTCATCGAGGTCAAGAAGCGCCACAAGGCCTTCCTGCATGGTCGACGAAGCGCACTCCGCCGGCGTGCTGGGCCCTCACGGCCGCGGCATCGGCGAGCACTTCGGCGTCAATCCCGCACGACGTCGATCTCTGGATGGGCACGCTGAGCAAGTCGCTTCGGGAGCTGCGGCGGGTACATCGCCGGCGACCGGGCGATGGTCGGAGTATCTCAAGTACACCGCGCCGGGCTTCGTGTACAGCGTCGGCATCTCGCCGGCCAACGCGGCCGCCGCCCTCGCCGCGATCCGGCTCTTGACCGACGAGCCCGAGCGGGTCGCCGCGCTTCACGAGCGGGCGCGCCTGTTCCTCGCGCTGGCCCGGGCGCGCGGCTTGAACACCGGCCTGAGCCACGACTCTCCGATCGTGCCCGTGATCCTGGGGGATTCGCTCCATTGCCTGCGGCTGTCGCAGGCAATGTTCGACCGCGGGATCAACGTGCAGCCGATTCTCTATCCCGCGGTCGAGGAGCGGGCGGCGCGGCTGCGCTTCTTCATCACCGCCGGCCACACCGAGGAGCAGATCCGCCACGCGGTCGACGTGACCGC
Organism: uncultured Candidatus Rokubacteria bacterium; assembly: GCA_963747235.1. Lineage (GTDB taxonomy): Bacteria > Methylomirabilota > Methylomirabilia > Rokubacteriales > CSP1-6 > CAMLFJ01. The sequence goes on from CAVVEU010000013.1 coordinate 90,853, forward strand.
GGAGGAAGTCGGCCGGATCAATCCGAAGTACCTGCGCCGGATCTAGGCGTCGGCCGGGGCCGCGGGCCTCGCGCGCTCGGCCTCGAGCGCCCTTCGGGCGGTCGACCCGGGCGGGGACCTCAGGCGAAGTTCTTCAGCACCTCGGTGCAGCCACAGAGAATGTCGGGGGCGCGGTCCACCGGCGCCTGATAGGTGCGGGAGCCGCGGCTTCCGTCCGCCGCCGTGTCTCCCGCGCGGGCCCACGCCTCGGCGGTCCAGAGGCACGCCACGAGGGTCAGTGCCGGCACGAGCACCAGCGTCGATCGTCCGGGCATGCGGGTTCGATTCATCGCCTGATCCAGAGGCGCGGAGCCACGGACGGGGACGCAGCAGCGGTCACGACGCTGTTCATGACGTGTGCCTCCGTCATCGACCTTGCGGAGCCTGGATCAGGCGCGGTGCTCTCGATGAACCGTGGCTGGAGTCGTCCCATCAGAAGCTGAGTCTAGCCGGCCCGTTCCCAGGGTCGGTATTGGACCTTGGGGCACCCGGGCGCGGGTCGAATCCGGGCCTAAGGCCGTAGACCCAAGAGCCAGTAGGCCGCCGGGCGCGGGCTGCGTAGAGTCGCGCCAAGCAAGGCGCTGTCAACTATCGCAGGAGGTACGAACACATGAAGCAGAAACCCACACGCATAGGAGTGATGCTGAGCGCGATCCTGGCGCTGACCGTGCTCTTCGGAGCCGGTTGCGCGAGCGGGCCGTACGAAGACCCCCGCAACTTCGGGCCGGCCGGTCCGATCGGGTTGACGGGCCCGCAGGGCCCGCAGGGCCCGACGGGCCCGAACGGCGTGGCCGGCATTCAGGGTCCCGGCGGGCCGCAGGGCGTGACGGGTCCGGAGGGCGTGATGGGGCCGCAGGGCCCGCAGCGTCCCTGGGTCACATTCGCTGACTTTCTTTTCGACTTCGATCGCAGCGCGATCCGCGGCTCGGAGACCGGCAAGGTCGACAAGCTCAACCAGTACATGAAGGAGCATCCCGGTATCGAGGTCGGCCTCGATGGCCACGCGGATCCTCGCGGGACCGCGGCGTACAACCAGCCCCTCAGCCAGCGTCGCGTGGACGCGGTGAAGGCGGCCCTGGTGAACGCGGGCATCGCCTCGGACAAGATCTCGACCGGCGCGTTCGGCGAGTCGCAGCCGAAGTGCTCGCAGGCGACCGAGGAGTGCTGGCAGCGTGACCGTCGCGTCGAAGTGCTCGTGCGGCGCCTGGAGTAGAGGATCAACCCATGAGAATTCTCACGAGCCTGATCGCGGTGGCGGCCCTGTCCGGGTGCGCCTACCAGAGTGGATACATCGATCCGCAGGGCGTATGGATCGCGAAGGGCGAGCCGTACGCGAAGGGCACGTGCCGCTCGAACGCGCCGTACGTCATGGGGCCGCAGGGCCCGACGGGAGCCCCCGGGACTCCGGGATTGGCTGGAGGACCGGGTGGGCCCGGAATCGCTGGACCGATGGGCCCGCAGGGCCCGCCGGGGCTGGCGGGGCCGGCGGGAGCGGTTGGGGTGACCGGTCGGGGGGGCCGACCCGGCGCGGGCGGCTGGTCCTCGATGGAGAACGTGAATTTCAAGTACGGCAGCTCCGATCTGCAGGAGAAGTGCAAGGAGAAGCTCGCGAACTTCGCCCTGTGGATGCAGAACAACCCGCTGGCCCAGGTGAGCCTCGACGGCCACCAGAGCGACGCGGATGATCGGAACCAGGTGCTGGCCGGCAATCGCGTCACCGCGGTCAGGAATGAGCTCATCAGGCTGGGCGCCTCGCCCGACCGCATCACGGTCGGCTCCAACGGGAGACAGAGGCCGGTCTGCAACGCTTCCACGGATACGTGTCTGGAGTTGAACCGGAGGGTCGAGATTCTCGCAGTCAGATCCTGAGGTCATCAGGGCAGCCCCTCCGCGCTCCTTCTCGCGGAGGGGATGCCCTCTACCCCGAGAGAGGACAGGACATGAAGAGGTCGCTTCACGAGAGTGGCAGGGCCGCGGTCGGGACCATCATCGTCGTGGTGCTCATCGTGCTGATCGCGGGCGGCGTGTGGACCTACTCGTCCCGGCGCGCGGCCGGGGTGCGCGACACCCTGCGGCTGGTCAAGGACACCTCGCAGGACACGGCCACCACCACCAAGGTCAAGACCGCGCTGCTGCTCTCGAAGCACGTCTCGGCTTTCGACACCACGGTGGCAACCGCTCGAGGTGAAGTCACCTTGACGCGGAGAAGTGCCGACCGAGGAAGTCAAGGGGCTGGCCGCCGCCATCGCGCGGGACACCACCGGCGTCAGCGCCGTGCACAACAATCTGACCGTCAATCCCGGCGTCGGAGCCAACCCGGAGGCGGCGAGCATCGGCGATCGCGTGGCGGATCTCGAGATCAAGACCCTCGTCACCGATCACCTCGCCCAGTCGGCCGAGCTGCAGAACGAGCACATCACGGTGCAGGTGAGCAAGCGGCGCGTCTCGCTGGAGGGAACGGTGGACTCGCGCGGGCCAGCGGCGCGTGGCCGACCGGATCGCCCTGCTGGTGCCCGGCGTGCATGGAGCTCACGAGCAATCTCACCGTCACCACCGCCGCGGGCGCCCCCGAGAGCCCGGACGACAAGCTGGCGCATCGCGTGGAGTTCGAGCTGTACGCGACGAAGGCGGTGGCGCTCAAGGAGGTGCAGGTCCGATCGCAGGACGGGTCGGTCTACCTCAGCGGCAAGGTGGGCTCCCGCGCCGAGAAGCTGCTGGCGGAGCGGGTGACCCAGTCGGTCGAGGGCGTGAAGAAGGTCGTCAACAACCTGAGCGCCTCGGAAGAGCCGCGGTAGGCGTAGCGCACCCTGGAGTCCCGTCAGTGGTGGGGGGTGATGACGCATGGAGACCCTGTTGATCGTTCTCCTGGTGGTGTTCCTGCTGGGTGGTGGAGGCTGGGGGTATTCTCGTTGGCGCCGGTAGCCGGCCGCGCTGGACGGGAAGCCGAAGCTCCCGCCTCGCATCGGCCGCAAGGACCTGCAGGATCCCGATCGCGATGTGACGGAGCCGGCCCGGCCGGCTCCGGCCGACGACAGGAAGCAAGCCTCCTCTTCTTCTGCCTAGCCGCTGTCATTGACAAGTGATCTGGCCGCTCGCGTTTGACACGTGATCTGACCGCTCCGGGTTGGGGCTCACGCCGCGCGCGCCCGGACGGGCCGGCCGGTGGCGCGTAAACCACCCCAGGCAGCGGGGCCCCCACCAGACCGAATGCCGCCCGTCGAGATGCCGCCGCACGAGGACGCGCAGGCCCGCGCAGCTGCGCCGGCCCCGCTGTTTGTCGATCTGCAGCACCACGCCGTCGAGGACGAGGGTGTTGTCCCGCGCCGACGCAGCGCTCTTCCTCGTGGCAGAGGATCTGGTCGAGGTCCGGCTGCCGCCCCACGGGCACGAAGGCACTGCTGGGATCGGCCGGGGCGCGGGCAAAGCGCGCGTTGTAGTCCGGAATGAACCGCGCGCGCAGATAGCGATTCGCCGCTGCGCGGGTCCGGATCCCGGCGACCCGCAGCTCGTTGACGAGCCGCCCTTGCAGCGTGCCGTTGGCGCGCTCGCTCCGCCCCCGGGCCTGCGGCGAGCAAGCTCACGATGTGCTCGATGCCGAGCCGGGCCAGGGCCCGGCCCGACCTGGGTCCGCTTGGTGCGATCGGGGGCGCTGCCCGACGTCGGCGTGTAGACGGCCCAGCCGGCGCGATCGGTGTACAGCGCCCCGGGGATGCCGTGCTGCCTCGAGCACCGCCCGCAGGGCCGTCATGATGGCCGCCAAACTCTCGCCCCCGGCCACGAGCTGAGCGTAGAGCAACCGCTTGGTCGCGTCGTCCACCACGGCGATGAGGGTCTGCTGGGCGTCGGCGACCAACGCCAGCCACGGGTGCCGACTGCCATCGAGGTGCAGCAGTTCCCCAAAGCACGGGCGCGGCGCGCGGCGGCGCCGATGCCGCCCGCGCGGGCGCCGCTTGCCCGACCAAGCCGGCGGTCTGCAGCGCGCGCTTCACGAAGCTGTACGACAGGCGCACGCCATGGTCGCGGCCCGCCACCTGGTAGAAGTGCCGGATGTTGTAGCCGGGATGGCCGTCGCGCGGCCCGTACCGCTCCCGGTACAGCTGCAGGAGCTGCTGCACGGCTCGGCCAGCCGGCACCGCCCGCGGCGAGGGGCACCGCCGCCGGTGATCGACCAGCCCGTCGTAGCCATACCGCTCATACCGCCACCGCAGCCGCCGCACCGTGCGCGGACTCACGCCCAGCACGTCGGCGACCTGCAGCCAGCTTTGCCGCCCACTCAAGGCCCGCAAGATGGCCTCCTGCACTTTCATGACGCGCTCCACGGCCGCCCGGGTGTAGGCCATCGCCACCTCCCTGCGGCGATGACACCCCGTCGGCCCGTTGTGGAGCGGTCAGATCACGTGCTCTCGGGAGCCCGCCCCTTCCTGCCGCTTGACGCTGTGCCCCCGCCGGGGCAGTATCCCCCAACGACACGGAGGTCGCGGGGCCTGGCCAAGGGGGCCGCGGTCGGCGCGCGCATGGAGGCAGGGCGAGCGGTCAATAGGGGGACGGTCATGGTCGACCTCGGGCGAACGCCTCGGACACGCCGGCGCAGGTCCCGGTTCCTGATTGCCCTGCTGGTGGGGCTCCTCACCGCGATGGTGGCCGCGGGCGCCCTGGCCCAGGCGGGCAAGAGCGGCCTGATCGGCAAGCTGGAAGGACCGGAGGTCGTCACCGACCCCGCGAAGTTCCCCAAGACGCTCAACGAGGCCCCGCAGCTCGCGGCGCTGGTCAAGGCGGGCAAGCTGCCGCCGGTGGCCGAGCGCGTCGGGCAGGACCCGCTGGTCATCAAGCCCCTGCGCGAGATCGGCAAGTACGGCGGGACGTGGCGCGCCGGGTTCACCGGCCCCGCCGACTTCTGGAACGGGTTCCGGTGCTGCTCGGGGCCGGACCATCTGATGTTCTGGGACTACACGGGCGACAAGGTCCTGCCGAACCTCGCCCGGGGCCTCGAGATGCAGGACGGCGGGCGCGCGTGGCTCCTGCACCTGCGCCGCGGCATGAAGTGGAGCGACGGCAAGCCGTTCACCGCCGACGACTTCGTGTTCTGGTTCGAGGACGTCTACCGGAACAAGGACCTGATCCCGACCCCGTCCGCGGCCATGGCCATCAACGGCAAGCAGGGCACGATCGAGAAGGTCGATACCTACACCGTGCGGTACAAGTTCCCCGAGCCCTACTTCATGCTGCCCGACGTGCTGGCCGGCTCCACCGACCTCGCCGGCCAGATGTTCGGGTACCGCGGCATGGGCGGCTTCGCTCCCGCCCACTACATGAAGCAGTTCCACCCGAAGTACGCGGGAGCGGCCGAGCTGGACCGGAAGGTCAAGGAGGCGAAGTTCGACAGCTGGGTGCGCATGTTCCTGGCCAAGAACGACTGGGCGCTCAACCCGGATCTGCCGGTGCTCTCGGCCTGGAAGACGGTGACGCCGATCAACACGCCGACGTGGACGCTCGAGCGCAACCCCTACAGCGTCTTCGTGGACACGGCGGGCAACCAGCTGCCCTACATCGACCGCGTGGTCCTGACGCTGGCGGAGAACCTGGAGGTGCTGAACCTGCGCGCGATCGCCGGCGAGTACGACTACGCGTCGAGGCACGTCGACCTCGGCAAGCTCCCGGTCTTCATCGAGAACCAGCAGAAGGGCGGGTACAAGGTCTATCTGGATCCCGGCGACTACGGCGGGGACATGATCATCAAGTTCAACCTGAACTACGACGCCGACCCGGAGATCGGCAAGTGGTTCAACACCGCCGACTTCCGGCGCGCGCTCGCGCTCGGCATCGACCGCGACCAGATCAACGAGACCTTCTGGCTCGGCACGGGCACGCCCAGCTCGGTGGTGCCCGCGGACGGCAACAAGTACAACCCGGGTCCGCAGTACCGGAAGATGTGGGCCACCCTCGACGTCAAGAAGGCCAACGAGATGCTCGACAAGATCGGGCTCGCCAAGAAGGACGGCGAGGGCTACCGCCTGCGCGCGGACGGCAAGGGCCGGCTGCGCATCGAGATCATGACGCTCGGCGGCCAGTTCGTGCAGTACACGCAGATCTCGGAGATGATCCGCGAGCAGTGGAAGAAGATCGGCATCGACCTCACGGTGCAGGAGGTCGAGCGCAGCCTGGCCCTCAAGCGGACCGCGGCCAACGAGCAGCAGCTCGGCGCGTGGAACAACGACGGCAGCGAGCACCTGTTCACCTTCCCGCTCCACGTGTTTCCCTTCGAGCTCGCCGCGGTCGCCTCGTCCGGGCCGCTCTACGTCAAGTGGTTCCACTCCGCCGGCGCGCAGGGCAAGGAGCCCGAGCCGCGGATGAAGGAGCTGATGGAGAAGTGGAAGAAGGCCTTCGGCGTGCCCGAGAAGGAGCGGATCCAGCTCGGCAAGGAGATCTGGAAGATCGCCGCCGAGGAGGTCTACATCATCGGCGTGATCGGCATGGGGCCGGCCTCGATGGGCGTGCGCGTCGTCAAGAACAACATGGGCAACATCCCGTCGCGCCAGTACAACAGCCCGGACGGCAAGACCCCGGGCATCTCGCGTCCGGCGACGTTCTTCTACAAGAACTAGGTCGCGCCCCTCACCCGACCCTCTCCCCGCCGGGGAGAGGGCCGGGTGAGGGGGAGTGACCCGGGCTCCGACCCATGCTCGCCTACATCGGCCGCCGCGCTCTCCTCGGGATCTTCACCGTCTGGGCGATCTCCGTCCTGGCCTTCGCCATCATCCAGCTCCCGCCCGGGCGACTACGTCACCTCCTACATCGCCCAGATGGCGTCGATGGGCAGCGTGGTCACCGACGAGGAGGCCCAGAACCTCCGGATCCAGTACGGCCTGGGCCAGCCGATCTACGTGCAGTACTTCAAGTGGATGCGGCTGATCGTCCAGGGCAACTTCGGCATGTCCATGGAGTGGCGGCGCCCGGTCACCGAGGTGATCGGGGAGCGCCTGTGGCTGACCGTGATCGTCTCGGTGGCGGCGCTGATCCTCACGTGGGTGCTGGCCCTGCCCATCGGCATCTACTCCGCGGTCCGGCAGTACTCGGTGGGCGACTACGTGGCGACGTTCATCGGCTTCATCGGGCTCGCGGTCCCCAACTTCCTGCTGGCCCTGGTGCTGCTCTACCTGGGATTCGTGCTGTTCAACGCCCACATCGGCGGACTCTTCTCGCCGGAGTTCCAGGACGCGGAGTGGAGCGGGGCGCGGGCGTGGGACCTGGCCAAGCACCTGCCGATCCCGGCGGTGATCCTGGGCCTGGCCGGGACCGCGCAGCAGATCCGGATCATGCGCGCGAACCTGCTCGACGAGCTGCGCAAGCCCTACGTGGTCACCGCGCGCTCGAAGGGGCTGTCGGAGACCCGGGTGATCCTGCGCTATCCGGTGCGCGTCGCGCTCAATCCGTTCGCGAGCACGATCGGCTACACGCTGCCGTACATCGTCTCGGGCAGCATCATCGTGTCGCTCGTGCTCGGATTGCCGACGGTCGGGCCGCTCCTGCTGAAGGCCCTCATCGCCCAGGACATGTTCCTGGCCGGGACCATCGTGCTCCTGCTCGGGGTGATGACGGTGATCGGGACGCTGATCTCGGACATCGTGCTCGTGCTGATCGATCCGCGGATCCGCCTGGAGGAGACGTGATGGCCGAGCCCGAGGCGATCCTCGAGCGCGGGCGCGAGCCCCTGGGCGGGCCGGCGGCGGTGGCCGACACGCGGGAGCAGCGCATCTTCGTGGCCTCGCAGTGGCAGCTCATGTGGTGGCGGTTCCGCAAGCACAAGGTGGCGGTGGCCAGCGCGCTCGTCGTGGTGGGCTTCTACATGATCGTCCTCGGCGCGGACTTCCTCGCCTACGCCGACCCCAACGCGTCGGAGGCGCACCGCTCGCTCATGCCCCCGCAGCGCGTGTACTGGTTCGACGGGGGGCGGTTGAGTCCTCACGTGTACGGATTGAAGGGCGCGCGCGACCCGCAGACCTTCAAGCGCGTCTATGTCGCGGACCCGGATCGGAAGATCCCGATCCGGTTCTTCGCCGAGGGATTCGAGTACCGCCTCTTCGGGCTGATCCCGACCACCCGGCACCTCATCGGGGTGGATGGCGGGGCCGACGCCACCCAGGCGGTGTTCCTGCTCGGCACGGACGTGCAGGGACGGGACCTCTGGTCGCGGTTGATGTACGGCACGCGGATCTCCCTCACGATCGGGCTGTTCGGGGTCACGGTGAGCCTGATCCTGGGCGTGGTCCTGGGCGGGTTCTCGGGTTTCTACGGCGGGATGGCCGACACCATCATCCAGCGCACGATCGAGATCCTCCGGTCCATCCCGACGATTCCCCTCTGGATGGGGCTCGCGGCGGCGCTGCCGCGGGACTGGTCGGTGCTACAGGTCTACTTCGCGATCACGATCATCATCTCGCTGCTCGGATGGACGGAGCTGGCCCGCGTGGTCCGGGGCCGTTTTCTCGCCATGCGCGAGGAAGACTTCGTCGTCTCCGCCCGGCTGGTCGGGTGCAGCCAGATGCGGACGATCTTCGTCCACATGGTGCCGTCGTTCATGAGCCACATCATCGCGGCCACCACGCTGGCCCTGCCCGCCATGATCATCAGCGAGACCGCGCTCAGCTTCCTGGGCCTGGGCCTGCGGCCGCCCGCGATCAGCTGGGGCGTGCTGTTGCAGCAGGCGCAGAACGTCCAGACCGTGGCGATCTCGCCGTGGCTCATGCTCCCCGCGGTGCCGGTGATCATCGCGGTCATGGCCTTCAACTTCCTGGGCGATGGCCTGCGCGACGCGGCGGATCCCTATGGCCGCTGAGCCGCTGCTGTCGGTGCGGAACCTGAAGACCTATTTCACGCAGGATGAGGGGACGGTGCGGGCGGTGGATGGGGTGAGCTTCGAGATGGCGCCGGGGGCGACGCTCGGGATCGTGGGGGAGAGCGGGTGCGGCAAGAGCATCACCGCCCGGTCGATCATGCGGATCGTGGATCGGCCGGGACGGATCGTCGAGGGGGAGATTCACTTCAGGCGGCCGTCCGGCGGCAACGGGGCGGGGCCGGTCGTGGACCTGGCGAAGCTCGAGCCCAACGGCGCCCTGATGCGCTCGATCCGGGGCGCGGAGATCGCGCTCATCTTCCAGGAGCCGATGTCCTCGTTCAGTCCCGTCCACACCGTCGGCAGCCAGATCATCGAGGCGATCCGGCTGCACCAGCCCCTCGGTCGGCAGGCGGCGCGCGAGCGGGCGATCGAGATGCTGCGGCGGGTGGGCGTGTCCTCGCCGGAGGAGCGGGTGGATCAGCTCTCCAACCAGCTCAGCGGCGGCCTGCGCCAGCGCGCCATGATCGCGATGGCGCTGTCCTGCGAGCCGACCCTGCTGATCGCCGACGAGCCGACGACGGCGCTCGACGTGACCACCCAGACCCAGATCCTCGAGCTGATGCGCCGGCTCCAGCAGGAAGACGGCATGGCGATCATGCTGATCACCCACGACCTGGGCGTGGTCGCGGAGATGGCCACCGACGTGGCGGTGATGTACCTGGGCCGGGTGGTCGAGCAGGCGCCGGTGGACGCGATCTTCCACGACCCGCGCCACCCGTACACGCGGGCGCTGCTGCGCTCGATTCCCCGCATCCGGTCGCGCACGCGGGAGCGGCTGACGCCGATCGCGGGCGCGGTGCCGCATCCCTACGACCGGCCGAGCGGCTGCCCCTTCCACCCGCGCTGCCCGGAGTTCATGGCCGGACGGTGCGATCGGGAGGCGCCGATCCTGCGCCCGGTGGGCGATCACCACGCGGTGAGCTGCTTCCTCTACGAATGACCGCGACCGCCCAGCCCCTCCTGCGCGTGTCCGGGCTCCAGAAGCTCTTTCCGATCCGGAAGGGCTTCCTGAAGCGGACGGTGGGCCACGTGCGCGCGGTGGACGGGGTGGACTTCCACATCGACGAGGGCGAGACCCTGGGCCTGGTCGGCGAGAGCGGCTGCGGGAAGACCACGACCGCGCGCTGCATCCTGCGCGCGATCGAGCCGACCGCGGGCGAGGTCTTCATGCGGGTGGCGGACGGCTCGGTGGTCGAGGTGGGCAAGCTCCGCCCGGGCGGAGCTCCGGGCGCTGCGGCGCGAGATGCAGATGATCTTCCAGGATCCGTTCACCTCGCTCAATCCCCGCATGACCCTGCTCGACCTGGTCGGGGAGCCGCTGCTGGTCCACGGGCTCCGGAGCCGGCGCGAGCGGGAGGAGCGGGTGGCGGACCTGCTGCGCCGCGTGGGGCTACGGCCCGAGTACATGCGGCGCTTCCCGCACGCCTTCAGCGGCGGGGAGCGGCAGCGCATCGGGATCGCGCGGGCGCTCGCCCTGCGTCCCCGCCTGGTGGTCGCCGACGAGCCGGTCTCGGCGCTGGACGTCTCGGTGCAGGCGCAGATCCTGAACCTGCTGCAGGACCTCCAGGCGGAGCTCCGCCTGACCTATCTCTTCGTGGCGCACGACCTGAGCGTGGTCCGGCACATCAGCAACCGGGTGGCGGTGATGTACGTGGGCCGGATGGTGGAGCTGGCGGAGACCGAGGAGCTCTTCAGCCGGCCGAAGCACCCGTACACCGCGGCGCTCCTGTCCGCGGTGCCCGAGCCGGACCCTCGCACGCGCTCGCAGCGCATCGTCCTGCAGGGGGAGGTCGCGAATCCGGCCGCCCCGCCCGCGGGCTGCTATTTCCACCCCCGCTGCCCGCACGCGATCGACATCTGCCGGACGGAGGCGCCGGCGTGGCAGGAGCTCACGCCCGGCCATTTCGTCGGCTGTCACCGCGCGGCGGAGCTTCAGCTCGCCGGGGTGGAGTGACGCGAGAGGCGGGCGCCTACCGGGCGTCCCGCTTGGCCTGCTTCCGCTGCCCGCTCGTCACTGGCGCGGGTCCTTGCCCGTGAAGCCCGGCGAATGAATCTGGGCGCACGCGATGGAGCAGTAGACACGCGCCTTCGCGGTCGCGGGGTCGCCGCTCCGGATGGAGTAGGGGAGGAACTTGGCCTGGCCGCATCCGTGGCAGACCGGTCGATGTTCGTCCTGCGGTAGCTGCGGCAGCATGGCAGCCTCCATCGTTGTGCTGGGCGTTGGGTTGGGGGCGGGGGTGCGGTCTCGATCGTCGTGGCCTCCACGCGTAACAACGCGCGGGTGGAGCGGCCATTGGACCAACGTCCAATAGGCCGGACGGGTCACGCCGCACTACAGTGATTTCATGGGGAGATCTCCCGGCGGGCCCCTGGCCGGTGACGAGCCGGCGGCGACGGGCGTGGCGTCGTGGTCCATCGACCACATCAGCGGCGTGACGCTGGCGGTGCGCGAGATGGCCGAGTCGGTGGCGTTCTACGGCAAGCTCGGGTTCGAGGTCTCCTACGGCGGATCCGACGCCCCGTTCACCACGATGCGGGCGGGGCAGAGCGTCGTCAATCTGCGGCAGGAAGCGACGAGCGGAGGCGGCGCCTGGAATCGCGTGATCCTCCGCGTGCGCGGAGTGGACGCGCTCCATCGGGATCTGGTCGGGAAGGGCCTCGGGCCGACCGCGCCCCGGGACGCGGAATGGGGCGAGCGCTATTTCGAGATCCCGGACCCTCAAGGAGTCGTGATCAGCTGCGCGGAGCCGATCCGGTTCGAGTAGTGCACGTGTCCAATCGAGGACACATTTCCGAGTGGTCAAATCGGAACAGATTCCGCTCGGTGAAGAGCGTACTCAGTCCCTGAATGGAGTACAGAGTGGTACAGCACATGTGGATCGCTCCGCTCGTCGCCCTCGCGCTGGCCGAGATCGCGGTGATCGCGACCTCCGTGTACCTGCACCGGGGGCTCGCGCACCGCGCGCTCCGGCTGCATCCGGTCATGGATGGATGCTTCCGGGCCCTGCTCTGGCTGACGACGGGCCAGAGCCGGCGGGAGTGGGTCGCCGTCCACCGCAAGCATCACGCCTTCACCGATCGAGAGGGCGATCCGCACAGCCCCCGGCTGTTCGGCTTCTGGAACATCCAGCTCTGGAACGTGTACTACTACGCGCGGGAAGCGCGCAACCCGGACACGCTGCGGACGTTCGCGCCCGATATCGCGGAGGACTGGCTGGATCGCGTGGTGTTCTCGCGGGGCCTGTAGCGGAGTCGGGATCGGGATCGTGTTTCTGTGCCTGGTGTTCGGACTCTGGGTCGGCCTCGCGGCCGGGCTGGTGCACGCGGTGCTGTACGTGTTCGTGCTGGCGCCGCTGATCAACGGTCTGGGGCACTGGCGCGGCGAGCAGAACTTCGGCAACACCGCCTACAACTCCCGGGCGCTCGCCTGGGTCACCGGCGGGGAGAGCCTGCACAACAACCATCACGCGCATCCGCGCGCGCCGAAGTTCAGCATGCGGCGGTTCGAGTTCGATCCATCGTGGGTGGTGATCCGTTGCCTCGCCGCGGTGGGACTGGTGGAGATCGTGGGGGCGCCCGTGCAGCTTGCCGAGCCTGGAGTCGTCGGACGAGCGATCAGCGGGGGAAACGACAAAGGGGGCCGTGATGACTGAGCAGGTCGTGAGAATGGGCCTGATGTGGATTTTGGCCGGCCTCAGCGCCGGCTGGCTGGCCGAGACGCTGATCGTCCGGCGGGGCTACGGCCTGCTCGTGGACATGGGCCTGGGCGTCGGGGCGGGCCTCCTCGGCGGCGGCCTGTTCATGATGGGGTCGGACCGTCCGGCCGGGACGCTGGCGATGTTTGTCGGCGCGTTCGTCCTCGCGTCCCTGGTGATCGTGGCGCAGCGGCTCTTCCTGCCGCGCACGCCCGGCGCGCGGGCGCGGAAAGCCCAGCTCCGCCTCACCGAGCTGCGGGGCACGGCGCCCGGCGAGAAGGACACGGTCTCTGGACTGCATGGGGCCGGCAATGGAGTGATCGGCCGACCCGCCGCGCACGTGCTCATGCGCGTGGCGACGACCGGGATCTACCTGCTGCGCGGGGTGCCGCTGGAGCTGCAGCGCGCGGCGCGGGTGCGCGCGGTGAGCGACGGGACCACGCTTCACCAGGTGCTGCTCAAGGGTCTGGGCGAGTACGCGGCGGGAACCTGGACCCCTCAGCCGGGCAAGAAGCGTTCAGCCGCGTGAGCGGCGTGCGGCGGACGCGTCAGGGGCGGGGCTTGGTGGGCCAGTGGCGGTCGGCGACGCCGGGCTCGAGGAGCTCGGGAGTCACGACCGGGACCGGCTGCAGCGGATCCTCGACCTCCACGCTCTCGTCCATCATGATCCAGGCGAGCATTCGTCCCTTCGCCGTTCGACGCGGTGATCCGAACCAGACGCGGCCCTCCGCGTCGAGCCCCACCAGGTGCCAGCCGTCGCCCTGCGTGATGACCTGGATCTGCCGGAGACCTTCCATGGTGAACCTCTTCCGCGGACTCGCGAGTCGAGCCCGACACGTCCACACTAGCACGAACGCGATATTGACAAGGCGGGCGCGCGCCACTACGGTCAGACATGCTTGAAGAGCTGTGGTCTCGGCTGCTCACCGCTCTCGAAGGTGAGGTTCCCGCCTCGGCGCTGGAGTCGTGGCTGCGCCCGTGCCGGCTCGTCGCGGTGGACGGCGACCGCCTGCGGGTCCTCGCGCCCAACAAGTACACGCGCGACTGGATCGGCCAGCACCACGTGGACACGATCGAGGCGGCCGCGCGCCGCTTGCTCGGCGTCAACACGCGGGTCTCCATCGAGATGGACGCGGAGCCCGAGCCGCCGCCCGCGCTCGCGCGCGAGCGCGTTCCCGGCGCGCTGGACGAGCTGACGCCGCGCTACACGTTCGAGTCCTTCGTGGTCGGCAGCTCCAACCAGTTCGCGCAGGCGGCCTGCCAGGCGGTCGCCGAGCGGCCCGGGACGGCCTATAGCCCGCTGTTCCTCTACGGAGGGGTCGGCCTCGGCAAGACCCATCTCCTCCACGCGGTGGGGCACGAGATGGCGCGCCTCCACCCCACGCTGCGGCTGCTCTATCTCTCGTCGGAGCGCTTCACCAACGAGCTCATCAATGCCATTCGCTACGACCGCACCGGCGAGTTCCGGGCGAAGTACCGGACGATCGATCTCCTGCTCATCGACGACATCCAGTTCATCGCGGGCAAGGAGCGGACGCAGGAGGAGTTCTTCCACACCTTCAACGATCTCTACGAGGGCCACAAGCAGATCGTGGTGTCTTCCGACTCCACGCCCAAGGAGATTCCCGAGCTGGAGGAGCGGCTGCGCTCCCGCTTCGAGTGGGGCCTGGTCGCCGACATCCAGCCGCCCGACTTCGAGACCCGCGTGGCCATCCTGAAGAAGCGCGCCGAGATCGAGCGGGTCCAGTTGCCCGACGACGTGGCCTATCTGATGGCGAGCCGCATCAAGACCAACATTCGAGAGATCGAGGGGTCGTTCACTCGGATGGCCGCGTTCTGCTCCCTGACCGGCCGCGAGATGAGCGTGGACGTCGCCCAGGAGGTCCTGTCCGAGCTCTGGGGCGCGGACGAGAAGATCATCACGATCGAGCACATCCAGCGCACGGTGTCCGGGTTCTTCGGCCTCAAGCTGGCCGACATGCGCACCCGGACGCGGACCAAGGCGGTGTCCTTCCCGCGCCAGATCGCGATGTACTTCGCCCGCCAGCTCACGCACGCCTCGCTCACCGAGGTCGGGCGCGCCTTCGACAAGGACCACACCACCGTGCTCCACGCGGTGACGAAGATCGAGGCGATGATCCGCGAAGACGCGAAGTTCAAGAAGACCGTCGATACGCTCGCCGAGAGCGTGGCGAGATAGGGAGGCGATCCGCGTGGGCTCTCACCTGATCTCGGTCATGACCGCCGCGTGGCAGCGGCTCGTGGGGCCGCCCGCGCGTAACGGCGTCGCGCACGACCCGGAGCGCAGCGTCGCAGCGTAGGCCCAGCGTGCCCAGCGTGCACGCAGCGTGAAGGTCCGCGAGCTCACCTGGCAATCCGGGGAGGCGGCGGTCTGGCCGGTCGGGTGGGTGGACTGGGCGGATCCGGGCGGGGCCTCCGACGTGCCCGAGACGGGCGTGCTGGAGGGGCTCACGCGGCTCGGCAACCGCTTGCTGCTACGGATCAACGTCAACGGCAGCCGGCGCACCGCGGGGCTCGAGTGGGACGCGCCGCCGAGCGTGGACGACGTGGAGGCCGTGCTGCAGGCGAACCTCGGGGCCCAGATTCGCGCGGTCGGGCAGCTCGAGGTGCCGATCCGCGCCCGGCCGGGTCCGTCCGCGTGACGGCTCCGGTGACGGCGGTCACCTACACGACCGAGGACTTCGTGCGCCGCACCGTCGGGCGGATGTTGCGGGGCCGGTACCAGGGCGGGGTGGTCTGCTCCACCTGTCTCGTGGGGATGACGCTCGAGCGGCTGCACACCGGGTGGCGGAGGTCGGAGATCGAGCACGCGATGGAGAAGGTGTTCAGCGCCCCCGGGGTGCTCGGCGGCGTGTCGAGCGGGCCCTGCGCGCGCTGCAAGCGCCCGAACCCGTGCATCGGCGAGCACGCCTCATGATGGGCCCCGCCTCATGATGGGAGAGGAGATGGCCCGGTGCCACGCGGGGGCGATGCTGCGCGCCCGCCCGGGCTGCTACTACTGCGCGCGGTGTGTCACGCGGCGGCTGGGCCCCGCGGCGGTGTGGACGAAGCGGGACGCGCGCCGGGCGATCGCGGCGCTGTTCCTGGGGCCCATCGGGCTCACCGCCATCCTCCGTCACGGCCCGGATCCCTGCGGGGATTGCGGGATCGTCGGCGGAGCGCTCCTGGGCTCGGTGTAGCCCGCTCAGCCGAGCACGACCCGGACGCGGCGCGTGGCGCCGTCGCCGATGAGGGGGATGCTGGCGGCCGGGGACGGGAGCGGGACGCCGTCGATCTCCATGGTCGAGATGCCGCGGGTCACCCCGTGCGGGTTCTCGACCGTGATCTCGTAGCGCGAGGCGTGATAGCGGAACGCGATCTCGAAGCGCGGCCACGCGCGCGGGATGCACGGATCGAGATGGAGCGCCGCCCCGCGCAGGCGAAACCCGAGGAGCCACTCGAGGCCGGCCCGGTACATCCACCCCGCGGAGCCGGTGTACCAGGTCCACCCTCCGCGCCCGACGTGCGGGTACTCCGCGTAGACGTCGGCGGCGGCCACGTACGGCTCTCCCTTGTAGCGGTGGACGCCCGCCCGGGTGCTCGTGCGGTTGATCGGGTTCAGGATGGAGAACAGCTCGTTGGCGCGGTCGCCGTCGCCCGAGCGCCGCGAAGGCCATCACGGTCCAGATGGCGGCGTGGGTGTACTGCCCGCCGTTCTCGCGGATGCCGGGCGGGTAGCCCTTGATGTACCCGGGCTCGAGCGATGAGTGATCGAACGGCGGGGTGAAGAGCAGGATCAGCTCCTGATCGCGCCGGACGAGATACTCCTCCACCGCGGCCATCGCGCGCGCCGCGCGCGCGGGCTCGGCGGCCCCCGAGAGGACCCCCCAGGACTGGGCGATCGAATCGATGCGGCACTCGGGGTTCACGATGGAGCCGAGCGGGGTGCCGTCGTCGAAGTAGGCGCGGCGATACCAGTCGCCATCCCAGGCGTGCTGCTCGAGCGCCGTCTTGAGGGCGCGGACGTGGGCCCGCCACGTCTCGGCGCGCGCGCCCTCGCCGCGGGCGTCGGCCAGGCGCGCGAACTCCCAGAGGGTCGTGTGCAGGAACCAGCCGAGCCAGACGCTCTCGCCGCGCCCCTCGGGCCCCACCCGGTTCATGCCGTCGTTCCAGTCGCCGGTGCCCATCAGGGGCAGCCCGTGAGCGCCGACCGCGAGGCTGCGGTCGAGCGCACGCGCGCAGTGCTCGAAGAGCGTGCCGTGCTCGGCGGAGACGGTGGGCTCGAAGTACGCGTCCTCCTGACCGGAGGGGATCGGCGGGCCTTCCAGGAACGGAACGCGCTCGTCCAGGAGCGGCGTATCCCCGGTGATCTCCAGGTAGTGCGTGACCGCGTAGGGTAGCCAGAGCGAATCGTCGGAGATCCGGGTGCGCACGCCCTTGCCGGAGGGCGGATGCCACCAGTGCTGGACGTCGCCCTCGATGAACTGCCGGGCGGCGGCCCGGAGGAGATGCTCGCGCGCCACCTCGCGCTTCGCGACCACGAGCGCCATCACGTCCTGGAGCTGGTCGCGGAAGCCGTAGGCGCCGCCGGCCTGATAGAAGGCGGAGCGGGCCCAGACCCGGCAGGCGAGCGTCTGGTAGAGCAGCCACCGGTTCAGCATCAGGTCCATGGACCGGTCCGGCGTCTTCACCTGGATGGCGCCGAGCGTGTCGTCCCACCGGGTCGTGACGTCCTTCAGGGTGACGATCGACGTCCGCGGCGCGATGGCGGACGATGAGCGCTCGCGCGGCCTCCACGGTGTCGCCCTGGCCGAGGAGGAAGACGATCTCCTCCCGGCCGCCCGGGGCCAGCTCGATCACGGCCTGGAGCGCCGCGCACGGATCGAGCCCGGCGCCGACCCGCCCGGACGGAGGCGTGCCGCGCTCCAGCATCGCGGGATGATCGAGCGTGCCGTTGCGGCCGATGACCTCCGCGCGATCGGCCGTCCACGCGGTCTGGCGGCCCCCGAGATCGGCGAACGCGACGCACCCGGCGAAGTCGGTGTTCCAGGCGTTGCGGGCCAGGAGCGCCCCGGTGTCCGCGTCGATCTCGGTGACGATGGACGGGGCGTTCGCGCTGCGCGAGGCGCCCAGCACCCACTCGACGTAGGCGGTGACCGAGAGCCGGCGCGGCTTGCCGGAGCGGTTCTCGATCGTCAGCCGCGAGATCTTGACCGGGTCCTCGGACGGGACGAACTGCAGGAGCTCGAGCGCGATGCCGTGGGAGGCGTGCTCGAAGCGGCTGTAGCCCTGTCCGTGCCGGGCGATGTAGGGGGACGCGTCCTCCCGGATCGGCAGGAGGGTGGGGCCCCACAGCGCGCCGGTCTCCTCGTCGCGGACGTAGAACGTCTCGCCCGGCGGGTCGCCGACCGCGTCGTTGGACCACGGCGTGAGCTGGTTCTCGCGGCTGTTGAGCGCCCACGTGTACCCGGCCCCGGATTCGGAGACCTGGAAGCCGAAGCGGGGGTTGGCGATGACGTTGACCCACGGCGCGGGCGCCCACTGCCCCTCGCCGAGCACGGTGACGTACTCGCGGCCCCCGTCCACGAAGCCCCCGATGCCGTTGAAGAACTCGGATTCGAAGCGCGGGGGTGGCGCGTGCGCGGCGGCCGCGGCCCGGGCCGGTCGCGGCGCGGGAAGGGCCGCGGCGTCGGGCGCCGACTCGGCGCGCGCGAGCTGCTCCGCGAGCGTGCCGTGGCGGCTCAGGAGCACGGCCCGGGCCGCCGACTGGAGTGCCGCGTGGTCCGTGGACGAGAGGAGCTCCTTCCGGAGGATGAAGACCCGACCCTGCGTCTCGCTGCGCTCCGGCCGGGGCGCCGACTGGCTCGTCCGCACGAGGGCCTCGAGCGAGGTCTGGAACTCCTGGACGTAGGAGTGCGCCTTCTCGTTCAGGATGACGAGATCCACGGCGAGCCCCTTCATGCGCCAGTACTCGTGGGCGCGGAGGAGCTGGCGGACGATGCCGCGATCCTCCGGCTCGTCGATGCGCACGAGGACGATCGGGAGGTCGCCGGAGATCTGGTGGGCCCAGAGGGTCGACGGGCCCGCCGTGTTCCGTCGCAGCACGTCCGGCGCGGAGCGCATCGCGGGGTCGGAGTAGAGGATCCGGCTCGCCAGGTCCTGGAACAGATGGGCCTCGTGCGGGTCGATGCCCAGGTGGTGGAGCTGCACCTGCGCCTGGGTCCAGGCCAGGGTGACGGTGCGCTCGAACGTCGCGGGGTCGCGATACTTGTCGGCCAGGGCCACCGCGGCCTCGCGGGAGGCGGCGACGAGCGTGGAGAAGATGAGGCGGGCGCACTCGCCCGGGGCGAGCCGGATCCGGCGCCGCAGGCTGAAGATCGGATCGAGCACCGAGCCCGCGGTGTTCGACAGGGGCCGGCCGTCGATGACCGACATCGGCGTGCGGATCGTGCGGCCGCGGCCCAGGAAGCGGGCCCGGTCCGTCTCGTACTGGGCGCCGCCCGCGGGCTGGCCTTCCACCACGACGGTGTGGGCCGCCCACACCGGGGTCTCCGCCGGCGCGCGGAGCCGGCGGGTGGCCAGGAGCGCGCCGAGATCGGCGAGCAGCTCGGTCTGGACGAACAGGTTGGAGAAGGCGGGGTGGGCGGAGTCGGCCGCCGGCGCGGCGAGCTGGAGCTCGGCGTAGGAGGTGAGCTCGATCTCTCGCACCCGGTCTCCCAGGTTCGTGACCGAGACGCGCCGGATCTCGGCGTCGTCCTCGGGCGAGACGATGACCTCGAGCGCGGTCGCGATCGTGCCGTCCAGGCGATAGAACTCCGCGCGGTCCTCCGAGAACGTGGCACGGTAGACGGTCGGCTCGACGCCGGTGGGCTGGTAGGCGGCCGACCAGACCGCGCCGGTCTCGACGTCGCGCAGGAACACGTACGTCCCCCACGGATCCCGCGTCACGTCCTCGCGCCATCGCGTGACGCCGAGCCCGGCGCACCGGCTGTAGCCCGATCCCGCGGTGGTCAGCATCACCGCGTAGCGCCCGTTGGAGAGAAGATGCGTCCGGGGGGCGGGCCCGTGGGGCGTGGTGAAGCGGCGGAAGACGGGCTCCACGAACTCGCGGACGTGCGCCGGCACGTCCACTTCCTCGAGCCGGGGGCGGGCGACCGCGACGTCGCGGGGCGCGCGCTCCTGCAGGAGCAGGTCCGTGGCCTGGATGATGGGCTCGGCGTGGAACCGCGCGCGCATGATCCCGTCGTGGAGCACGTTCCCCAGGGCGATGAGCGTCATGCCCTGGTGGTGGGCCATGTAGGCGCGCACGATCGCCACCGTCGCGCCGTCCGGCACCCGCGACGGGGTGTAGTCGAGGGCCTCGTAGAAGCCGTACGGCCCGCGCGCGCCCGACCGCGGCGAGGGCGGAGAAGTTCCGCGCCGCCGCGACCGGGTCGATCATCGCGGCGAGCGCGGTCGCGTAGGGGGCCACGACCAGGTCCTCGCCCAGGCCGCGCTCGAGACCCAGGCCCGGCACGCCGAAGTTCGAGTACTGGAAGGTGAGGTCCAGATCGCGGACGTTATAGGCCGATTCGGAGACGCCCCAGGGCACGCCGTTGTCGGCGCCGTAGCTCATCTGGCGCTGGACCACGAGCCGGCACGTGTCCTCGAGGAGACTGCCCGCCGGGGCGTCCATCACGAGCTCGGGCATCAGGTACTCGAACATCGAGCCCGACCAGGACACGAGGACCGAGCCGAGCCCGACCGGGGTCATCTGGCGGCCGAGGTGGAACCAGTGCGAGACGGGGACGTCGCCCTTGGCGATGGCGATGAAGCTCGCGAGCCGCGCTTCCGAGGCGAGGAGGTCGTAGGCGCTGCCGTCGAGGCTGCCGTCGGAGACGCGATAGCCGATCGAGAAGATCTTGCGGGTCGGGTCGAAGAGGAAGCCGAACTGCATGGCCTCGAAGAGCTCGGTGGTCGCCCGGGCGACGGCCAGCAGGCGGCCGGCGAGCGATTGAGCGGCCGCGGAGGAGCGCGCCAGGCCTCCGATGAGCGCGTCGATGCGCGCGATCGGGCCCGCCGACTGTTCGGCGCCCGCGCGGAGGGCGGCGTCGCGAGCGGCGGTGAGCTCGTCGATCGCGACGCGGCAGCGCTCGGGCAGATCGGCCGGGCTGGGCGGCGAGGCGAAGAGCCGGCCGAGCGCGCTCGCGACCTCGGGGGGCGCGCCCGCGATGTCGGCCCAGGGCATCAGGGTCTCGACGTCGCGCGCGTGGCTGGCGACGGTGGCGCGCGCCGCCTGGGCCCAGACCAGGACGCCGGCGCCCCCGCCGCCGTCGCCGCTGGTCGTGAGCACGCGCGCGATGTCCACCAGGGTGTCGGCGTACCCCGCGAGCCGTCGGACGCGGGCGGACCGTCTCCGCCGGGCTCCCCGCGTCGTCGCGAAGCGCCGCGCCCAGGGTGTCGCGGGCCTCGGCGAGCTGGCGGACGGTCACGGTCTGGCTGCGGTGACTATCCGCGAGCGCGGTGGCGGCCTCCCCGACGAGATGGAGGGCGTCGTCGATGCCCGCGACCAGGTCCCGGTGCGGAAGCGGATCGTGGACCGCGCCGCGACACGCGCTGCCGAGGGCGAGGAGATGCGCGGCGAGGTTACCGCTGTCCACGGTGGAGACGTAGCGGGGCTCCAGCGGGCGCAGCCCGGTCGTGTCGTACCAGTTGTAGAAGTGGCCGCGGAAGCGCTCGAGGCGGCGCATCGTCGCCAGGGTCGCCTCGAGGCGCTCCACCGTGTCGAGGAGGCCCAGCCAGCCGAAGTCCCGGGCCGAGATCACCGCCAGCAGATAGAGCCCGATGTTGGTGGGAGACGTGCGGTGCGCCAGGACGGGCCGGGGATCCTCCTGGAAGTTGTCGGGCGGCAGGAAGGTGTCGTCGTGCCCGACGAAGGACTCGAAGAAGCGCCAGGTGCGGCGCGCGGTCGAGCGAAGGACGACGGAGTCCTCGGGGGAGAGCCGCTGCTGGGGCGACGGCACCGGCGGGCGGCTGACCCATCGGGCCACCGCGGGGGAGAGGCTCCAGAGCAGGAGGAAGGGCGCGGCCACCGCGAGGCTGCTCGGCCGCAGCCAGACCACGAGCGCGCCGGCGGCCGCGGCGACGACGAGCGCCCCGCCCATGCGCCGGTACGCGCCGGTGATGTCCCGGGAGAGGTCCGACTTGGTCTGCGCGGCGGTGGTCCATTCCAGCAGCCGGCGGCGGGTCAGGTACAGGCGCACGAGCGTGCGTCCGATCGCGTCGCCCATGAGCCAGGCCTGGTGCGCGAGGAAGGTGATGGCGAGCGCGATCTGAGACGCCGCGATCGTGAAGGTCCGCCCGACGCTCCGCAAGTGGGTCCGCTTCGAGATGCCCGACCGCTTGGGGATGATCTCGTCGAACGTCGGGAAGGAGGGATGGGAGCGCGATGGTGGCGAGGACGAACGCGGTCCACACCAGCGGGAGACCGTGAGGGAGCAGCCAGCCCACGATGAGGGTGAGCCCGGCGGCCGGCGCCGACAAGGTCCGGCGGAGGTTGTCGGTGATCTTCCACAGGCCGACCGGCGGGATCCAGGTCGGCCGCGCCCCCGCGCGGGTGTCGCCCCGGATCATCCAGGGGAGGAGCTGCCAGTCTCCGCGCGCCCAGCGGTACTGGCGTCCGGCCGCGACCTCGTAGTCGGTGGGGAACTCCTCGAAGAGCTCGATGTCGGTGACGAGTCCGGCTCGCGCGAAGATCCCCTCGAAGAGATCGTGGCTCAGGAGGGAGTTCTCGGGAACGCGATCCTTGAGCGCGGCGGTGAACGCGGCCACGTCGTAGATGCCCTTCCCGGTGTACGAGCCCTCGCCGAAGAGGTCCTGGTAGACGTCGGAGGTCGCGGTGGCGTAGGGATCGATCCCGGCGGGCCCGGCGAAGATCCGCTGGAAGAGCGAGCGGTCACGATCCGAGGGGATCGTGGGCGTGATCCGGGGCTGCAGGATCGCGTAGCCGTCCACCACGCGCCCGGCGCGGGCGTCGAAGACCGGCCGGTTCAGCGGATGGGCCATCGTGCCGACGAGGCGATTGACCGCGCCGCGCGGCAGGCGCGTGTCGGCGTCGAGGGTGATGACGTAGCGGACTCCGGTGGGTACCGCGGGCGCCGGGCCCCGCGGCGTCTCGAACGCCGGTCCTCCGGTGCCGGTCAGGAGCTGGTTGAGCTGGTCGAGCTTTCCGCGCTTGCGCTCCCAGCCCATCCACGTGCCCTCGCGCGCGTTCCAGGCTCGACGGCGATGGAGCAGGAGGAAGCGCTCGCCGCCGGGAAGGGCCGGGCCGCTGCGCGCGTTGAGGCGGGCGATGCCGTCCGCGGCCAGCGCGAGGAGCCGATCGTCCTCCGGCGTGCGCTCGGTGGACGCGTCCCTCCAGTCCGAGAGCAGGACGAAGTGGACGTGGCCGTCCGGGTTGGCGAGATAGTGGATCTCCAGGCGGTTGATGTGCTCCTCGATCTCGTCGGCGCCGGTCAGGAGCGTGGGCACGACCACGAGGGTGCGCATGCCCGCGGGCACGCCCTCGGCCAGCTCGAGACGCGGGAGCGGGGTCGGACCGATCAGGTCCATGACCGCGCGATTGATGAGGGCGAGCGCCAGATCGGAGGCCGGGATCACCGCGAGGAGTCCGAGCAGGGCCAGGGCGCCGGGGCTCATGCCGGCGGTGTGCCCGGCCAGGAGCGGGAGGGCCAGGAGGAGGCCGGTCACGGTGGCGATGGTCGTCAGGTAGCCCGGCGTCGCGCCGGACAGGAACACGCGGAGGAACCGCTGGCCCGGTGGCGCGCGGTAGCCGGTCTCGGCTTCCAGCACGGTGCGCCCCTGGGCGAGCAGGTAGTAGCCGGGATCGGTCGAGCGTGCCGCGGGCGCCGCGTCGCTGCGCGGCACGTCCGCGATCGCGCGCCGGGCGTGGGCCATCACCAGCCGGGTGACGTCGAGCTCGGACCGCCGGGAGCCGCGCGCGAGGTCCTCGATCACGTGACGGTACTGATCGCGGGTGGCGAAGTCCATCGCGCGGAAGGTGCGGTCGGCGCGGAGCAGGTCGTCCACCAGGCTGACGCTCTCGAAGAAGTCGGCCCAGTCGAACGTGGCCATCATCCGCATGCTCGTGATCACGTTGCGGACGGTCACGTTCAGGGCGGCCTGGTTCTGGTGCTCGAGCTGCACGAGCGCGTCGGCCGAGGTGCCGAGCGCGGTGAGCTGCTCGTCGAGCCACCGCAGCGCGGGGGTGGACTCGGGATCCTGCTCGCGCAGCCGCTGCACGAGGTTCACCATGAAGGCGCGCGACAGGCGCGCGGTCTCGATTCGCTGGAAGGCGAGCGGGCGCCGCGTCCGTCCGCCGAGTCCGAGCAGCTCGTCGGCCAGCGCGTCGGCCCCGAGTCGCGCGGCCCGCCCATTCACGATGCGCTCGGCCAGGCGCCGGAGGTTCTCCACGAGCACGAGGCGAAGCGCGATCGGGATGGCCCAGAGCTCGCCGATGGTCAGGGGCTGCACGCGCTGGAACCGGCGCACGAAGCGCTGGAGCGTCTCCGGCTCCAGGCGGCTGTCGGTGTGGGCGATGAACTCCCAGGCCAGGCCGAGCACGCGGGGATACCCCTGCAGCGGCTCCTCCGCGAGCTTGGGGAGCTGGCGGTAGAACCCGCGCGGGAGGTCCTCGCGAACCTGCCGCACCACCTCGTCCGCGACGTGGTAGTTGTCGACGAACCATTCCGCGGCCGGCGTGATGGCCCCTTCCTCCCGGATCACCGCCGCGATCTCGCGATAGCACTGCAGGAGGACGCGTCCGCTGTCGCGCACGCGGGGCGAGAGGAGGCGCCCGGAGGTGCCGCCGGCCAGGACCGGGCGGCTCGCGACGCGCTCCGCGAGCTCCTCCAGGCGCTCGGGGCTCAGGAGCTCGGTGCGGATCGGCTCCTGGGACTCGCGGGAGAGGGGAGACGGGACGGCGGGCGACCGGAAGCCTCGGAGATGCATGCTGCGTTCAGCCTCCCGAGGTCCACATCTGCGATTGAATGTACCATGATATAAGCTACATAACCGACATAGGGGATACCGTGATCGTTATCGCTTGACAGTACGGAGATCGCCCTGTAATGTGACGGGCGGTGCTGATTCACCCGGCTTTCGGTTGCAGCGAGCAGACGAATACGATTCGCGACTAACGCCGCGCGGGTATCAAGCCGCTCGGCGTTTTTGTTTGTCCTCCACTCCTGGAGGGCGCCCTCGCCATGGTGGCGAGGTTTCACCGAGGCGAAAGCCTCAGAATAAGAGGTCGGTTCAATGGCACAGGGCACGGTCAAGTGGTTCAACGATGCGAAGGGTTACGGCTTCATTACCCAGGAGGGTGGCGAGGACGTCTTCGTGCATTTCAACGCCATTCAGGCGCAGGGCTTCAAGAGCCTGGCCGAGGGCGACAAGGTCGAGTTCGAAGTGACCAAGGGCCCCAAGGGGCTCCAGGCCGCGAACGTTCGGAAGGCCTGACGAAAACCCCGCGTCAAACGGAAGGCCGGGTCCCCTTCGGGGGGCCCGGCCTTTTTCATGTCCGCCCGGTCCAGAACGTAGATCTAGCCAGAACGTAAATCTAGCAGGTCGGTCTAGCGGGCGCTCTCGTCACGGAGCTGCCACCCGAGCCCGACGAAGCTCAGCACGACGCCGAGCCAGAAGGCCACCTCGCGGGTCGAGGTGCCGTCGCCGAGGTGGCCGATGACGACGAAGGCGAGCCCGACCGCGAGGAGTACGTGCTTCGGCTTGATCGCCATGACGCGGCCCCGGGCGGCCCCTAGGCTTCCCGATCGTTGGCCAGGCGGCCCCACTTCTTCTTCGCGAAGTTGAAGAGCCACACGCTGCCGGAGGAATCCAGCGCGTACAGCAGGGTCGGCGACAGGGGGGCTACCGTCGTCGCGATCTGGACGAACTTGGGCTGCCCTCGGGGGTCCATGGGGTCTCCTCCGTGCGTAGCGAGAGCGGGCGCGGCAAGGTCGTCGAAGGGAGAGGCAACCGGATTGCCGGGCACCATGTATGTATGATATAACTTAAATAACAATAAGAACGTATATTCGCGGCCCGCGCATCCCGAAAGACGCCGGTACGCCGGGATACGTCTGGGGATATGGAGATCGCAATGTTCGAGGACAGAGCCAGGGTCCTGCTCATTCTCCCTCAAGACGTTCTCGACCGGGCGCGCGTGTTCGCGGGCGAAGCGATGACGAAGCTGAAGGGCCCCGTGAGCCTGCAGATGGTGCTGCGCGCGCTCATCGACCAGGGGCTCCGGCGCGATCGCGACCGGGCCCTCCTGACCAACATCGAGGTGCAGATGCGGGCGGTCCGGGAAGTCCGGAGCCGCGGCCGCCGGCCCGCCGTGATGGCGCGCGCCACGCGGGCGGGTGCCCGGGCGAGCGGGCGAAGGAGCTGAATGGCCGCGACGATCTTCACGGTGGGAGACTTCATCCGGCGGGTCGTGGACAGCCTCCTCCGTGGTGATTGCCGGGGCAAGTTCCTCTGCGCGCGGTGCCTGGTCAAGCTGACCAAGGGCCACCTGGACCGGAGCTACACGACCCGCGAGGTGGTGGAGGTGATGGAGGAGATCTTCGTGGCGCCCGCGCCGTTGACGCACGCGCCGGCCTCCACCTGCGCCGCCTGCGCGCGGAAGAAGGTCCCGTGCCTCGCGGCGGCGGCGTGACGGCCGGTCAGTGGCGATAGAGGCCGATCAGAGGTAGGGCGAGCCGAGGCAGGGCTTGACGTTCCGGCAGGCGGCGCACCGGAACGCGGCCCGGGATTCCATGGGGACGCCGGGTGTCGCGTAGACCCGGTCCATCGCCCGGGTGATCTCGGCCGGGCGCCATCCCGGGTGCAGGCTCTCGAGGGTCATCGCGACGAGGCAGGGCAGGCAGACGAAGGTGTTCCGGTACTTGACGCTGCGGAGAATGCGCTGCAGCGAGTGCCGGACGAACTCTTCGGTGGTGTAGGTCATCCGGACAAAGTATGCGCCACCGCGCGGCGGTGAAGCAAGCGTCAGGCGAGCGAGGGGGACGATCATGGGGGGCAGAAATCGAGTGATGGCGCGGCGGCACTTCATGGGGAACCGGACCTACAAGGGGCTGACCTATACCCTGGAGCTGGAGGCCATCGAGGAGAACGTGTTCAAGGCGCACGCGAGGCTGTCGCCCTCCGGCCCGGAGGTCTCCATCGTGCACGAGACCTCGGACACCGCGCTCAAGCAGGCCGAGGCCGGGATCCGGCAGGTGATCGAGCAGCGCGAGGCGGGCACCGTCGTGCGCGAGCGTCTGCCCGAGCGCACGTACGGAGACGTCAAGTACACGATCATCGTGCGGACCGAAGCGACGCGCGTGGTGGCCGAGCTCTACTTCATCCGCGCCAACGCGCAGCCGCGCCGCCCGGGCCCCGGCACCTTCTTCGCCCTCTTCGAGGGCAAGACCAAGCAGGGCGCCATCGGACAGGCGGAGCGGGGACTCAAGGCCAAGCTCGACAAGGAGCGTACGGGCACCACGGCGGCGCGCTCCAGCCGGTAGCAATGCCTGAGCCGGGCCTGGGCCTGAGTGCCTTGTGGGAGGAGCGCGACTACAAGGCGTGCGGAGCCTCGATGGAGTGCCGGGGACGCTTCATCCTCGGGAAGCTGTTCGACCGTGACACGCGGATGCTCAAGGCCGCGTGGCTCGCCGCCTTCGGCACGCGGGTGCTCGGCCCGCCCGAGATCCGGACCGACGAGATCACGAAGGCCCAGTGGGGGATGATCCTGTCCCACATGGGCGCCAGCCAGGACGAGATCGCCGACGTCCAGACCCGGATGGGTCGAATCTGACGACTCCTTTGAACCTCTGGCCCCTGGCCCGCGACCTACGGGCAGAAGGTCAGGGGCGGCGAGGCCGCCGGAAAGGAGACGGTCTCTCGGGATGGCGGGACAACATCGTGGCCGTCCCGGCCGGCACTCCGGGCCCCAGGCCGGGCTTGAACGTGGGGTTGGGCACCATCGACGGGCGCAGGGTGAACCCCAAGGCCAACGTGCTCCGGTAGCCTCTCGCATCACTTGGCGATTCCGGCCGGCGGAGCCTCCGCCGGCCGGAATCATGTTCGCGACCGGTTGACCGCGGTCGCGGACCACTGCATGATCGGCAGCCACATGACGGCGGCCGCCAGGGCATCACGACCCGCTCGCTTCCGCGTGCCCGGACGCCTGGGGGCAGGGATGGTGATCACCGCCGGCCTTCTGCTCGTCCTGGCCGCCACCGCGGGACCATTGCCCGCCCCCGCGGGTGATCCCGGCGCCAAGGTGATGATCCGGCTGCCGGACGTCGTACGGGCCCTGGTGCTCGGCCTGCTCGCCCTGTCCGCCGTGATCCTGATCTCGCTGCAGCGGCGCCGCCCGACCGACGACACGCCGGAGCCCTCGCGGCCGCCTCGGCGCCTGCCTCCGTGGGCGGCCGCGCTCGTCTCGCTCCTCCCGCTCCTGCTGGTGGTGATGGCCTGGTATCTCGTGTCGCGCTACTGGTCCGGCGGCGGCGGCCAGCCGATCGAGCAGGCCTTCGCCGCCATCGCGGGCCTGCTCGATCTCTTCACGCTGGCCGACAAGCCGCCGACCTCGATTCCGTCGCTCGACATGGCGATCGCGGTGCTCCTCGTGCTGCTCACGCTCGGGATCTTCGCGCTGATGGTCCTGGTCGCGCTGGCCGACCGGCTGGAGGCGTGGTGGGCCGAGCGCGGGAGCACCGTCCGCGCGCCCGCCATGCCCGAGGCACTCGCCGCCATCCAGGCCGATCTGCGGACCGACCCCGACGCGCGGCGCGCCATCATCCGCGCGTACGGCCGCTTCGAGCGCGCCCTCGCGGGCGCCCGCGCCCCGCGGGCGGTGTGGCAGACGCCGGCCGAGTTCATGCGGGCCACGCTCGCCCGCCTCCCGGTGGCGGCCGCGCCGGTCCGTCGCCTCACCGCGCTCTTCGAGATCGCGCGGTTCAGCGCGCATCCCCTGGGGGTGGAGGCGCGCGACACGGCGTGTGATTGCCTGGACCAGATCGGCGCCGCGCTGGAGGAGGACGCGACCCGTGCGCGCTGACCGGCTCCTCGCGCCGATCGTCATCCGCTGCGCTCTCCTGGGAGGCGTCGTGCTCCTCGCGGCGGTGCCGGTGTACGTCTTCGTCGAGGCGCCGTGGCGGACGCTCGTGGCGCGGCTGGCGGTGGCGTTCGTGCTCGGCGTCGCGCTCCTGCAGCTCCGCGGCGCGGTCGCGGCGCGGCTCGCGCGCGCGGGGGGCTCGCCGCTCGAGCAGGAGCTCGGGCGGCCCGGGACTCCGCCCGCGCGTCCCGCTCCGCTTCGAGGAGCTGATCGACGACGTGCGCGCGACGCGCCGCAGCCGGGGCCACTTCGAGCGGATCATGTGGCCGCGGCTGGTCGCGCTCGCGGCGCGCCCGCTCGTCCGCCCGCCCGCCCGGCTCGGCCGCGGACCCAGCCTGGGCGACCTCCGGCGCGTGATCGCGGAGATCGAGCGCGGGGAGGGCGGGCGGTGAAGGTCGCGGTCGTCGCGGAGCGGGTGCGCGAGGTGGTCGCGACGCTCGGCCGGATCGTGGTGGGCAAGGACGACGTGCTCGAGCGGATCCTGGCCGGCATCCTGGCCAACGGCCACGTGCTCATCGAGGACTACCCGGGCCTCGCCAAGACCTTGATCGCGCGGCTCCTGGCCCAGGCGCTCGACCTGGGCTTCCGCCGCATCCAGTTCACGCCCGACCTGCTCCCGAGCGACATCACCGGCAGCTTCCTCTACGACCAGCGCGAGAGCCGGTTCGAGTTCCGGGCCGGTCCGGTGTTCACGAACCTCCTGCTCGCCGACGAGATCAATCGCGCCACGCCCAAGACGCAGGCCGCGCTGCTCGAGGCCATGCAGGAGGCGCAGGTCACGATCGAGGGCCAGTCGTTCCCGCTCGAGCAGCCGTTCGTCGTGATCGCGACCCAGAACCCGATCGAGATGGAGGGCACCTACCCGCTGCCCGAGGCCCAGCTCGACCGGTTCCTGCTGCGCGTGGGCGTCGGGTACCCGGAGGCGGACGCGGAGCGCGAGATCCTGAAGCGGCGCCGCGAGCGCCGCACCGACGCGGCGACCGTCCCGACGATCGTGACGCGCTCCGAGCTCCTGGCGATGCAGAACGCGCTGGAAGACATCTTCGTGAGCGAGGCGCTCGAGCGCTACATCGTGGCGCTCACGCAGGCCACGCGGACCGACCCGCGCGTGACGCTGGGGGCCTCGCCGCGCGGCAGCCTGGCCTTGCTCAAGCTCGCGCGGGCGGAGGCGGCCATCCGCGGGCGCGACTTCGTGCTGCCCGACGACGTGAAGGCGGTGGCGGTGGCCGCCCTGGCCCACCGGCTCGTCCTCCGGCCGGAGCTGTGGGTCTCGAGCACGACGCCGCGGCACGTGGTCGAAGGCGTGCTCCGGGAGGTGCCGGCGCCCGCCGGAGAGCCCGCGTGATCTGGCGGCCCACCGCGCTGAACGTCTCCTTCCTGACCGTGGTCGGCTGGGCGCTCTTCCTGGCCGTGTTCACGGGCCGCGTCGAGCTCGCGGTGGTCGCGATCCCCGCCGTCGTCGCCCTCGTGGCCGGCCGGCGGGTCGGGGCGCCGCCCGCCTGCCGGATCCGTCGCGAGCTGTCGAGCCGTCGCCTGCTCGAGGACGAGCGCGTGACCGTCACCGTCACGCTCCACGCGGACGGGCCGCTGCCCCTGGTGGAGCTGCTCGAGCCGCTGCCGCCCCGGGTCGGCCTCGAGCGCGGGAGCGACCACGCCTTCTTCACGCTGCGGGCCGGTCAGGAGATCGCCTGGACCTTCGAGCTGCGCGGCGTGGGCCGCCAGCACCTGCGCCTGGAGGGGCCGCACGTGCGCGCATGGGGACCGCTCGGGCTCGCCGCCGCGGAGGCCCAGCATCGCGCGGCCGCGACGGTGGCGGTCTACCCGCGGCATGCCCCGATCCGGTACCTGCCGCACCCGCGGCGCACGCAGACGTTCGTGGGCAACTACGTGTCCCCCACGCAGGGCGAAGGCATCGAGCCCGGCGACATCCGGCCCTTCGCGCCCGGCGATCAGGTCCGGCACGTGAACTGGCGCGCCACGCTGAAGCTCGGCCAGCTCCACGTCACGCGGCACCATCAGGAGCGCAACGCGGACGTGGTCCTCCTGCTCGACACCTTGTCGGACGTGGGCCCGGACGGCTTGACGGTCGTGGACGCCGCGGTCCGGGGCGCGGCCGCGCTCGCCGCGGCCTATCTCGCGCGAAAGGATCGCGTCGGCCTGATCGAGTACGGCGGCCAGCCCCGCTGGGTGAGGCCGGGCGCGGGCCGCGCCCATCTCGAGCGCCTGCTCGATGCGCTGCTGAGCGCGTCGGTCGTCTTCACCTACGTCCATCGCGACCTCGATCTGGTGCCGCCGCGCATCCTGCCACCGCAGGCCCTGGTGGTGGCGCTGAGCCCGTTGCTCGACCGGCGCTTCGTGCGGGCCGCGACCGATCTCGCCGCGCGGGGCTTCGACCTCCTCGTCATCGCGGTCTCGCCGGTGCCGGCGGCCCGGGCCGCGACGCGCCGCTCCGCGGTCGCCGACGTGGCGGCGCGGCTGTGGACGCTGGAGCGCCGCGCCGAGCTCGACGAGTACCGGCGCCGCGGGCTCCGCATCGTGGAGTGGGACGGCGCGGGGCCCCTCGACGCGGTGCTGGCCGCCTGGAGCCGCCGGTCGCGGCGGCGCGTGCTGGCCGGATGATGCGCCTGGCCGCGGTCGTGCTCCTCGCGGTCCTGGTCGCGCTCCCGCTCGGGGTGCGGCCGTCCACGCCGCCCGTCACCTGGCTCGCGACGGCCGCGCTCGTGGTGGGCGGCATCGGGGTGATCGCGTGGTCCGTGCCGCTCGTGACCGCGGCCGGCTCGCTGGTGGTGATCGCCTACGCGCTCGCGCTCGTGGTCGCCGCGCCCGCCGCCGAGTCCCTCACCGCGATCGCGCTGGGCGCGACGCTCGTGCTCCTGCTCGCGCTCGTCCACTTCGGGGGTCGCGTCCGCGGGGCCATGCTCGGCCCCTCGGTGATCGCGGTGCAGGCGCGCCAGTGGCTGGCGGTGGTGG
Organism: uncultured Candidatus Rokubacteria bacterium; assembly: GCA_963747235.1. Lineage (GTDB taxonomy): Bacteria > Methylomirabilota > Methylomirabilia > Rokubacteriales > CSP1-6 > CAMLFJ01. Next base: position 122,588 of record CAVVEU010000013.1, read on the forward strand.
GGCTCGGAGTCGCCGCGGCGGTCGGGCTCACCGCGGTGGCGGCGCCGCTCGGCGTCGCGCTCCGGGGCGCCACGCTCCCGGTGGTGGCGGTCGCGGCGGCGCTGGGCGCCGTCCTGACCGTGGCGGGCGTCATCGTCCTGATGGCGCGAGAAGGAGACCCCTGATCATGGAGGCGGGCATGCAGACGGCGACGCGAAGGCGGTTCATCGAGATGGTCGTTGGCGGGGCCTGGGGCTGGGTCGGGCTGACCGCTGGCGCCGGTGTCCGGACCGCGGCCGGCGCGACCGAGAAGCGATTCGAGGGCTGCTTCCTGCGCGCGGTGCCGCCGGGAGAGTTCCTGGAGGGCATCACGCTCCTGCCCTCCTCGAACGACAAGGAGGCCGATCAGGTCTGCCGGACGGCCGAGAGCGACCTTCGGCGCGTGTTCGGCGTCTCGCCCGAGCTGGGGTTCTTCGACGATGGCTCGGAGCCGAACGCGTTCGCCACGCCGCTGCGTCGGCGAGGGGCCGTCGGCACCGACGGTACCGTGCTGCTCGGGCTCCGGCTCGTCGCCACGACGGCGCGCCGCAACGAGCTCAACCGGCGCTGGAAGCAGCGGCTCACCGCGATCGTGGCCCACGAGTGGGCGCACATCGTCCAGTACTCCAGGCAGTATCGCGCCGCGTCCTACAAGGCGGCCGAGCTCCACGCCGACTATCTCGCGGGCTGGTTCCTGGGCCGGACGACGCCAGCGACGGGAGGGCAGGCGGCGAAGGACGAGGCCATGTACCGATTCTTCTTCCTGGGCGATACCGAGTACACGAACCCCACCCACCACGGCACGCCCATGGAACGGGTGAGCGCGATCACGAGCGGCTTCGAGCTCGCCGCGACGGTGGACAAGCTGGACGTCGCCTTCAACGCCCGGCGCTTCTAGCTCACGCCGGCTCCGGCGGCCGCCGCGTCTTCCAGTCGGTGGCCTCCTCGTAGGCCTGGCCGATCCGGAGCGCCATCGCCTCGTCGCCCGCGTGCGCCACGATCTGCAGTGAGGTCGGCAGGCCGCCCGCGGTGAAGCCGTTCGGCACCGCGAGGCCGCAGAGGCCGAGGTAGTTCACCGGCCGCGTGAAGTGGGCCGCGGTGCCGGCCTGATCCGCCTGCTCGATCGGGATGGGCGGGGTCAGCGCGGTCGGGGTGAGGAGCGCGTCCACCTGAGCCAGCGCGGCCGCCACCTCGCGGCTCCGCTCCTCGCGCTCGGCCAGCGCGAGCAGGTAGTCGCGCGCGGAGACGCCGCGGCCGATCTGGATGCGCGGCCGCACGTGTGGATCCACCGGCTGCTTCTCGTCGTCCACCAGGTGCCCGACGAAGCGGTAGCCCTCGGCGCCGATGATGCGGCCGGTGGCCGCCGCGTAGTCGCTGAAGCGGTGGGGGAGCTTGACGCGCTCGATGCGCGCGCCGAGCGTGGCGAGGGTCTCCACCGAGGCGTCGTAGGCCGCGAGCACTTCCTTGTCCACGCCCACGCGCTCGACGTCCGGCATCACCGCGATCCGGAGGCCGGCGGCGCCGCGGCGCAGGGTCGGCATCGGATCGTCGGGGGCCCAGGCCAGCGTCTGCCGATCGCGGGGATCCGGCCCGTTGAGCAGCCGGTAGATCAGGGCGGCGTCCTCGACCGAGCGCGCCAGCGGGCCCGGGGTGTCGAGCGTGAACGAGAGCGGCAGCACGCCGAAGGTGCTGATGCGCCCCGCCGTCACCTTCAGGCCCACGATGCCGCACCATCCGGCGGGCAGGCGCACCGAGCCGCCGGTGTCGGTGCCGATCGCGACGGGCGCGAGCCCCGCGCTCACCGAGACGCCGGAGCCGCTGGAGGAGCCGCCCGGCGTGCGGTGCACCTTCGGATCCCACGGGTTCCGGGGCGTGCCCATGTGGGTGTTGGTGCCCCAGCTCCCCATCGCGAACTCGACGGTGTGGGTCTTGCCGAGGACGATCATGCCCGCCGCGATGGCCCGCTCCGCCAGCGTGGCGGTGACCGGCGAGACGCGCGCGGCCCAGACCTTCGAGCCGCCGGTGGTGACGCGGCCCTCGAGGTCCACGAGATCCTTGAGCGCGATCGGCACGCCGTGGAGCGGCCCGATGCGGTGGCCGGAGCGGATCGCCCGGTCGGCGCCCTCGGCGGCCATGCGCGCCTCGTCGGCGTAGACCGTGACGAAGGCGTGCAGGCGGTCGTCGTGGCGGCGGATGCGGTCGAGCAGCGCGCCGACCGCGTCCACGGGAGTCAGCGTGCGCGCGCCGAAGGCCTGCGAGAGCTGGGCGACGCCGGCCCATACCGGATCGATGCTGGTCATGCCGGAGAGTCCTCCGTACTGGTTGGCGTGCTGGGTTGGCCCGCGCTTGTCCGAGACGATCCGCCCGTCCTTGAAGACGAGCAGCAGCCGGCGCAGGTTGGTGATGTTCTCGAGCGGATCGGCGGCCACCACGATGAGGTCGGCGAGCTTCCCGGGCTCGATGGTGCCGAGCTCGTCGCCGACCCCGCACAGCTCCGCGGCGTGGCGGGTGGCGGCCAGCAGCGCCTGCCACGGCGTGGCCCCGGCGGCCACCCAGAGGCCCAGCTCGAGCAGGGCGGCGTCCTTGAGCGGGCGGATGTCGGAGCCGAGGGCCATGCGCACGCCGGCGGCGAGGGCCTGGCGGAAGGCCTCGCGGTGCGGCTCGGCGGCCGCGTCCGCGCGATGGCAGAGATCGGAGGCGAGGTTGCGCTCCTCCACCCAGCGCTTCTCCCACGGATCGCGCGCCTGGTCCGGCGTCAGATGGGTGATGGCGAGCGTCGGCACGTACCAGGTGCGGTTCACGCGCAGGCTCTCGATGGCCGGCGCGTCCATGATGTAGCCGTGCTCCACGCTGTGGGCGCCCAGCCGCGCCGCGGCCTGGACGGTCTCCGGGCTGGCCGCGTGCGCCATCACGCGGAAGCCGCGCTGGCGGCAGATCGCGAAGGCGGCCTCGAGCTCGTCGTCGAGCAGGAACGCCTGCGAGTGGCGATCCCACGCGGGCCCCATGATGCCGCCGGTGAGATTCAGCTTGATGTGGTCGACGCCGTTCTTGATCTGCTCGCGGATGGCGCGGACGAAGCCGTAGGGCCCGTCGCACTCCCGCGCGTGCCCGGAGGTGAGGAAGTGGCCGCCGGTCGTGGTGAGGAAGTACCCGGCCGCGAACACCCGCGGGCCCACGTATTGCCCGGCCTCGAAGGCCCGCTTCCAGGCCACGTCCATGAAGTGCGCCGCGCCCGCGCAGCGCACGCCGACCACGCCGCTCTCGGTCAGCGCCTGCATCAGCCGGTGGCCGAAGATGGCGGTCTGCTCGGCGACGGAGGCGCCGGTGGCGGCGAGGTAGTCGGGGTGGATGTGGACGTCCCAGAGGCCGGGCAGGAGGTAGGCGCCCCCGAGGTCGATCACGTGGGCGTCGCGCGTGTCGGGGGAGCGGCCGGCGCCCAGGATCTCCACGATGCGCCCGCGCTCGATGGTGACGCTGGCCCCGGGAACGGGGCGGGGGCTGACGCAGTCGATCACCGTCGCGTTCGCGAGCACGGTTCGCATCGCGCCCGATCCTGCCAGAGCGTGGGGAGCAGGTCAAACCGGGCTCGGCGGGCACTTGACGGCCGCGAGGAAACTGGCCATGGTGCGGGAATGCCGAGGCCGGCCGGCGTGCCCGTGTCCCTCGTCAGCGTTCGCACGCGCGACGGTGTCGTCCTGGACGGCGCGGCCGCCCACCCGCCCGGGCGCCGGGGGACCGCGCTCATCTGGGTGCATGGCCTCGGCTCGACGTTCTCCTCGGGGCAGCCGCTGATCCGGGCGCTGTCGGCGCGCCTCAACGCCGCGGGCCTCGGCTACCTCAAGCTCAACACGCGCGGCCACGGCGTGGTCACGCGTGCCGGCACGCGGCTCGCGGGCGCGGCGTTCGAGGATTTCGGCGAGAGCGTCCACGACGTCCGGGCCGCGATCGGGCTCGCGATGGCGAGTGGCTACCGTCGCGTGATCCTGGCCGGGCATTCCACGGGCGCCAACAAGGTGCTCCACTACATGGCGCGGACCCGCGATCGGCGCGTCGCCGGGCTGGTCCTCCTCGGGCCCGTCTCCGATATCGCGGGCGAGCGGAAGCGGATCGGCCGCCGCGCGCTCGCCCGGCGTGTCGTCGCCGCGGGGCGGATGGCGCGGCGGGATCCGGGGGCGCTCATCCCGCGCGCCTGGGGCTTCCGCAGCGCCGCGCGCTTCGTCAGCCTGTTCCGCCCGGGCGAGGCGGAGGACGTCTTCCAGTACTACCGGCCGGATGGCGACTGGCGGGCGCTCGGACGGATCCGGGTGCCGACCGCGGTGATCGTCGGCGGCCGGGACGAGTATCTGGACCGGCGCGCGGCGGAGCTGGTGGCCGCGTTCGAGCGGCACGCCACCGGGACGCGGGCGTTCACCGGCATCATCGTGCCCCGGGCCGGGCACGGCTTCCGCGGCCACGAGGACGTCCTCGCGCGCGAGCTCGTGCGCTGGATCCGGCGGAACGGGTCGCGCTAGCGCAGGATCACGCTGTTCAGGGACTCGATGCGCTTGCCGGCGAAGCCGCGGATGCTCTCGTTCCCGCCCCCGTTCTTCAACACGTCGGCGGCCAGCACGCTCGCGTCGAACACGACGCCGGTCTTCCGGGTGATCTCCTTGATCGGCATCTGGTAGATCACGTAGTCGGTCATGTTCATCCGCTCGTAGCCGAGGCGCTGCACCGGGTCGGTCTGGTCGAAGACGAAGCCGTAGGCGAGACGCTGCGCCTGCCCGTCGACCTTGCTCACGCACGCGACCACCTTCCAGAACTCCATGGGGACCTGGATCTCGGTCCCGTTGTCGTAGCCGTGGTGCGGATCCTCGAGGCTCAACACGGGGCCGGCGAACACCGACATCCGGCCGCCCTCCGCCTTCACCTCGTCCTGGATGTGTTCTTCGAACTGGCCCCAGATGCCCGACTTGCCGCTCTGATTGAACGCTTCGCTCTGGGGCGTGCAGTTGGTCCAGTGGTAGGTGTCGCTGTTGCCGTACTCGGCTTCGCGGCTGGTGCTGCCCCACGCGCCGTCCTCGCGTCGGACGATGTGCCCGCGGTCGATCTTCTTCGCGGGCGCGTAGAAGTCGGCGTCCTCGATCTGCAGGCCGGGGGCCGCCAGGGCGACCCGGGGATCGAGGCGCCAGTTTTCCCCGCCGTAGTCCTTTCGCGTCTTCGTGTACCGGCGCGCCGCGGGCCGGTAGTCGACATTGCTGGCCGCCCAGGCCACCAGGCGGCGGTCGCGATTCATGCTGAGCGAGTAGTGATAGTAGGGAATGACCCACGGAGCGCCCGCGGGGTCCCGGAGGAGATCGCCGTGGTGGTCCGCGTTGACGTGAGGGGCCGGCACGCTCCAGCCGGTGAGGAAGCTCGGCCGGTAGCCCTTCTGCTTGCGCGCCTCGTAGTTCTCGTCGAACTTGAGGGTCTTCTCCCTGAAGTCGGTTGCGGGCGCTCCGGGAGGGATCGCGGGGGTGGAAACGGCGCGTCCGGTCGACACGTCCGGGGGAGCGTTCACGTGAATGGTGACGGGACCGCTGAAGTTGAATACGTGACCGGCCATGGGTGGGCTTCCTCCCGCAAGGCGCGTCGGGGCCAGGTCGGGTGGGGCGGGAATGAGAGGGCTCTTCTCGGCGACGATGCGCAGCGGGTCCGTGGTGGTCGCCAGAAACCCCTCGAGGATGCGCTGCGCTTCGGGCCGGTCGAGCCGCTGCTCGGAGAGCGACTTGACGAGCGCGCTCACCCGGATGCCCTCGTTGGCGATCCAGATCAGATCGCCGTCCGCGACCTCCGCGTCGAGCGGCAGCCGTCGCCCATCACGCGTGACGAGCTGGCCGTTCTCGATCTGGGGCACGCCGCAGTGATGCAGGCCGATCGTCTCCCAGTGCTGGTTGAAGACCGGGGCGCCGCTCGATCCCTCGAGGGTGTCGGTCTCGTACAGCAGGAAGCCGTCGTCCCGCAGATCGAGGAGGCGGTTGTTGACGGTGGCGTATTGCTTCGGGCGACCTTCGGGGTGCTGGATGATGTTGACGGGGTCTCCCTTGGCGATCTTGCCGGTGATGCCGATCAGGGGGAGATACTGAAACTGGGTCAGGGACGCGCCCTCGAGTGCGGTCGCGCCGACCGCCACCAGCGCATAGTCGAGCCCCTTGTCGTTCACGAAGAAGCGGGCGGGCTCGAGCTTGAAGATCAGCCCGGCGCGCAGCCCGCCCTGGGTACGCTCGTACAGGAACTGGGCGCCGACGCCGTCGGCCTCGTCCGGCGTGCGGAAGACGTGGTGGTTGGTGAGCAGGAGATCCGGGGCCACCAGGAAACCCGTGGCGAACCCTTCGGGGATCGTGCCCGCCGCGCCGATGATGACGAGCCGGGCCACCGGCCGGCCCGCCTTGAGGGCCTGTTCATCCGGGGGCAGGTCCGCGAAGTCCAGGGTGGCACCGATCTGCCGCTCGGTGGTCCGTCGCAGCTCGCGGTAGGCCGTGCTCTCGACGAGGGTGCGGAGCTCTTCGCGTTTGGTCTTGGTCGCGAACTGGGCGGCGGTGTTGGCGGCCACGCGCGGCACGGGAATCGAGCCATCGCGGTCGGGCATGGCGCCCTGGGCCCGCGCCGCGTCGACCTGGAACGCCTTCCAGCGCTCGTGGGCGCGCTCGGAGAGGGCTCGTCGTTCCTGGCGGACACGCCGCTCTCGTTCCATGGCGCTGGTGCGAGTCTAGGAACGAGGACGGAAGCAAGTCAAGGGACGTGAACGCAGTAAGGGCAGGTGCGAGGGGTGCCGCGGCGGCACGCCGGCCTACCGCCGCGCGACCAGCCGGCGGAACGCCGCCGCGTACTCGAAGTCGTAAGGGGCGCCCAGCTCGGCCGCGCCCTTCTTCACGCGCTCGCCGATGGTCACGCCCTCCGGCACGTTGAAGCCCGGCATCTGGCTCTGGTGGCGCACCAGCGCGGCGATCTGCCGCTCGATGCCGGGGGTGACGTCCACGATGACGTCCGGCTCGTCGGCGCCCCAGTACCAGAGCTCGCGCACCTTGTGCGGCTCGAGCCCTTCCTGCGTGATGTGCTCGGCGAAGTGCAGGTGGTCGCGGGCATAGGGGTAGACCGCGTCGGTGGTGGCGATGCCGGCCTTGCGGTGGTCGCGGTGCTGGAAGCCCTTCATGCGATAGGGATCGTGGACGAAGACGGTGTGCGGCCGGTGACGGCGGATGGCGCGCACCACGTCGCCCAGGAGCTCGCGCGTGTCCTCCAGCCGCCCGTCGGGATAGCCCAGCATCTCCACGTGGCGCACGCCCATGAAGTCGGCGGCGGCCCGCTGCTCGTGGGCCCGCTTGCGGGCCAGCTCGGCGGGAGCGAGATCGCGGTCGGCGGTGCCGGCGTCCCCGTTGGTGCACAGCACGTAGCTCACCTCGCAGCCGGCGGCCACCCAGGTGGCGATGACCCCGCCCGAGCCGATCTCGGCGTCGTCGGGATGGGCGAAGACCACCATGGCGGACTCGGGGACCTCGGTGACGATCTCGAGCTTGCGGTCGGAGTTGGGCATGGAGGTGATCTTACCCTGTTATGGCTCGTGAACCGTGGCGAGGACGGCGGGGAGGGCGGTCATGGCCTCCTGGAGGCAGCGGCGCACGCGGGCGATGTTCGCCTCCGCCTTCTCCGGGACGCCCCCGCGCGAGATCAGGGCGATGAACTCCTCGCGACTGGTCGCCATCAGCAGGGACGCGTTGATCTCGAGCTGGAGCGCGTGGATGCGCCGCGTCCAGGGCTGGCCGAAGGTGGCCACGATGTTGCCGCCGGTGTAGCCGGTGACGTTCTCGTGGACCTCGAAGCCGTGGCGCGTGAAGATCTCGGCCACCGTGGCCACGATCTGCGGGGCGCAGGTGGCGTCGTGACGCGTGCCGATGATCACCTGGTGGTCCTTCATCCGGCGCGGGCTGCCGGTGTGGCCGTCCAGCAGCAGGGCGTGGCCGTGCGTGCGGTGCAGCGCGGTCAGGAGCTCCTGGAGCGTCGCGTAGTAGGGGTCGTACAGCGCGCACAGGCGCGCCTCGAGCGCGGGGAGCCCGAGCGGCCGCGCGAAGATGGCCACGTCGCGCATGGTGTGGGTGCGCACCACTCCGCGGCGCGAGCGCACCGGCCCTCGTGGTGCTCGAAGTCGTCGCGGCGGCGATTGACGTCCACGAACATGCGCGAGAAGGGAGTGGCCAGCACCGTGGCCCCATGCTCGTGCAGATCGCTGTAGACGTCGCCCACGAAGGTGTCGGCGAAGCCGTAGGCGAAGGTCTCGAACCAGGGCTCGGAGTAGTCGTCGCGGGTGATGTGCGGCAGCGGCTGCGTGCCGTAGTGGGGCACGCTCACCAGGATCGGCGTGCGCCGGTCGTCCGCCGGGTGCCGGACGATCGGGAAGGGGTGCTCCATCAGCTCCGGCCGAGCTGCCGGCCGACGAAGTCGCGGACGAGGGCCACGCACCGCTCGGTATCCGGGCTCGCCTGCTGCGCGAAGCTGTGCCGCGCGTCCGGGAAGTGCGCGTGCTCGACCGCGCCGCCCGCGCCCTGGTACGCCTTCACGAAGGCCTCGGTGATGGCGGCGGGCACGTTGTCGTCCAGGTCCGGCTGGGCGACCCAGATCGGCGGCAGCGCGGTGGCCTGGCCGGCGGAGACGATCCGCGTGACGCTCCCGGCCGCCATCGCCGCCTCGTCCGCGAAGAAGGCGCGATGCGAGGCGATCAGGCGCTTGGCGTCGAAGCCCGAGGGCGGCGGGGGCTCGTGCTCGCGGGACAGCGCGTAGTGATAGCGGGCCAGCGGGTCGGCGACCGGATAGAAGGCCACCACGAAGGCCACCGAGGCATCGCCCGCGGCCGGATCGAGCGAGCCGTCCGGCCGCACGATCGGCGTGCCCGCGGTCTCGGGCGCGGCCGGTCTCACCGCGTGGAGCAGGGCGAGCTGCCCGCCGCTCGAGCTGCCGAGGAGGCCGATGCGCGCCGGGTCCACGCCCAGCCGGCCCGCGTGCGCGCGGGCGTAGCGGACTCCGGCCGCGACGTCGGCGCTCGCCACCGGGAACCGGTGGTCCGGGGCCTGGCGGAAGTCGAGCGCGACGACGACCACCCCGGACGCGGCGAGCGCCCCGCACATGATGGCGTCGGCGGTGCGGTCGAGTCGCGCCCACGCGCCGCCGTGCACGTAGACGACCGCGCCGAGGGGCCGGTCGGCCGGCCCCCGCGGGCGATAGATCCGGGCCAGCAGCTCCGCGCCCGCGGGCCGCGCGAAGGGCGTGTCGGTCTCGTCCACCTCGTACGGACCGGTGGGATCGAAGCGAACGGTCACGGGAGGTCAGCCGAGCCGGGACAGGTACTGGGCCACGAAGTCGGTACCGACCAGCGCCACGTAGGCGTCGGTGAGGCGCTTCGTGATGGGGCCGGGCACCCGGCCGTCTCCGATCGGCTGCCCATTGACCGAGCGCACGCCGCAGAGGCACAGGCTGGTCGAGGTCAGGAACACCTCGTCGGCGGTCACCGCGTCGTAGACGTCGAGGTCGCGCTCCTCACAGGGAATGCCGAGCTGCGCGGCCATCTCCATCGCGGTCCGCCGGCTCACTCCGGGCAGCACGTACTGCTCGCGCGGCGTGTAGACGCGGCCGCCGCGCACCACGAAGATGTTGCTGCCGACCCCTTCGCAGAGGTTGCCGTGCTCGTCCAGGAGGACCGACCAGGCGTCGGGGCTGGCGCGCTTGACCTCGCGGTCGGCCAGGATGAGGTTCAGATAGTTGTGGGTCTTGGCCCGCGGGCTCAGGATCGACGGCGGCGTGCGGCGGATGGACGGCACCGCCACGTCGATCCCGTCCCGGAAGTGGGCGGCGCGCTTGCGGAGCGGCAGCGGCGTGCAGTCCACGATGACCTGGGGGCCGGTGTGCGCCCACCCCTCGTCGCCGATGGCGTCCACGCCCCGGCTGATCCGCTGGGCCACCCACCAGTCGCCCGCGGCCGCGCGCAGGGGCTCGTTGCGCTCGACCACGTCCTCGGTGATCGCGATCATCTCCTTGGGCTCGAGGCCGACGTCGATCCCCAGGTACTGGAGCGAGCGATAGAGCCGCTCGACGTGCTCCTCCAGGCGGAAGATGCGTCCGTCGAAGGTGCGCGTCATGTCGAAGCAGCCGTCGCCGCGGTTGAAGCTGCGATCGCGGTAGGGGATCATCACCTGCGTCTCGGGGACGAGGCGGCCGTTGAAGTACGCGGTGCGAGTGGTCATGCGCGGCTCCGCACGAACCGGCCGATCGCGTCCACCGCGGTCTGCGCCTCGTCGAGCATCGGCAGGAACCAGTGCCAGACGTGGATCATGCGCTCGTAGATCTCGATGCTCGCGTCCACGCCGGCGGCCCGGGCCCGCTCCGCGAGCTGGACCGCGTCGTCGAGCAGGACCTCGTCGCTGCCCACGTGGATCAGCAGCGGGGGCAGGCCGCGCAGGTCGGCGAAGAGCGGCGACGCGAGCGGCGTGCGCGGCGGGGTCGCCCCGAGATAGGCCTGCGCCATCTGCTCGACGCCGGCGCGGCGCACGATCGGATCCGCGTCCGCCTTCGTCGCGTAGCTGGCGCCCCCGCAGGTGAGATCCACCCAGGGCGAGATGCAGACACCGCCCGCGGGCAGCGGCACGCGCGCCTCGCGCAGGGCCAGCAGCGTGGCCACCGTGAGGCCGCCGCCCGCGGAGTCGCCCGCGATCACGATGCGCTCGGGGGCGATGGCCTGGTCCAGCAGCCAGCGGTACGCCGCGGTCGCGTCCTCCACCGCCGCCGGGTAGGGGTGCTCGGGCGCCAGGCGGTAGTCGAGCAGGAGCGCGCTGGCTCCCGCGGCGGTCGCGATGGCGGCGGCCAGGTGCCGGTGCGAGCGCGGGGAGCCGATGACGTAGCCGCCGCCGTGGAGATAGAGCACCACGCGGCCGGGCTCGGCGGACGGCGGGCGTAGCCACTCCGCGGGCGCGGCGGGGGCGTTCACGCGCTCCACCTTGACGTCGGGCGGAGTCGGGAAGACCTTCTCGGCCCGCTCGTACTGGGCGCGGCGCTCGGCGGTGGTGAGCGAGTCGGACGGGGGCAGCTTCGCGAGGTGCGCGCGAACAGCGTCGATGCCGCGGTCAGCCATGGGACTCCTCCATGAGGAGGGATTCTGCGCCGGGACGGGGGTGGTTGGCAACCTGGTGTACTCTCCCGCCCATGATCCCGCTCGTGGATGCCCACCATCACATCTGGCGCCAGGCCGACCTGGCGTGGCTGCAGGGGCCGCCGCAGCCCCGTATCTTCGGGGAATACGCGGCGATCCGCCGCGACTACCCGATCGAGGAGTACATGGCCGAGGCGCGCGCCGCCGGCGTGGTCGGGTCGGTGTACGTGCAGACCAACTGGCCGCCGGGGCGGGAGGAAGAGGAGGTGGCCTGGGTGCAGTCGGTGGCCGACCGCCACGGCTTCCCGCACGCGATCGTGGGCTATGCCGACCTGGCGGCGCCGGCGGTCGGCGCCGCGCTCGATCGGATGATGAAGCACTCGCGGCTACGCGGCATCCGCCAGCAGCTCCACTGGCACGAGAAGGACCTCTACCGGTTCGCCGCCCGTCCCGATCTCATGGACGATCCGGCGTGGCGCGCCGGCCTGGCGGAGGTGGCGCGGCGCGGGCTCGTCTTCGAGCTCCAGGTGTTCGCCGGCCAGATGGAGGCCAGCGCCCGGCTCGTCCGCGACTTCCCGCAGGCCACCTTCGTGCTGATGCACGCGGGGATGCTCGAGGACCGCTCGCCCGACGGCTGGACCCGCTGGCGAGCCGGCATGCGCGCCCTGGCCGCGGCGCCCAACGTCCACGTGAAGCTCTCCGGCCTCGGGACGTTCCCGCGGGCGTGCTCGGTCGAGCTCTGGAGCCCGGTGATCCGGGAGACCGTCGAGCTCTTCGGCCCGGGGCGGTGCATGTTCGGGAGCAACTTTCCGATCGAGAAGCTGTGGACCACGTACGAAGAAGTGGCGCGTGTCACCACCGAGTGCCTGGCCCGGCTGTCGGCCGACGAGCAGCGCGCGGTGCTCCATGACACCGCCGCCCGCGTGTATCGACTCGGCCGGTGAACCTCGATCTGCGAACGCTCCAGCTCTTCGTCGCGGTGGTGGAGGGGCAGACGGTCGCCAAGGCGGCCAAGCGCGCGCACATGGCGGCGTCTGCGGTCGGCAAGCGGATCGCCGGCCTCGAGAAGGAGGTGAAGGTCGAGCTGTTCCGGCGCCACCGAACCGGGCGCCGGGACTCTCCATCGCGAGGTAGCCGGCCGCGCTAGCGGAAGAGGGAGACCACGCGGTCGAGCGTGGCGTCCAGTAGGATCTCCCGCTCGTCCAGCTGGAGCGCGGGGCGCGCGGGGACGAGCGCGCGGTCCAGCCGCTGCCGGTAGCGGCCGCCGCCGGTGATGTTCAGCAGCACGATCGCCTCGCGGGTGATCGGCCCGTAGCGCGCGGCCTTGAGCAGGGTGGCGAAGGCCACCGCGCCCGCCGGGTCGATGTCGATGCCCTCCGTCTCCTCGAAGAGGCGGCTCGCGTGCAGGACCTCGAGGTTGTCGGCGGCCAGCATGTCCCCGCCGCTCTCGGTGAGAATGTCGTAAACGAGCCGGGGCAGCCGCTCCCCGAAGCGGCCGTCGGCCACCAGCCGCCGCGCCATCTCGTGGACCCCGATGCCGCCCGCCCCGCTACCGATGGCCTGGAGATAGTAATGGGGGAGCCGCCCGATCGCCTCCACCGCGCTCAGGAGGGTGGTGCCGAGGCCTCCACCCGCGCCACATTCCGGACCCCGCCTTCCGGGACGAAGCTGTCGAGCGCGGCGACGCGGTTGGCGAGGATGATCGCGTCTCGATCTTCACGCAGGGCTTGATGAGCTCGGGGAACTGCAGCGCGTTGAGCCCGGCCTCCGGCACCACCACGAGGCAGGGGATGTCGTTCATCGAGCACGCCCGGACGAAGGCGGCCCCGGTGTTGCCGGCGGAGGCGATCACGAGGACGCGGCTGTTGCCGCTCGGCAGGCGCGACAGCACGGTCCACGCCTCGAGATTCTTGAACGTGGTGGTCTGGAGCTCGGCGCCCTTCTCCGGCCAGTAGCCGTTGAAGGCGACCAGAGGTTCGGCAGGCCCACCACGCGACTCAACCGCTCGCTCTGGTAGGTGACGGTGCGCCCGGAGCCGTGGAGCTGCCGCACGACCGGCAGCCAGTGATGATAGCGATAGATGCCGTCGGCGGCGGCGTCGGGCTCGAAGGTCTTCGTCCGGTAGAGCGCGGAGAGGAGTCCCGGCTCGTGAGATCGCGGACAGTCGAGCAGGAGCCCGTCGTCCTCGAACGCCGTCTCGCAGACGCGACACTGAATCACATGGTGACGATCTCCCATCGCCGCTTCTCCTCTTCTGGCTGCCCGGACGTTAGGCTTCTGCCTGGCGGGAAGCACGAGGGACCATATACCTACACGGCGGGGTACCTACACGGCGAGCACTCGTGGCAGAATGGCGCGGTGACCGCGCCGGAGTTCCTCTACGGCACCGCGTGGAAGGAAGACCGCACCCCCGCCCTCGTGGAGCTGGCCCTCCGGGCCGGCTTCCGGGGCATCGACACCGCCAACCAGCGGCGGCACTACTTCGAGGCGGGGGTGGGGCAAGGCGCTGGCGGCTGCCTATCGCGCGGGCATCGTCACCCGGGCGGAGCTGTTTCTCCAGACGAAGTACACGTATCAGCCCGGGCAGGACCACCGGCTGCCCTACGATCCGGACGCCGATCTCGCCACCCAGGTGGCCCAGTCCATGGCCAGCTCGCTCGAGCATCTCGGACACCGACCACGTGGACAGCTACGTCCTGCACGGCCCCGCTTCGGGCCACGGCTGGACCGAGTACGACGCGGAGGTCTGGGGCGCGATGGGGCGCGAGCGCGACGCTGGGCGCACGCGGGTGCTCGGCGTGAGCAATGTCTCGCTCCGGCATCTGCAGCAGATGGTGGCCACCGGCGCGGAGATGCCCGCGTTCGTGCAGAACCGGTGCTTCGCGGTGCGCGGCTGGGATCGCGACGTGCGGGCCTTCTGCGCGGAGCGCCGAATCGTCTACCAGGGCTTCTCGCTGCTCACCGCCAACCCGGACGTGCTGCGCCACCCGCTGGTGACCGGGATCGCCGCGCGCAGCCAGGCGACGCCCGCGCAGGTGGTGTTCCGCTTCGCGCTCGCGGTCGGGATGCTCCCGCTCACCGGCACGTCGAGTCCTCAGCACATGAAGCAGGACCTGGCCGCCCGCGCGCTCGCGCTCTCCGCCGACGAGGCGCGGGCCATCGAATCGCTCGCCGGGTAGCCGAGACCCCATGCGCCGCCTCACCGTGCTGATGCCCTTTCACACGCCGTTCTACGCGCCGCTGCCGGCCGGCGTGGCGCTCGGGCATTTCCGCGACGAGGGTCTTGACGTGACGTGGCTCGCGGCGGCGGCCTTTGGCAAGGGCACGATGCCCGCCCTGCTCGACGGGGACATCGAGATCAGCCTGGGCGGGCTGATGCGGAGCTTCGAGCTGGCGGATCGCTCGGGGCCGATCGTGGTGCACTTCGCGGAGGTGTGCAGCCGGAACGGCTTCTTCCTCGTCGGACGGGCGCCCCGGCCCGCGTTCGCGTGGACGGACCTGATCGGCCGGACGGTCCTGTCGTTCGCGGAGGCCCCGACGCCCTGGCAGTGCATGCTCACCGTGCTGCGCCGGCACGGCGTGGACGCCGGGCGGGTGCGGATCGAGCGGACGCGCCCGGCTCCCGAGGCGGTCGCCGCGTTCCTCGCCGGCCACGGCGACTTCCTCGAGCAGCCCCAGCCGGTCGTGGAGCAGCTCCTGGCCGAGGGCGCGGCCCACCTGGTCGCCTCGATGGGTGAGGCCACCGGGCCGGTGCCCTTCACGTCGTACATGACCACGCCGGCCTTTCTCGCGCGCGAGCCCGACGTGGTGCGCGCCTTCACCCGCGCGGTGCAGCGGACGCAGCGCTGGCTCGCCGGCGCCGAGCCGGCCGAGATCGCGGCGGCGATCGGGCCCGCGTTCCCCGAGACCGCCGCGCCGATCCTGGAGCGCGCGGTCGCCCGGTACCACCGGCAGGGGACCTGGGCCCGCGATCCGCTGCTGCGCCGCGAGGGCTACGACTATCTCGAGGAGATCCTGCTCGCGGGCGGCCTCATCACGCGGCGGGCGCGCTACGAGGAGCTGGTGGACACGGAGATCGCCCGGCAGGTGATGGCGGAGGCGTACGCCCTGCAAAGGATTGACAGGTCCGGAGTCCGCGTGCTACTCCGCGCAGTGACGCCGGGTACGCGCGACACGGGCTTGTCTCAACGACGAGAGGAGAATCGCGATGACCTCAGTCACCGTCAACGGCCGCCGGTACAACGTCAACCTCCCCGACGACACCCCGCTGCTGTGGGCCCTGCGCGACGAGCTGGGCCTCACCGGCACCAAGTACGGCTGCGGCATGGCGCTGTGCGGCGCCTGTACCGTGCACGTGGACGGGCAGCCGGTGCGCGCCTGCCAGACGCCGATCTCGGCGGTGAGCGGGAGCAAGGTCACCACCATCGAGGCCGTCGGCGCCGACCGGGTGGGCCGGGCGCTGCAGGCCGCCTGGGTGGACATGGGCGTGCCGCAGTGCGGCTACTGCCAGGCCGGGCAGATCATGTCGGCCACCGCGCTCCTCAAGCGCACGCCGAAGCCGACCGACGCCCAGATCGACGAGGCCATGAGCGGCAACATCTGCCGCTGCGGGACCTACGTGCGGGTGCGGGCCGCGATCAAGCAGGCGGCGGCCGGCCAGTCGGGAGCCACGCGATGAGCGCCCGGCGGGCGGAAGGCGCGACCGATCGCTCCCTCGTGCTGGCCAACCTGAGCCGCCGGGGCTTCCTCCAGGGGATGACCGCCGCCGGTGGCTTCGTCCTCGCGGCCGGATTCTCGTCCGCGGCGCGGGCGGCCGATCCGCCGAAGTACGGCGCCGACGGCATGCCCAATGGGTGGGTGGACGACCCGCTGGTCTTCGTGGCCATCGCCCCCGACGGCACGGTCAGCATCACGTGCCACCGCTCCGAGATGGGGCAGGGCGTGCGGACCGGCATGCCCATGATCGTGGCCGACGAGCTCGAGGCCGACTGGAAGCGGGTGCGCGTGGTGCAGGCGCCGGGCGACGAGAAGCGCTTCGGCAACCAGGACACCGACGGCTCGCGCAGTACGCGGCATTTCTTCGATCCGATGCGGCGTTGCGGCGCGGCGGCTCGTACCATGCTCGAGGCCGCGGCGGCCAAGCGCTGGGGCGTGCCGGTGAGCGAGGTGGAGGCCCGGAACCACGAGGTCGTGCACGCCAAGAGTGGCCGGCGCATCGGCTACGGCGCGCTCGCCAAGGACGCGGCCCAGCAGCCGGTCCCGTCCCGGGATACCGTGCGCCTCAAGGATCCCTCCAAGTTCCGCTACATCGGCAAGGGCCAGCTCAAGCTCGTGGACGCCCCGGCCATGGTGACCGGCAAGGCCCAGTACGGCATCGACACGCGGGTGCCCGGCATGCTCTACGCGGTGGTGGCCCGGCCGCCGGTCTACGGGGGCAAGGTGGTGAGCGTGGACGCCGCCGAGACGCTCAAGGTGCCGGGGGTGCTGAAGGTGGTGGAGATCGAGCAGAGCCCGGCGCCGGCCCAGTTCAACCCGGTGGGCGGGCGTGGCGGTGGTCGCGAGCAACACCTGGGCGGCCATCCAGGGCCGCCGGGCGCTCAAGGTGGTCTGGAACGACGGGCCCAATGGCAGCTACGACTCGGTGGCCTTCAAGGCCGCCATGGAGGAGTCCGCGCGCAAGCCCGGCAAGGTCGTGCGCGACAACGGCAACGTGGACACCGCGATGGCCTCGGCCGCGAAGAAGATCGAGGCCGAGTACTACATCCCGCACCTCGCGCACGCGCCGATGGAGCCGCCCGCCGCGACCGTGCGCATCACCGGCAGCAAGGCGGAGGTGTGGGGGTGCTTCCAGTCGCCCCAGGCCACGAAGGATCTCGTGGCGAAGCGGCTGGGCCTGCAGCCGGCCGACGTGACCGTGCACGTCACGCTGCTGGGCGGGGGGTTCGGGCGGAAGTCCAAGCCCGACTTCGCCATCGAGGCGGCCGTCGTCTCCAAGGCGATGGAGGGCAAGCCGGTCAAGCTGACGTGGACGCGCGAGGACGACCTGATGCACACCTACTTCCACACGGTGTCGGTCGAGCACCTGGAAGCGGGGGTGGACGGGCAGGGCAAGCCGGTGGCCTGGCTGCACCGCAGCGTGGCGCCGACGCTCTTCTCGACCTTCGTGGACGGGGCCAAGAACGAGCACGCGCTCGAGCTCGGCATGGGCGTCATCAACGTGCCGTTCGACATCGCCAACATCCGCATCGAGAACCCGGAGGCCGCCGCGCACACGCGCATCGGCTGGTTCCGCGCGGTCTCCAATATCCCGCACGCCTTCGCGGTGCAGTCCTTCGTGGCCGAGCTGGCCGCGTCGGCCGGCCGCGACCCGAAGGACTATCTGCTCGAAGTCATCGGTCCGGCGCGGCGGATCACGCCGGAAGCCCTGTCGGACACCTGGAACCACGGCGAGTCACCGGACAGGTACCCGGTGGACACCGGCCGGCTGCGGCGCGTGGTGGAGACGGCCGCGCGCGAGGCGGGCTGGGGCCGGTCGCTGCCCAAGGGCCGGGGCCTGGGTATCGCCGCGCACTACAGCTTCACGAGCTACGTGGCGACGGTGGTGGAGGTGGCGGTGGACGACGCGGGGGTCATCACGGTGCCTCGCATCGACGTCGCGGTGGACTGCGGCGCGACGGTCAACCCGGATCGGGTGCGCGCGCAGATGCAGGGCGCCGCGGTGATGGGGCTGGGCATCGCGACGCTCGGCGAGATGACCTTCAAGGACGGCCGGGCGCAGCAGGACAACTTCCACACCTACGAGGTCACGCGCATGTCGACCTCCCCCCGGGAGACGCGCGTGCACATCATCCCCGGCGACTACGCCCAGCCGATGGGCGGGGTCGGGGAGCCGGGCGTGCCGCCCATCGCCCCGGCCCTCTGCAACGCGATCTTCGCGGCCACCGGCAAGCGCATCCGGCGCCTGCCCATCCGCGAGCAGCTCAAGGCCTGATCAAGGTCAGATCGGTCGCAAGACCAGGGCGTCCCGGCTCAGGGTGACGGTGAGCGGGCCGAGCGCGGCCAGACGGTCGCGCCGGCTCGCTCGCCCGGCCCGGTAGGAGCCGGTCATCACATCGTGGATCGCCGCGGCGTCGAGGCGCGCCACGTGCCGGAGCCGCTCGTGGCGCTCCAGCGTGAACCGCGACGCGAACGCGGCCACCGCCTGATCCACCCGATCCCGCAGCAGCCCGCGGCCGAGCACCGCCTCCCGCAGCTCGACGAGGTCGTCGGGGCCCGGGATCACCAGCAGCAGCCGGCCGTCGTCGCCGAGCACGCGGCGGAACTCGGCCGGGTTCCGCCGCGCGGTGATGGACGCCACCACCCTGAAGGACGCGTCGGCATAGGGCAGGGCGCGGTCGGCGTTGGCCACCACGAGGTGCAGGCCGGCGTGTCGCGCGGCCGCCGCCTCGATCGCGGGCACCGAGAGATCCACGCCGTGGCCCTCGCAGCCGAAGCGGGCCGTGAACGCGGCCACGTAGTGCCCGTCGCCGCAGCCGACCTCGAGCAGCGCATCCCCCGGGGCGAGGGTCAGCAGGTCTCCGATCGCGCGGGTGAGCTCCGCCTCGAAGCCGCCCGCCAGGAAGCGCCGGCGCGCCGCGACCGCGGCGGCGGAGTCGCCCGGCCGGGCGGAGCGGCGGTCCTGGGGCTGGAGCAGGTTGACGTAGCCGCGACGGGCCACGTCGAAGGAATGCGCGCGCGGGCAGGTCAGGCGTTGCCCCTCCCGCGCGAGCGGAAGGCGGCAGGCGCGGACCGAGCAGAGAAGCGTGACCAGGAGGGGTTACCGTGAGGTGATGACGAAGTCGATGGCGCCGGCCTCGCGCGTCACCGTCAGGCGGAGCCGCCGGTCGTGGGCGGCCAGCGCGCCGTGCCACAGCTCGGCCCAGGCGTCGAAGGCGGCCGGGTCGAGGGGCTCGAGGCCGCGCGCGAGGCGCCAGCCCTTCTGGCGCACGCGGGCCCGGCCGGGCTCGCTCGAGACCTCCACCGTTTCGCCCTGGGCGGCGGCCAGCGCCGCGAGGTAGCGGGCGAACGCGGCCGGCCCCGAGTCGGCGATGCCCAGGAGCCGCGCGGTCTCGTCGTGGTACTGCATGCCGATCAGCCGCGCGGCGTGGCCGAGGACCCGTCGCGTGTCGGCGGGCCCCAGCAGCGCGAGCAGGACGGGCAGCGCCGTGCGCACGTACTCCATCGCGTAGCGCGAGACCACGAGCTCGAGCCGCTCGGCGGGCCAGGCCGCGGGATCGAGGCGCGGGGCGCGGGCCGGATCGGCGTCCGGCATGATCTCACCCGGGGCGAAGCGCACGCGCTCGTGCTCCAGGAGATCGCGGTCGTGCTCGAGGTAGTAGCCCTCGAGGCCCGGGTGGCCGTCCACGGTCTGGCCGGTGCAGACGAAGCCCAGGCGCGGATTGCCGAGGGTCACCCCGTTGTGGCCGTGCCAGCCGTGCAGCATGGCCGCGTTCACCCGGCTCGGGATGCCGCAGATCGCCGAGCCGTACCAGATCCAGCGCGGCGGCGGGTACCGGACCCACGCCTTCCGGTCGGATTCGTACGCGTACTCGGTCTTCACGCCGCCCAGTCGATTCGAGAGGTAGTGGTACTGGGCGCAGGCCACCGCGGGGGGCAGGCCGTCCAGGCCGAGCTTGGCGAGCCCGGGCAGGAACTTCTCCAGGTGCTGGCGGCGGAAGAGCCGGAAGACGAACTCGGCGGCCTCGTCCTCGCTCCGGCGGGTGACCAGGGTGAGGACGAGGCCGGTGAGCAGCGCCTGGTAGAGAACCGAGACGGCCCGGTGGCCTTCCGCCACGCCGTGGTCAGTCGACGATGGCCGCCTGGACGAGCTGGCGGAACAGGTCGCGGTCTTCTCCGCGCCGCGGGCCGGGCTGTCCCTGGCTCATCCACACCACCACCATCTGCTCCTTCGGGTCCACCCAGAAGGCGGTGCCGCCCGCGCCGCCCCAGCGGTACTCACCCGCCGAGCCGGTGACCCAGTTGAGGCCCGTCTCCCTGCGCACCGCGAAGCCCAGCCCGAAGCCGTAGCCGCGGGCCAGAACGGGGGAGGCGATCCGGATATCGCCCACGTGGTCCGACGACATCTGCGCGATGGTGGCGCGGCCGAGCAGGCGCAGGCGATCGAGCTGGCCGCCGTTGAGGAGCATCTGGGAGAAGCGCGCGTAGTCCATCGTGGTACCCGCGGTGCCCGCGCCGCCCGCGTCGTTCTTCTGCGGCTGGGTGACGTCCAGCAGCTTGACCTCGGCGCCGGTGACCGGATCCTTGGCGAAGGGCTGCGCGAGGCGGACCACCTTGCCGTTCGGCACCAGGAACGCGGTATCCGTCATCTTGAGCGGCGCGAAGATCCGCTCCTGGAAGAACTGGCCGAGCGTCATGCCGCTCACCGCCTCGACCACGCGCCCGAGCACGTCGGTGGAGATGCTGTACTCCCAGGCACTGCCGGGCTGATGCGCGAGCGGCACCCGCGCGATCCGCGCGATCTGCTCGGCCGGGGTGACCCCGTCCCAGGTCACGCCTTCCTTGGCGTAGGCTTCCTTCACCACGGCGTGGCTCGTATTCGGGCCGTAGACGAGCCCGGAGGTGTGACGGAGCAGGTCCTGGATCGTCATCTCGCGCTCGACGGGCACCAGCGTGTAGCTCACCTTGCCGGTCTGGGCATCGAGGCGGGGGACGCTCACCTGAAGATCCTTGAGCTTCGGGAGGTGCCGGGAGACGGGATCGCTCAGCAGGATGCGCCCGTCCTCGACCAGCATCATGGCCGCGACCGAGGTGAACGGCTTGGTCATCGAGTAGAGGCGGAAGATCGCGTCCTTGGTCATGGGCGCGCCGCTCTGGGGATCGCGCTGGCCGAGCGCCTCGAAATAGGCGATCTTGCCACGCCGCGCCACCAGGGCGACCGCGCCGGGATAGCGCCCCTTGGCGATCTCGGCCTTGACGGCGTCGGTCACGCGGGCCAGCTTCTGCGAGGAGAGCCCGACGTCCTCCGGGGTCGCGGTGGGCAGGCCCTGGGAGAAGGCCACGCCGGGGAGCAGCAGGACGAGCAGGGCGACGAGCGCGACGGACCTCTTCATGGTGTGGTCTCCTCGCTAGGGGTTCTTCAGCCGCATGTCTTCGTAGGCCGGGAACGGGTACACCGGGATCGAGTTGACGGTGTGCTCGGCCACCCGCGGGCCCACCCCGATCAGCCCGCGCAGGTCCATCAGCGGCGCGAACATGACGCGGTCGATCGTCATCTGCTGGATCCGGTGGAGCAGGGCTTCGCGCTTGGCCCGGTCGCGCTCGCGGGCCTGCTGCAGGAAGAGCTCGTCGAGATCGGGATACCCGCCGTAGGCGGAGGCGCCCTTCGAGTACATGAACGCTTCCACCCGGCTCGCCGCGTTGCCCGAGTTGCCCACCGCGACGAGGAAGAGCCCCCGCAGCTTCTTCTCCTGCCAGGCCGCGTAGAAGGACGCGCGCTCCATCGGGCGCATCCGCATCCGGATGCCCACCGCGGTCAGGTTGTTGAGCGCGGCCTCGCCCACGGTGGCGAAGCCGGGGATGGCCACGAACTCGCCGGCGTCGATGCCGCTCGGAAAGCCGGCCTCGGCCAGCAGGCGCTTGGCCCGCTGCGGGTCGTAGGGATGCGGCGGCACCTGGAGCGCGAAGTCCATCACGCGCGGGACGATGACGCCCGCGGGCGGACAGAAGCCGAGGCAGGCCGCCTCGCTCGTCGTCTTGCGATCGAGCGCGTAGTTGACCGCCTGCCGCAGCCGCTTGTCGCTCCAGGGCGACTTGGGATCCCACTGGTCGGCGAACTCGATCCAGAAGATCGAGGCGTGGCGGGTGTCCACGAGCTGCATGCGCGGATCCTTCGTCACCGCCTCCGCCTCGGGCCCGTCCAGGAACAGGGCGAAGTCGGTCTCGCCGCTCTTCAGCATGGTGAGCCGGGTGGTGCTGTCCGGCACGCTCTTCATGGTGAGCTTCTTGATGTTGGGGACCTTTCCGCCAGTAGCCGGTGAACGCTTCGAGGGTGATGTCGATGCCCGGCCGCTGGCTCACGAAGCGATAGGGGCCGGCCCCGATCGGCCGCTGGCGGAAGCCGTCCGCGCCGGCCTGCTCGGCGTACTTGCGGGGCAGCACGATGCCGGCGGCGGAGGCGGTGGTGCCGTAGAAGGTCATGAAGTCCGGCCAGGGCTCCTTCAAGTGGAAGCGGATCACGAGGGGATCCACGATCTCCACCTGCCGCACGCGCGCCCGGAACTCCTTGGCGCCCGCGCCCTGGTAGCGCTCGAAGCTCCACTTCACGTCGTCGGTGGTGAGCGGCGTCGCCGTTGTGGAACTTGAGGCCGCGGCGCAGCTTGAACTCGTAGACGAGCCCGTCGGCGCTCTCCGTCCACGACTCGGCCAGGCTCGGCCCCATCTTCTGGCCGGGGAGCGGGCGGACCAGCGCGTCGTGGATCGCGTACAGCACGCCGAAGGGCGTGATCTGGGGCGGGCGCGGTCGAGGGATCGAACCAGCTCGGCGCGAGCGTCACGTGGAAGGAGACCGCGATTTCTCCGGCCGGCCCGGCCGGGGCGGGCGTCTGGGCCGGACGCGGGCGTCAGCGCGGCCAGGAGCAGGACGGCGGCGACGGCGACGGTACCGATGATCGGGCGAGGGGACATCGTTGACCCTCCCTTCCACCCCTCAGGCGTAGGCAAAGGCCCGCCGGGGGTTGTCGATCAAGAGCGTCTGGACGATCTTGTCGTCGGCGCCCTTGGCGCGCAGGCGCGGGATCACGTTGACGAGCAGGTGATGGTAGCCGAAGCCGCCCCACCGGGTCAGGCAGTGCTTGTAGGCGATGTCGTGCGACATCAGGATCTGGCCCAGGTGGCCGCGCTCGATCAGGAACAGGATCTGGCGCATGCGCTCGCCGTCGTTGGGCATGTCGAAGGCGGGATTATAGGGGTAGTACGAGGTCTCGAGGCCGAAGAGGTCGTACTCGAGCCGCACCCCGGTCGCGGCCAGCTCGAGCAGCACCGCCGGATCGGCGATGGTGCGCTCGATGTGGCACATGATGGTGCGCCCGAGATCGGCGCCTTCCTTCCTGATGAAGTCGACGATGGCGAGCGGCAGCCGCTCGTGGCGGCCGGGATGGATCATGAGCGCCGCTCCGGTCTCCCGCTGCGCGGCCACCGCGGCCCGCACCACCTTCTTCTCGTTGTCGGTCCAGGGCCAGGTGGTGCCGATCTCGCCGATGAAGCCCGCGCGCACCCCGGTGCCGTCCACGCCCTCGGTGAGATCGGTGACCAGCTCGCGCGCGATGTCGTCGGCGGTGCGCCGGTCCATGTCCGGCGGATGCGCGGCGGCCACGTAGTAGCCCGAGCCCATGATGATGTTGAGGCCGGTGGCGCGGGCCACGCGCGCGAGCGCGAGCGGATCCCGCGCGAGCCCGCGATTCGTCGGGTCCACGAAGGTCTGGCCGCCCGCGTGCTTGAAGAGCAGCGCCTCGTCGCGGGCGACCGCCTCGTCGAGGAGCTGCAGGTTGTCGAGGTTCGAGCTGAAGTTGTGGCGGACCCAGCCGAGGTTGGCCAGGCCCACCGGCTGCCGGGCCAGGCCCCGCTCGGCGCCGTTGGCGGGTTCCCGGAACATCACCTCGAAGTCGATCAGGAGATGCTCGTGGGGCAGCGTGATTCCCATCGCCTCACCGGCGATGGGGCCGAGCACGGTCTGGGCCTGTCCCGACGAGGCCGGGGCCTGGCATGCCTGGCGCCGGGCGCCTAGACGTTCTGGTACACGCTGGTCTCGAACTTGCCGAACAGGTCGATCGCGGTGTCGTCGCAGAACGGAAGGAGCTGGGACGCGAAGACGCCGCACACGCGCTTGGTGCGATCGATCCAGAAGTAGGTGTTGGCGAGCCCGGCCCAGGCCAGCGAGTTGGCCGAGCGGCCGCCGGGCACCGCCTTGGTGTTGATCAGGAAGCTCAACCCCCACTTCTTGCTCATGCCCGGGAAGAGCTCGACGTCGTTCGAGAGCGGCGGCATCGCGGTCTTGAGCACGCCGACCTCGAGATCGCCGATGTGGTTCTGGGCCATGAGGTCCACCGTGCTCTTCTGCAGCACCTGCGCGCCGTTGTGCGTGCCGCCGTTCACGATCATGCGGCAGAACTGCCAAGATAGTCGGGAACGGTGCCGTAGAGGCCGCCGCCGCCCATGTGGAACTCCGGCTCCTGCGGGAGGCCGAACTCGATCGGGGCCAGGGCGCCGTCCGGTCCGCGCCCGTGCACCGCGGAGAGCCGCTCGCGCTGCGAGGCCGAGAGCTTGAAGGAGGTGTCCTTCATGCCGAGCGGCCCGAGGATATTGTCCTGGAGGTAGCGGTCGAGCCGCTGGCCGCTCACCGCTTCGACCATCTTGCCGACCCAGTCGATGTTGATGCCGTAGTCCCACTTGTCACCCGGATCGAACAGGAGCGGGGTGCCGAGCGCCGCGTTGGTGCAGGTGGTGATGCCCGGGCGTGCCGGTCACCTGCTGGAACTGGGCGATGGCCGGGCTCCAGATCTCGTAGGAGAAGCCGGCGGTGTGGGTCAGCAGATGCCGCAGGGTCATCGGCCGCTTCGGCGCCCGCAGCCGCGGCTTGCCCGCGGCGTCGAAGCCCTCGAGCACGCGGACCGCACCCAGCTCCGGCACCACCTCGGCGGCGGGCCGCTCCAGGGAGAGCTTGCCGCGCTCCACGAGCTGCATGGCGGCGGCCCCGGTGATCGCCTTGGTCATCGAGGCGATCCACACCACGGTGTCGAGGGTCATCGGGGCCGGCTTGCCGATCTCGCGCTGGCCGAAGGCGCCCTCGTAGAGGACGCCCTTGTCGGTGGTCGCCATGGCCACGATGCCGGGGATCTTCTTCGCGGCGACGGCCTGGCTGAATGTCGTGTCGAGGCTCTTGAAGTCGGCCATGGTCAGCCTCCTTGCTGATGGTGGCGCGGTTGCGGGTAGGCCCGACTGCGGGCGCCCCCGACGCTACCGCCGGGTCCGCCCGAGATCAAGCGCTCAGGCCGGGGCGGGCACCGGCTCGGGGGCGCCGCCACCACCGCCACCCCCGCGGCCCCGTCCACGCCCCCCGCGCCGACGGCGGCGACGGCGGGACCGGTGCGGGGCGTCGGGCGTCTCCGGGGAGCCCTCGCTGGCCGGGGCCTCGTTGCCGGGCGTCGCCTCGTCGTCCGCGGCCCCGACTTCCGTCTCCACCGGCTCGAGCTCGGCGTCCGCCATCGGGCCCGCGTCGGCCGAGGTGGACGCGGCGCCCCCCGCGTCGGCCAGCGTGATGCGGCCGGTCTGGCTCACCACGAGCTGGCGGATGCGTCGCAGGCGCGTGATCAGCCGGGGCGAGCCCGCCGGCCGGCTGAAGCCGCGCTCCTTGAGGGCGCGGGCGAGCGTGTCGATGAGCACCGCGCCATTGGGCGCGTGGTCGGCCAGCTCGCGCACCACCTCCACCAGCTCGTCGTGCGGCGCGGTGTGCGCATCGGGCTCGGCCTGGGCCCGTGCCGGCTCGGCCGCGCGCGCGGGAGGCGGCGGGCTCGGGGCGGTGCTGCGCGCCGGCATCGGCCCGCGCCCGCCCTGATCGAAGCGGCTCCGGCCCCCGCTCCCGCCCCCGCGGCCGCCCCGGCGCCGACCGCGTCCGCCGCGCCGGCCGCCGCGGCCCTCGCGGGGCGCCTGCGCCTCGGGCGCGGGCAACTCCTCGGAGGAGGGGACCAGCCCGGTGAGACCGCGGTGGGACAGGCGGCGATACTCCACGCCCAGCACCGCGGCCACGTCCCCCACCGCGTCGAAGGCGCGATCGTCGGAGATGATCTCGATCAGGTCGCCGGGCCGGGCGCTGCCGAGCCAGACGCCCGCGCTCACCGCGATGCGCAGGTCGCTCCAGTCCTTCACGCCGGTGGAGGGCGCGCTGTGGACGAGCTGGGCGCCGCGCCGGGCGAGGAGCCGCGCGCTGTCGGCGCCGATGACGCGCCAGTTGCCGACCGCGATCAGGTCCACCCGGCGGTCGGCGCGATCGATCGCGAGGTGGTCGAGTACCCGGCCGATGTGGTCGGCGCGGCTCGAGTTCTCCACGTCCACGAAGACGGCGCGCCGCCCGGTCGGCAGCGGCCGCGGCGGCGCGGGCGGCTGCACTCGGCCGGCGAAGACGCGCTCGGGCGTGGCCGTGCGCACCGCGAGCGCGGTCGTCTCGGGCTCCGGCGGCGCGGCGGGGGGTGGTGCGGCGACCCGGGTCCGGGTCGGCTTGCTGGGCTTGGTCTTGACGGGTTTTCGGGATCGACTGGGGGTCGCTCGCTTTTTCTTTGCCATGGCTGACGAGCCTAGCACTTCCGCGCGCGGAGCGGTCGGCCGAAATCCCGGCAGCGATCGTCTACGCGAGCATCCGGGCCAGGACGGCCCCCTCGACCGCCTCCATCCGGAGGCCCAGGACGGTCGCCACGGTCGGCGCCACGTCGCGGCTCTTGATCGCCCCCAGGGCCACGTCGCGCCGGACCCCCGCGCCGGCGGCCAGGAAGAAGGCCGCGTTGTCGCCGTAGATCGGACGCTGGCCGTGGGTGCCCAGGTACTTCGGCGCGCCGTGCTCGTCCGGGCCCTCCGCCGCGTCGCCGTAGGAGTAGCCGGGCGCGGCCTCGAACATCACGTCGGCCACCTGGGCATGCTCGCCGGGCGTGGGCAGGCCGAGGGCGCCGTACTCCGTCGCGGGCCACATGCCGCTCACGCCCTCCATGGCCGCGATCTCCCGCGGCGAGCTGGTGCACGGCGGCGAGATCGCCGTCGAGCCGGTAGAGCGCGCCCGCGCCGTGGTTCATCACGAAGCGCGCCTCGCGCTCGGCCCCCAGCCTGCGCAGCTTCACGTTGGGGCGAATCTCGCGGTGCGACGGCAGGAAGCCGTGGTCGGACACCACGAACACGGTGGTCTCGTCGAGGCCGGGGTCGGGGAGCGAGTCGAGGAAGCGGCCGATCAGGCCGTCCACGTACTCGAGCGCCCAGTAGGCCTCCGGCGATCGGGGGCCGTGGAGATGCTGGAAGCTGTCCACGCACAGAAAGTGCAGGAGCAGCAGCGCCGGCTCGTGGCGGCGCGCCGCGTGGGCCGCCACGCGGCCGACCATCTCGTCCTTGAGGAAGCGCTTGGGCAGGAGCGCCCACTCGCCCTGGCGGTGCATCGGGTAGCCGAGCGCGGCCAGCTCTTCCCACACCGCCCGCGCGGTCTGGGTCTCGAACACGCGCTGGTCCTTGAAGAAGGGCAGGTTGAAGTCGAGCGTGGTCGCGTTGCGGGTGGCCGGCCAGTCCACGGCGGCGGTGCGCAGGCCCGCGGCGTGGGCGAGATCGTAGACGGTCGGCGCGCGCAGCAGCGCGGGCGCGTCGTAGATGGGATCGCCGGTGAGATCCTCGGTCGCGCGCGTGTCGCGATTCAGGATGTGGTTGGCGACCACGCCGTGGGCGCGGGGGCTCACGCCGGTGACCATGCTCACGTGGGTCGGCCACGTGGTGCTGGGGAAGACCGTCTCCATGCCCGAGGCGAGGGCGCCGCGCTCGGCGAGGCGCCGGAGGCGCGGCAGGCGGGCCTGCGGATCCGCCCAGTAGAACGCCGCGAAGCCGTCGATGCTGATGACGACGACGCGGCGCTTCACGGGCGCGATCTAGGCCGACGCCGCGGCGGCGGTGGCGCGGGCGCGCGCGGTACTTCTCGAGGTTGCCGCCCGACTTGAGCTTGCCGGGCAGCGGGTGGCCGACCACGCGCTCGGCGAGCTGCCCGGCCTCGATCATCGCGTCGAGGCTCGATGCCGGTGTCCACGCCCAGCTCCTGGCAGAGGAAGACCAGGTCCTCGGTGGTGACGTTGCCGGCCGCGCCCTTGTGGGCCGCGAACGGGCAGCCGCCCAGGCCCGCCACCGCGCTGTCGAAGCGGTCCACGCCGATCTCGAGCGCGGCGACCACGTTGGCGATGGCGAGCGCGCGCGTGTCGTGCAGGTGGAGCTTCACCGGGATCGCGGGCCAGCGCGCCCGGACCGCGCCCACCAGCCGCTTGATCTGCAGGGGATTCGCCCAGCCCATGGTGTCGGCCAGGCTGATGTTGCCGAGCCGCGAGCCGCAGCCCAGCGCCTGCTCCTCCACCTTCTCGATGACGCGGATCACCTGCGCGGGCGTCACGTCGCCCTCGTAGTTGCAGCCGAAGGCGGCCATCACGCCCACGTCGATCCAGTCCATGCCGAGGGCCTGGTAGCGCCGGGCCCAGCCGGGCAGCTCGGCGATCTTCTCGTCGACGCTGCGGTTGGTGTTCTTGCGCGTGAAGGTGTCGGTGGCCGCCACCCCGAACATCGGCCGCAGCGCGAGCGACTCGCGCAGGCGCGCGGCCCGCTCGAGCCCCGCCTCGTTGAGCCAGATCGCCTCGTAGGCGACGCCGGGCACGCGCTTGATGCCCGCCACCATCTGGTCGGCGTCGGCCATCTGGGGCACCCACTTCGGGCTCACGAAGGACGTGAACTCGATGGTGGAGACGCCGGTGTCGGAGAGCGCGTCCACCAGGGAGATCTTCGCGGCGAGGCTGATGTCGCCCTTCTCGAACTGGAAGCCCTCGCGCGGGCCCACTTCCTTGATGATCACGTGACTCGGCATGTCGCTCATGCGATGACCCTCCGTGACGCCAGCGCGTCGATCTCGTCGGTCTCGAGGCCCAGCTCCCGCAGCACCTCGCGGGTGTGCTCCCCCAGCGTGGGCGCCGGGCGCTGGAGCCCCATGTCGAAGGCGGTGCTGTGGACCGGCAGCTTGGGCAGCTTGGCGATTCCGCCGCCGGGGAGCGGGGTGTCCAGGAGCTGCCCGGTCGCCTGCAGGTGCGCGTCGTCCAGGAGCTGATCCGGGCGTCGCAGCGGAGCGAACGGCACCCGGCAGCGCTCGAGCCGCTCGGACAGCTCGGCGCTCGAGTAGCGGAGCATCTCCTCCGCGATGCGGGCGGGCAGCCAGGCGCGCGCGGCCACGCGCTTGGCATTGTCGTCGAGGCGCTCGTCCGCGAGGAGATCCTTCAACCCGAACTCGTCGCAGAAGCGCTCCCAGTGGCCGTTGGACGTGATGCCGATGAAGACCTGCTCGCCGTCGGCGGCGGTGAAGAGCTGGTACACGCCCCAGCCCATGCGCGTGCCCTGGCGGATCTCCGGCATCGGCACCGACGGCTGGCCGGTGGCCGCGTGCTGGGCGAGCCACTGGCCCACCCAGAAGACGACGGTCTCGAAGAGGCCCGAGGTGATCTTCTGCCCGCGGCCGGTCTGCGCCCGCTGATGGAGCGCGGCCAGCACCGCGATCACCCCGTAGGCCGCCGCGCCAACGTCCACGATCGAGGCGCCCGCGCGCAGGGGCTGGCCGCGCGGCCCGGTCATGAAGGCGAGACCGGCCGACATCTGCGCGAGCTCGTCGAGGAACGGGCCGCGCCTCCGACGGGCCGGGAAGGAAGCCCTTGAGCGCCAGGTAGATGATGCCCGGATGGACCCGCGCCAGGACGTCGTAGCCCAGGCCCAGGCCCTCGACGGCGCCGTAGGCGAAGTTGTCGATGACCACGTCCGAGCCCGCGGCCAGGCGCAGGAAGAGGGCCCGGCCATCCGCCGAGCCCTTCAGGTCGATCGCGATCGAGCGCTTGTTGCGGTTCAGGAAGTGGAAGTTGGCCGAGGTGCCCGCCGGCATGCCCCGCGACTGGTCGCCCTCGCCGGGCCGCTCCACCTTGATCACGTCGGCGCCCAGGTCGGCCAGCAGCAGTCCCGCCGAGGGCCCCGCGATGATGTGGCCGAGCTCGAGGACGCGCACGCCCTCGAGCGGAAGCGGGGTGGTCATGACGCGGGCATTGTATCGTAAACGCGGGGTGTACAGGTTGCGCGGCCTGGATCGCTCTGATACCGTCGGTCGCGCTGGCAGCACGATCACGGAGGAGGAGCAACGCGATGCCCATCGAGGCCCGGCGCTGGCTGTGGATTCTGCTGCTGACCGCGGCGAGCGTGTTCGTCACGCTCGGCATGGCGTGCGCCACGCCCTTCGCCGCGCTCGCGACGCTGGCCGCGCTCCACATGAGCCGGCGCGACGGGCTCGCGCTCATCGGCATCGCCTGGCTCGCCGACCAGGCGGTGGGTTACGGCCTGCTCGGCTACCCGCGCACCGCGAACAGCTTCGCCTGGGGCGTGATCCTGGGCGCGGGCGCCTTCGTGGCCGCTGGTCGCCGCCCAGTCGCTCGTCGAGCGCCTGCGCGACCGCGGCGTGGTCCTGGCGGGCGGGGTGGCGTTCGCGGGCGCGTTCATGGCCTACGAGGCAGTGCTCGTGACCGCGACCGCGGTGCTGGCGAGCGGCTCGGAAGCGTTCTCGCTGCCGATCGTCGGCTGGGTGCTCCGTGTGAACCTGCTCTCGCTCGCCGGCCTGTTGATCCTCTACCGCCTCGCGGTCTGGATCGGGCTCGTGACGCGGGCGCCCCTCGGGGCGCGAGCCACCGTCACCGCGGGCTGAGCCCGTGAGCGCCACCGGCAAGCTGGACCGGCCGGGCGGGTCGCTGCACTTCGAGATCATCGACGCGACCGCGCCGTGGGCGGCGGAGGCGCCGCTGATCGTCTTCCACCACGGGATCGGCGCCACCGCCGACGTCTGGGCGGAATGGCTCCCCGCGCTGCTGGATCGCTACCGCGTCGCCCGCTTCGACATGCTGGGCTTCGGCCGCTCCGGCGTGCCGGGTCCTGGCTTCCCGTGGTCGCTCGAGGGGCTGATGGCCGACGCGCTCGAGGTCGCGCGGGCCGCCGGCGCCGAGCGCTTTCACTTCGTCGGCGAGTCGGTGGGGGGCACCGTCGGCCTGCTGCTCGGGAGCCGGCGCCCGACGCGCTGCTGAGCCTGACCGTGTCGAACGCTTCGCACCGCGGCGGCTCGATCCAGCGGGCGCGCGAGTGGCGCGAGTTCATCCGCGCCAACGGCATGAGCAAGTGGGGCGAGATGATGACGCCGCTTCGCCTCGATCGCGCGCGCGTGTCGGAGGCGCAGTACCGCTGGTTCGAGCGGGCGCAGGCCGGGTGTTCCGCGGACTCCGTGCTCGATCTGGCCGACGTGCTCATCGGGAGCGATCTCTCGCCCGAGCTGGAGCCGCATCCCCGTGCCGACCCTGCTGCTGGCTCCCGGCCGGAGCCCGTTCGTGCCGCTCGCGGTCATGGAGGAGATGCACGCGGGCATCGCGGGCTCGGAGCTCGTCGTCTTCCCGGACGCGCGCCACGGCCTGCCGTGCTCGCACGGCGCCGCGTGCGGCCGGGCCCTGCGCGCCTTTCTCGACCGCCGCGCCGCGTAGGCCCATGCCGGTCTCCCCGGCCGTCGCGGAGACGACGGACGCGCTGCTGGTCGCCCTGCTCGGCGCGCTCGACCGGGTGGAGTGGGCGCAGCGGCACCTCTTCCCGCCGCGCGCGCTCGAGCTGGCCGACCGCCTGGCGCCCGCACGCCGAGCGCCTGACCGGGCCGCTGGGCGCGCTCGAAGCGGCCGCGTGGCCCGACGACCTGCGCCTGCTGCGCGAGCGGCTCGCGCAGGTCACCCGGCAGGCCATCGAGCTGATCGGCGCCTTCACGTCCGCCGCGCGATCCGGCGAGCCGATCGAGCTCTACCGCGCCCTGCGCCGCTTCGCCCCGCTCCAGGAAGCGCTCTACCCGCTCGCCCCGGTGCTGGACCCGGTGAGCCGCTGGTTCCTCGAGCCGGGCCGCCGCGGCGACGAGGTGCTGGTGCGCCGCCTGCGCGACGCCGCGCTTCGCGACGACGGCGCGCGGGTCGGCGTGCTCCACGCCCGCAACGACCACGGCAGCCGCGGCGGGCTTTCGCTCTACGTGCCGGAGACGTGGGAGGCCACCGCGCCGCCGGCGCCGCTGGTCGTCGCGCTGCACGGCGGCAGCGGCCACGGCCGTGACTTCCTGTGGGCCTGGCTGCGCGAGGCGCGCGCTCGGAGCGTGCTGCTGCTCTCGCCGACCGCGCTCGATCGCACGTGGTCCATCATGGGCGGGGAGGACGTGGACGCGCCGCGGCTCCAGGCCGCCGTCGAGGATGTCGTCACGCGCTACCACGTGGACCGCTCGCGCGTCCTGCTCACCGGCATGTCCGACGGCGCGACCTACGCGCTGCTCTGCGGGCTCGTCGAGGGCATGCCCTTCACGCACCTCGCGCCGGCCTGCGGCGTGCTCCATCCGTTCCTGCTGGCGCGCGGCGACATCCAGCACGCGCGCGACCGGCCGATCTACCTGGTCCACGGCGCGCTCGACTGGATGTTCCCCGTGCAGACCGCGCGCATGAGCCGGGACGCGCTCGAGATGGCGGGGGCGCGGGTCGTCTACCGCGAGATCGAGGACCTCTCGCACACCTACCCGCGGGACGAGAACCCGCGGATCCTCGACTGGCTGCTCGGCCCGGTCAGCTCGTAGGCGTCGGCGCCGCGAAGCGGTTGATCGGTAGCGGCGTGGTCACCGCGCCCCGGCACGCCGCGGCCACATAGGGCGCCAGGCGCCCGGCCAGGGCCCAGGCGTCCGCGGCCCGCTCGCGGTGCCGGTCGGCGGCCTCCTGGGCGCGGGCGTAGATCCTGGTCTCGTCCACCGTGGTCACGCGGCCCCCCTCGAGGACGACGCGCCCGTCCACCAGCACCGTGTCCACGCTGGCTCCGGTCTCGGCGTAGACCAGCGCCTTCACCGGGTCGGACAGGGGACGGAGGAAGATCGAGTCGGTCCGGAGCAGGACGAGATCGGCCTTGCGCCCCGGCGCGAGCGCGCCCAGGTCTCCGGGCTGGCCCATGACCCGCGCGGTGCCGGACGTGGCCAGGCCCCAGACGGTGTCGGCGTCGAGCCAGCGGGCGGTCTCGTGCGGGAAGCGCACGGTGCTGATGATCGAGGCGATGCGCAGGGCCTCGAAGAGGTTCTGGTTGTCCGCGCAGGTCGAGCCGTCGGTGCCGAGGCCCACCGCGAGGCCTCGGTCGAGCATCTCGCGTACCGGCGCGATGCCCACGCCCAGCCGCAGGTTGCTGCCGGGATTGTGGGCCACCGCGGCGCCCGCGTCGGCCAGCATGCGCAGATCGTCGTCGTCGAGCCAGACGGAGTGCGCGCCCACGAAGCCGGGGCCGAGCACCTGGTGGTCGGCCAGCCGGGCCACGATGCTCTTGCCCCAGCGCCGCCGGCTCTCGACCACCTGGACCTTGGACTCGGCCAGGTGGGTGTGGATGCCGACGCCGTACTCCCGCGACAGGGCGGCGCAGCCGTCGAGCAGCTCGTCCGTGGCCTGGTTCGGGATGGTGGGCGCCACCGCCACGCGGATCCGCCCCTCCGCGCTGCCGTGCCAGCGGCGAATGGCGCGCTCGGTCAGGTCGAGCAGGCCCTTGGTCGGCGCGGGCCGGATGTCCTGGACCGTGCGGCGCAGGTCCGGCGGGCAGGAGGTCGCTGAGGCCCGGGACGGTCTGGTAGAAGACGACGTCGGCGACCGCCGGCGCCAGGACCACGCGCACCCCGACGTCGGTATAGGCCTGCACCACGGCCGCGAAGGTCTCGTCGGTGATCGCGGGCACCGCGATGTAGAGATCGTAGGCGCCGGTGCAGCCGGTCTTGAGCATCTCGATGGCGCCGATGGCCGCCGAGAGGTACTCGTCGTCCGGCGTTCGAAATCCGGAGTTTGCGGGCGAGTAGGTCAGCAGATCCTCGAGCGTGAAGCTCCCGACCCGTCCGCGGGCCAGGTGGCTGGCCGCGTGGGTGTGGGCATTGCCCATGCCGGGGAGCACGAGGCGGTCCGCGGCCTCGATCACCCGGGCGCCGGGCGGAGGCGCCAGCCCCGGGCCCATCGCGGCGATACGGTCGCCCTCGATGAGGACATCCGCCCGCTGGAGCCCCGCCGGGGTACCCGCCAGGACCCGCCCGCCGCGAATCAGCATCGCCATGGCCGCCTCCTCAGACCGCGCCGGAGCTCGACAGGGGCTGGGCGGCCGCGTCGTCGTCGAGATGGGTGACGCAGTTGAGCAGCCGCACGCGCCAGGGAGCCGGATGGTCGATGATCGTGAGCGCGGTGTTCTCCCAGCGCTCGGGGACGTCCTCGCCGTCGGGCAGGATCAGGTGACGCGCGGCCAGCGAGCGGCAGACGAGGCCGTGGGTGACGACGGCCAGGTGCCCGCCGGTCGCGGCGGCGCGCTCCTGGACCAGCGCCCAGGCCCGGTCCACGCGCGCGTGGAAGACCTCCCAGGTCTCGCCGTTCGGCGGGGCGTAGTCGAGCGCGAACATGTCGAAGCCGAGCCTGGCGTAGGGCGTGCCGCGGATGTCGCCGAAGTTGCGCTCCTGGAGCAGGGGATCGTGCCGGACCGGGAGGCCGGTGACACGCGCCAGGCGCTCCGCGGTCTGCGCGGCGCGCGCGTAGTCGCTCGCGAGAATGGCCCCGATGCCCTCGCGCTCGAGCCGTCGGGCCAGGCGCTCGGCCTGGGCGATGCCGCGCGGGGAGAGCGGGTTGTCGGGGAGCTGGACGGTGCGCGAGGCGTTGCCGAGCGTCTCGCCGTGCCGGATCAGGAAGATCAGATCACGCTCTCGCCGCGCAGGCCCTGGATGTCCGCCGGGGTGTAGCCGAGGCCGGCCAGGATCTCGCCGCGTGTGCTGGCCGAGCTTCGGCGCGGTCCGCCGCACCGCCACGTCGCTGGCCGAGAGGCGGATCGGGGTGCGGATGTGGGGCACGCGGCCCAGCTCGGCGTCGTCGGCGTGGACCACCATCTCGCGGTGCTGGACCTGAGGGTCGGAGAAGAGCTGCTCGTAGTTGTACACGGGCCCGCACGGCACGCCCGCGTCGTCGAGCACCTTGGTCCAGTGCGCGGTCGGCGCGGTCGCCAGCACCGCGGTGATCTCCTTCTCGAGCGCGAAGCGATTCTTCCGCCGCTCCGGGGAGCGGGCGAAGCGCGGGTCCTCGAGCCACTCCGGGTGGCCGAGCGCGCGGGCGCAGCGCTGCCAGATGGACTGGCCGGCGGCGCCGATCATCATGTAGCCGTCCTTGGTCTCGAAGCGCTGGTAGGGCGCGTTCTGGCGGTGGCGCGAGCCCATGCGGACGGGCTCCACGTGGTCGGCCAGCCAGCCCGCGCTGGTCCACGAGGAGAAGCCGACCGCGGTCTCCAGCAGCGAGCACTCGACCTTCTGGCCCTGGCCGGTGCGCTGCCGCTCGTAGAGCGCGGCCAGGACGCCCTGGGCGCCCCACATGCCGGTGCCGAGATCGCAGATCGGTAGGCCCACCGAGGTGGGCGGGCCGTCGGGCTCGCCGGTGACGTGCATGATGCCGCCCATGCCCTGGGCGATGAGATCGAAGCCGCCCTTCTCGCGATAGGGGCCGTCGGAGCCGAAGCCGGAGAGCTGGGCGTAGATCAGGCGGGGATTCACCTGCTTGAGCGTGTCCCAGCCGAGGCCCGCGCGGTCCATGACGGTGGGACGGTAGTTCTCCACCAGCACGTCCATGGCCGGGATCAGCTTGAGGAAGATCTCGCGGCCGCGCGCGCCCTTGTAGTCGAGCGTCAGGCTCTTCTTGTTGCGGTTGATGTAGCGGAAGTAGGGATTGCGCTCGCTGCCGTCGCCCATGCCGCGGGAGGAATCGCCCGCGCCGGGCCGCTCGAGCTTGATCACGTCGGCGCCCATGTCGGCCAGGATCATGGTGCAGAAGGGGCCCGCCATGTGCTCGGTCATGTCGAGCACCTTCACGCCGTCGAGCGGGCCCCGCGGATTCCGATCAGCCATGGTGGGAAGAGCCTCCGATATCTCGCGCGTGGCCCAGCACGTGGGCCACCGCGATCTGGTGGAAGACGGTGGCGAGCGGGCCGACCACGCCCCCCGCGGAGCGGATGCGGCGCGCGAACAGCTCCTCGTCCGCGGCCTCCACGGCCCGGATGGTCGCGGCG
The DNA here is from genome assembly GCA_963747235.1 of uncultured Candidatus Rokubacteria bacterium. Lineage (GTDB taxonomy): Bacteria > Methylomirabilota > Methylomirabilia > Rokubacteriales > CSP1-6 > CAMLFJ01. The sequence goes on from CAVVEU010000013.1 coordinate 158,664, forward strand.
CGATTCGCCTCGAACTCGGCGAGCAGTTGGGCGACGGTCATGCTCTCGCGCTTGGCCACCTGGCGATCGTTGTAGGCGTCGTTGCCGCCCTTCATCGTCCGCGTGGGCGGCGTTGCCTCGACCGGCGCGGGTGGCGTGCGGGCGATGTCGATCAGCCGGGGATAGCTCCACTCGATGGAGGCGATGTGGGCCAGGATCTGGCGGCCGTTCCAGCCGTTCTCGTAGCGGCCTTCCTCGAGCTGGGCGGGGTCCATCGCGCGCACGAGGGTGATGACCTCGTCCCGGCTCGCCGCGAGGGCTGCCAGGAGCTCGCGCTTCGTCGGCGCGGGGGTATCCGGGATCGTGTGGTAGTCGGCCACGGGGAGAGAGTGAAGCGGGGCCCCGGGCCCTGTCAAGTCGCGCGCCCGGCCGCTACTGCCGATGGCCACGCCGCCCAGGACCAGCACGATCGCGACGACGAGCGTGAGAGTGAGCGGCTCACCCAGCCAGACGGTCGCGGTGATCACGCTGACCACCGGGGTGGCGAGCAGCCCGAGCGATGTCGTGACCGCAGGGAGGTTGCGGCTGGCGGTCGCGGTGGCCCAGTACGCGATGGCGGTGCCCACGATGCCCAGGTAGAGAAGCAGCGTGATGAACGATGGAGTCCACTGAGCGGGCGCCGGCGCGGTGGTCGCGAGCGCGAAGGGGACCAGGAGCAGGGTCGCGAGCAGGGTTTCCCAGGGGATGAGCGCGAACGGCGTCGAGGCCCAGCGGTGCGCCCGGATGTGCAGGATGCTGAGGGCCCAGAGCAGCGCCCCGGCCAGGATGGCCAGGTTGCCGAGCACGACGTCGCGATCACTCCAGTCGAGCGCGAGCGGGTTGAAGAGCGTCACGAGGCCGGCCAGGCCGATGAGCACGCCGACGGCGCGGCGCGGGGTCAGGGGCTCGCGCAGGAAGAGCGCCGCGCCCGGCGTGACCCAGAGCGGCGTGGTGTAGGCGAGCACCACGGTGCGGCCGGTGGGGACCAGGCCCAGGCCCCAGCTCGCGAGGAGGTTGAAGCCGACCATGTGCAGCAGCGTGATGCTCAGCAGCACCGGGAGGTCCCGCCGGGGCGGGAGGGTGATCCGACCGCGCCAGGCGGTGAGCGCGAAGAGCGCGACGGTGGCGATGGCCGAGCGCAGGGTCACGGCCCAGAGCGGCGAGAGCGTGGCCAGCACCACCTTGTTGACCGGCCACGTGAGGCCCCAGGCCGCGATCACGATGACCAGCGCCAGCAGGCCCTGGCGCCGCGCGCTCGAAGGCACGGGCCGATCAGCCGCGACGCTGCGGGTGGGCGAGGGCGCGAGGCATCGAGCGCGATACTGCAGGATGTTCTCGCTCTTGAACGCGCCGTCCGTGACCTGCTTCGCGAAGCGCGTGTAGAGATTGCCCCACGTGAACGCGATCCCGCCGATCCACCCCTTCGGGGCGAACTTCTGGGCCCGAGGGAGTGATAGCCGATGGAGTAGGCGTTGCGCTTCTCGGCCGTCTGCACCACCGTGATCGGCGAGTCGACGATGACGCCGAGCACGTCCACGCCCTGATCGAGGAGCGCGTTGGCCGCGGTGGCCTCCTTGGCGGGGTCGAGGAAGGTGCCGGTGAAGACCACGCGCGTCTCCGCCTTCGGGTTGACGGACCGGGCGCCCAGCTCGAAGGCGTTGACGTTGGCGAGGAAGAAGCTGATGGGCAGCGCCACGACGTAGCCGAGCTTGTTGGTCCTGGTCGCCCTGCCGGCCGCCATGCCCATCAGGTAGAACGCCTCGGGGGTGCTCGCCCAGTACGTCGTGAGGTTCGGCGCGCGCTTGTAGCCGCCGGGGTGGAAGAACTTCACGTCGGGGTACTTGGCGGCGACGCGCAGCGCGGGCTCGAGGTAGCCGAAGCTCGCCGCGATGATGAGCTTGGCCCCCTGCTTGACCATGTTCTCCATCACCCGCTCGGCGTCGGCGCCCTCCGGGACGTTCTCCACCTCGATGACCTCGACCCCCGGCAGGTTCCTCTTCATCGCCTGGATGCCTTCGGCGTGAGCCTGGTTGTAGCCGCCGTCGGCCATGGAGCCGATGTGCAGGATGCCGACCTTGAGGGCCTGGGCCTCCGCCGAGGGCCCGGCGACCAGGACGACCGCGAGGGCGACCAGGACCGCCGGGAGGGTCCGTACCGCGCGGATGAGCGTGAGGATCATGGCTCTGTCTCCTTGTCCTGGGTGAGTGGATGCTATTCGGTTCCCTGGAACACACGCCCGAGGCTGGCCGGAGCCGCATGGCGCCGGGCGCCTCCCCAGACCGCCAGCACGACCAGGCTGAGGACGTAGGGGAGCATGTCGAGGAGGAACGCCGAGATCGGCACGCCGAGCGCTTGCATCTGGAGCTGCAGGGAGATCGCGCCGCCGAACAGCAGCGCGCCCGCGATCGCCCGCAGCGGGTGCCACTTCGAGAAGATCACCAGGGCCACCGCGATGAAGCCGCGCCCCGCCGTCATCCACTCGGCCCACGCCTTGGCCACGCCCACGGAGAGATGAGCCCCGGCGAGGCCTCCGAGGATGCCCGCGACGATCAGCGCCTGGTACTGGATCCGGTGAGGGTTCCGCCCGGCCGCGAAGGCCGCCACCGGGTTCTCCCCGACCGCCCGCAGGCTCAGCCCCCATCGCGTGAAGAAGAGCACCCACCAGAGGAGGGTGGCGACGGGCGCGGCCAGGTAGACGAGCGCGTCGTGCGTGAAGAGCGCGGGGCCCAGGACGGGGAGCTCGGCGAGACCGGGAACCGGGATATCCGGGAGCCCGCCGATCTGGCTGCCGACATAGGGCGCGCCCAGGAGCGCGCTCAGCCCGACCCCGCAGAACATCAAGGCCAGCCCGGTCGCGAGCGGGTTGGCCCGGCGCGAGATCACGAGGAACGCGAAGATCATGTTGAAGAGCGCGCCCGCGAGCGCGGCCGCCGCGACGGCCAGCGTCGCGCTGCCGGTGGACACGCAGGTGACGAAGCCGACCACCGCGCCCACCAGCATCACGCCCTCGAGGCCCAGGTTCACGATGCCCGCGCGCTCCGAGATCAGCTCGGCCAGCGTGGCGTAGAGCAGGGGCGTGCCCGACACGATCGCGCCCGACAGGAGCCCGCGCGCCAGGCCGAGCATCAGCGCGTCCGGGGCGCCGTCCCAGCCCGGGGCGCCGTCCCAGGATGACGAACAGGATGACCGCCATCAGGATGTTCACCACCGACCCCGGGATCGCCTGGGTCATCTGGAGGATGTCGCCGCCGGCGGTGACGACGGCGAGCAGGAAGGCCGCGCCCAGGATGCCGAGCGGATGGCCGCCGGCCATCCAGCTGATGAGGAAGCCGGTGTAGCCGTAGCCGGGCGAGAGGCTCGGCCGGAGCCGCCCCTGGATCGCGGAGACCTCGCACATCCCGGCGAGGCCGGCGAGACCGCCGCCGATGAACATCAGCCCGATCACGTAGCGGCCGACCGGCAGGCCGTTGCGCCGGGCGGCGTCGGCATTGCCGCCGATGGCGCGCATCTCGAGGCCCCAGCGCGTGCGGGAGACGAAGAACGCGAACAGCCCGACCGCCAGCAGCCCCAGGGCGAGGCCCAGATGCACGCGGCTCTGCCCGAGCACCGGGAGGATCGCGGCCGGGGCGAACTCGGCGGTCTGCGGGTAGTTGACCCCTTCGGGGTCCTTCCACGGCCCGAAGACGACGTAGTTCAGCGACAGGATGGCGATGTAGTTCATGAGGAGGGTGGAGATCGTCTCGCTGACCCAGCCCCTGGCGCGCAGGAGGCCGGCGATGAGCCCCCAGAGCCCCCCGCCGAGAAAGCCGAGCGCGATCATGAGGGGCAGCAGCAGCCACCCCGGGAAATGCCCGAAGGTGAGCGCGCCCCACGTCGCGAAGATCGCGCCGATGTAGAGCTGGCCCTCCCCGCCCACGTTGATCAGCCAGATCCGGGCCGGGATCGCCACCGCCACCGCGGTGAGGACGAGCGGGAGTCATCTTGACGAGGGTTTCCGAGAATCCGTAGGCGCTCCCGAGGGTGCTCCCGAAGATGTCGACGTACGCCTTGATCGGGTTCTTGCCGAACACCAGGAGCACGCCCGCGAACACGACGAGCGCGAGCCCCGCCGGCATGGCGATGCTCGTCAGCCGGGCGCGCCAGGCGAGACCGAGGGTGGCGGACTCAGGCGGAGCGGTCATGACGCTCCGATCCGCCGGTCATCAGGTAGCCGATCTCCTCGATGGTGGTGTCGGCGGGGACCCTCGATCCGGCGAGCCGGCCGTGGAAGAGGACCACGAGCCGATCGCTCAGCGCGAAGAGCTCGCCGAGATCCTCGGAGATGAGCAGGATGCCCGCGCCCTCGTCGCGCGAGGCCACGAGGAGATCACGCGTGGCGATGGCGCTCCGCACGTCGAGGCCGCGGGTCGGATAGAACGCGACGATCAGCTTCGGCCGCCGCGCCAGCTCCCGGGCCAGGATCACGCGCTGGACCGTCCCGCCCGAGAGCGTTCCCAGCGGCGCCTGCAGCGCCGGGACCGCGACGCCCAGGCGCGCGAGGGAGCGCGCGAGGTCGCTCCGCGCGCTCTCCCAGTCCATGGCCAGGCCGCCATGACGCGCGTAGCGGCGGGTGTCGCCGAGGGCCATGTTCTCGAGGACGGTCAGCTGCGCGGCCCCCGCCATCGCGAGGGCGTCCTCGGGGATGAAGGCCACGCCGCTGGCGCGGACCCGGGCCACCGGCCAGCGCGTCGCGTCGGCGCCGCCCAGGAGCTTGACGCCGCGCGCGCATCGCGCGAGCCCGAGGACGAGGTCGCCCAGCTCACGCTGGCCGTTGCCGGACACGCCCGCCACGCCGACGATCTCGCCGGGCGCGACGGCGAGGTCGATGTCCCGGAGGCCGACCGCGCGCCCGTCGGCTCTCGTGCCGACATGGCGCAGCTCGAGCCGGGGCGGGCCGGCCGGCCCCGCCGCGCCGCGGCGGCTCGGCGCGACCTCGGCGACGGAGCCGATCCGAACATCAGCGACACGAGCGTCTCCTCGGTCGCGTCCGATCGCCGCAGCGTGCCCGCGATCCGGCCCCGACGCATGACCGAGATCCGATCGGCGCCCGCGAGCACCTCATCGAGCTTGTGGGTGATGAAGACGACCGCGTAGCCGTCGCGGCGGAGGTCGGCGAAGACGCGGAAGAGGCCGGCCACCTCCTGGGGGGCGAGGCCGCGCGTCGGCTCGTCGAAGATCAGGATGCGCGCGTCGGCCAGGAGGAGCTTGACGACCTCCACCTTCTGCCGCTCGCCCACCGAGAGGCGCCAGACCGGGGCGCTCGGCTCGACCTCGAGACCGTAGCGCTGCGAGAGCGCCTCGATCCGGCGCGCGATCGCCGGCATGTCCGGCACGGGGGGCAGGTTGGCCTGGAACAGGGCGACGTTGTCCGCGACGCTCAGCGCGGGGATCTGGGCGAAGTCCTGGAAGACCATGCCGATGCGGAGCTCCCGCGCGTCGTGGGGGGAGCGGATCTGGACCGGCCGATCCGCGACCCGGATCTCCCCCGCGTCCGGCCGGTAGAAGCCGTAGAGGATCTTCATGAGGGTGCTCTTGCCGGCGCCGTTCTCGCCCACGAGGGCGTGGATCTCGCCGCCGTACGCGTCGAAGGACACGGCGTCGTTGGCGACGACGCCGGGGAAGGCCTTGGTGATGCCGCGGACGGAGAGCAGGGGAGCGGTGTCCGTGATCGACGGTCAGTGTCAGATCCTCCCCTCGTGGAATCTCGCGGGAGTATAGCGCAGGCGCCGGGTTCTCACTATAATCGCCGCGGCCATGAGCGTGAGCATCGGGGCGGCGAATCGGGAAGCGCTCGAGCGGCTCTGCCGCGCGCGGCCGGCGTGGACGGCGGTGCGGCCGGCGAAGGACGCCATCGGGCTCGTGGGGCGCGCGCTCCTCCACGCCGGGCCTCCGATCGCGTGGGAGCGCATGTGCGGGCCGATGCGCGGGGCGGTCACCGCCGCGATCCTCCACGAGGGCTGGGCGACCACCGCGGAGGCGGCCGGGGCGCTGGCCGCGTCGGGCGAGATCTCGTTCAGCCCGTGCCATTCGCGCGGCGCGGTCGGCCCGATGGCGGGGATCATCTCGCCGAGCATGCCCCTGCTCGTGGTGGAGGATCAGGCGAACGGGACCGCCGCCTATTCCTTCATCGCGGACGGGCCGTGGGGGCATCAGCTCCGCTTCGGCGGCCACGGGCCGGAGACCCTGGCCGGGCTCGCGTGGATCCGCGATGTCGTCGCTCCCGCGCTGGCGTCGGTCCTCGACCGGGAGGGGCCGATCGATCTCGCGAGCCTGATGGCCCAGGCGTTCACGATGGGCGATGAGATGCACATGCGCAACGCCGCCGCGACCGGGCTCCTCGCCCGGCGGCTGGCGGCGCCGCTGGTCGGCGTCGTGCAGGACCGCCGCGACCTCGAGGCGATCATGCGCCTGCTGACGCGCGACAACGACCAGTTCTTCCTCGCGTGGGCGATGTGCGCGGCCAAGGCGGCGAGCCGGGCCATCGAGGGGATCGAGGGCGCGACGGTGGTCTCGACGATGGCGCGCAACGGGGTGGAGTTCGGCATCCGCGTCGCGGGGCTGGGCGACCGGTGGTTCACGGGTCCGGCCAGCGCGGTGGACGGGCTCTACTTCCCCGGCTTCAGCGCCGCCGACGCCAACCTGGACACCGGCGACTCCGCGATCATGGAGACCTACGGGCTGGGCGGGATGGCGATGGCCGCGTCGCCGTCGGTGCAGAAGATCGTGGGCGCGAAGTCGTTCGCGGACGCCGTCGCGACGACCCGGCGGATGGGCGAGATCTGTGTCGGGTCGAATCCGCTGTTCCCGGTGGCGGCCCTCGAAGGAGAGGGGACGCCGACCGGGATCGACATCCGCAAGGTCGTGCAGACCCGGATCGTTCCCGCGATCAACACCGCGATCGCGCACCGCGGAGCGTCCCGGATGATCGGCGCCGGGATCTCGACGCCGCCGCTCGAGCCGTTCGTGGACGCGCTCAAGGCGTTCGCCGAGCGCTACCGAGCATAGGGGCCCGCGCCGGACGGGCGGCGGGATCGGGCGGACGTGGCTCTCCGGGGAACGGTCCGCCGCTCGTTCTACCAGGACTCGATGGTCCTGATGCGCGTCGCGGGTGAGCTGCGCGGGCGCCCCGGTGTGCGCGAGGCCGCCGCGCTCATGGGGACCGCCGCCAACCACGAGCTGCTCGCGTCCGCCGGCCTCGCGGCTCCGCCGGTGCGCGACGCGACGCGCCGGCGACCTCATGCTCGTGGTGGACGCCGAGAGCGACGCGGCGGCGGATGCCGCCATCGAAGCCGCCCACGCGCTGCTCGACACGCGCCGGCGCCTGCGCGAGGAGTCCGGGCGGGTGCTGCCCCGGACGCTCGAGTCGGCGGTGCGCCGCCTCCCCGACGCGAACCTCGCGACGATCTCCGTCCCCGGCGCCTACGCGAAGCTCGAGGCCATGACGGCGCTGCGGCGCGGGCTTCACGTGTTCCTCTTCAGCGACAACGTCGCCCTCGCCGACGAGATCGCGCTGAAGCGGGTCGCGACCGAGAAGGGGCTCCTGTGCATGGGCCCCGATTGCGGCACCGGGTACCTGAACGGGGTCGGCCTCGGATTCGCCAACGTGGTGCCGCGCGGCCGGATCGGGTGCGTCTCCGCCTCGGGCACCGGGCTCCAGGCGGTGGCCTCCCGGCTCGCCTCGCTCGGCGAGGGGATCTCGCACGGGATCGGAGTCGGCGGCCGTGATCTCTCGGCCGAGGTGGGCGGCGTGATGACCGCGTTCGCGCTGGAGACGCTGGGCGCGGACCGCTCGACGGAGCTGATCGTCGTGATCTCCAAGCCGCCGGCGCCGGCGGCGCTCGCGCGGCTCGAGGCGGCGATCCGCGTCATCGGCAAGCCGGTGGTGGTCTGCTGCCTGGGCGCGTCCGCCCCGGCGGGGGCTCCCGGGCGCTGGGTGGCCACGCTCGAGGATGCCGCGGAGGCGGCCGACCGCCGACGTGCGCGCGACGCCGTGGGTCCCGCGCGCCTTCGGCGATCCCGAGGACGTGCGGATCCGGCTCGCGCGGCTCGGCGCGGATCGACGGCGCGGCGGAACGCTGCTCGGACTCTTCGTGGGCGGGACGCTCGCGCACGAGGCGCGGCTGGTGCTCGACGCCTGGCTGGCGGCAGCCGAGCGCCCCCGCCGGCGGCCGGCACCGGATCCTGGATCTCGGCGCCGACGAGTACACGGTGGGACGGCCCCACCCGATGCTGGATCCGGTCCAGCGCGACGCGATGGTCAGGGAGGCCGGGCGCGATCCGAGCGTGGGCGTGCTCCTCCTGGACCTCGTGCTGGGCCGGGGGACGCATCCGGATCCGGCGAGGTCGCTGGCGGCCGCGGTGGCGGACGCGCGAGCCGCGCGCCACCCGCGCGGGCCGCGAGCTGACCGTGGTCGCGTCCGTGATCGGGACGGCGGGTGACCCCCAGGGGCTGCCCGGCCAGGTCGCGGCGCTCGAGGCCGCGGGCGTCCACGTGCTGCCCGGGAGCGCCCAGGCGGCCCGGTTCGCCGCCCTCGCGCTCGACCCGACGCTCGGGCCGCGGCTCCTGGAGGCCCGCGGATGAGCGTCGAGAATCTCCTCGGCCGGCCGCTGCGCGTGATCAACCTCGGCCTCGAGGTCTTCGCTCAGGAGCTCGAGGCCGACGGCGTGACGGTGCTGCACGTGGACTGGCAGCCGCCGGCCGGCGAGGCCGGCGGGGCCGATCTCCTCGCGCTGCTCGACGACGAGTAGGTGATGGGCGGCGAGGCGCGGTGGCTCGACGTGCTGAGGCTCGCTCCGGCCGTCGCGCTGCGGCTCGAGGCGGCGCCCCCCGAGGCGGGCCGCGTCCATTCGGTGTTCGCGCGCGCGGTGAACCTCTCCTGGCATGACGGGAGACTCCTGACCCTGCAGGCTCCGGGCGCGCTGGGGGCGCCCTTCGCCGCCGCCCTGGCTCGGATGCCCGCCACCGGCGCGATCCATCCCGGCGCGCGCGTGAGGCGGTGCGGCGACGGGCTCGTCCTCGGCGGCATCGGCGTCCGGTGGCGTGGCGCGACGCTCACGAATACCGCCATGCGCGAGAGCCCGGGCGCGCCGCCGCCGGCCCTCGCGGGCCTGAGGGACGAATGCCACGGGCAGAGCGGTCGCGCACTGTGGAGCCCGATCGGGCACCGCGCGCGGTCACGCCTGGCCGAGGGTCTGACGCGGCGGCACGCGGAGACCTTCCTCGACGGGGCCTTCGGGTTGATCGGCCTGGGCGAAGGGCTGACCCCGGCCGGGGACGACTGCCTCGTGGGCGCGCTCGCGGTGGTTCAGCGGTTCGACCGGTCCTGGCTGGCGGCGCGTCCCGAGATCCGGGCCTCCGTGCGACAGCGGGCGTGGGACGGCACGACCGCGGTCGCGCGCGAGTTCGTCGTCCACGCCCTGGCCGGCGACTTCTCGGAGAGCGTCGTCGACGTCCTGGAGGCGGATTCGGTCGAGGCGGTGCGGGGGAGCGCCGCGCGCCTGCTGGGTGTCGGCGCAACCTCCGGGTCCGACACGCTCCTGGGCATCCGGCTGGCCCTCGCGGCGCTGCAGCTCCGGGAGCGGGGTGACCGGGACGCCGGGGCGAGAGCTACGCCTCCGTCGCGTGCAGCCTCACGGACCGGCCGGTGGCGGAGGACCGCTCGATCGCGTCGATCAGCTTGTGGCGCTGGACGGCGAGGGCGAAGTCGATGTCGAAGGATCGACCGGTGCCGCAGGGCGTCGGCCAGGCGCGCGTAGGCCTGGGCGACGTTGTAGGGCGGGCCACCCGGCGTGCCCTCCGGAGCGAGCCTGTACTTGGCCGGCACCGGCATCGGCGCCATGGGCTCCTTGCCCTTGCCCGCGTGGGCCTGACTCGGTCCGATGTTGAGCGAGCCATCCGTCCGGATGACCAGGGCGCCCTCGCGCCCGTAGATCTCCATTCGGTTGCCGCCGGGATTCGAGGGAACGGCGGCCACGTTGACCGTCACCTCGGCGCCGCCCACCAGTCGGCCGACCACGTTGATGCTGTCCGGCGCGTCAACCGGAACCGGCTTGCCCTCCAGGGTGTGCCACTCCGGGATTCGAGTCGACACACGGGCCGAGACCTCGGCAAACTCGCCGAGCACGGCGCACAGGGCGTCGATGGCGTGGCCGCCGGCGATGGTCAGCGTGTTGGCGCCGTTGGCGCGTACGCCCTGCCAGATGCGGCCGGGGCCCCGCTGCAGCTGGGCCTGGGCCACGGTGGTCAGGTTTGCCGTGAGCACCTCGCCGACGTAGCCCTCCCTTGACGAGGTCGGCCGCGTACAGAATCGCCGGGTCGCTGCGCCCCTGCAGACCGACGATGGTCTGTCACGGAGCGCTGGCGGGCGAGCCCCGCCATTTCTTCGGCCTCCGCCAGATTCGCGCCGAGCGGCCACTCGCAGAGCACGGCCTTGCCGGCCTGCAGGCCGGCCATGACGAGGTCTCGGTGACCGGGCACTCGCACGCAGACGACCAGGAGATCGACGTCCGGGTCCGTCGCCATGTCGCTGAACCGGTGGAATGCCCGCTCGGCCCCGAACGCCGCGGCCGAGGCCCTGGCGGTGTCCTCGTGCGAGGTGCAGACCGCCTTCAGCTCGTAGCGGGGCAGGGCCTTCAGGGCGGGGACGTGGGCGTTGGCCCCCCAGCCGCTGCCCCCCTGCGTCACGGTCGCTCCCACGATTCCTACGCGTATCGGGTCTGTCATCGGAACCTCCGCCGCGTCATGTCTCGGCCGGGGCTGCCGGCTCACCGAGCGACAGCATCAGCCGATTGGCCCAGTTGAAGAACGCCGCCGCATGGACGACGTCGGCGATCGCCAGATCGTCGAGCCCCGACCGGCGCAGGCGGTCCACGTGCTCCCGCCCGAACGTGATCGGGGTGGCGGTGAGCGCGACCGAGGCCGCGACGATGGCGTTCCAGCGTTCTCCGAGATCGGCGGCGACCCCGTCGCCGAGCAGGCGCTCCACATCCGCCTCGCGCTTCGAATAGGTCGCGGCGTGTCGCGCATGCACCGAGGCGCAGTAGATGCACCCGTTGAAGCGAGAGGTGGCCGCGGCGGCGAGCTCGCGCTCCGCCCGCGGCAGGCCCGCATCGGGGTTGTAGAAGATGTCCTTGTCGGTTCGCGTCCTGGCCTCGAGCGCATCCGGGTCGCGCGCCAGGAGGCGGAAATACGGCGACTTCACGCGCGCGGCGTCCACGAAGCTCGCCATGTGGCGGTCGGTCAGCGCCTCGACCATCAGCGGCTCGAGCCAGGGGAGCCAGTCGAGCTGTGCCCGGGTGAAGGCAACGGGAGCCGTGTGGTCGGGGGGAACCAGAACCGTATCGGGCATGTCGGGACCTCGGGTATCAGGAGCCGCTGGCAAGGGTGCGCAGTCCGACCACGACTCGAATCTGGAAGGACAGGAAGGCGGTGATCTGGGAGAGCGTCACGATATCGGTCGCGGACCAGCCGGCGTCCAGCAGCGCCTGCAGCGCGGCCGGGTCGGCGTCGCGCGGGTGCAGGACGAGCAGGTGCACGTGCTCGAAGGCCGCGACGAGGCGCGGCCCCAGCACGCGGCGGGCGGGCGGGCTCACGCGGTAGACCGGCCCGGCCGTATTCTCGCGGCTCAGCGGACCCGGGGGGAAGCTGCCGTAGGGGCCCGACGCCCGGGCCTCCGCGATCGCGGCGTCGACCGCGTCGCGCAGCGACGGCGAGGCCCCGCGAGTGGACAGGCCCTCGGCATAGAACGCCGAGATCGCCGCCTCGCCATGCAGGCCGGTGACGAAGGTGCCCACCGCGAAGCGCTCCTGCGGGGTGACGTCGCCGGGGACCTCCGGCGCGAACAGCGCGCGGTAGCTCGCCTGCGCGTGGGTGCGCGCCTCCGGCCGACGGGCGCGGACCGCATCCAGGGACGATCCCGGCTCGATCCCGACCAGCGCGTCAATCACGTCCGCGTCCGTGCCCGACATGGTCATCGTCTCCGTGTGTTCACGCGATGCGCCGGATCCCCGCCTCGTCATCGCGCGTCCAGCCGAGCGCGGGGGCCACCACCTCGGCGACCAGCTCGATCGAACGGATGATGAAGGGATGCGGCGGGTCGATCGAATGCACCTGGACCGTGAAGTCGGTCGAGCGGGCGAGCGCGCTATCCGCCTGGAGCGAGGCGATCACATCGGCCGGTGTGCCGAGATGAACGTTGAAGGCGCCGATCAGGTCGCCGACCGTTGCGCTCCCGGTCGCGCGGCCCGACCTGGCGAGACGCGCGCGATGACGCTCCAGCCCGGCTTCGGCGAAGCGCTGCGCGTCGTCGCGGTCATCGGCCACGAACACGGTGCGCGAGGCGAGGATGCGCGGCTCGCGGTCCTCGGGCAGCGCCGCCAGATAGGCATCGATCATCGGGTTCTGGATCTCGGCCAGCGACATGTCGGGCGCGTCGGCCGGTCGTGGCTGCGCGCGCGACAGCATCAGGCCGTCCCCCGCCGCACCGGCCCGCCTGGCCCCGTCCATCGTGAACGTCGCCTGCCAGATGCGCTCGCCCAGGTGCGGAGTCGACGGATACAGCCGGTCGCCGCCGGCAAGCGGCCGCCCGGCCCAGGCGTCGCGCAGGACCTGGAGGTGCCCGGCGAGCAGCGTCCCGCGCTCGGCGCTGTCCAGGCCGAACGCGGCGAATGCGGACAGGTTGCCCCCCGGCCCGACGCCCACCTCCAGACGGCCGCCGGACATCAGGTCGAGCACCGCGGCGTCCTCGGCCACCCGGATCGGCAGCTCCAGCGGCAGGGTCACGATCGCCGTTCCAAGGCGGATCCGCGATGTCTGCGCCGCGACCTGCGCCAGGAAGACGAACGGCCCGGGCAGGCCGCCTTCGTCTTCGTGGAAATGGTGCTGCGCGACCCAGGCCGAATCGAACCCAAACCGCTCGGCGTGGATGATCTGCGCGGTCGCCAGGCGGTAACGCTCGGCGGGGTCCGCCTGATCGAGCAGGCGCGTGAAGAAGCCCAGGCGCTTCGGCAGCTTTGCGGTCGTCATCGTCGCTTTCCCGCGCACCCCCGAGACAGTGTCCGAGATCCGCCGGGCCACCGCAAGGGGCGTGGGTGGAGGGCGGGATCGTGGGCGAGCGCGATGCCCCTCGTGCAGCTCGATGCGTAACCACGACAACCCGGCTCACGGAACCGAAACCATCCCGCCTGCATCATAAGTCGTGCGCCCCAGGGAGGGCGCGGAATGGAATAGCGTTCTTCGCGGTCCGGATCCGCGCGGCCTTCAGGTCACTACGGTAAGAGGGGGGATGGATTCATGGCGACAACCTCGCAAGGCAGGGCGCTGATAACGGGGGCATCCTCCGGAATCGGCGCGACCTATGCCGATCGGCTGGCCCGGCGCGGGCACGATCTGATCCTCGTCGCCCGCAATCGGGAGCGGCTCGCCGCGCTGGCGACGCGCCTCGCCGATGACTTCGGTCGCTCGGTCGAGGTCGTCGTCGCCGACCTGAACGACCGGGCGGATCTCGCCCGGGTGGAGCACGTGCTACGCACCGACGCCGCCATCACCGTTCTCGTCAACAACGCGGGCGTCGCCATGAGCGGCGACCTGGCCACCGCCGATCCCGGTGAGCTCGAGCGCATGATCCAGCTCAATATCCTGGCGCCGTCCCTGCTGGCGCGGGCGGCGATTCCCGGATTTCTCGCGCGGAACCGGGGGACCCTGATCAATATCAGCTCGGTCCTGGCCCTCGCGCCGGAGATGTTCAATGGCAGCTACAGCGGCACCAAGGCCTATCTGCTCAATCTGAGCTTGAGGTTGCAGCAGGAGGTCGGCGGCAAAAAAGGCGTCCGCGTGCAGGTGGTGCTGCCGGGAGCGACCCGGACCGCGATCTGGGAGAAGGCCGGCACGGCCATCGCGGCCCTGCCGCCGAGCATCCTGATGGGCGTGGACGACATGGTGGATGCGGCGCTCGTCGGACTAGACCGCGGTGAGCGCGTGACCATTCCTTCCCTTCCGGACATGGCCGACTGGGAGGCATACGAGGCGGCGCGGCAGAAGATGCTACCGAACCTGTCGCGCAGCGTTCCGGCCGTGCGCTATGGCGCCGCCCCGCCGGGGACCCCTGCGCGTGGAGGGAGCTGATGAAGTCCGACCGAAGAGATCTACCAGAGATGGCCGTCCACGGCGTATCCATCCGGCCACGTTGACCGGCCCCCGGCCTCCCGCTATCGTGGACCCATGCAGGTCCCGCTCACTCCGAGGCGCTGGCGGCGGGCGGAATACGACCGGCTCGTGAGTTTCGGGGCGTTCCAGGGCGAGCCTCTCGAGCTGATCGGTGGGCAGCTCATCGTCGCCGAGCCTCAGGGCTCGTATCACGCCTCCGCGATCACCCGGGTCGACTACGCGCTGCGGGCCATCCTGCCTCCGGGGTGGATCGTGCGCCTCCAGGCGCCCGTGTCGCTTGACGACGAATCGGAGCCCGAGCCTGATGTGGCCGTTGTGCCGGGATGGCCCGGGGACTATGGCGACGCCCATCCCACGCACCCGGCGCTGCTGGTCGAGGTGGCGGAATCCAGCCTCGAGCTCGATCGTGTCCGCAAGGGCAGCCTCTACGCGCGCGCCGGCGTGGCCGACTACTGGATCGTGAACCTCGTCGAGGGCGTCGTGGAGGTATACCGGGACCCGGTGCCGGCCGCTTCGGCCGCCTTCGGTTATCGGTATCGCACGGTCACGCGGCTGGCGGCCCCGGCCGATCTCATCCCGCTCGCGTTCAGCGGCGGGCCCATCCCGGTGGCCGACCTCCTGCCGTAGCGATCGCGGAGCCGGCCCGCGGGCGGTGATAAGATCCCGCCCAGGGAGGCCTGGCCATGGTGACGCTGCTGACGGAGTCGGGTGAGCACGAGGTGACGGGAGCGGAGCCCTCGACCGGGGCGCTCTGGGTTTCCGCGAAGGACGCGCTCCGGGCCACCGGCTGGGAGGCGAAGCCCGAGGGCCTCTGCAAGGGCGAGATCTGCGTGCCGCTGCCCGCGGGACGCGACCGTGAGTTCGTGGCTGATGGGCGGATCAACCTGGCCACGCTCTGGCGCCATCTCGGCCAGCCGGCGGTGCGGAGCGAGCGCGGCCACGCCTGGGTGCTGAGCGAGAGCGCGCGGGAGCGGAAAGCGGCCCTGGCCTCGCTCGAGGCGCCCGACTTCGCGCTGCCCGACCCATCGGGGCGCATGCACCGGCTCTCCGACTACCGCGGCAAGAAGGTCTTCCTCGTCACCTGGGCCTCCTGGTGAGGCTGCCGTCGCGACCTGCCCGGGTGGCAGGCGCTCCAGGAGGAGCTGGCGGGCCACAACTTCATGGTGATCGCGGTGGCGATGGATAGCCGCGAGGGCGATCCACTGCCGTGGATCGACGCGGCGAAGCCGACCTATCCCACGCTGATCGACCGCGAGCACCGGCTGGCCGAGCTCTACGGCATCGTGAACGTGCCGCAGGCGGTGTGGATCGACGAGGCCGGGCGCATCGTGCGACCGGCCGAGCCCGCCGGCGCCTACGAAGGCTTCCGCCAGATGAACCGCGCCACCCGCGAGATGCCGGAGGAGGTGGCGCGGCGCACCGCGCAGGCGAAGGCCCTCTACCTGGACGCGATCCGCGACTGGGCGCGAACGGCGAGCGCAGCGCGTACGCGTTCACCCCCGAGCAGGCGCGCGCGCATCTGCCCGCGGTGACCGAGGACGCGGCGACCGCGCAGGCCCTGTTCCGGCTCGCCCAGTTCCTGATTCGGCACGGCGAGCAAGCGGAGGCGGAGCGCTGGATCCGCGAAGCCAGCCGGCTCCATCCCGACTCCTGGTGCATCTGGCGCCAGGGCGCCGGCGTGACCGAGCTGGGCCTGGCCGCCCAGCCGGACTTCTGGCAGCGCGTGGACGGGCTCGGCGCCAAGCGCTACTACGCGCCGGTGGACATGCCGGGCATGCCGTAGCGTCGCCGTGAAGAGCCCGCTGTTCGGCCTCAACCGCTTCGACTCACGCTCGGTGGACGCGTTCGCGGCCGACGTGCGTCGCGCCGAGCAGCTCGGCTGGGACGCGGCGCTCCAGCCCGACTCCCAGCTTCGCCGCCGCGACACCTACGTGCTGCTCGCCGCGGCCGCGCGGGCCACCGAGCGCATCACGCTGGGCCCGCTGCTCGCCAATCCGGTGAACCGGCATCCGACCGTGACCGCGTCCTCCATCGCGACGATCGACGAGCTGGCGCCCGGCCGCGTGCTGCTGGGCTGGGGTGTGGGCGACACCGCGGTGCGCCTGGCCGGGCTCAAGCCGGCGCGGGTGGCCGAGCTGGAGGCGGGCACGCGGCTCATGCGCGCGCTGCTCGCGGGCGAATCCGTCGAGGTCGGCGCGGCGCGCCCGGCGCGGCTGCCGCATCATCGGCCGGTGCCGGTGTGGATCGCGGCGGGCGGGCCGAAGACCCTGCGGATGGCGGGCGGGGTCGCCGACGGCGTCTTCATCCGGGTCGGGCACGCATCCGGCCAACATCGCGACCGCGGTCGAGCGCGATCCGCGCCGGCGCCGCGGCGGCGGGCCGCGATCCGGCGTCCGTGAAGCTCGGCGCCATCTTCCACACCGTGCTGGTGGACGAGCCGGCCCGCGCGCTGACCATGGCGCGGTCCATGGCGGCCGGCTACTACGAGTACTCGCCCGCCCTCTTCGATCCGCCCGCGCTCACGTGGACCGGGCCCGATCCCGAGCGGCTCAAGCACGATCGCGGCGTGTGGCCCGATTTCCACCACGCGCCCGATCTCGAGGCCAGCGGCAAGGTCGTGGACTTCCTCCCGACCGCCGCCGCCGACGCCTTCAGCCTGCGCGGCGGGACCGGCGAAGTGGCCGAGCGCCTGCTCGCCGCGCTGCGCGCCGCGCCCGCCACCTTCGACCACGTCGTGCTGCACCCGATCCCGGACCCGAAGTGGCCCGCGGACCCGGAGCAGCGACTACACGGCCCGCATCGCCCGCGAGGTCCTGCCCCGCGTCCGCAAGGAGCTGGAGACGCGCTAGCCCAGCTGCTTGTGGACGAACTCGATGATCCGCGAGATCGTCCGCCGCGCCGCCTCGGGCTTCTTGCTGATGTAGCCCTCGGCCTCGCCCTCGATCAGCTCGAGATCCACCTGGCCGCCGATCTTCCGGTACTGCGCCACGAAGCGGTCCAGATCGGGGCGCGGGTGCGCCATGTCGCGCGAGCCCTGGATGTAGACCACCGGCGGCGTCTCGACGGCCTCACCGCGCTCCAGCGCGAGCGTCGGGTTGCCCTCGGCCATGGCCTCCTCGGTGCGCCAGTACGCGTCGTGGCCCGGCAGCACGCGATCCACCACGTCCGGATACGGAGCGCCGCCGGCCTTGAGCGCCTTGGCGTAGCGGTAGCGCGAGAGCGGATCGATGACCGGCCAGCAGAGCACCGCGCAGCGGACGCTGCCGTCGATGGCGGGAGAGCCGGCGGGCAGGGGCAGGGCCGCGTACTTGGGATCGCGCGGCTTCATGGCCAGCAGCATGGCCTGGTGCGCGCCGCTCGAGGCGCCCATGAGCCCGACCTGGTCCGCGTTCCCGTGGAACTCCGCCGCGTGGCTCTTGAGCCAGCGGACCGCGTAGCTGATGTCCACCAGCGAGGCGGGATAGGAGGCCTCCGGCGGCTGGCGGAAGTCGAGCGCGGCCACGACCACGCCGCTCCGGGCCAGCGGCTCGTTCAGGATCGTGTCGTTCGTCCGATCGCCGCGGCTCCAGGCCCCGCCGTGCATCTCGACGATCATGGGGAAGGGGCCGTCTCCCCGGGGCACGAACATCCGGGCCAGAAGGGGCTGGTCCCCGTGCCGGAGGTACTCCACGTCCCGGACGTCGATCTCGTATCCCATGGTCGCCATGGCAGCACTCCTTTGTGAGGGAGGGTCGGTGTCGGCGCGTATGATACACCCGGCCGGGGCGGTGCGGGGTTGCCAGCCGGGGCCGCGCGCCCCATACTTTTCGCGATGCCTTCGACGCCCGGCTTCGGCGAGAAGCTCCGCGCGGTCTTCGGGCTGAGCCCCACCATCCTCTGCCTCACCGGCCTCGCCGACGGCCGGGTCCGCGACGCCAACGACGCCTTCCTGAGCACCTCGGGCTACACGCGGGAGGAGATCCTCGGCCGCACCCCGGTGGAGCTCGGGCTCTGGGTGGACCCGGCCCAGCGGGACGAGGGCATCCGCCTGCTCAAGGCGGGGCAGACCGTGCGCGGCATGGAGTGCCGGTTCCGCGTCAAGAGCGGCGAGGAGCGCGTGACCGTCCTCTCCGCCGACGTCGTGATGTTCGACGGGGAGGCCTGCATCCTGAGCGCGCTCACCGACATCACGGACCGCACGCGGGCGGAGGCCGCGCTCCGCGACAGCGAGCGGCGCTTCATGGTGGCCTTCCACGCCAACCCGCTGCCGATGTCCATCACGAGCCTGCGCGACCACCGCCACCTCGAGGTCAACGACGCGGCGGTGCGCCACAGCGGCTACTCGCGCGAGGAGATGCTCGGCCGGACCAAGCCGCAGCTTGGCTTCTGGGTGACCACCGAGCAGCGCGACCGGCTGCTGCGCCTCCTGCACACCGAGGGCCGGGTACGCGATCTGGAGGTCACGTTCCGGACGCGGGACGGCGAGGAGCGCCAGCTCCTGGTCAACTCGGAGGTGATCACCTTCGAGAGCGAGCCCGCGGTGCTCAGCGTGTCGCTCGACATCACCGAGCGCAAGCTCTACGAGGAGTCGCTCCGCGCCGCGAACCAGGCCAAGGACGAGTTCCTGGCCATGCTCGGCCACGAGCTGCGCAACCCGCTCGGCACGCTGACCAACGCGGTGGCGGTGCTCGAGCGGCTGCCGGGCGACGAGACCATGCGCCACGTGGTCGCGATCATCGGGCGCCAGACCGGGCACCTCGGCCGGCTCGTGGACGATCTCCTGGACGTGGCCCGCGTGACGTCGGGCAAGATCGAGCTGCAGCGCGGGCCGGTGGAGCTGCGCGCCCTCGCGGGGCGCTGTCTCGACGCCCTCGCGCAGGCCGGGCGCAGCGAGCGGCACACGGTGGTCCTCGAGGGAGAGGCCGTGCACGTGGACGGTGACGCCGCCCGCCTCGAGCAGGTGCTGAACAACCTGGTGGACAACGCGCTCAAGTACACCCCCGGCGCGGGCCGCGTGACGATCACCACGGAGCGGACGGGCGAGACGGCGGTGCTGCGCGTGCGCGATACCGGCCAGGGGATCCGCACCGACCTGCTCGCGCGCGTCTTCGATCTCTTCGTGCAGGAGCCGCAGAGCCTGGATCGCTCGCGGGGTGGCCTGGGGCTCGGGCTGGCCCTCGTGAAGCGCCTGGTGGAGCTGCACGGGGGCTCAGTCGCGGTGTGGAGCGCGGGGCCCGGCCAGGGGAGCGAGTTCACGGTGCGGCTGCCCGCGGTGGCCGCGCCGGTCGCCGAGGCGGCCGGCCGTGGGACCGTCACGCGGCCCGCCTCGGGGCGGAGCCGGCGCGTGCTGGTCGTGGAGGACAGCGCGGACGCGCGCCAGAGCCTGCGCCTGTTGCTGGAATTGGCCGGCCACGAGGTGGAGGCGGCCGCGGACGGGCCCAGCGGGCTCGCGAGGCTCCGCACCTTCCGGCCGGACGTGGCCCTGATCGACCTGGGCCTGCCCGGCATGGACGGCTACGCGGTGGCGCGCGCGGCGCGCGAGCGGCCGGAGACGCGCGCGATCCGCCTCGTGGCGGTGACCGGCTACGGCCAGGCCGAGGACCGGTGGCGGGCGCTCGCGGCCGGCTTCGACCTGCACGTGACCAAGCCGGTGGACGCCTCGATGCTCGACGAGGTGCTGGGGCCGGCTACGGCGTGATCGCGGCGGTCGTCACCACCGGCTCGAGCCCGTACACGGTCTGCAGGTGCTCGCGGGTCTCGACCAGGGTCGTCGCCACGTAGCTCGCGCCCGCGGCCTCGAGATGGCGCCGCGCGGTGCCATCCTCTTCGCGTAACCCCCAGCGCCCCACGATGATCCGGAGCTCGGGAAAGCGCGCCCGGAGCCGCTTGCTCAGGTAGCGCGTGCGGGCCGCGAGGCCGCTCGCGGGGAGCGCGCCCAGGCAGATCACGGCCGGTTGCGTGCTCTCCACGAGCGCGATGACCTCCGAGGCCAGGAGCTGGGGCGAGGTCAGCTCGATCGTCCAGCACGCGGGGTCGATGAGATGTCCCAGCATGATCAGCCCCAGCTCGTCTGCCTCGTCGCGCACCGGACTGGCGAGCATGTGAACCTGTCGGGCTCGGGCGCGCGGTCTCGGGCGGCCCCGCCCCGCCCTCGACATCCGCGGCGAGCTTCGCGGCGTGCCGCCGGGCGTGCAGGCCCAGGACGATCTCCCGGGTGGCGCTCCAGACGTAGCGCTCTTCCGCCTCCGGGAGCTGCTCGTTCCGCCGATCGCGCCGCGCGCGGCCGAGCGCGGGCAGGATGAGGTCGTCGTACACCGCCTCGAGGGGATGGTCCTTCGAGTACTCCTCGACGATGCGCGCGGCCTCGTCCGTGTCCTCGGCGAGCAGACGCTGGTAGTAGGCGATGTGCGGGGCGATGGGCGGCGCCTCGGCCACCAGGATGCCGACGAACTCCATGCCGGGTACGTGCTTGGCGAAGACGATCAGGCACACCGTGAGCGGGACAGCGAGGAGCAGCCCCACCGGGCCCCAGAGCCAGGCCCAGAAGGCGACCGAGCAGAGCAGCGCGACCTGGGAGATCTTCGTGCTCTGCACGTAGAGCAGGGGCTCCAGGAGCAAGGTGCAGAGCGCCTCGAGGAGCACGAAGACGCCGACCACGAAGAGCGGCTGGTGCCAGGTCGGGAAGGCGGCCAGCGCGAAGACGATCATGAGCAGCGCGGCCAGCCAGACGCCCACGTAGGGAATGAAGCGGAGCACCGCGGCCAGAAAACCCCAGAGCAGCGCGTAGGGGACTCCGAGCAGCAGGAAGCCGATCGCGATGCCGAGGCCGAAGCTCGCGTTGATGATCGACTGCATGAGGAGGTAACGGCTGATGCGATGCCCTGCCTCGTCGAGCGCGTGCGTCGTCGTGGCGAGCCGCCGGTACCCGACGAGCCGGATCAGGCGATCCCGTAGCTCGGTCTGCTCGATCAGCATGAAGATGACGAGGACGATGACCGTGAACGCGCTGCCCATCCCCTCGATCAGGGTGGGAAGCTGCCAGAGACCGCTCGGCTCGGCGCGCACCACCACCGGGGCCGGCGCTCCACGGGCCGGGGCCGGGGCGGTGATGTCCTTCTGGAGCTCCTTGGTGACCTCGGTCACGGCCTTCTGCGCCTTCTCGAGCGCACCGCCGCGACCCATGCTCCGGACGTGCGCGATCTTGGCAATGAGGTTGTCGCGATAGCCCGGAATTCCGGTCGAGAGGAGGCCCAGCTCCACGGCGAGCACCCAAGCCGCCCCACCCAGCGTGGCGAAGAGCATCGTGACGACGATACCCACGGAGAGGGCGACGACCCAGCCCGAGGCGTGCGAGTCGCGCGACCACCGGGTGGACAAGGAACGTCAGCAGGATCGCCAGCGCGATCGGGATCAATACCCCGCGCGCGAGGTAGAGCGCGGCGATGGCCGCGATCAGGCCGGCCAACACCGCGATCGGTTTGACGGAGCGCGCCGGATCCGGCACGAGAACTGAGAATACGCAAGCGTGATGCCACGGTCCGCACGAGACAACTGCCCAGAAACCTTAGAGGACCGTTCTACGCTCGGTAGTTTGTTCGCGGTAAATCGGACGCGGCTCGGGCGCCCGGGCCGAGCCTCTACGCGTGATGGTGGTGGTGCCCGTGCTGGTAGTGCGCGCGGAGGAGGTCGAGCCCGAAGTCGCGCCGGGGATCGTGCCAGACCGAGTGGATGTGGTTGGCGTTGTTCTGCGTGTTGTCGTACTCGATGAGCAGGGTCGGGCCGTGAAGGCGATAGTAGTGCGCGCGGCCCGCGTCGAGCGGCCCGGCCCAGGCGAAGTGCACGCGCTCGAGCCCGGCCTCGCGCATGCGCCGCAGCTCCTGCTCGGCCAGCTCGCTGCGCATGTTGCGCGCGTACTCCTCGACGAGCTTGGCGGCGAGGCTCCGCTGATCGCCCGTCATGTCCGCCAGCGGCAGGCCCGCCGGCGTGGCGAGGCTGTCGGCGCGGCCCGGGCCGGTGACGATGTCGCCGAGCGACTCCGCCGCGATGACGGTGCGGGCGCGCTGCGCCTCGCTCATGCTCTGGGCGAGCGCGCGGCCCAGATCCTGCTCGGCCGCGAGCGCGCGCTGGCCCTTCTTCGGCCCCGACGGCACCTCGGCGGGGTTCGCGCCCAGGAAGGCCGGAGTCATCGCCACCGGCTGGCCGGGCACCAGCGTGAAGTTGAGCGAAAGATGATGGCCCTCGACGCGCCAGCCCCAGGGCGCAGTCGCGCCCGGGTTGCCGAAGACGGTGAAGGCGTAGTTCTCAGGATCGCGCGAGAGGCCGAAGGTCTCGATCTGACGAAGCACCGTTTCCAGTTGAATGACGTTGACGGCCTTCGTGTAGCCGACCGCGCTCAGGCTGGCCTTCATCAGCTCGTGGGCCGCGGTGCGGGCGGGCGCGGGCATCGTCTTGAAGGCCACGCCCTCGCGGCCGCGCGGCACGTAGTGCCAGTTGAGCCGCTCGCGGTCGCCGATGGGGAAGACGGCGCGCTTCCGCGCCTCCGCGGGGAGCGCGCCCAGGAACGCCAGCGCGGCGCCCGCCATGGCCGCCCGCGCCGCGTCGCTCGACTGGGCGAGCGACGGGCGGGGCAGCGCGCCGGCGGCCGCGCTCGCCGCCAGCCCGTGGAGCAGCCGGCGGCGGGTCAGGCGGGGCATGCGATCAGGAATACTTGACGGTGCATCCGTAGGCGCGCGTGACCGGCGTCTTCACCGGCTGGCCGGCCGCGACCGCGTCGAGCGCGGCGCGCACGTAGTTGTTCGCGCCCTGCACATCCGCGCGGCGGGACGTCGGCCGGTCGTCGATGGCCCCGGCGTAGACGAGCAGGCCCGCCTTGTCCACCACGTACATGTGCGGCGTGTTGGTCGCGCCGTACAGCTTGCCGGCCGCGCCCTTGGTGTCGAGCAGGACCGCGGTCGGCGCCGCCTTGCGGGACGTCGTCAGCTCGTCGGCCTGCGGCGGCGTCACGTAGCCCTGCGTGCCCTCGCACCGAGGAGATCACGGTGAGCCACACCACGCCCTGCCCGGTGGCGTCGCGCTGGAGGCCCTGCATGTTGCCGCTGTCGTAGTGCTTCCGCACGTAGGGGCAGTCGTGATTCGTCCACTCGAGCACCACGACCTTGCCCTTGTACGAGGCGAGGCTCACCGGCGAGCCATTGGTCGCGTTGACCGTGAAGCCGGGAGCGGCCTCGCCGACCTTCGCGGTGGCGGCCCACGCGGGACGCGGCGAGAACAGGGCGGAGGAGGCGGTGCCCGGCCAGGACGAGGCCGGTGCCGGTGCGGGTGAGGAAGCTGCGGCGGCCGATCAGCTCTGAGCTCATAGGGTCTCCTTGTCGATGGCTTCGATGATGGTGCCTTCACTCAGGATCTGCGGGAGTACGCACGGGCTCGGGCGCGGCCGTGCGGCCGGCCCCGCGACGGATAGACGACGTAGAGGGGAACCCCGCTGCGACCGAAGGACCCGAGCACCGAGGCGATCTCCGCGCTGCGGCTGGTCCAGTCGGCCTTGAGGTACACCACGCCCTTGCGGGCGAAGGCCTCGGCCACCGCGGGCCCACGCAGGGCCACGCGCTCGTTCACGAGACACGTGATGCACCAGGCCGCGGTGAAGTTCACGAACACGGGCTTGCCCTGCGCGCGCAGCTCGGCGAGCCGGCGCGGCGAGTAGGGCTCCCACGCCGCGCCCACCGGCGCGGCCGTGCGGTGGACGGTGACGGCGGGCTCGCCGCGGCGAGCGGGGCGAGGGCGATCGCCGCCGCGGCGCTGACGAGGGCGACGCCGGTGGCGGCGCGGCGCCAGCGCGGGGCGGCGCCGCGGGCGGCGTGATGCAGCCACGCGCCGAACGCGATCAGCAGCAGGCCCACCAGCACGAGGGCCACGCCGTCGGGCCCGGCCTGGCGGCTCACCACCCAGACCAGCCACGCGACCGAGGCGTAGAGCGGGAACGCGAGCGCCTGCGAGAGCCGCGTCATCCACGGGCCCGGGCGCGGCAGGAGCCGGCGCCACGCCGGGACCAGGCTCAGCGCGAGGAAGGGCAGGGCCAGGCCGAGGCCCAGCGCCTCGAACACCGCGAGCGCGGCGGCCGGCGGCTGGGTCAGCGCGTAGCCCACCGCCGCGCCCATGAAGGGCGCCGTGCACGGCGTGGCGGCCACGGTGGCGAGGGCGCCGGTGAAGAAGGAGCCCGTATACCCGGGCCGGGCGGCGAGCCCGTGGCCCACGCCGGTGAGGCGCCCGCCGATGACCAGGTACCCGGAGAGGCTGAGACCCAGGGCGAAGAGCACATAGGCCAGGGCGGTGACGACCAGCGGCGACTGGAGCTGGAAGCCCCAGCCGATCTGGGCGCCGCCCGCGCGCAGGGCGAGGAGCCCGCCTGCCAGCGCCGCGAAGCAGATCAGCACGCCGGCGGTATAGGCGAGGCCATGCCGGCGCACGGTTCCGGGGGAGTCCTCAGCCTGGCCGACGAGGGCGAGAGCCTTTATGGAAAGGACAGGTAGCACGCACGGCATGAGGTTCAGGATCAGGCCGCCCGCCAGGGCCAGCCCCATCGCGGCCAGGAGAGACAGCGACGGCCCCGTGGCGCCGTTCGTCGCCACCGCGTTGATGGCGAAGGCCTGGCTGACCAGGCCCTGGTCGAGCCTCTCGCGGATCACCAGGACGCCGTCCAGGTCGGAGGCGGGGCCCTCGGGCAGGAGCCCGCGCGCCGCGCGCAGCGTGATCCCGTCCCGGCCGATGGTCACGTCCTGGACGGCCGCGTGGTCCATCACGCCCCAGCGGCCCGGGAAGAACACGACCTCGGCGATGCGACTGGGCTCGAGCCCCGGGGCGGCCACCGACACCGTCACCGTCTCGGGCGTCGCGCGCAGCGAGGCGGGCCACGGGCTCGGGCCGGGCACCGCGCGCCGGGTCTGCTCGATCACGGCGGCCCCGGCGCCCGGGGCGGGCTTGCCCGCGGCCACCGGGAGCGTGAGGGTCACGTCCGCTTCTTCCGGAATGCAGATCTTCTCGCAGACGAGCCACGCGGCGTGGCCGCGCAGGGTGACCGGTGTGCCCGTGGGCAGCCCGGCGGGCGCGGTCAGGCGCGTGAGGAGCACGACCTCCGTGGTGTAGCCGAAGCTCATCAGCGGGCCGACCGGCATGCGCTCGGGCTGCGGGAAGACGAGCGGCCCGGCTTCCCAGCCCGCGGGCAGCGCCCAGTCCATGGTGGGCGGCTCGCCGGAATCGCCCGGGTTGGTCCAGTACGTGTGCCAGCCGGGGGCGATGCGCTGGCGGAGGCCCACCCAGAAGGACGCGCCCGGCTCGATCGACGCGGTCTCGCTGAGCAGGCTGACCGCGACCCTGGGCGGACCGGGCGGGGCGGGCGTCTTGACCGTCGGCGCGCGCGTCGGCTCGGCGGCGAGGCCGGAGCCGGCCAGCATCCCAATCAGCAGCGCGGCGGCGAGAACCCGGATCGCCATCGCGACCGGACCTAGGGGCGAGGCTTCACCTTCTCGAAGAGCGCCAGGTACTTGCCGTACCCCTCCGCTTCGAGCTTGGCGACGGGGATGAACCGCAGCGCCGCGGAGTTGATGCAGTAGCGCAGGCCGGTCGTGGCCGGGCCGTCGGGGAAGAGGTGCCCGAGGTGGGAATCGCCCTCCGCGGAGCGGACCTCGACGCGGCGCATGCCGTGAGAATCGTCGCCATGCTCCTTGACGGTCTCGGTCTCGAGCGGCCGATCGAAGCTCGGCCAGCCGGTACCGGAATCGAACTTGTGCAGCGACGAGAAGAGCGGCTCGCCCGTCACCACGTCCACGTAGATGCCCGCCTCGTGATGGTTCCAGAACTCGTTCCGGAACGGCGGCTCCGTGGCGCTGCACTGGGTAACGTTGTATTGTTCCGGGGTCAAACGGCTCTTCAGATCGGCGTCGGTCGGGCGCTTTGTGGTGGCCATGGCACCAGTGAGTATAACCCCGGGAGGCAAGTCATGAGTGACGAGATCAGCATCCAGTTCACCCGCTTCTCCGCGTTCTACTCCCCGCTGATCGCGACGATCGCGGGCGGCTTCCTCCAGCAGGAGGGGTTCGCGCCCAGGCATTCCATCGCGCCGCTGGGCAAGTCGGCCATCGACGGGGTCGTGGCCGGCACCGTGCACGTGTGCCAGTCCGCCCCGTCCCAGGGTTTCGGGCCGCTCGAGAAGGGCCAGGCCCCGCCCGCGGTGCACTTCGCCCAGATCAACGAGATGGACGGCTTCTTCCTGACCGGCCGGGCCCCGGACGCCGGGTTCTCCTGGGACAAGTTGAAGGGCAAGCGTGTACTGGTGGACCACGGCGGCCAGCCGATGGCCATGTTCAAGTACGCCTGCCACAAGAGCGGGCTCGACTTCGCGAGCATCGTGGCCGTGAACGTGCCGAGCGACCAGATGGACGCGGCCTTCCGGAAGGGCGAGGGCGACTACATCCACCAGCAGGGGCCCGCGCCCCAGCAGCTCGAGCACGACCGCGTCGGCCACGTCGTCGCCTCGGTCGGCCGGGCCATCGGGCCGGTGGCCTTCTCGAGCCTGGCCGCGACGCGCGCGTGGCTCGGCACCGACATGGCCCGGCGCTTCATGCGGGCCTACGGCAAGGCGCGCGCCTGGCTGCTGGCCACGCCGGCGGCCGAGGTCGCGAAGGCGGAGGCCTCGTTCTTCCCCGAGATCGACCCGGCGGTGCTCGCCGCGACGATCGGCTACTACCAGAAGCTCGGCTGCTGGACGCCGCACGTCGAGATCACCCGGCCCGCGTTCGAGGTCGCGCTGGACGTGTTCCAGCACTCCAAGCTGATCACGCAGGCGGCATCGCTACGAGGACGTGATCGCGGCCCCGCCCATTGCGGGCTGACCGGTTGATCTCGCGCCGGGCCTTCCTCGCGGCGTCGGCGGGAGGCCTGCTCTCGGCGCCGCTCGCGGCGGGGGCGCAGCCGGCCGGGAAGCTTCACCGGATCGGGTTCCTCGGCAACTCCACCGCGGCGCTCGAGGTCAATCTCGTGGGGCCGTTTCGCGACGGGCTGCGCGAGCTCGGCTACGTCGAGGGCCGTGATGTGGCGATCGAGTATCGCTGGGCGGAAGGCCAGTACGAGCGGTTCCCCGCGCTGGTCGCGGAGCTGATCGCGGCCAAGGTGGACGTGCTCGTCACCGCGGGCACGCCCGCCGCGCTGGCGGTGAAGCGCGCGACCACGACCATCCCGCTGGTCATGGTGGCGGTCGGCGATCCGATCGGGACCGGTCTGGTCAAGAGCCTGGCCCGGCCCGGAGGCAACCTCACCGGGCTGGTGTCGATCGCGCCGGACCTGGAAGGGAAGCGTCTGGAGCTGCTCACGGAGATCGTGCCGAAGCTCTCCTCCGTGGCGTTCCTCTCCAATCCCGCCAACCCGTTCCACGCGACCTCGGAGAAGCAGGCGCGCGCGGCGGCCAGGACCCTCCATCTGAAGGTGGAGTTCTTTCCGGTGCGGGCGGAGTCGGAGTTCGACCGCGCGTTCCTGGCGATGGGCGGCCAGCGGCCGGGCGCGCTCGTGATGCTCGCCGACCGCCTCTTCCTGCATCACCGGACGCGGATCGTGGAGTTCGCCGCGCAGCACCGGCTTCCGACGGTGTACGCGTACACGGAGCTGGTCGAGGCCGGGGGGTTGATGTCCTTCGGGCCGAGCTATCCCGGCATGCACCGGCGGGCCGCCTACTTCGTGGACCGGATCCTCAAGGGCGACAAGCCCGCCGACCTCCCCATGGAGCAGCCCTCGAAGTTCGAGCTGCTCATCAATCTCAAGACCGCGCGGGCGCTCGGCCTGGTGATTCCGCAGCCGGTCCTGCTGCGGGCGGACGACCTGATCCAGTGATGCCGGGTTACCGTGACCCGGTCGGGAGCTGATCGAAGGGCAGATCGCGGTCCACGCGCACGTCCTGGGGCAGGCCGAGCACGCGCTCCGCGATGATGTTGCGCAGGATCTCGTCGGTGCCCGCCGCGATGCGGCCGCCCGGCGTCGAGAGCAGCGATTCCTGGAAGGCCGCGCGCAGCGGCGCCACGTCCTTGTCCATGATCACGCCGCCCATGTCCAGGAGATCCATCGCGAACGAGGCGATCTCCTGCGCCTTGGGCGCGTTGACGAGCTTGCCGATGGAGTTCTCGGGCCCCGGCGTCTCCCCGCGCGAGAGCGCGGTCATGGTGCGGAAGCGGGTGAGGCGCACGCCCTGCGTCTTCACGTAGAGATCGGCCAGCCGCTCGCGCACCGCCGCGTTGGCGATGGCGGGGCCGTCCTCGAGCTG
Organism: uncultured Candidatus Rokubacteria bacterium; assembly: GCA_963747235.1. GTDB lineage: Bacteria > Methylomirabilota > Methylomirabilia > Rokubacteriales > CSP1-6 > CAMLFJ01. The sequence continues at coordinate 187,169 of CAVVEU010000013.1, forward strand.
GGTCGCGCGGGCGAGGCCGAAGATCTCCTCGAAGTCGGGGCCGCGCAGGTCGCCGGAGGTGAGCCGCTCGTTCATGAGCGTGGTGATGGCCACGCCCCAGCCCGCGCCGACCGCGCCGAGGCGCTGGGTGTCGGGGATGCGCACGTCGGTGAAGTAGACCTCGTTGAAGTGCGACGCGCCCGAGATCTGCTTGATCCGGCGGGTCTCGATGCCCGGCGACTTCATGGACAGGAAGAAGAAGCTGAGGCCCTTGTGCTTGGCCGTCTTGGGATCGCTGCGCGCGACCAGGATCGCCCAGTCGGCCCAGTGCGCGCCCGAGGTCCAGATCTTCTGGCCGTTGATCACCCAGTCGTCGCCGTCGCGCTGGGCGCGGGTGCGGAGGCCGGCCAGGTCGGAGCCGGCGCCCGGCTCGGAGAAGAGCTGGCACCAGACTTCGTCGCCGCGGAGCGCGGCGGGCGCATAACGACGCTTCTGATCATCATTGGCGTAGGCGAAGAGGGTCGGCATGCACATGCCGAGGCCGATCTCGAAGTAGCCGCGCGGGACCAGGAAGCGCGATTCCTCCTGCGAATAGATCACCTGGTAGATCGGGGGCAGGGCGCGCCCGCCCCACTCGGCGGGCCAGTGCAGCGCCGCGAACCCGGCCTCCGCCTTGCTGCGCTGGAAGGCCTGCGCGCGCTCGAGCCCGTCCCAGCCCTCGCGACCCGGGTAGCGGCTCTGCCAGGTCTCGAAGGCGCCGCGCTTGGGCTCGGCGTGGGCGCCGAGCCACTGCCGCACCTCCGCGCGAAACGCCGCTTCTTCCCGCGTGTCGTCGAAGTCCACGGTGCGCTCCTACGCCGCCCCGGCTTCGAGCCGGGTGACGAGCAGATCCTTCCAGCGACGGGCGCTGCCCAGCATGAGGCCGGTGAGCTTGGCGCGCCGGTAGTGGAGGTGGCAGTCGAACTCCCAGGTGAAGCCCATGCCGCCGTGGACCTGGATGTTCTCCTTGGCCGCCTGGTAGTAGGCCTCGCTCGCGGCCACCCGCGCCGTCGCCGCCGCGACGCCCAGCTCGGGCGCGTCCTTCGAGAGCGCCCAGGCGCCGTAGTAGGCGTTCGACCGCGCGAGCTCGATGCCCACGTACATGTCGGCCAGCTTGTGCTTGATGGCCTGGAACGAGGCGATCTGCCGCCCGAAGGCGAAGCGGCCGAGCGCGTACTCGCGCGCCATGTCGAGCGCGGCCTGCGCGCCGCCGATCTGCTCGAAGGCCACGAGCACCGCCGCGCGGTCCAGCAGCCGCTCCACCAGCGGCCAGCCCTGGCCGGGCGCGCCCAGGGGCTCGGCCGCCGCGCTCTCGAGCACGAGGCGCGCGTGCGAGCGGGTCGGGTCCACGGTGGCGAGGCTCGTGCGCGTGACGCCGGGGCCGGTGAGGTCCACCAGATAGAGGCTGGCGCTGTTAGCGCCCTGCGCGGCGAGGACGATCGCGAAGTCGGCCACGTCGCCGTCCATCACCGGGACCTTCGCGCCGGTGAGGCGGGCGCCGTCGGCGCGCGTCGCCAGGTTGGCCGGCGTCGTCACCCGCGGGCCCTCCGAGAGCGCGAGGCAGCCGATCGCCTCGCCCTGCGCGATGCGGGGCAGCCAGCGCTTCTTCTGCGCGTCGCTGCCCGCGATGCGCAGGGCCTCGGCGGCCAGGTAGATCGTGGAGGCGAACGGGGTGGGGGCCAGGCTCCGGCCCAGCTCCTCCGCGATCACGCAGAGCTCGAGATAGCCGAAGCCGGCGCCGCCGTGCGTCTCGGGAATGGCGGTGCCCATCCAGCCCATCTCGCCCATGCCCTTCCAGAGGTCGGCATCATAGGGCGCGGCGCCCTCCAGGATGCGGCGGACGCGGGTCGAGGAGGCGTGCTCGCCGAGGAACTTGCGCGCCTGCTCCCGGAGCGATTTCTGGTCGGCCGAGAAGTCGAAGTTCATGGCGGGAGGATCATACCAAAGGCGCTTGCGTTCAGTACTGCGTCTCTTACAGAATCGCCCCTCACCTGAACCCCTCACCCTGCCCTCTCCCCTGAGGGGAGAGGGAGATGCCAACGGAGGCGGACATGCGGGCGACGGCGGCGGTGCTCTACGAGGTCCGGAAGCCGGTGGTGGTGGAGGACGTGGAGGTGATGGACCCGGGACCGCACGAGGTGCTCGTGCGCTGGGCGGCCAACGGCGTCTGCCACAGCGACCTGCACGTGATCACCGGGGACTATCCCCATCCGCTGCCGGTGGTGCTGGGCCACGAGGCGGCCGGAGTGGTGGAGAAGATCGGGCCGGGGGTCGAGACGGTGAAGGCGGGCGATCACGTCTGCTCGAGCTATATCCCGTCGTGCGGGCGGTGCGCGTACTGCATCGGCGGGCAGCCCACGATGTGCGCGCTGCGCGACAAGCCGCGCTGGTTCATGCACGACGGCACCTCCCGCATTCACCGCAACGGCCAGCCCCTCCATCATTTCCTGCAGGTCGCGGGCTACGCGACCCACGCGGTGCTGCCCGAGCCGAGCGTGATCCCGATCCGCGCCGACGCGCCGCTGGACGTCGTGTGCCTGGTGAGCTGCGGTGTGCTCGCGGGCGCGGGGCCCGTGTTCAACCGGGCCAAGGTGCCGCCGGGCGCCAGCGTGGCGGTGTGGGGCTGCGGCGGGGTCGGGCTGAACACGATCCAGGCCGCGCGCATGCTGGGCGCGGGCAAGATCATCGCGGTGGACGTGATGCGCCAGAAGCTGGCCTGGGCCGAGGAGTTCGGCGCCACGCACGTGGTGGACGCCTCCAGGGAGGATCCGGTGGCCGCGGTCCAGAAGCTCTCCGGCACCGGCGGCGTGGACTTCACCTTCGAGGTGGTGGGCACCCAGAAGACCATCGAGCAGGCGGTGCTGGCCACCCATCGCGGCGGCACGTGCGTGATCGTGGGCGTCTCGCCCGCGGGCACGCGCCTCTCGCTCGACCCGGGGCTCTTCGTGCAGCAGCGGGTGCTCACCGGCTCGTCCTTCGGGGGCGGGCACCAGCGCACCGACGTGCCGATGCTCATCGACCTCTACATGTCGGGCAAGTACAAGCTCGACGAGCTGATCAGCCGCCGCTTGCCGCTCTCCGAGCTCAACGAAGGCTTCGACCTCATGCTGCAGGGCGAGGTCAAGCGCAGTGTGATCGTCTACTAGCGGGGATCGATCGGGGTCGCCATCGGGGCGCGGGCCTCGATGGCGGCCGCGGCTTCGAGGCAGAGGTCTTCGCGGAAGCGGCCGGCGGTGATCTGCACGCCGGTCGGGAGGCCGTCCGCGACGCCGGTGGGCACCGACACCGCGGGCAGCCCCAGCACCGGCACCACGAGCTGCATGATCTGGGCGCTCATGATCCGCCGCGTGGTGTCCGCGTCCACCAGATCCAGGTTGACCGGGAACGCGGGCTCGTTGGAGGTCGGGGTCACCACGAGCGGGCGGTCCTCCAGGAAGAGCTCCCAGAGGCGTAGCAGCCGATCGCGCTGCGCCAGGCCGTCGAGCACCTGGCGCACGTCGCGGGGCGGGTGTACCGCGCGCCAGAGGCCGAGCGCCCGCTTGATCCCGTCGTCGCCGTAGGTCGCCGCGGCCGGCTCCAGCGCCGCGATCGTGTCCTCCATGGCGATGGCGGCCCAGAGATCGGCCACCGCGCCGAGCTCGGGCGGCTCGACTTCCTCGACCGCGTAGCCCGCGTCCTCGAGCCAGCGCCCGGCCTGTCGCACGGCGGCGGCCACCGCGGGCGCGACGCCGCCGCGGCCGGCCGGATCCGCCACCAGCGCCACGCGCAGGGGCCGCTTCACCGGCGGGCCTTCGAGCGGCACGTCGGCGCAGCGCGGATCATTGGGATCGGGCACCGCCATCGCGGCAAAGGCCACCCGCGCGTCGCGCACGCGCCGGGTGAGCGGGCCCTGCACGGCCATGAGCTGGGCCGAGATCGGCCGCGGCACGGAGGCGGTGAAGTTGTACGAGGGAATGCGGCCGTAGCTCACGCGCAGGCCGATCAGCCCGCAACAGTAGGCCGGGTAGCGCACCGAGCCCGCGATGTCGTTGCCGTGGCCGATCGCCCCGATGCCGCTCGCGGTGGCCGCGGCGGCGCCCCCGCTCGAGCCGCCCGGCGTGCGCGCGCGATCCCACGGGTTCAGGGTCGCGCCGTGCAGCGCGTTGTCGGTGAACCAGCGCATCGAGAAGGCGGGCGCGTTGGTGCGGCCGATCACGATGGCGCCGGCCCGGCGCAGGTTGGCCACCACCGGGTTGTCGCGCGTGGCGACCAGATCCTTGAAGGCGACCACGCCGTTGTCGGTGGGGCAGCCGGCCTGGTCCACGTTGACCTTGGTGGTGATCGGCACGCCGTGGAGCGGCCCGACCGCCGCGCCGCGAACCAGGGCCTCGTCGGCGGCCGCCGCCTCGGCAAGCGCGGTCTCATGGAGCGGGCGCACCACCGCGTTGATCCGCGGGTTCACCGCGTCGAGCCGGGCGAGCGCGGCGGTCACCACCTCACGGCAGGAGACGTCCCGGCGACGGAGCATCTCCGCCAGCTCGACGGCGTCGAGGCGCCAGAGCTCGGCGGCTATGGGGCGTGCGCACCAGAGCACCTGGAAGCGCCGGAGAGTCGCTCGGCCCGATGCGGCGCGGCGCGTCAGCGATGACCGGCCCGAAGGCGCGCCCAGCGCCGTCGGCTGGCGGCCCCCTCACGATGGCCCGGGTGCTCACGCGGCGCCTCCGGGCAGACCTCGGGAATGGTCTGGTCCAGCACCGAGACGATGCGGTCGATCTCGGGGCGGGTGAGGACGAGCGGCGGGGCCAGCACGAGGGTGTTGCCGAGGTGCGCGCCGCCGCCCGAGCGGCCCACGATCACCCCGCGCTCCTGGCAGCGGTCCACCAGCTTCTTGATCTGGGGCGCCGGCATGATCGCCTTGGACTTGCGGTCGATGACCAGCTCGACGCCCGCGTAGAGGCCCTTGCCCCGCACGTCGCCGACCCACGGGTGGCGCATCAGGGTCTTGAGCCCGTCGAGGAGATAGGCCCCGTTCTCGGCCGAGCGCTGGACCAGCTTCTCCTCCAGCAGGATCTCGATGTTGCGCAGGGCCACCGCCGCGGCCACCGGATGGCCGCCGTAGGTGTTGACCTGGTTGACCTGGCGATTCTCCGACGCCTCGCCGATGAACGACTTGAAGACGGAGTTGCGCACCACGGTGGCGGCCATCGGCAGGTACGCGCTCGAGATGCCCTTGGCCACCGTGACGATGTCGGGCCGGACGCCCGCGTGCTCGTGGGCGAAGAGCCGCCCGGTGCGGCCGAAGCCGTTGATGACCTCGTCCACGTGCAGGAGGATGCCGTGCTGCTTGCAGAGGTCGGCCACCGCGGGCAGGTAGCCGTCCGGCGGCACCGCCACGCCGACCGCGCTCATGACCGGCTCGATCAGGATCTCGGCCACCGTCTGGGGCCCCTCACCCAGGACGGTCGTTTCCATGTTCTTCACGCAGGCCAGCTCGCAGCTCGTGGGCTCGAGGCCGAACGGGCAGCGGTAGCAATAGGGCGGGGCCACGTGCACGAACTCGTTGCCGGAGAGCGGCTCGAACTTCATCTTGCGGTCGCCCATGCCGCCCGCGGCCAGCGTGGCCAGCGTGGTGCCGTGGTAGCCGTAGTACCGGCTGATCGTCTTGTAGCGGTTCTGCTGCGGGTACTCGTGCCGGGCGTACTGGCGCGCGAACTTGAACGCGGCCTCGTTGGCCTCCGACCCCGAGCTGACGAAGTAGACGTGGTTGTCGCCCCCCAGCAGTCCGTTCACCTTCTCGGCCAGCGCGGCCGCGGGCAGGTTCATGGCGGTGTGCGGGTAGTAGGAGAGCTGGCGCATCTGCTCGGCGGCCACGTCGGCCAGCTCGGTGCGCCCGTAGCCGATGTTCACGCACCAGAGGCCGGCCATGCCGTCGAGGTACTCGCGGCCGTCCGCGTCCACCACCGTCGAGTCCTTGGCGGACACGATGACGAGCTGCTGCTGCTCGAGCTGCTTGTGGGGCACGATCGGGTGGATGACGTTGTCGAGGTCTTTCCGGACGACGCTGGCGCGCTGATCGGACGTGGGCATGGGGGTCTCCTGGTTGATGCCTAGCTCGAGACTTCCTCGCGTCGCAGGCGGATGGGATGGAGCGCGGGCGGCTCTGCGGGGGGCCGCGGGAGGCTGGGCGCGTAGAACGAGGCCTCCTGGGCGCCGCGCAGGCACTGGCGGGTGAACTCGATCAGATGGTGGCTGACCACCGCGGCCTGGATCATCTCCTCGATCTGGCCGGCGCGCAGCGCGGGGCCGGCGACGCGCCAGAACGTCGCCCGATAGTCGCCGCGGACGCCGATCTGCCAGACGATGCGCCCGAGCAGGGCCAGGCCGGACACGATATTGGGCCAGGACGCCCGGTGCCGGCTCCGCGGGTAAGCCGGGCGCTTGGCGAAGGTGTGGACCAGGTTGTGGGCGAACCGCCGGTAGATCGCCTCCGGCGCGTAGGCCGCGGCGATGCAGCGCCGCCACATCTCGAGCACCGTCTCCTCGGGCAGCCGGAAGACCACGTTGGACTCGCGCCCGCCGTCGGCCAGAATGCGTCCTTCCTTGGCGAGCCGGTCCCACAGCGGGGTCTTGGGCAGGGCGTAGAGGATGTTGATCGTGAGCATCGGGATCTGCGAGGCCTCGATGAACTCGATGAGATGCCCCGCGGTCGCGTCGGTGTCGGTGTCGAGCCCCAGGATGATGCCGGAGACCACCTCGAGCCCGTAGTCGTTCAGCTTGGCGACCGCGTCGAGGATCGGCATGCGGAGATTCTGGTCCTTCGACATCGAGCGGAGCGCGTCCGGCTCGGGCGTCTCGATCCCGCAGAACACCACGTTGAAGCCGGCGTCGCGCATCAGGGCGAGCACGCGCTCGTTCTTCGCGATGTTGAGCGTGGCCTCGCACGCGAACCGCACCGGGAACCGGTTGCGCCGCTGCCACTCGACCAGGTGCGGCAGCAGCTCCAGCGCGGCCTTCTGGTTCGCGATGAAGTTGTCGTCCACGAAGTAGATGGCGACCGCGCCGCCCGCCACGAGCGCGTCCAGCTCGGCCAGCACCTGCGCGGCGGACTTGAGGCGGGGATTGCGGCCGTAGAGCGCGGGGATGTCGCAGAACTCGCACGAGTAAGGGCAGCCGCTCGAGAACTGGATGCTCGAGATGAAGTACTGGCGCAGCGCGATCAGATGATAGGCGGGCAGCGGGAACTCGGTGAGCGGCAACCGGGCGTCGGTGTCGAAGCGGAGCTGCTGCGGGGGCCGGCCGGTATGCCCGTCGAGCCATTCAATGATCGCGTCGGTCGAGTCGCCCATCTCGCCCACCTGGATGAGATCCGCGTCCGGGTAGTGCTCCGGGCAGCCCGACACCGACGGGCCGCCCAGCACCACCGGCTTGCCCAGGCGGTGGACGCGCGCGATCACGTCCTCCATGAAGGGGCGCTGCACGTGCATGCCGGAGAGAAAGATCGCGTCCGCCCAGGCGAGCTCCTCCGCGGTGGCCTCGCGGTCGTTCTCGTCCACGAAGCGCACCTCCCACGACGCCGGGAGATAGGCGGCGATCACCAGCAGGCCCTGGGGCGGCATGAAGGCGCGGATGCGCCCGCCGAAGAGCGGGTAGGAGTAGTGAAACGTGCCGAAGGAGGGCGCGTAGCGCGGAGATACGCAGAGGATGCGTCGGCCGTTCCGGGGCGCGTAGCGGGTGCGCATCAGGCGCGGGGCGCGGGCCGGAACGGAGACTGCCAGCGGGGCCGGTCCGCTCAGGCGCGGCTCGGCACGCCGGCGGGCTGCTCGACGTCGAGCGTGGTGACCCGGCGGAGCTCCCGGCGGTACTTCGCGTCGTCGAACGGCCGCGCCCGGTGCATGGTGGCCCGGTTGTCCCAGATCACGAGATCGCCCACGCGCCACTGGTGGCGGTAGACGAACTCGGGCCGGGTCGCGTGCTCGATCAGGTCGCGTAGCAGCAGGCGGCCCTCGGGCACCGGCCAGTCGATGATCCGCGAGGCATGGGAGGCCACGTAGAGCGAGCGGCGCTTCGAGCGCGGGATCGTCCGGACCAGGGGGTGGATCGCGCCCTTGAGCGCGTCCTGCTCGCTCTCCGAGAACTCGAAGCCGAGCGTCTGGCGGGAGTAGGCGATCGAGTGGTGCACGCGGAGGCCCTCGAGACGCGCCTTCTCTTCGTCGGGGAGCGCGTCGTAGGCCGCGCGCATGTCCGCGTACTCGGTGTCCGCGTCCACCGGCGGGACGACCTTGGCCGAGAGCATCGAGTAGCGCCCGGCCGGGTCCTGGAAGGAGGCGTCGGTGTGCCAGAGCCGGTTGCCGAGGCCGTACATGCGCCGGCGGTTGTCGGACTTCATGATCTCGCCGTTCTCGTCGAGGTTCGAGATGTCGCCGAGCGCCTCGTTGCCGAGCCGGTTCTTCTGGAGCGCGCTGATGCCGAGCTTGGTGTGGAGCGACCCCGTCCAGCCGCTGGGCGAAGTCGAGCTGCTCGGCGTCGGTGAAGGGCTGGTCACGGAAGACGAGGACCGCGTACTCGTCCATGCCCCCGCGGATGGCGGCGAGGGTCTCCGGATCGTGGACGCGACGCAGGTCCACCGGGCTGACCTCGCCGGCGAAGTGCGGGTGAAGCTTGCGGAATGTCAGGGCCATGCCACGCCTCCCGCCAAGAATCTAGGCCGACCGGGCCGGGGAGTCAAGCAAACGGTCGGGCCCGTCGACAAGCCGCGCGGGGCCGTGCCAAGATGCGCGCCGGGAGGCGACCTGACATGAACGTCGGATTCATCGGACTGGGACTGATGGGCGCCAGCATGGCGTCGAATCTACAAACGGCCGGCCACGCGCTCGCCGTGCACGACGTGCGGAAGGCGGCGGCCACCCCGCATCTGGCCGCGGGGGCGGTCTGGAAGGACACCCCGCGCGCGGTGGCCGAGGCCGCGGAGGTGGTGTTCACCTCGCTGCCCGGCCCGCCCGAGGTCGAGCAGGTGGCCACGGGCCCGGACGGCCTGCTCCACGGGGTGCGCGCGGGCTCGGCGGTCTTCGACCTCTCCACCAACGCGCCCGCGCTGGTGCGGCGGCTCGACGGCCTCTTCGCGGCGCGCGGAGCCCACGTGCTCGACGCGCCGGTGAGCGGCGGCCCGACGGGCGCGAAGTCCCGTCGGCTCGCCATCTGGGTGGGCGGGGAGCGCAGCCTGTACGACCGGTACCGGCCGCTGCTCGAGGCGATGGGCGACCAGCCCTACTACGTGGGCCCGGTGGGCGCGGGCGCGGTGGCCAAGCTCGTGCACAACTGCGCCAGCTTCACGATCCGCGCGGTGCTGGCCGAGGTGTTCAGCATGGGCGTGAAGGCGGGCGTGGCCCCGGACCTGCTCTGGCAGGCGGTGCGCCAGGGCAACAGCGGCCGCCGGCGCACCTTCGACGTGCTGGCCGAGAAGTTCCTGCCGGGAGAATTCGAGCCGCCGTCCTTCGCGTTGAAGCTCGGCCACAAGGACGTCTCGCTGGCCACCGCGCTCGGCCGCGAGGTCGGCGTGCCGATGCGCCTGGCCAATCTCGCGCTCGAGGAGATCACGGAAGCGCTCGGGCGCGGCTGGGGCGACCGGGACTCGAGCAGCTTCATGCTGCTGGAGGAGGAGCGCGCGGGCGTCGAGATCAAGGTGCCCCGGGAGCGCCTCCAGCAGATCTTCGAGCAAGACGGGCGGTGACGCTCGCGCCGCTCGGCGCCTTCACGTTCCGGGTTGATGCATTGCTCGCGGAGGGCAACGGGAACGGAACCCAGTAAGGACACTCGCGTCCCCGTAGCGCGTGCGCCATCGGGTTTTGTCCGTCTTGGCGGGCCCCGGCATGCTAGCGTTTAAGACAGACATGCAGGGCGCCCCGATCCGGAGTCGTGTGCCGATTCGGACGAGGGTCAACCTCGCCTTCGCGCTGGCCGTGGGAGTGCTGCTGGCCATCGCGGCCGCGTCCTACCAGAGCGTCACCAGCCTCGCCGAGACCGGGCAGTGGATCGGCCACACCCACGAGGTGCTCGCCGCGATCGACGCGGTGGCGGCGGCCACCACCACCGCCGAGAGCCGGCACGCGCGGCTACGCGCTCACCGGCGAGGAGCGCTTCCTCGAGACCTACCGGTCGGGCGCCCGCGGTGCGGAGGCCTCGCTCGCCGCGCTCCGGCGGCTGACCGCGGACAACCCCGCGGAGCAGGCGGCGCGTGGACCGGCTCGAGCCCCTCCTGCGCGAGCACCTGGCCGGGCGGCCGACACGGTGGCGATCCGCCGCGACCAGAGCGGCGCGGCGGCGGCGGAGCGGGTGCGGGCCGGGAGCAGCACCGGGCTCGCCGAGTCCATCCACGCGGCGATCGAGGAGATGCGCGTCGCCGAGCGGACGCTCCTGGCCGCGCGCGCGGCCGCGAGCGACAGCCGCGCCGCCCGCACGCGGTGGATCATCGTGATCGGCAGCCTCGCGGTGGTCGTGGTCACGGTCGTGTCGAGCCTGCTCATCTCGCGCGAGATCGAGCGGCGGCGCGCGATCGACCGCGGGCTGCGCGCCTCCGAGGCGCGTTACCGGCTGCTCGTCGACCGCAACCTGGCCGCGATCGCGCGCACCCGCCGGGACGGCGCGGTGCTCGAGCTGCAACGAGGCCATGGTCCGGCTCCTCGGCTGCGCGTCGCGGGAGGAAGTGCTCGCCATGAACGCGAGCCAGTTCTACGCCGATCCGGCGGATCGCGAGCACCTCGTGTCGGGCTTCGCCCCGGGCGGCGGCGTGGTGGACCGGGAGGTGCGCTTTCGCCGGAAGGACGGCGAGCTGGTCTGGGTGTCCATGACCTTTCTCGAGTACGAGGACGAGGGGCAGCCGTTCTTCGAGGCGGTGATGCTCGACATCACGGACCGGAAGGCGACCAGCGCGCGGATCGAGGAGCTCAACGCGGCGCTGGCCCGGCAGAACCAGGACCTGGCCGCGGCCAACCAGGAGCTCGACGCCTTCAGCTACTCGATCTCCCACGACCTGCGGGCGCCGCTGCGGGCCATGCAGGGCTTCTCGGAGGCGCTGCTCGAGGACTACGGCGAGCGGCTCGACGCCACCGGCCACGACTACGCGCAGCGGATCGTGGCGGCGAGCCGGCAGATGGACACGCTGATCCAGGACCTGCTCGCCTACAGCCGGCTCGTCCGCGCCGAGGTCAGCCTGGATCCGGTGAGCCTCGAGACGGTGGTGGACGAGGTCGTGCGGCCGCTCGAGATGGAGGTCAAGGAGCGCGGCGGCGAGATCATCGTCGAGCGGCCGCTCGGGCGCGTGCTGGCCCACCGGACCGTGCTCGGCCAGATCGTGACCAATCTCCTGACCAACGCGCTCAAGTTCACGCGGCCCGACACGCCGCCCCGCGTCCGGGTCCGCAGCGAGCGAGCGGACGGGCGGGTGCGGCTCTGGGTGGAGGACAACGGCATCGGCATCGCGGCCGAGCATCGCGAGCGCATCTTCCGGGCCTTCGAGCGGCTGCACGGCGATCCAGCAGTATCCGGGCACCGGGCATCGGCCTCGCCATCGTGCAGAAGGGGGCCACGCGGCTCGGGGGCCAGGCCGGCGTCGAGTCCGAGCCGGGCGCGGGCAGCCGGTTCTGGGTCGACCTGGCGGAAGCGGAGGCCGCGACGGCATGAACGCGCAGCGCGTACCCGATCCTGCTCGTCGAGGACTCGCCGGACGACGCCCTGCTCATCCAGCGCGCCTTCCGCAAGGCCAACCTGGCCAACCCGGTCCAGCTCGTCCGCGACGGGGAGGAGGCGGTGGCCTACCTGAGCGGGGCCGCCGCCCTACGAGCGACCGGGCCCGCTTCCCTCTGCCGGTGTTCATGCTGCTGGACCTGAAGCTGCCCCGGCGCTCGGGCCTCGAGGTCCTGGCCTGGGTGCGCCAGGAGTCGGCGGTCAAGCGCCTGCCGGTGGTGGTGCTCACCTCGTCGCGGGAGTCGGTGGACGTCAACCGCGCCTACGACCTGGGCGTCAACTCGTACCTGACCAAGCCGGTCGGGTTCGAAGCGCTGATCGAGATGGTCAAGAACGTCAATCTCTACTGGCTCGTGCTGAACGAGAACCCCGAGCTGCGGCGAGGCTGAGCGCGTGGACGACCGGTTCCGCATCCTGCTGGTGGACGACAATCCGGACGACCGGATCCTCATCCGGCGGGCCCTCGTGCCGCGAGTTCCCGGAGCTGGAGATCACCGAGGTCGGCGATCCGGACGACCCTCGCGCGCGCCCTCGAGGACGGGCCCTTCGACCTGGTCATCACCGACTACGGGCTCGGCTTCACGGACGGCCTCGCGCTCCTCGACACGGCTGAAGGCCCAGTGGCCGGAGTGCCCGGTCATCCTCTGCACCGGGACCCTGAGCGAGGAGATCGCGGTGGAGGCCCTGCGGAAAGGCCTCGACGACTACGTGCTGAAGGACCCGCGCCGCTTCATGCGGCTGCCCGCCGCGGTCCGGAGCGCGGTCGACCACGCCCGGCAGCGCGCGGCGGCCCGGGCCGCCGAGCTGCGCTACCACGAGCTCTTCGACGGCGCGCCGGTCGGCCTCATCCGCTGCCTGCCCGACGGCCGCGATCCTCGCCGCCAACGCGGCGGCCGCCCGCATCACGGGCTACCCGAGCGTGGCCGCGCTGCTCGACGCGAGCGTGGCGGATCTCTACGCGGACGACGGCGACCGGGCCCGGGTGATCGCCGGCCCTCGAGCGGGGCGAGACGCTGCAGGACGTCGAGATCCAGGGACGGCGCCGGGACGGGGTGCTGATCTGGGTCACCGTGAACGTGCGGCCGGTGAAGGACGCGGCCGGCGCACGCTGCACTACGAGTGGAGCCTCGCCGACATCACCGAGCGGCGGCAGCTCGAGGCCCAGCTCCGGCAGGCCCAGAAGATGGAGGCGGTCGGGCAGCTCGCGGGCGGGGTGGCCCACGACTTCAACAACCTGCTCACCGTGATCGGCGGGCGCTGCTACCTGATGCTGGCCAAGCTCGGCCCGGACGACGCCCTGCCGCCGCGAGGTCGAGCTGGTGCGCGGCGCGGCGGAGCGGGCGGCCCGCCTGACCCACCAGCTCCTGGCCTTCAGCCGCAAGCAGGTGCTCGAGCCGCGCGTGCTCGACCTCAACGAGACGGTGACCGGCATCGAGCCGCTGCTGCGGCGGCTGATCGGCGAGGACATCGAGCTCACGGTGACGCGCGGCTCCGAGCTCGGCCGGGTCAAGGCCGACCCGGGCCAGCTCGAGCAGGTGATCCTGAACCTGGCGGTCAACGCCCGCGACGCGATGCCGCAGGGCGGCCGGCTCACCCTCGAGACCGCCAACGTCACCGTGGACGAGCGGGCCGCGCGCCGCGCCCACGATCTGGCGCCGGGCCGCTACGTCGTGCTGTCGGTGACGGACACCGGGCACGGCATGGACGCGGCGACGCGGGCCCAGATCTTCGAGCCGTTCTTCACCACCAAGGAGGTGGGGAAGGGCACCGGGCTCGGGCTGGCGACGGTGTACGGCATCGTCAAGCAGAGCGGCGGCTTCATCGAGGTGGAGAGCGAGCCCGGCCGGGGCGCGACCTTCAAGGTCTACCTGCCGCGGGTCGAGGAGGCGGTGGCGGTCCCCGAGCCGGCCCGGGCGTCCGGGACCCGGCTGCGCGGCTCGGAGACGGTGCTCCTGGTGGAGGACGACGAGAGCCTGCGCACGCTCGCCCGCGAGATCCTGACCGTGCAGGGCTACACGGTGCTCGAGGCCGCGGCCCCGAGCGACGCGCTCCGGATCCACCAGAGCTCACCCGGGCCGGATCGACCTCCTGCTCACCGACGTGGTGATGCCCGAGATGAACGGCCGGCAGCTCGCGGACCGCCTCAAGGTCGCACGCCCGGACATGGCGGTGCTCTTCATGTCGGGCTATACCGGGGCGGCGCTCGGCGAGCGCGGCGAGGTGGCCGAGTTCAGCGGGCAGCTCCTGCAGAAGCCCTTCACGCCGGACGGACTGAACCGCCGCGTCCGCGAGGTCCTGGACGCCTAGCCCTTGAGGCCGCTCAGGCGCACGCCCTCGACGATGCGCCGGTTGGCGACCACGAACACTACCAACAGCGGCACCGCGCTCAGCGCGGCGCCCGCCATGATCGGCCCGTAGGACTCCGAGCTGTAGGCGCTGCGGAGCAGGGCGAGGGCGACCGGCAGCGGGAACATCTCCGGCTTGTTCACCGCGATCAGCGGCCACAGGAAGTCGTTCCACGCCGAGCGGAAGGCGAAGATGGCCAGCGCGGCGAGCACCGGCTGCGAGAGCGGGACGATGATCCGCGCAGAAGACCTGCCAGGGGCCCGCGCCGTCGATGCAGGGCGGCGTCCTCGAGCTCACGCGGCATCGTCGACGAAGAACTGGCGGAGCAGGAAGACCCCGAAGGCGAAGATCATGGCCGCCTCCGGCACGATCAGGCCCTGGTAGGTGCTGAGCCAGCCGAGCCGCTGGGTGAGCACGTACTGCGGGACCAGCAGGACCGCGTTCGGGATCATCAGGCTGCCCACCAGCAGGACGAAGACCAGATCGCGGCCCGGGAAGCGCATGCGGGCCAGCGGGTAGGCGGCCATCGCGCTGGTGGCGAGCACCAGGATCACGCGAGCCCAGTGGCCACGACGAGGCTGTTGACGAAGGCGCGGCCGATGCGCGCGGTGCGGGAGCTGCCGAGCAGCACCTCGTGGTAGTGGACGCCGCGTCGGCGGCCACGGGATCCACTCGGGAGGCAGCCGGATGATGTCGGGCGCTGGCTTGAGCGAGGTCACCACCACCCACGCGATCGGCGAGAGCCAGAGCACCGCCAGGGCGAGCAGGGCCACCGTGAGGGCCACGCTCGAGCGGTCGAGCGGTCCGGACGCCGCGGGGCACCGCTCAGTACTCCGTGTGGCCGCGCAGCAGGCGGAACTGGAGCACCGAGAAGGCGAGGATGACCGCGAACAGCACCCAGGCCATCGCGGAGGCGGCGCCGAACTGGAAGAAGTTCTGGAAGGCGGTCTCGTAGAGGTGCTGGACCACGGTGCGGGTGGCGTCGCCCGGCCCGCCGCCGGTGAGCACGAAGACCTGGCCGAAGAGCTGGAACGAGCCGATGACGTGGGTGACCACCACGAAGAGCAGCACCGGACGGAGCAGGGGCAGCGTGATCGGCCCAGAAGCTGCGCCAGCCGGAGGCGCCGTCGAGCGCGGCCGCCTCGTAGAGATCGCGCGGGATGTCCTGCAGCCCGGCCAGGTAGATCACGAGGTAGTAGCCGGTCACCCACCAGACGGTGGTGAGGATGATCGTCCACATCGCGGTCTGCGGATCCGCGAGCCACGAGCGCGCCGGCACGCCCAGGCTCGCGCAGGTAGTAGTTGAAGGGGCCGACCACCGGATCGAGGAGCCAGAGCCACGCGAGCCCGACCGTGACGACCGAGAGCGTGAACGGGAAGAAGAAGACGCTGCGGAGCAGGGTCCGCAGGCGGCCGCGGTTGAGCGCGAGCGCCAGGGCGAGCGGCACCGCCAGGATCGGGAGCGTGCTGGCCACCGTGTAGAACGCGGTGTTCCAGAGGCTCACGTGGAAGCGGTCGTCCTCGAGGAGCCGCGTGTAGTTGGCGAGGCCGATCCACTGCTCGGTCGCGCGGCCGAGGCGCGCGTTGGTGAAGGACAGGCGCAGCCCTTCGAGCAGCGGATAGAGGCGGTAGACCGCGAAGAGCAGGAGGCCCGGCGCCAGGAAGGCGTACGCGACGCGCGTCTGGCGCGACACGCCCTAGTCCGGCAGCGCGTTGATCTGGCGCGCCAGATCCTCCATCGCGGCCTTGGCCGGCTTCTGCCCCGTGTAGACCGCCTCGATCACCGGTCGGGTCACGTTCTCGGCCGCGACCCACTTGGGCGTGGGCTGCCCGACCTGCCAGTTGCGGCGCCTGGCCGAGCAGGGCGCGCAGGACCGGGTCGCCGGTGATGCGCGGGTCCGCGTGGCTCTTGCGGCTGGCCGAGACCTGCCCGGCCTTGAGCGTCCACTCGGCCACGTTGTCGGTCATCCAGCGCACGTGCGCCCAGGCCGCGTCGCGCTTGGCGCGATCGGCCGCCCCCTTCGGCTTCGGGAAGGTGTACTGGTGCGGCATCGCCCAGACCACCGCCTGCTTGAACAGGCGCGGCACCGGCACCGCCACGAAGTCGACCTTGGCCTCGCGCAGGCCGGCGAAGTTCCAGGAGCCCGCGATCCACATGCCGAGCCGGCCCGCGATGAAGGCGTCGCGGCAGTTGGTATTGGCGGGCGGGGCGACCTTGTGCTGGTTCGGCGAGCGCCTCCCAGAACTCGGCGACTTCGAGCGCGGCGGGATCGGTGACGCCCGCGCGCTTGAGATCGGCCGCGTAGATGTTGGCGCCGTTCTGCCAGAGCAGGTTGTGGAAGCCCCAGGTGTAGCGGCCCGGGGTTGACGGTGCCGATGGCGACGCCGAAGGTGTCGGCCTTGGTGATCCGCTTGGCCATGGTGACGAGCTCGTCGCGGCGTCGCCCGGCACGCGCGGGCGGCCGTCGGCGCCGACCAGCCCGGCGTCCTTCATCACCTTCACGTTGAGGTACATGATGTGCTGCGGGACGTCGAGCGGCAGCGAGTAGCGCTTGCCCTGGAAGGTGCCGCCCTGCCAGGTGGCGGGCAGGTAGTCCTCGCCGCGGAAGCCCTTCGCGCCGATCGGTGGCGTCGTCGATGGCCTCGAGCACGCCGTCGCTCGCGAAGTGGGGAACCTCCACGGTGTGGATCAGGGCCAGATCGGGGCCTTCGCCCGCGGGCACCGCGACCTGGAGCTTGGCGTAGAGGTCGACCCAGGGCAGGCGCTGCTGCTCGATGCCGGATGCCGGTCTCGCGGGTGAAGCGATCGATCAGCTCGTCCATCACCTTGCCGTCGGCGCCGGTGAGGCCGTTCCAGTAGGTGATGGTGGCCTTCGGCTGCGCGGCGGCGCGGCCGGCCCACGCGGCCACGCCGACGCTCGCGGCGCCCGCGACGAAGGCCCGGCGGCTCGCCACGTCGCTTGCGCTCGACCGACGTTGTCGGACTGTCCATGGGGTTCCTCCGCGCGCCACTCTACGGCTCCGCGCGGCGTGATGTCAAATTGACAGCCCGGGACGGACTTCTTAGACTCTGCCGATGACCACGCACATCGGGATCGATCTGCGACGACGCCTCGGCACGGTGGACCGCCGCATCTTCAGCCAGTTCATCGAGCACCTCGGCCGCTGCATCTACGGCGGCATCTACGAGGAGGGCTCGCCGCTCTCCGACGCCCGCGGGTTCCGGCGCGACGTCCTGGAGGCGGCGCGGCCGCTCGCGTTCCCGATCCTTCGCTGGCCCGGCGGCAACTTCGTGAGCGGCTACCACTGGCTCGACGGGGTCGGGCCCGAAGGACGAGCGGCCGCGGCGCAGCGAGCTCGCCTGGTACGCGGAGGAGTCGAACCGCTTCGGCACCAACGAGTTCATCGAGTACTGCCGGGAGATCGGGACCGAGCCCTTCATCTGCGTGAACATGGGCTCCGGCACCATGGACGAGGCGCAGGCGTGGCTCGAGTACTGCAACGGCACCGGCAACACCTCGTGGGCGAACCTGCGGCGCCGGCACGGCTACGCCGAGCCGCACCGGGTGCGCTACTGGGGCCTCGGCAACGAGATGTACGGGGGCTGGCAGATCGGCAACCTGGAGGCGCGCGACTACGTCAAGCGCGCCCGCGCGTTCGCGATGGTGATGAAGCGCACCGATCCGACCATCCAGCTCGTGGGCTGCGGGCAGACCGGCTGGAGCGAGTGGGACGAGGTGGTGCTGGGCGGGCTCGCCGAGTTCGTGGACTTCCACTCGATCCATCTCTACACCGGCAGCGCCGACCACTACACCACCGTGATGCAGTCGCACCAGGCCGAGCGGGCGGTGCGGATCTGCGCCGCGCTGATCGAGCGCGTGCGGCACATGCAGCAGATCGGCCACCCGATCCACATCGCCTTCGACGAGTGGAACGTGTGGTACCGCACGCGGAGCCACGCGGACCGGGTGGGCGGGGTGGAGGAGCGCTACACGCTGACCGACGCCCTCGCGGTGGCCTCCTACCTGAACGGCTTCATCCGGCAGTGCCGGGTGGTGCGCATGGCCAACTTCGCCCAGCTCGTCAACGCGATCGCCCCGATCTTCACGAGCCAGCAGGGGCTGTTCCTCCAGACCATCTACCACCCGCTCCGGCTCTACGCCGAGCACACCCTGGCGCACGGGCTCGACGTGCACGTGGACGGGGAGCGCTACACCCTCGACCCGTCGCAGGAGACCGACGCGGGGGGCGGGCGGGTGCACCACGTGGCCGACCTGGGGCCGTTCCTGCTGATCGACGCGGCGGCCAGCACGGACGACGCGGGGCGGGAGATCTCGGTGGCCCTCGTCAATCGCGATCGCGACCGGGACCTGACCGCGACGGTGGAGGTGGTGGGCGCGGACGTGGCGGGGCCGGTGCGGGTCTGGGAGGTGAACGGACCCGAGGTCGGCGCGATGAACTCGTTCGAGCAGCCGCGCCGCGTGGACGTGCGCGAGCGCCGGGCCACCGCGCGGAGCGGCGGGCTCGACTACGTCTGCCCCGCGCACTCCATCACGATCCTGCGCCTGACCGCCCGCTGACCGTCAGCCCTCGGCCGCGACGGTCTTGAAGGCGCGCTCCGCGGCCTCCAGCGTGCGCGCCACGTCCTCTTCGGTGTGGGCCGCCGACACGAACCAGTTGTGGGTGGGGTGCGCGTAGGCGCCCCCCGCGGTCACCAGCCCACACCAGCGGCGGGTGCGCCGGCGCTCGGGATCGTCGGCGAAGCGGATCACCGGCATGGCGGGCTGGCCCACCGGCATCAGCGGGACGCCGTGGCGGCGCGCCTGCTCGGCGAGGCCGTCGCACAGGAGCCCGCCGGTCCGCTGGATGCGCGCGATCGCGTCGGTGCGCGCGAGGACGTCCAGGGTGGCCAGCGCGGCCGCGAAGGCGCCGCTCGCGAAGAAGAACGAGCCCGTGAAGTAGATGCGCTCGGCCGCCGGGCGGAGCGCCTCGCGCGCGAGCCCGGCCGAGAGGGCGTGGCCGTTGGCGATGGCCTTGGAGTAGCAGATCAGGTCGGGCGCGGCCCCGAAGTGCTCGCAGGAGCCGCCCAGGTTGAAGCGGAAGCCCGCGCGCACGTCGTCCATCGCGAAGAGCGCGCCGTGCGCGTCGCAGAGCGCGCGCAGGCCCGGGAAGAAGCCGGGGGCGGGGGCCGCGCCGGTCAGGTGGTCGAACGGGGCGGTCATGACCACCGCGATCTCGCCCGGGTGCGCGGCGAAGAGGGCGCGCAGCTCGTCGAGGTCGTTCCAGGCGAACTCGAGCAGGTCGTCGCGATAGTGGGCGGGCACGCCGGGCAGGTGGGGGAGGGCCCAGGGCCGCGCGGCGTGATACGCGCCCCGCACCCGGGCGATGCGCGGCCGGCCGGTGTGCGCGCGCGCCACGTCCACCGCCCAGCTCGTCGCGTCCGCGCCGTTCTTGCCGAAGACCGCGAAGTCCGCGCGCGGGGTGAGGGCCACCAGCCGCTCGGCCAGCTCGACCATGCGCGGGCCCGGCAAGGGGAGGCAGTCGCCGCCCGCGAGCTGCTCGGCCACCGCGGCCTCGACCGCCGGGTGGCCGTAGCCCAGGATCATCGGCCCGTAGGCGCACATCCAGTCCACGTACTCGTTGCCGTCCACGTCCCAGACGCGGGAGCGCTCCGCGCGCGCGAGGAAGCGGGGATGGCCGTCGCCGAGGGCGGCGCCGTTCTGGTGGCCGTAGACGCCACCCGGCATGACTCGACGGGCGCGCTCCCAGAGCGCGTGACTCGCGGCGAGGCGCGGGGGCGGGGTCTCCATGGCCGGGCATGATAGCACCCGGCCGCGGGCTCAGGCGGCTAGCGCTGCTCGAGGCCGAGCGCCATCACGGTTGCCGGATCCGGCCGGCCGGTGACCCGGAGCCCCTGGCGCCGCTGGAACGATCGCAGCGCCTCCGCGGTGTGCGAGTTCATGATCGCGTCGGTCGGGCCCGCGGGATAGCCCCGCTCCTTGAGCGCGGCGCGCACCGCCCGCAGGCGCTCCTCGTACCGGGTCACGAGGACCGTCGGCTGGTGCTCGCGGTAGTACTCCATCCGGCGCATCAGGTCGCGCTCCCAGCGGCCGGTCATCGCGAGCCCGATCTCGATGACCCCGTACACCGAGAGCACCGCGAGGCCCGCGACGAGCGGGAAGAAGACCACCGGTCGAATGATGTGCTGCCGCAGCGGGCCGATCAGTCGCTCGAGCATGTCGCACGGAACTGCAACCGGTGTGCCGCGCACGGAAGCAGCGGAATTCGCGGAAATTCCGCAGCCGGCGCGCCGCGCGGAGCGTCCCGCCGGAAGAAACTACCGAGGACGGAATGACCGAGCGGGCGAGCTCTACAGGTGCGGGAGAACGGTGGAGGCGAAGAGCCAGGTGCCTTCGGGCCGGGGCACGTCGGCGAAGTTCACGGTGAGACGCCGGGCGCCCTGCTTGATGATGCCGAGCATGGTCTCGGTCACCTGCGCCGGGGTGCCGACGATCTGGATGTCGTTCAGCGAGCGGGTCCCCGGCGCCTTCTTCAGGCGCTCGATCTCGCGCTCGTTCTCCGCGATCAGGATGCCGACGCGGACCACCTGCTCGATCGTGTCGTAGTCGCGGCCCACGTCGCGGCAGTGGGCCTTGAGCACCTCCTGCTTGTGGGCGTAGGCCTCGGGGCCCTTCCAGACGTAGTTCCACCAGTCGGCGTGCCTGGCGACCACCCGCAGCAGGTACTTCTCGCCGGAGCCGCCCACCATGACCGGCGGCACCGGATCGGGCCGCGGCTCGCAGTAGGCGCCCGCGATCTGATAGTGCTCGCCGCGGTACTCGGCCGGCGCCCCCGTCCACATGGCCCGGATCAGCTCGATGGCCTCCGCGAGCTGGGCGATGCGCACCCTGGCGGGCGGGTAGGGGAAGCCGTAGGTCCGGTACTCCTCCTCGTTCCAGCCCGCGCCGATGCCCAGGATGACCCGGCCGCCCGAGAGCGCCTGCGCGGTCGCCGCCATCTTGGCCAGGTGCGCCGGGTTGCGGAAGCTGTTGCAGAGCACCTCGTGGCCGCAGCGCTTGTCGGGATAGCGGGCCAGCGCCCAGGTGAGCAGCGTCCAGCCCTCCGCCACCTTGTTGGCGCCGTACTGCAGGTGGTCCGGCATCCACAGGATGTCGAAGGGGGCGACGGTCTGGTCGAAGTAGGGGAAGGTGTCCTCGACCAGCCGCGACCAGATGTTGAGCCCGACGGGAACGGCCATGGCGCGAGCCCCTAGCCGCGGAAGTGGCGGCGGTCGCCCGCGCGGAGCCAGAGGCGCACGAGATGCCGGCGGTCTTCGGGACGCTCGGCGTCCTCGTACGGCGTGCGGCCGTGCACGATCACGCGGTTGTTCAGCACCTGGATCTGGCCGCGCTCGACCCAGAGGTCGAGGCGATGGGCCGGGTCGCTCAGGAACGCGTCCATCAGGCGCACCGCCTCCGCGCCGTCGGCGTCGAGCGCGCGGCCGGTCTTCTCGTAGCCGCGCACGATGTGCCGGGCGTTGAAGCGCGTGCGCAGGCCGCCGTCCCACGCGAAGACGGGCCGGAAGTTGGTCGCGGCCGCGTCGGCCGCCTGGTACTCCTGGTGATCGCGGTAGAAGACCTCGTAGAGGCGGCGCAGCAGCGCGGGGTGCTCGGTCAGGAAGTGATTGTGCGCGGCGGCCGCGCTCGACACGATGCTCATGCCCCCGGCCCGGGCGGGCCGCAGGCAGAAGAGGCTCACGTAGTTCGGCGGCGCCTCGCCCATGCTGCTGTCGGTGTGCATCTCGAGCCCTTCCGGAGTCAGCGCCGCCCGCGTGTCCTGCGTGTACTCCTGGCCGTCGTGGCGCACGTCGTAGATGACGGTGCCCTTCCACTCCTGCGCGACCGGGGGCTCGAGGAAGCTCATCAGGAGCCAGTAGAGCGCGATCGCCTCGTCGCGGCTCATGGCGTCCACCGGGAGCCGGTCGAGCATCACGAAGCCCGGGCCCTCGTCGAGCTGGCGGCGCACCTCGCGCATCCACCGCGCGGTGGCCGCGAGCGGGAAGTGCTCGGGCAGCAGCAGGAGGGTCGGCACCGGCGCCCGGCGCAGCTCGGCGAGGGCGCCCTCGAGCTCGCTCAGCACGGGGGCGGGGATCGGGATCAGGTAGCGGTCGGCGGCCAGCGTCGGGCCGTGCCAGGCCGCGGACTCCGGAATGACGGTGGAGAGCATGGCGGGATTCTAGCAGCCCGCGCTGCCGCGCTGGGCCTTTACGTGGCCCGGGCCCGGCGGTAGCATGGCGCCCGCGAAGGGGCGGACCGAGTGAGTCCGCTGGAGAAGAACCCCGCAGCACCCAGGGTCCAGAGGACCCAAGGGGAGGATCGCCATGACAGGAGCCTCGACGACGCGGCGGATCGCCTGGCTGATCGTCGCCGTCACCGGCCTCGCGCTCGTCGCGTGGCCGGCCATTGCCCAGCAGACCACCCCGCCGGCGGCCGAGCCTCCGAAGCAGGAGGAGGTGCCGTTCTGGGCGATCGGCCGACCCAAGGACGGGCCGGGCGCGCAGATGGCGCCGGTGCCCGCGTTCCCGATCCCGACGGCCGCCGACAAGCTGCCGATCGCCAAGATGAAGGTCCCGCCCGGGTTCAAGGTCGAGCTCTTCGCGTCCGACGTCTTCGACGCGCGCGGGCTGCGGCAGGGCGACAAGGGCACCGTCTTCGTCAGCTCGCTGTTCGGGGCCGGCAAGATCTACGCGCTCGTCGACAAGGGGGGCAAGCGCGAGGTCAAGGTGATCGCCGAGAAGCTGATGCTCCCGAACGGGATCGAGTTCCACAAGGGCTCGCTCTACGTGGCGACGCCGAAGGACATCACCCGTTACGACGACATCGAGGCCAAGCTCGACAATCCGCCCGCGCCGGTGAAGGTCTACGACCAGCTCCCGGGCGACGTGCCGCACGGCTGGAAGTTCATCAAGATCGGGCCCGACGGCAAGCTCTACGTGCCGGTGGGCGCGCCCTGCAACATCTGCGAGCCCGACCCGGAGAAGTACGCGCAGATCCGCCGCATCAACCTCGACGGCAGCGGCATGGAGATCGTGGCGCGCGGCGTGCGCAACACGGTGGGCTTCGACTTCCATCCGAAGACCGGCGAGCTCTGGTTCACCGACAACCAGCGCGACTGGCTCTCGGAGGACCTGCCCAACGACGAGCTGAACCGGGTCACCAAGCCGGGCCAGCACTTCGGCTTCCCGTACTGCCACCAGGGCGACTTCGCCGACCCGCAGTTCGGCTGGGGCAAGGCCTGCGACGACTTCGTGAAGCCGGCGCTGCTGCTGGGCCCGCACTCGGCCCCGCTCGGCATGCGCTTCTACACCGGCAAGATGTTCCCGGAGAAGTACCAGAACGCCATCTTCATCGCGCGCCACGGGCCGTGGAACCGCACCAAGAAGTACGCGGCCGACGTGGTGGCGGTGTTCCTCAATCCCAACGGCACCGTGAAGTCCGATGGAGCCCTTCCTCACCGGTCTCGTCGAGAACAACGCCTATCTCGGCCGGCCGGTGGACGTGCTCGTGCTCAAGGACGGCTCGATGCTCGTCTCGGACGACCACGCGGGCGCGGTCTACCGGATCAGCTACAAGAAGTGACGGGAGCGGGCGGGCCGGGGGCGGTGATGCCGCCGCTCTCGGCCCGCGTCGTCTTCCTGGCCGCGCTGCGTCGCGGCCGCCCTGCTGCCCGCCGTGCCCGCCACGCGGCCCAGTCCCCCGCCGCCCAGTCGGTGGACGAGCGCTTCACGGTCTGCCTCGCCTGCCACGGCGCGGACGGGCAGTCCCGCATCCCCGAGACCCCGTCACTCGGCGGGCAGCCGTCGTTCTTCGTGGTGGCCCAGCTCTTCCTGTTCCGCGAGGGCCGGCGGGACAACGCGGCCATGGTCGCGGCGGCCAAGGGGCTCACCAACAGCGACCTGACCGCCTTCGCCGAGCGCGTGACCAAGCTGCCGCCGCCTCCGCCGCCCGAGGACCCGGCTCGATCCCGCCCGCTTCGCGCGGGGCCGGACCCTGACCCTGCGGCACCCCTGCGGGGTCTGCCACAACCCGGACTTCTCGGGCCGCGAGCAGATGCCGCGGCTGGCCAACCAGCGCGAGGACTACCTGCTCAAGTCCATGCGCGAGTACAAGAGCGGGGCGCGGCTCGGCTATGGCGGGGCCATGTCACAGGAGCTGGCCGGGCTCACCGACCAGGACCTGATCGACCTCGCCCACTTTCTCTCGCACCAGCACGCAAGGCCTTGAAACAGCGGCGCTAGAGCAATAGATCGGCGATGGGGATCCGCCGGCCTGGCAGGGCGAGCGGAGAGGCAGAGGCCCCGCGCGCGAGCACCGTGACCGATCCGGTAGCGCCAGCCGAACGGCGCGGCCGGGTCGGGCTCGGGGTCGCGGTAGACCTCGAGGGCGCGCTCCGGGAGATTCACGATCCAGTAGTCGGCGAGCCCGGCGCGGGCGTAGAGGCTGCCCTTGTGCTCGCGGTCCAGCGCGAGGCTCGACTCGCTCACCTCGACCACCAGCACGGGGCGCGAGGGGTGGCCGGTCTGGTAGTCGCGAAAGCTCCCGGGCACGACGGCCAGGTCGGGCTCCGGCTCGGAGTCCTCATCCAGGGCGAGCGGACCCTGGCCGCGGACTTCCCAGCCGCGCCCGAACGCGGCCCGCAGCGCTTCCTCCGCGGCCCGGACGGCGGCGAAGTGGCCGCTACCCTGCGGCTCGGCGACGATGAGGTGACCGCCCAGCAGCTCGATGGGATCGCCGGGCCGGAAGAAGCCCGAGCTCGATCAGGCGGTCGTACTCGACCCGCTTCCAGCGCCGCGTCTTCGTCTCCGGCTCACTCATGCCCCGAGCCTAGCGACCCGGGTGGGGCCGGTCAATGTCCCGGTCTGGAGACACCCGCGTGGAGCGCGGCCCACACGCGCGCCGGCGACATCGGCATGTCGAGCTCGCGCACCCCGCGGCCGGCGAGCGCGTCGAGCACCGCGTTGACCGCGGACGGCAGCGCGCCCGCCACGCCCGATTCGCCCGCGCCCTTCACGCCCAGGGGATTGGTGGTGCAGGGGACGCCGTGGTGGCCGACGCGCAGGGCGGGCAGGTCGTCGGCGCGCGGCAGCATGTAGTCCATGAACGAGGCGGTGAGGAGCTGGCCGTGCTCGTCGTAGACCACGTGCTCGCCCAGCACCTGGCCCAGGCCCTGGGCGATGCCGCCGTGGATCTGCCCCTCCACGATGGTCTCGTGCACCATGCGCCCCACGTCGTCCACCGCCGCGTAGCCCACCACGGCCACCGCGCCGGTCTCCGGATCGATCTCGACCTCGGTGACGTGGCAGCCGTTGGGGAAGCTCATCTGGGGCGAGACGAACTTGGCGGTGCTGTCGAGCCCGCCGGCCAGCTCGGGCGGCAGGTTCGGCAGCGCGCGGGCGCGAGCGGCCAGGTCGAGCAGCCCGATCGCGCGATCGGTGCCCTTCACGCGGAAGCGGCCCGCGGCGAATTCCACGTCGGGGTGGGCGGCCTCGAAGTAATGCGCCGCCACGCGGCGCCCGTTCTCGATGGACGCGTCGCAGGCCATCGAGGCCGCGCTGCCCGCCATCATCATGGAGCGCGAGGCGACGCTGGGCGTGCCCGCCGGGACCAGGTCGCTGTCGCCCTGGACGAGCCGCACCGCGCCGGGATCGACGCCGAGGCGCGCCGCGATCAGGAAGGGAAAGGTCGAGAGATGGCCCTGGCCCATGGGCTGGGCCCCGGTGTGGAGCGCCACCGTGCCGTCGTCGGCGAAGCGCAGCTCCACCACCTCGTCGAGGATGCCGCCCGCCACCTCCAGGAAGCAGGCGAGCCCGATGCCGCGCAGCCGTCCGGCCCGCTCCGAGGCCGCGCGGCGCCGCGGGAAGCCCTGCCAGTCGGCCAGGGCCAGCGCCTGGTCCATGATCGTCTCGAACTCGCCGCTGTCGTAGACCGGGCCGTTCGGCGTGCGGTAGGGCATGGCGGCGGCCGGGATCAGGTTGCGCCGGCGGAGCTCCACGCGGTCCATGCCGGTGTCCAGCGGCCGCCTGGTCGATCAGGCGCTCGATGAGGTAGAGCGCCTCCGGCCGCCCGGCCCCGCGATAGGGCCCGAGCGGCGCCGCGTTGGTGAACGCCAAGCGTGACGTCGATGGCGATGGCCGGGATGCGGTACACGCTCGACAGGCAGTTCTTGGTGTTGTTGGTCCCGAACACCGCCGCGAACGCGGTGACGTACGCGCCGATGCCGACCCGCGTGCGCACCCGCAGGGCCAGGAAGCGGCCGGTCGCGTCGAGGGCCAGCTCCCCCTCGAGCATGCCGTCGCGGCCGTGGGTGTCGGCCAGGAAGCTCTCGACGCGGGTCGCGCGCCACTTGACGGGCCGGCCCACGCGACGGGCCGCGAAGAGCAGCGCCGCGTACTCCGGGTAGGCCTGCACCTTCATGCCGAAGCCGCCGCCCACGTCGGGGGTGACCACGCGGAGCTGCTGGGGCGGGATCTTGAACACGCCTTCCGCGAGGAGCCGGCGCACCACCGCGACGCCCTGGGTGGAGGCGGTCAGGGTGTAGCGCTGACTGGCCTCGTCCCACTGGCCGATGGCCGCGCGCGGCTCGAGGGCGGAGGGCGCCAGCCGCGTGTCGTGCAGGCGCACCCGCGCCACGTGCGCGGCTCCCCGGATCGCCGCGTCCACCGCGGCGGCGTCCCCGTCGGTCCAGTCGAAGGCGACGTTGCCCGCCGCGTCGGGCCAGATCGGGTGCGCGCCGGCGGCCAGCGCGCGGTCCACGTCGGCGGCCGCGGGCAGCGGGTCGAGGTCGAGGCTCACGAGGGCGGCGGCGTCGACGGCCTGGGCCGGCGTCTCGGCGACCACGATGGCGACCGACTCGCCCACGTAGCGCACGCGGTCCACCGCGAGCGGGGGAATCGGCGCGACCGCCAGGAGCTTGCCGCCGCGGCCGGGGAAGGAGGCGGCGGGCGGGATCGCGCCCAGTCCCGCCGCGACCGCGTCACGCCCGGTCAGCACCGCGAGCACGCCGGGCATGGCGAGCGCCCGGCGTCGTGTCCACGGAGCGGATGATGCCGTGGGCCGCCGTGGAGCGGGCGAACGCGGCGTGGGCCTGGCCGGGCAGGTCCACGTCGTCGGTGAAGCGGCCGCGGCCGGTGAGGAGCGGACCGTCCTCGCTGCGCCGCCCGCCGGCCGCGGAGCCGAAGCGCAGCGAGGACTCCGGAGCGGTCAATTCCGCCAGTCAATTCCGGAACGACGAGTCCGTGCGGTCCAGCCGGCGCAGGAGGCCCGGCCACACCAGCTTGCCCTGGCCGCCGTTGCGGCGCTGGTTGGCCACCGCGTTGGCGTAGCCCTTGTCCATGACCTCCTTGGGCACCGAGATCAGCTCGCCGCCGCCCGACTGGGCGCGCACCTGGATCTGGCAGGAGGCCTCGAGGTAGTACATGTTCACGAAGGCATCCGCCACCGTCTCGCCCACCGTCAGCAGCCCGTGGTTGCGCAGGATCAGGCAGCGGTTGTCGCCCAGGTCCGCCACCAGGCGCGGCTTCTCGTCCGCGTCGAGCGCGGGGCCCTCGAAGTCGTGATAGCCCACGCTGTTGAGCACGAACAGCGAGTGCTGCGAGATCGGCAGCAGCCCGGCCCGCTGGGTCGCGACCGCGACGCCGTTCGCGGTGTGGGTGTGGAGCACGCACTTGGCGTCGTGGCGGGCGCCGTGGATCGCGCTGTGGATGATGAACCCGGCCGCGTTCACGTTGAACGGCGAGTCCCCGACCTTGTTGCCGTCCTGGTCGATCTTGACCAGGCTGGACGCGGTGATCTCGTCGAAGAAGAGGCCGTAGGGGTTGATCAGGAACTGGTCCTCGGTGCCCGGGACGCGCGCCGAGATGTGGGTGAAGACGAGGTCCTCCCAGCCGTAGCGCGACACCAGGCGGTAGGCGGCGGCCAGGTCCACCCGGACGGCCCACTCCTCCTCCGATACCTTTCCCTTGAGCGACGGAATCTCGAGCGCGGTGGCAGTCATGGGGTCCTTTCGCTCAGCGGAGGTTGTAGAGCTTGACCACGTTGTCGTAGGTGATCTTCTTCTGCACGCGCTCGGGCAGGTTGCCGAGGTTCTTCTCGAGGTGCCGGCGCGAGTCGGGCCAGACGCAGTCCGGGTGCGGGTAGTCGGCGCCCCAGATGATGTTGTCCTCGCCCACCAGCGGGATGATCGGCTCGAGGAACTGGTCTTGCTGATAGGTCACGTAGCCCTGGCGCTTGAAGTAGTCGCTCGGCTTCATCGAGAAGCCGAGGCCGCGGGCGCGGTCCTCGTACTCGGTGTCGAAGCGATCGAAGACGTAGGGCAGCCAGGTCACGCCCGACTCGCCCAGCACGAACTTGAAGTCGGGATACTTCTCGCACGCGCCCGGAGGTGATGATCGAGACCAGCACCTCCATGGTGTCGAGCTGGAAGAGCGAGGAGCGCACCAGCCGCCACTGCAGCATGTACTGCTGCTCCAGGGCGGGGGAATCGGGCGCGCGCACCGCCTTGAAGCCGGTCGAGTGGAACGCGATCGGGAAGTGGCACTCGGCGGCCGCCTCCCAGAGCGGATACCAGTCGTGCTGGTAGAGCGGGATGCTCATGCGACTTGAAGCCGAGGTCGCCGCCCTTGAGGCCCATCTTGGCGCAGCGGCGCACCTCCGCCGCGGCCGCCTGGGGATCGTGGTTGGGCACGATCGCGAGCGGGTAGATCCGGTTCGGGTCCGACTTCTTCGCGAAGTCGGCGGCCCAGTCATTGTAGATCGCGTTGGCCCAGCCGCGGCGCTCGCCGCTCGCGATCATGTCGTTGATCATCAGGCAGCCGTAGACCACCTCGGCGTCGAGCCCGTCGCGGTCCAGGTCGGCGAGCCGCAGCTCGGGCGTGGTGGGCCGGGGCTTGGCGCCGGCGCGGTGGTCCCACTCGAAGCCGCACGAGGCCATCTCGTCGATGCGGGCGAAGGTGCCGGGCGTCCGCTTGAGGAAGCCGGGGCCCACGCCGTTCCACATCCCCTTGTCCTGCGCCTCCACGAACCAGTGGCAGCCGTCCTCCAGCTCCTCCACGCGCGGCACCAGCAGCTTCCACTTCGACGGCGCCTGGCTGGACCAGAGATCGGGCGGGCAATAGGTGAGGTCGATGTGGTTGTCGCCGGAGATGAGCCGCTCTAGCATGACGCCCTCCTTGGCCGGGTGGGGGAGCTGCCTCGTGGCGCGATCCTACTCCTGAACCCCGCGCCAGGACAAGGGATTGCCCGGAAGGGCCGGATGCCCCCCGGGGCGGCGGTGGCCGTACTCGCCCTAGCGAGGGGTGGCGGGGCGGCGGGTCAGCAGCTCGAAGTAGGTCTTGTCGCGCCGATTCCGCACGAGGTCGAGCGGGCTCCGGCCGTCCCGGCTCCTGATGGTCGGGTCTGCCCCGTGACGGAGGAGCATCTCGACGTGTCGGCGGTCGCTGTTCTTCTTGAGGACCAGGTGGAGGGCGGTCAGACCCTTCGAATTCTGGAAGTTCACGTTGGCCCCGTGGCGCAGGAGCCGCTCGGCCCCCACGAAGCGGCTCCACTTGATCGCGCCCAGGAACGGGGTCTCGTCCTCGGCGACCGGGTCCAGCTGGGCCCCACTCCGGACCAGCAGGTCGATGGCTTCCACGTTCTCCGCGAAGGCGGCCGCCCAGAGAGCGTTCTCCGGCGTCGAGCCGTGCTTCAGGAGGAGCCGAGCGAGCGGGAGGTTCTGGCCCCGCGAGATCGAGTACCAGAGCGGGGTCGCCTGGAAGGCGCCCTCGACGAACGCGGGGGCATTGACGTCGAGGCCGGCCTCGAGAAGGCGACGCGCCAGCGTGAGCGCCCGGCCGGAGGTCTTCGGGTCGGCGGACAGGCTGCACAGCAAGTGCAGCGGGTTGCGGTGACGATCGTCGATGGTGCGGATCAGGTCGGGGTTCTTCTCGAGGAGGGTCGTCACCGCCGGGACGTCGAGCGCCTTGATGGACTGGAAGAGCCGCGTCTTGCTCATGATCAGCCGGTATTGCGGAGAGCCGGCGGCGATGCCGTTGATGGTGACCACGATGATCTCGCGGTACCGCGCGGCGTCGTCGCCGTCCTGGTCCGCCAGCGAGCGCAGCCGGCGAAGCATCTCCACCTGGAGGTAGTTCAGCGGGTCCACGTACGGGTTCCGCAGGTCCACGGAGCGCTGGATCACCGGGTCGCCGTCCATCAGCTCGGCGTGGCCGGTGGCGCGCAGGATGGACTCCCGCGTGCGCACGAACTCGTTGCCGATGCGGGTGAACACCGCGGTGGCCAGCGCCCGGCTCGGGACCAGCTCGGAGTAGAGCGCGGCGATGCCCATGTCGGCCTTGAGCAGGGACATCTCCGCATTGTCCAGGATGGCCCGGAAGAAGGGCCAGCCCGCGTACATCTCCCGCAGCCGGCCCGCGTCCGCCCGCGCCAGCGCGGTGCCGAGGCCGTACCAGCCGGGGAGGTTGAAGCGGCTCTGCATCCAGGAGAAGACCCACGGGATCGCGCGCACCGCGCTCCGCGTGAGGCCGCCCGCGCGGCGCACCGCGGGCCGCGAGCCCAGGCGCAGGCGCGAGAGCTCCTCGATCGGGGTGGCCGCGCGCCAGTACTCGAGGAAGCCGGGCGTGCGCTCGACGAGGTCGTGATAGGTCTCGCGCGCCGCGCCGGCCATGAGGTCCAGGGCCTCGCGCCAGCCGGGATCGAGCGGCGCCGCCGCGTCCGCGTCGTCCGCGGAGGCCAGGAGCACCGCGCTGACGATCTGCTCCACGTGGCGATGGGCGAGCGCGGGGTCGGCGTAGCGCGAGGCGATGGTCTCGCCCTGCTCGGTCACGCGGAAGCGGCCCTGGACGGTGCCGGGCGGCTGCGCGCGGATCGCGCGCCCCGCGGGCCCGCCGCCCCGCGCCACCGTCCCCCCGCGCCCGTGGAAGAGCGTGAGCCCGACGGCGTGCTCCCGGCACACGCGCGCGATGGATTCCTGGGCCCGATAGAGGGCCCAGTTGGCGGCCAGGTAGCCGCCGTCCTTGTTGGAGTCGGAGTAGCCGATCATCACCATCTGCTCGCCGTCGCAGGACGTCGAGGTGCGCGCGGTAGACCGGCAGCGCGAAGAGCGCCTCGAGGGTGCGCGGCGCCGCGTCGAGATCGCCCAGCGTCTCGAAGAGCGGCACGATCTGCATGCCGGCCGCGCCGCCCGCCCAGCGGGCCAGCAGCAGCACGGTGAGGAGATCCGCCGGCCCGCGGGTCATCGAGATGATGAAGGGCCCGAGCGACGCCCGGCCGTAGATGGCCTGGGCGCGGGCCAGGAGGCGGAACAGGCGCCACGTCTCGGCCGGCAGCTCGTCGAGCGCGAGCGCGGTGATCTCCGAGGCCTTGGGCGCTTGATCGGCGAGGAGCCGGAGGAGCACCGCGGCGCGGGCCGGCTCGTCGCGCTCGGCGAAGCCGGTCTCGAGGCCGAGGCGGGCCAGGATGTCGCCGAGCGTGGCGGCGAGGCGCGCGGAGTCTTCCCGGATGTCGAGGCGGGCCGCGTGCAGGCCGAAGGTCTCGAGCTGATGCTCGAGCGCGCGGATCCGGTCGCCGGCGAGCGCGGGCGGGACGCCCGGGCGACCAGGTCCACGACCTTGCGGACCTCGGCGGCGGAGATGCGTGCGGCGTGCGGGGCCTCGTCGAGCAGGCGCGCCCTCATGTCCTCGCGCGAGGCCGCCTCCAGGTCGGCGGCCAGCAGGGACAGGGCCAGGCGATAGGGCTCGCCCGCGTAGCGCTGCTCGAGATAGGCCACGTGCGCGGGCAGGGGACGGCGCGCGTCGAGCCAGGCGGTGAGCGCCTCGGGCGGCGGGCAGCGCCGGCCGCTCACGCTCAGGCGCCGGGCCAGGTCCTGCACGGAGCGCCGGTGCCGCTCCACCGCGAGGCCGCGATGCAGGCGCAGGGTCTCGGCGGTCAGCTCGGTCACCACCGACGGGTTGCCGTCGCGGTCGCCGCCGATCCACGAGGCCACCGTGAGCCACGCGGGGGGCGGGGCCAGACCGGGGTAGTGGCGCGACACCGCGGCCTCGAGATCGGCGTCGATGCGCGGCACGAGATCCCAGAAGACCTCGTCCACGAAGTAGAGGCCGGTGCGCACCTCGTCGGTGACCGCGGGCCGCGTCGTCCGCGCGCGGTCGGTCAGCCAGAGCGCGGTGATCTCCGCCTGGAGCCCGGCCAGCAGCTCCATCCGCTCGCGCGGCAGCAGGTCTGCGTCCTGGAGGTGGCGCAGCAGATCGCTGATCCGCTGGAGCTTCGAGAGCACGGTGCGGCGCTTGGCCTCGGTCGGATGCGCGGTCAGCACGAGCTCGATGCGCAGCTCGCGCAGGAGGTCCGCCATCCGCTCGGCGGTGACGCCGCCGGGCCTGCAGGCGCGCGATCGCCTCGCCGATGGACTCGCCGATCGGCGCGGGGTGCTGTGCGCGCTCGCGGGCCCGCAGGGCCTGGATGCGGTGGACCTCCTCGGCGAGATTGATCAGGTCGAAGTACACCGCGAAGGCGGAGGCGGTGGCGCGCGCGGCGTCCACCGGGAGATCGGCCACCGCCAGGGGCAGGCGGACGGCCGCGTCCATCTCGCCGGCGCGGCGCGCCTTGGCGAGCGCGCGGATGTGCTCCTCGGTCTCGAAGAGCGCGACGGATTCCTGGGCGCGCAGGACCTCGCCGAGCGCTTCGCCCAGCAGGTGAATGGTGGCCGAGAGGTCCACAGCGGAGCCCTCCCCGTGGCTCGCGTCCGGCGATCAGGGGCTCTTGTGGAGCGCGCCGTCCTTCATGATCATGCGGAGCGCGTCGCGGTCCTGCAGGATCGCGATGTCGGCGAGCGGATCGCCGTCCACCAGGAGGAGATCGGCGAGGGCGCCCGCCTTGACGACCCCCAGCTCGCCGGGCAGGCCCATGATCTCGCCGCCCAGCTTGGTGGCGGCCACGAGGGTCTCCATCGGCGAGTAGCCGAGGATCTTCACGAAGAGCCAGAGATCGCGCGCGTAGGTGCCGTGGGGCGTGTACACGAAGCCGTAGTCGCCGCCCGGCAGCACGCGGATGCCGCGCTTGCGCATGCGGGCGATGGTCTCCACGGTGGCGGCCAGCTCCCGCTCGAAGCCCCGCGCGCGCTCCGGGGTCACGCCCCATTGCCCATTGGCCTGGGTCAGGTTGTAGGTGATGCCGAGCGCGGGCGCCACGAAGACCCGATCGCGCGCGCCTTCCAGCGCGTCGAGCGCGGCCTCGTCGCAGTAGTTGGCGTGGTAGATCACCTCGATGCCGTGCTTGACCGCCAGGCGCACCGAGTCGCCGCTGCGGCAGTGGGCGCACACGCGGAGCCCGCGCCGCGCGGGCCACCTCCATGGCCGCGGCCACCTCGGCCTCGGTCATCGGCGTCAGCTCCGACGTCCACGCCGACGTGCCGAGATCGCCCGAGAGGTTGAGCTTGAGCAGGTCCACGCCCTCGCGGGCGAGCAGCCGGCAGACGCGGCGGATCGCGTCGGGGCCGTCGGCGACCCAGCAGAAGGTCGGCGTCTCGTGGTACGGCAGGTGGAGCAGGTTGCTGTCGCCGAGCCCGCCGGTCACCGTGATCTCGGGCCCGTTGGCGAGCAGGCGCGGGCCCGGGAAGCGGCCCGCCTCGATCTCCCGCTTGACCACCACGTCGAGGCGCGGCTTGGCCGCCGCGGCGGAGAGCGCGCTGGTGTAGCCCGCGTCGAGCATGGTGCGCGCGTTGCGAAGCGTGGCGAGCAGGTGCTCTTCCAGCGGCAGGCGCGTCATCTCGTACGAGGTGATGTCGGCGAAGCTCAGGTGGGCGTGCGGCTCGATCAGGCCGGGCATCAGCGTGGCGCCCCGGCCGTCGATGACGCGCTCGCCGGGGCGCGGCGTCAGGCCGGAGCCGTCGCGACATCCGCGATCCGGTTGCCCTCCACGCGCACCGCGCCCGTGAACGGCGCGCGGCCGGTGCCGTCCAGGATGCGCACGTTGGTGATCAGGTGGCCGGTCATCTGGGCGGGGATTCTAGCACCACGACGCCACGCGGGCGATGGCATCCCTCTTGCTCCCCGTCTCTGGACCCAGGAGGAGGGACCGATGCCGACCTACCTGATGAGCTGCACCCATTGCGGCTACGAAGTGGCGTTTCGGACGGAGCCGGATGCGAAAACTGAAGGAGTTCGCCACCTTCTGCAGTTCCCGGCCCACGGGGTCAAGGTGACGCCCAGTGAGGACGCCATGATCCGGGATGAGGAAAGAGTTACCGCGTAATCCCGAAAATTACAGGTACTGGCCGGGCTCCCGGGGGGGCCCGTCGGCAGGGCCCGGGGGCAGCCCGCGGCGCCGGCGCATCTCCTCGATCTCGGCCCGCGCCTGCATGTGCTGGCTCCAGAGCGCGGCCTGGATCCCCTGGAACAGGCCCTCGAGCCAGCCCACGAGCTGGGCCTGGGCCAGCCGGATCTCGGACTCGCTCGAGCTGCCGTCGAGCGGGATCGTGAGCGTATCCAGCTCGTCCTGCAGCTCCTTCGACACGCCCTCCTTCAATCCCGTGAGCGCCCGCTCGTACACCTCGCGGAGCCGCCGCCGGCCGGGCTCGTCCGGCTTGGACTGGCGCACGTCCTCCAGCATCTCGCGAATCATCGCCGCGATGCGGATCAGCTTGGCCGGCTGCTCGATCGCCGGCCCCTGCGGCACCTGGGCCGGGAGAACCTCTGGATGCTGGTCCGGATGCGCGTCGTCGATGGGCGGCTCGGCTCCCGGGTTGGTCGGCATGGTGTCGATGCTACCACGCGCCCACGGAGTAAGCAGGTCCGCGGACCGGTCGATTCAACGCGGTAAGGCCTTCCGCTCCGATCGGGTGCGGTCGCGGAGTCGCGCGACAAGCGGTCGATCTCGTGCGCTTCGCGCGCGGGCACGACCCTTGCGGTATCTCGGGCGCTAGACGCGGGCAAGACGCGGCACCGAGGAGGCGTGACGATGGCTCGACGGGGGATGGCGGGGCTGGGGATGGGTGCGGTGATGCTGGGAGCGGTGATCGGGCCGGCCGCGCCGGCACTCGCGGCGATGGCCGCGATCACCACGGTGGCGCCGGTCGAAGACGGCGCGACGGAAGACGGCGTGAAGGCGGCGGCCGCGAGCGCGCTGGGGCGCGCGGTGCGCGGCGCTCAGGCGATGGGGCTCGGCGAGGTCACGCTCAAGAGCATCCGGATGGTGCCGGGCACCGGCGTGGTGGTGGAGATCCTCGCGACCGATTCCGAGCCGTCGCTGGACGAGTCGGCCGCGCCGGAGCCGCTCGCGCGGTCGGGCGCTCCGCGGATCTAGGCCTTCTTGGTGGGCTTCTCCGCGACCGGGTAGCCCTTCTTCTTCCACTCCGCGAAGCCGCCGGCCATCTCGACGACGGCCTCGAGGCCCATCTGCTGGGCCACGTCGGTGGCCAGGGCCGAGCGCCACGCGCCGTTGCAGTAGAAGACGAACTCCTTGTCGGCCGCGAACACGTCCTTGTGGTACGGGCTGTCGGGATCCACCCAGAACTCGAGCATGCCGCGCGGGCAGTGGAAGGCGCCGGGGATCATGCCCTCGCGCTCCAGCTCGCGGACGTCACGGAGATCCACGAATACGACGCGGTCGCTGCCGAGACGGCCCTTGGCCTCCTCGAGGCTGATGGTCTTGATGCGCGACTTGGCCTCGTCCACCATCTGCTGAAATCCCTTGCGCGGGCTCTTCATGGTCGCTCCTCGGTCAGACTTCCAGGTTCTCTCTTCGCACCGCCGCGTTGGCGGCCAGGTCGGCGGGCGTCCCATCGAAGACGATACGCCCGTGGCCCATCACGTACACGCGATGCGAGATCTTGAGCGCGATCGTCAGCTTCTGCTCCACCAGGAGGATCGAGACCCCGCGGCTCGCGATCTCGTCGAGGAAGCGGCCCACCTGGGTGACCAGCATCGGGGCGAGCCCCTCGGTGGGCTCGTCGATGATGACCAGCTCGGGGTCGCCCATGAGGGTGCGGCCCATCGTCAGCATCTGCTGCTCGCCGCCCGACAGCACGCCGGCCAGGTTGTCCTGCCGCTCGCGCAGGAGCGGGAAGAGCGCGAACATGTCGTCGAACGACCAGCGGCCGAAGCGCCCCGCGCGCTTCTGGCCCAGCTCGAGGTTCTGGCGCACGGTCAGGGTGGGGAAGACCTGCCGGTCCTCGGGCACGTACCCGATGCCCGCGTGGGCGATCTGGTCGGGGCGCAGCCCGACCAGGCTCTTGCCCTTCCAGAGGACCTCGCCGACCGGCTCGACCAGCCCCATGATCGCCTTGCAGGTGGTGGAGCGGCCGACCCCGTTGCGGCCGAGCAGGCTCACGATCTCGCCCGCGCGCACCTCGAGGTTCACGCCCTGGAGGATGTGGCTCTTGCCGTAGTAGGCGTGGAGATCGCGGACCTCAAGCATCAGGCGCTCTCCGCCGGGACCCCGAGATAGGCTTCCTGCACCGCGCGGCTGGCCCGGATCTCCGCCGGGCGGTCCGGAGGCGATGACCTGCCCGTACACCAGCACGGTCACCACGTCGGCCACGTCGAAGACGACGCTCATGTCGTGCTCGACCATCACCAGCGTCTTGCCCGCGGTCACGCGCCGGATCAGCGCGACCGCGTGGTCGGCCTCGCTGCGGCTCATCCCCGCGGTGGGCTCGTCGAGCAGGATGGTGTCGGCCCCGCCCGCGATCGTGATCCCGATCTCGAGCGCGCGCTGCTCGGCGTAGGAGAGGAGCCCCGCGGGCACGTCCCGCCGCGACTCCAGGCCGACGTCGGCGAGCAGGCGGGCGGCGGCCTCGTTCAGGGCGCGCTCGCCGCCCAGCAGGTGCCAGAACGAGTAGCGGTAGCCCCGCGACCACAGGAGCCCGCACCGGATGTTCTCGAACACGGTCATGCGCGCGAAGATCGAGGTGACCTGGAAGCTGCGCGAGAGGCCGCGCCGGTTGATCTCGTGCGGCGCCAGGCCGTCGAGGCGCTGGCCGCCGAGCTCGATGCGGCCCGAGGAGACCGGGAAGCGCCCGCTGATCAGGTTGAACAGCGTGGTCTTGCCCGCGCCGTTGGGGCCGATGATGGCGTGGCGCGAGCCGCGGGCCACGTCGAGGCTCACGCCCATGATGACCGCGGTCGGCCCGAAGCTCTTGTGCACGTCGGTCAGGCGGAGGCCGGGCGCGGCTTCGGTGGCGCTCACCCCCGCCTCCCCATCGCCTTGATCTCCTCGGTGACCGCGCCCCAGGCCGCGCCGATGTGGCGCATCTCCATGCGCAGCCAGAGGCCGCCGGCGGCCAGGAGCAGCGCCGCCGCGATCCAGGGCGTGCCGCCGCGAGGGTTCACGGTGACTCCGGCGAGGGTCAGGCTCTTGCCCTGGGCGGCCCCGATGGTGAGGAAGGAGCAGAGCTCGATCGTCAGGACGAAGCCGACCACCACCAGGAGCGAGGGGACGACCAGGCGGGCGTAGGGACCGGCCAGGCGGCCGAGGCGGCCCGCGCGCCAGATCGGCTGGTGCATCATCACGAGGCCCGCGATCCCGCCGGGGGCGAAGGTCACCATCATGATGAACAGCACGCCCGCGTAGACCAGCCACGAGTTGGAGAGCAGGCTCACCCAGCTCTGGAGCAGCACGATGAGGATCGCGCCGATCACCGGCCCCGCGAAGGCCCCGACGCCGCCGATGTAGGTCATGAGCAGCGCGTTGGCGGACATGGCCCCGCCCACCGTGTCGTAGGTGACGATCTCGTAGGTGAGGGTGTAGAGCGCGCCCGCGATGCCCGCGAAGAAGCCGGAGAGAGAGAACTGGACGAAGCGCACCATGCGCGGGTCGTAGCCCACGAACTGGGCGCGCTCGAAGTTGTCCCGGCACGCGTTCGCCATGCGCCCGAGCGGGGTGCGGGTCAGCAGCAGCATCAGGGCCACCGCGATCGCGGTCCAGGCCACGATCAGGTAGTAGACCTGCAGCGGCTGCGCGTAGCCCACCCCGAAGAAGCTACGTCCGATCATCCGGTTGGTGCTCACGCCGCCCTCGCCCCCGAAGAAGGTCTGGAACATGAGGGCGCACGAGGTGACGAGCTCGCCGATGCCGAGGGTGATCATGGCGAAGGCGGTGGCGCGCTGCTTGGTCGCGAAGTAGCCGAAGAGGATCGCGAAGACGAGGCCGCCGAGGCCGCCCGCGAGCGGCGTCAGCTCGAGCGGCAGCCAGAGCGCGCCCGCCTTGACCGCGTTCAGGGTGTGCGCGGTGACGTACCCGCCCAGTCCCAGGAAGACGGCGTGGCCGAAGGAGAGCAGCCCGGTCTGGCCCATCTGCATGTTGTAGCTGAGCGCGAAGATGATCATGATGCCCATCTGGCTCAGCATGGACACCATGAAGCCGGAGTGCCGCCCGGTGCTCCAGTCGTAGGAGAGCCACGGCACGAGCAGCGCCACCGCGAGCGCGACGAGCCACGGCCAGTGTCGGCCGAGGAAGCCGACGGTCGGCGAAGCGCCGAGCGTGCGGGTGGCGGGCTGCGCGATCTGCTCGCTCATGTGTCGCGGGTGCCCATGAGCCCGCGCGGCTTCACCAGCAGCACGAGGATCAGCATGAGGTAGGGCAGGAGCGCGCCCACGCGGGGCAGCGGAATCGTCAGGAACTCGGCCAGGGGCGTGGCGGAGGTCACGGGGAGGCCGAGGCGCGCGAGGAGATCCGCGAACGACACGTCGAGCACCACCGCGAAGGTCTGCACGAGGCCCATGATCAGCGAGGCGATGAAGCAGCCCGCGAGCGAGCCGAGGCCGCCGAACACCACCACCACGAACACGATCGGGCCCATGGTGATGGCCATGGACGGCTCGGTCACGAGGTAGTTGCCGCCGATCACCCCGGCCAGCCCGGCCAGGGCGGAGCCGCCCGCGAACACGATCGTGAACACGCGGGGCACGTTGTGGCCGAGGGCGCCGACCATCTCGGGGTGCGTGAGGGCGGCCTGGATGACGAGGCCGATGCGGGTGCGGGTGAGCAGGAGCCAGATGGCCACGAACATCAGCGCCGAGATCAGCAGCATGAAGCCGCGATAGGCGTGGAAGTTCGAGCCGTAGATCTGGAAGAGCGGATGGTCCAGGACCGCGGGCACGCGGTAGGGCACCGGAAGGAGCCCCCAGGCCATCTGCACGCCCTTCTCGATGATGAAGGCCAGGCCGAAGGTGAAGAGCAGCTCGGCGATGTGGCCGTTCTTGTGGACCCGGCGGAGCGCGTACATCTCGATGAGCGCGCCCACGAGGCCGCAGATGGCGGGGGCCAGGACCAGGGCGGGCCAGAAGCCGATGAGCCGGCTCACCGAGAAGGCGAAGTAGGCGCCCAGCATGTACATGCTGGCGTGGGCGAAGTTGAGCACGCCCATCATCGAGAAGATGAGGGTGAGGCCGCTCGCCAGCATGAAGAGCAGCATGCCGTAGACGAGGCCGTTGAGCAGCGAGACGAGCAGGACTTCCATGTGAGAGAGCCGTCTCACACCTGCTCCCTCGCCCCCTCACCCTGCCCTCTCCCCGGAGGGGAGAGGGTCGGGTGAGAGGGGAGAGGGTGGGGTGAGGGGCTGCCTTTCCGTCTACGACGTCGGGCGCTTCATGTTGCAGGTATTGGGCTGGTCCAGGTCCTTGGGCAGGACGGTGGTCTCCGTCTTCCAGCCGAGCCCGGTCTTCTCCGAGTCGTACTTCACGCCCTTGGTGAAGACCCCCACGAAGTACTCGCTCAGGATCTGGTGGTCGGCCTTTCGCATCGTCACCTGGTGGCCGAGCATGTCGGTGATGGTGAGGCCCTCGAGGGCCGCCGAGAACTTGATCGGATCGGCGGAGCCCGCCTTGTTCATGGCGGCCTGGAGGAACTCGAAGATGGTCCGGAAGCCGGCCGCGTAGAAATCGTAGTCGTGCGTGGACCGGAACTGCTTGGTCCAGCCCTCGGTGTCGGTCTTGCCGGTCTCGACCGCGATGTTCTCGTGGAACGCCATGACCGAGCGCACCTTGCCGTTGCCGGCGGGGCCGATGGCGGTGGCGCCGCCGCCCAGGTGCGCGTACATCGTGTAGTAGCGGATGTCGAGGCCCGAGTCCATGCCGCCCTTGATCAGGAGCGTCATGTCGGGTCCCCAGTTGCCCGTGATCAGGGCCTGCGCGCCCGAGGCCTTGATCTTGGTGATGTAGGGCGAGAAGTCCTTGACCTTGCCGAGCGGGATCAGCTCGTCGCCCACCACCTTCACGTCGGGCCGGACCTTGCCCAGGAAGGTCTTGATGTCGCGCTGCACCGACTGCCCGAAGAGGTAGTCCTGGTTGAGCAGGTAGACCTTGGTCACGTCCTTGGGCAGGGCGCGGACCATGGTCTCGGCCTTCATGCCCACGTGCGCGTCCATGCGGAAGTGCCAGTAGCTGCACTTCTCGTTGGTCAGCTCGGTGGCCACCGCCCCGCAGTTGATGTAGACGATCCGGTTGGTCGGGTTCCGCTCGTTGTGCTTGTCCACGCCCTCGATGAGGGCGGCCGCGATGTTGGACCCCGAGCACTGCATGATCACCGGGATGTTCTGGTCGGTGGCCGACTTCAGCGCGAGCAGCGCCTCGGAGGGCTGCGACTTGTTGTCGAAGGAGACCAGCTCGAACTTCTTCCCCAGGGCCCCGCCGCGGCCGTTGATGTAGTCGATGATGTACTTGAACTGCTGCAGGTTCTGGTCGCCCACCTGCGCGAAGGGCCCCGACAGGGGATCGGTGTACATGACCTTGATCGTGTTCTGGGCCTGGGCCGTCCCGGTGGTGAGAACGAAGCCGATGGCCAGTAGGGTTGATGTGATCCGCTTGAGCCAGTCGCGCATGGGGCCTCCTCTTTGAGTGGCGCGGGTTGCGCCGCCGTCCATGATTCGAGCAGGGCGAGGGTATCCCTCTCCGTGGCGCAAGTCAAAGAAGATAGTAGGATAGCGGCCATGCTCAATGTCCTCGTGACCATGCGCTTCGATCAGAGACCAGCTCGACCGCCTGCGGGCGGTCTCCCCCGAGATCCGGGTGTCGCAGGCGGATCCGGAAACCGCGGATTATGGCAAGACCGACGTGCTCTACGCGGGCGCGCCGCCGCGCGAGCTCGGCCGGGCGCCCGCGCTGCGCTGGGTGCAGCTCCACATGGCGGGCGTGAACGCCCTCGCGGACCATCCGCTCTACACGAAGACCGCGATCCCGCTCACGACCTCGAGCGGCGTGCACGCCGCCACCATCGCGGAGTACGCGGTGACGATGCTGCTGGCCCTGGCCCACCGGGTCCCGCGCATGGTGGAGTGGCAGGGGCGCGGCGGCTGGCCGCCGGACGAGCAGCGCTGGCCGCTCTTCGTGCCCGCCGAGGTGCGGGGCGCGACGCTCGGCATCATCGGCTACGGGAGCATCGGCCGCGAGCTGGCGCGCATCGCCAAGTCCGCCTTCGCGATGACGGTGCTGGCGTGCAAGCGCGATCCCGCGCGCCGCGCCGACGACGGCTACACGCTGCCCGGCACCGGCGATCCGGACGGGATGCTGCCCGACGAGTGGCTCGGGCACGCGCAGCTCGACTCCCTGCTGGCGCGGTCGGACGTGGTGGTGCTCTGCGCGCCGCTCACGGCCGAGACGCGCGGCCTGATCGGCGCGAAGGCCCTCGCCCGCATGAAGCCGTCCGCGTTCTTCATCAACGTGGGGCGGGGCGCCAGCGTGGACGAGGCGGCGCTGGCCCGCGCGCTCCGCGAGCGGCAGATCGCGGGCGCGGCGGTGGACGTCTTCGACCGGGAGCCGCCGCCGGCCGGCCACCCGCTCTACACGGTGGACAACGTCATCGTCTCCCCGCACGTCTCCGGGTTCCTGCCGAGCTACGACGAGAAGTGCTCGGTGCTCTTCGCGGAGAACCTGCGGCGCTTCCTGGCCGGCGCGCCGCTGCTGAACCTGGTGGATCGGGCGCGCGGCTACTAGCCGAGCGTGCCGGAGTGGACGGCGCGCAGCTCCACGAGCCCGCCGCCGTCCAGGCCGAGCATGGCGAGCGCGCCGGGCGCGATCTCGCCGCGCGGCCCGTCGCCGGGCATGAGCGAGTCCACCCACGCCCGCAGCGGGGCGCCGCGCGGGTTCACCAGCTCCACGATGGCGCCCGTTCCAATGCCCAGGCGCGCGGCGGTGTGGCTGTCGAGGCGCACGAGGCGGCCCCGGTCCGCGTCCAGATCCGCCACCGGGGTGAAGCGCACGCGGAGCCGGCCGGCCAGGAGCGTCGCGCGCGTCGCCGCGGTCGCGGCGGCGTCCACCGCGCCGGCGCGCCAGATCACGCCGTAGTCGCGCGCCGCCGCCGGCGGCGTGACATAGCCCTCGGCGATGTCCGCGGCCACCGCGGCCGGATCGCGGGCGAGCGGGTCGCCGAAGCCGCCGCCGCCCGAGCTCTCCATCAGGAGCACGTCGTCGGGCAGGAGCGGGAAGCCGCCGACCTTGCCCGGCAGCGGGGAGGGCTGGATCGGCTGCTCGCCGCGGCGCACCCAGAAGCGGTTGGTCGCGCCGGACCCGCCGCCGCAGACGCCGAAGGGCGGGAGCACCGCCTTCTCCGCCAGCACCGAGAGCCGGCTCGACGGGCACCAGGATGC
This sequence comes from uncultured Candidatus Rokubacteria bacterium, assembly GCA_963747235.1. Taxonomy (GTDB): domain Bacteria; phylum Methylomirabilota; class Methylomirabilia; order Rokubacteriales; family CSP1-6; genus CAMLFJ01. The sequence continues at coordinate 229,880 of CAVVEU010000013.1, forward strand.
GGACTTCCCGCGTGAGCCCGAGGCCGCCGCGCCACTGGCCCGCCCCGCCCGAGTCTTCACGCAGCGACGTCCGCTCGATGCGCACCGGATAGAGCTGCTCCACCGCCTCGATGGGCTGGAGCGTGGTCATGTCGCTCTCGGTCCACGTGCGGACGGTGTTGCTGCCGTCGCCGCCGTGGAAGCCGCCGGTGCCGCCGGCCGGGTACTCGTAGAAGATGAAGGTCTCGCCGGTCCGCGGATCGGGCCCGCCGACGTAGCAGTGGTTGCCGCCCCCCTTGAGGTCGCCGGCCACCCGACCGTCGAGGGCCTGGGCCAGCGCGCCCATCACCGCGGTCTCCACGCAGTACTTCACCTCGACCATGCCGCCGCACGGCGCGGGAGGATTCGCGTTGACGACGGTCCCGGGCGGGGTAATCACGGTGAGCGGCCGGAACGCGCCGGAGTTCACGTCGGTGCCGGGATCGAGGAAGGACTTGATGATGGTGAAGGCGCCGGTGGGGGCCATGGCCGGGCCGACGTTGGTGGGCGCCGCGGTCTGGGGCGAGGTCCCGGTGAGATCCACCGTGATCGTCTCGCCCGCGACGACGACGCGCGCGCGGATGCTCAACGGCTCCAGGCGCACGCGCCCGCTCTCGAGATGCGCCTCGTAGGAGTACTGACCATCCGGCAGCGCGCCGATCGCCCGCCGCATGCGCAGCTCGGCGCGGTCCATCAGCTCCACCACCGCGGCCCGGACCACGGAGGCGCCATAGCGCGCGGCCAGGGCCTCGACGCGCTCGGCCGCCTTGCGGCAGGTGCCGATCATGGCGTCGAAGTCGCCCTTGCGCTCCCGGGGCCCGCGCATGTTGTGGAAGATGAGATCGAGCGCGGCCTGGTTGGGCGTGCCGCGGTCCACGATGCGGATGGGCGGGATGCGGACGCCTTCCTGGAAGATCTCGGTGGCGTCGCCGGAGAGGCTGCCCGGGCTCATGCCGCCCACGTCGCCCCAGTGCGCGCGCACCACCGGGAAGACGAAGAGCCGCCCGTCCGCGAAGATCGGGTAGATCATGGCCACGTCGTTCAGGTGGGTGCCGCCGGTGTAGGGGTCGTTGTGCAGGAAGATGTCGCCCGGGTGGATGTCGTCCCCGAACTTCTCCTTCACCGACTTCATGGACCAGCTGATCGGCACGATGTGGAGCGGATGGTCCTGCCCCTTGGACATCGCGACGAGCTGGGCGTCGCCGTCCATGAGCACGCAGGAGAAGTCCTCGCCCTCGTAGAGGATCGAGGAGTACGCGGTGCGCACCAGGGTGACCCGCATCTCGCGCACGATCGACGAGAAGGTCTCGCGCAGGACTTCCAGCGTGATGGGATCGACGGCGGCGCTCACGCGCGGGCCTCCCGCTCGAAGCGGAGATTGCCGTGGGGATCCATCGCGCCGCGCCAGCCGGGCGGCACCACGGTGGTGGCCCCGAACTCCTCCACGATGGCGGGCCCGTGGAGCTCGGCTCCCTCCGGCAGGCGGTCGCGGTCCCAGACCGGGCAGTCGTGCGCCCGGCCCTCGAACCAGACCGGCCGGCGCTCGTCGAGCGCGCTCGCGAGCTCCGCGCCCGGCGCGATGTGCCGCGCCGCGACCGGCTTGGGCACGAGGCCGTAGGCGGTGAGGCGCGCGTTGACCAGCTCGATGGCGGCCTGCGGATTGGCATGACCGTAGGTGTCGCGATGCTGGCGGTGGAAGTCGCTCTCGATCCGGTCGAGCTGGAGGTCGGTGTCGGCGGCCGGGATGTTGAGCTCGAAGGCCTGGCCGCGGTAGCGGAGATCCAGCGAGCGCAGGAGCTTCTGCTGCTCGGGCGCGAAGCCTTCCCGCTCGAGCTGCTGGCGCGCGGCGGCCTCCATCTCCGCGAAGGCCTGGCGCAGGGCAGGGAGGCGGTCGCGGAGCGGGCCCACGCGCGTGCGGACGTCATCGTGCTTGATGTCGGCGGCCAGCAGGCCCAGCGCCGAGAAGTTGCCCGGATGCCGCGGGACGAGGACGCGCGGGATGCCGATCTCGTCGGCCATCGCGAGGGCGTGCATCGGTCCCGCGCCGCCGAAGGCGATCAGGGTGAAGTCGCGCGGATCGTGGCCGCGCTGGATGGAGATCTCGCGGATCGCGGAGGTCATGCGGGCGACCGCGATGGTGACGATGCCCTCGGCGAGCGCCTCGACGCCCAGCGGCCGGTCCATCCGGCGCGCGAGCTCCTCCACCGCGCGACGGGCGCGCGCGGGATCGATGCCGATGCTCCCGCCCAGGCGCCGCCGCGCGCCGATGCGCCCGAGGACGACATTGGCGTCGGTGACCGCGGGCTCGGTGCCGCCGAGGCCGTAGGCGGCCGGGCCCGGCGCGGCGCCCGCGCTGCGCGGGCCGACCTGGAGGCTGCCGTCCACGTCGAGCCAGGCGATGGAGCCGCCGCCCGCGCCCACCGTGTGCATGTCGATCTGCGAGACCTTCACCGGGAACGCGCCCACCATGGAGTCGGCGGTCATGAGGGGCTGCAGATCGCGCACGAGGCAGACGTCGGTGGAGGTGCCGCCCATGTCGTAGGTGATGAAGTCGCGGATGCCCGCCGCCGCGCCCACGAAGCAGGCCTGGCTCACGCCGCCCGCCGGCCCCGAGAAGATGGTCTTGATGGGCAGGCGGCGCGCGGTGTCGGTGGTCATCATGCCGCCGCTCGAGGCGACCGTGAGCACGCCGTACGCGTAGCCGGTGGCGAGGAGGCGCTCCTCCAGGGAGGTGAGATAGCCCTCCATCAGCGGCTGGAGGTAGGCGTTGAGCACGGTGGTCGAGAAGCGCTCGAACTCGCGGTACTCGGCCACCACGTCGGCCGAGCAGGAGACGGGCAGGCCGGGGGCGCGGCCCTTGGCCGCGTCGGCCACGAGGCGCTCGTGCGCGGGGTTGAGGTAGGCGTGGAGAAAGCACACCGCCACCGCCTCCGCATCGGCGGCGAGGGCGCCGTCGAGCGCGCGCTCGATGGAGGCCGGGTCGAGCGGGATCAGCACCGCGCCGTCGGGGCCGAGCCGCTCGGTCACCTCGAAGCGATGCTTACGCTCCACCACCGGCTTCGGCCGCACGAAGGTCGGGATGAACAGCGCCGGGATATTGCGCTTGGTGCGGCCGATCTCGATGAGGTCGCGGAAGCCGGCGGTGGTCAGCAGCGCGACCCGGGCCCCGCGCCGCTCGAGCACCGCGTTGGTGCCCACGGTGGTGCCGTGCACCAGGCGGCGCACGTCCGCGCTGGCGATGCCGAGCGCCTGGAGCCCGGCCAGCACCGCTTCCGCCTCGTGGCGGGGGCGCGACGGCACCTTGGTGACGACCACACGCCCGGTCTCCGCATCCACCGCGGTGAGATCCGTGAAGGTCCCGCCGACGTCGATCCCGACGATGTACATGGCTCAGAGCCCCGCGGTGTCGAGCACCACGTTCGCGGCGCGCACGAGGCACGGGGCCCGGTCGGCGATGTGGGCCATGCGGATGTCGGTGGACTCGCCACGCGCCCAGCGGCGGTGGAGCTGGACGACCACGACCACCGTCTTCCAGAGCGCAAACGCCTCCCACCAGCTCACCGCGCCGGGATCGGCGCCGGTCCGCGCGATGTAGCGCGCGGTGATCTCCGCGCGCGTGGGCAGGCCCATGCGGGCCAGGCCCGGCCGCGTCCCGCGCTGGGTCGCCTCGGTGTCCATGGGGTCGGGCCAGTAGTTGAGCAGGGTGCCGAGGTCCACCAGCGGGTCGCCGAGGGTTGTCATGTCCCAGTCGAAGATGGAGGTCACGCGGTCGGGGTTCTCCGGGGCGAACTGGCAGTTGTCGAGCTTGAGATCGTTGTGGACGATGGATGCGCGGCGGGGCGTCGGACGGCGGGCGGCCAGGCGCGCGTGGATCCGCTCCATGTCGTTCCTCGCGTCGTCCGGGCGGGCGAGGGCCCAGCGCTTCGCCCAGCCGTCGAGCTGGCGGTCTACGAAGCCGTCGGGCCGGCCGAGGTCGCCGAGCCCGCACGCCGCGGGCGCGAGCGCGTGGAGATCGGCCATCGCCTCGACCAGGGCGAAGGCGAGCCGGCGGCCCGCGTCGGGATGCGCGCGCAGGGCGGGCGGCATCGTGTCGCGTACGACCTCGCCGCGGCGGCGCTCCATCACGAAGAAGTCGGCGCCGAGGACGGCGGGGTCGTCGCAAAAGAGGTAGCCGCGCGGCGCCCGGTCGAAATGCGACCAGAGCCGCGAGAGCACCTTGAACTCGCGCTTCATGTCGTGGGCGCCCGGGGCGATCTCGCCGAACGGCGGCCGGCGCAGGACCAGCTCGTGCGGGCCGACGCGGAGCAGGTAGGTGAGGTTGGCCGAGCCGTTCGGGAACTGGAGGACCTCGAGGGGGCCGCGCGCGGCCGGTAGCGCGTCGGCGAGGCGCGGGGCCAGCCACGCCTCGAGCGAGGCCCAGTCGAGCTGCTCGCCGGGACGGACCGGCGCGACCTCCGCCGGCGGCTCGGCCGCGGACGGGAGCGCCGTCAGGCGACTCCTCCGTGAATGCCGAGCACCGCGCCGGTGGTGAAGCTGGAGGCGCTCGAGGCGAAGTAGAGCGCGGCGCCGACGACCTCCTCCGGCTCGCCCCCACGGCCGAGCGCCATCGTGGTCTTGGCGCGCTCGCGGAAGGCCTCGAGGTCCCAGGCCTTGGAGATGTCGGTGAGGAAGGGTCCCGGCATGATGCAGTTCACCCGCACGGTGGGGCCGAAGGCGCGCGCGAAGCCCTCGGTCATCGCGTTCACCGCGGCCTTGGCCGCCGCGTAGGGGATCACGTTGGCGGTGGGCCGGATCGCGGAGGTGCTCGACACCATGATGATGGAGCCGCCCGCGCCCGCCGCCATCCGCGCGCCGACCATCGCGGTGAGCCGGAACGGGCCCTTCAGGTTCACGTCGAGCACCTTGTCCCAGAGATCCTCGGTCACGTTCTCGATGCGGTCGTAGAGCGGCGACATGCCCGCGTTGTTGACCAGCACGTCCACGCGGCCGAACTCCTTGTAGGCGGTCTCCGCGAGTGCCTCCACCTGGCCCCAGTGGCCGACGTGGCAGGCGACGGGGAGCGCGCGACGCCCGGTGGCCTGGCGCACCTCCGCCGCGGTGGCCTCGCAGGACGCGAGCTTGCGGCTCGCGATGATCACGTCGGCGCCGGCGTGGGCGAAGGCCAGCACCATGGCGCGCCCGAGCCCGCGGCTGCCGCCGGTGACGAGCGCGACCTTGCCGGTCAGATCGAAGAGGCCGGCGGCGGCCATGCGATCAGCAGCCGAGCTTCTCGGCGAGCTCCACGAAGTCGCCCGCCACCACGTCGAACGGCTGGCCCGGCTCGGGCTGGGATCCCGGGCGGCCGGGGCCGAACTCGAGCGGGCGCGGCACGAAGGCGGTGCGCAGGCCGCAGCGCGCCGCCGCGGCCAGATCGGCCGGGTGCGCGGCCACCATCAGGCACTGCTCGGGCCGGAGGCCGAGGGCCTCCGCGCTGCGCAGGTAGGCCTCGGGGGTGGGCTTGTAGGCGCGCGCGACCTCGGCGCCGAGAATCGCGTCCCACGGCAGGCCCGCGCGCTTGGCCATGTCCACCATGAGCCCGATGTTGCCGTTCGAGAGCGTGGCCAGCGTGAAGCGCCGCTTGAGGCGGGTGAGGCCGGGGACCGCGTCGGGCCACGGATCCAGCCGGTGCCACGCGTAGTTCAGGTGATCGATCTCGGCCGGGGAGACACCGGTGATGCCGAAGTCGCCGAGCAGCCGCACGAGGCTCTCGCGGTGGAGATCGTCCAGCTTCGTCCACGCGCGGCGCCCGCTCCGGACCTCTTCCATCGCGGGCTGGTAGAGCCCGCGCCAGGAATCGGCGAACTTGGCCCAGTCCACCGAGAGCTTGCGGGGCTTGCCGAACGCTTCGCCTTCACGGGTGACGCTGGTGCGCCAGTCCACGACGGTGCCGAAGACGTCGAACGTGAGCGCGCTGATCGAGGATTCGTCCATGGTGGGTGTCTCCCGTGAGGTCTCGTCGGGGATGCTACGACGGCCGGATGGTCAAGGCAAGCCGCCCGGCCGGCCGGCGCCCGTGATAATGTCGGCGGCGACTCACCAACTCGAACAGGGAGGCGACCATGCTCGCGATCTGGGTGAAGGTGAAGATCAAGGCGGCGATGCGCGACAAGTTCCTGAAGGCCATCGAGGCCGACGCGCTCGGCTCGGAAAAGGACGAGCCGGGCTGCCTGCGCTTCAACGTGCTGCAGGACGAGAAGGACGAGAACGTGTACTACTTCTTCGAGGTCTACAAGGACCAAGCCGCGCTGGAGGCGCACCGCAACACGCCGCACTACGCGATCTGGCGCGGGGTGGCCGACGTCCTCGAGGGCCCGACCGAGCCCACCCGCTGCAAGCCCGTGTTCCCGGCCGCCCGCGCCTACTGGGGCAAGGTGTAGCGGCTACCGCTGACCCTTCGCGCGGTTGGCGACCTCCACGGTCTGCTTCTCGACGTCGAAGCGGTGGGTCTCCTTGGTCTCCACGTCGCCGCCGGTGACGCGGATGAAGAAGGTGTCGTCGCCGAACTCGATGGAGTGGATGTCGCCCACCGCGAAGGCGGCGGCGTGGCCGGGCTCGTTCATGAACTCGCGCTGGAGCGTGAGCTCGGCGTGGCCCGGCCGGCTGCCGTCGTCGAGGCGGCGCCAGCGGCGCATGCGGGTGGCGTTCTGGTAGTTGCCGTAGACCACCCAGCACGGCCCGTGGTCGTGCACCGAGGACTTGCTGGCCTTCGGCCGCGCGTGGACGAGCACGTGCACGTCGGTCTCGGGATCGTGGCCGATGGTGGCGCGCTCGACGTACGGCACCGGATCGCCCAGGTGCTTCGTGAGCAGCTCCGGATTGTGCAGGAGCTTCTCCAGGTGATCGCGGATCTCGGCCAGTCCGGCCGGGATGCCCTTCGTCTGGATGGTGGTGCGCGTGTCGGCGAGGAACTGGTCGAGGGAGTAGGTCGTGTCCATGGCCGCCCTCCTTGGGTGACGGCCGGATCATAGCAGAACGTCGTGTACAATAGGAGCCCGTGCCCGCTCCCACCGATCGTCCCGGTTTTCGTAATGATGTTCGCGTCATCGGCGATATCCGTATCATCAGCCTCGTGGCCTCCGCCCATTTCTTCAGCCATTTCTTCCAGCTCACGCTGCCCCCGCTCTTCCCGCTGCTGAAGGAGATCTGGGGGGTGCCGTACGTGGCGCTGGGCCTGGCCATGAGCGTGTTCTACGGGGCGTCGGGCATCGGCCAGCCCGTCTCCGGCTTCCTGGTGGACCGGGTCGGGGCGCACCGCGTGCTCCTGGGCGGGATGGCGCTCTTCTCCGCGTCGATCGCGCTGGCCGGCCTCGTGCCGACCTACTGGCTGTTGCTGCCGGTGGCGCTGCTGGCCGGGCTCGGCAATAGCGTCTTTCATCCCGCCGACTATTCGATCCTGAACGCGTCGGTGAATCCGCGGCGGATCGGACGCGGCTACAGCGTGCACGCGATCTCCGGCAATCTCGGCTGGGCGGTGGCGCCCAGCGTGGTGGTGGGTCTCACCGCGCACTTCGGCTGGCGCGTGGCGCTGGTGACGGTGGGCGCGGCCGGGCTGGCCGTCGTCTCCGTGCTGGCGACGCAGCTTCGCGCCTTCGTGGGCGGCCGGGCGGTCGAGCGGCCGAAGACTACGGCCGGGCGCGAAGTGCGCCTGCTGCTGACCGCGCCGATCCTGTCCGCGTTCGCTTACTTCGCGCTGATCGCCACCGCGCTGATCGGCCTGCAGACCTTCGGCGTCACCACGCTGATGCGCGTGTACGACACGCCGCTGTCGCTGGCCACCGGCGCGCTGACCGCGTTCCTGGTGGGCGGGGCCATCGGGATCCTGACGGGCGGTCTCCTGGCCGATCGCACGCACCGGCACGACGTCGTGGCGGTCGCGGGGCTGGTCACGGCCGCGGGGTTCATGATGCTGCTGGCCACCGGCGCGCTGGCGGCGACCCTGTTGCCGATCGTGCTCGGCGTCACCGGTTTCTGTCACGGGGCGACCGGCCCCTCACGCGACATGCTGGTGCGCGCGGCCACGCCGCCCGGCGCATCCGGCAAGGTGTTCGGCTTCGTCTACTCGGGGCTCGACCTGGGCTCCTGCCTCACCCCGCTCGCCTTCGGCTGGCTCCTCGACCACGGCGACCCGCGCATGCTCTTCGTCGCGGTCGGCATCCTCATGCTCTGCACCATCGCCACGGTGGTCCAGGTTCGCCGCAGCGCTGGCGTCGTCCCCGCCAGCGCCTAGCCTGGGCGCCTGACCCCGCCTAGAACCACCTCGACTTGTCCACCACGTTGCGTAGCGGCTGGCCGGCGAGGAAGCGGCGGCAGTTGTCGAGGAGGATCTCGCAGCGGCGATCGTCCAGATAGGGGCCGTAGCCCGCGGTGTGCGGGGTGATCAGCACGTTGGGCGTCGTCCAGAGCGGGTGATCGGCGGGCAGGGGCTCCTGCTCGAAGACGTCGAGGGCGGCGCCCGCGATCTCCCCGGCCCGGAGCGCGGCCACCAGGTCGTCGAGCCGCGTGGTCAGGCCCCGCCCGATGTTGATGAAGAACGCGCTCCGCTTCATGCGCTGAAAGCGCGCGCGATGCATGAAGCCCTGGGTCTCGGGCGTGTGCGGGACCGTGAGGATGACGAAGTCGGCCTCCGGGAGGAGCGTGTCGAGCGCGTCCGGCCCGTCGAGCTTGGAGACACCGGGCGGCGCCTCCCGCCGCCGCGCGTCGATCCCGATCACCCGCATGCCGAAGGCCTCCGCGAGCCGCGCCGCCTCGCTGCCGATGCCGCCCACGCCCACGATCAGCGCGGTGGCCTCGGGCAGGTGTACCACGCCGGTGTCGGACGGCGCCGGCCGCCACTCGCGCCGGAGCTGGAGCGGCAGGTAGTGGTGGAGGCCGCGCGCGAACGCCAGCACGAAGGCCATGATGTGCGCGCCGATGTGGTCGTTGTAGATCTCGCGGAAGTTGGTGACCACCACCGGATGCGCGATCAGCGCGTCGTGATAGTAGCCGGCGGGGGGCGCGGCCTGCGGGGCCTGCAGCCAGCGAAGCCGGCCGGCCTGGCCCAGTAGCGCGGGCGACGGTGTACCGAAGGCGGCCTCGGCGCGGCCGATCTCGCGCGCGGCCTGCGCCTCGTCCTCCGCGACGACCACCGTCAGCTCGGGCACGGCGGCGGCCACGCGCGCGGCCCACGCGCGGGTGGTGGGGGTCTGGGGCGGTAGGATCAGGAGGGTGGTCATGGCCCCACACCATACCACCGGCGGCGGATTTGGAGACGGGGTGCCCGGGGGGCTACGATCGAAGCACGATGGCGAGCCGGATCGGCGTCCTCGGCTGGGTCACCGGCGTGCTCTCGGCGGTCCTGGGCACGCTCGCCTTCGGCGCCGTGCTCTGCCTCTGGTTCCCCGCCGTGCTGACCACGCCGGCGCTGCGCGACGTCTATCCGATGGAGATCGTCCGGACCACGATCAAGGTCACGCTGGGGGTGGCCTTTGTCCTCGGCGCTGCTCAGCGTCTTCCTCAAGCGCCGGAAGGCGCTCGGCCTCACCGGGGCCGGGCTCGCGCTGCTGGCCACGCTCATGGGCGGCTCCGAGGTGGCGGTGGCCACGCCGGTGGCGCGCGGGAGCCACGTGGGCCTCGACTGGTTCCTGCTCGACCTCTTCCTGCTCTCCGCGATCTTCGTGCCGATCGAGCTGCTCTTCGGCCGGCTCCGTCAGCAGCCGATCTTCCGGCCCGAATGGCGCACGGACCTCTGGCACTTCGGGGTGAGCCATCTCCTCGTGCAGCTCACCGTGTTCCTGACCATGGCCCCCGCGGCGATCTTCTTCCGCTGGGCAGTGGCGCCGGAGCTCCAGGCCGCGGTGGCCGCGCAGCCGCTGGTCCTCCAGTTCGTCGAGGTCCTCGTGGTCGCCGATCTCACCCAGTACACCGTGCACCGCCTCTTCCACCAGGTGCCCTGGCTCTGGCCCTTCCACGCGATCCATCACTCGAGCCGGCAGATGGACTGGCTGGCCGGCTCGCGCCTGCACCTGGTGGACATCGTGGTGACGCGCGGGCTCTCCTTCGTGCCGCTGTACGTGCTGGGCTTCGCGGCAGGGCGCGGTCTTCGCATACGTGCTGTTCGTGTCGTTCCAGGCCGTGCTGATCCACGCCAACGTGAGCTGGCGCTTCGGCCCGGTCCGCCACCTCCTGGCCACGCCGCAGTACCATCACTGGCACCACGCGGTGGAGCCGGTGGACGTGAACTTCGCGGTGCACCTGCCGGTGATCGATCGCGTCTTCGGCACGCAGTACCTGCCGCGCGATCGCTGGCCCGAGGCGTATGGCCTCGCGGGCCCGCCGGTGCCGCCCGACTACTGGAGCCAGCTCGCGTACCCGTTCCGTCGCGGGCGCTGACGGCTCCGCGCGGCTAGAAGCGGCCCGCGCGATACGTCTCGGGCGCGAAGCGGCCGAAGAGCAGCGCCATCGCGACCAGCAGGACCGCGGTGCCGGCCAGCGTCGCGTCGATGCCCGCCAGATCGGCGCCAAGGCCGAGCGCGATCGGACCCACCACGTAGCCCAGGTCCGCCAGCATCCGATAGCTGCTGACCGCCGCTGCGTTCATGCCGGGCGGCGCGGTGTCGGCCGCGTAGGCGGCGGGGGCCGCACCGCTGATGCCCATCGCGATGCTCCACGCCGCGCAGGCGGCGAGGAACCAGGCGTAGGTCGGCGCGAGCAGGAAGAGGACGAGCGAGAGGCCGGACAGGATCGTCGCGGGGACGATGATGATCTTGCGGCCGTAGCGGTCCACGAGGACGCCGGTCGGATAGGCCACGATGAGGCCCACGATGCTCGCCAGCGCCAGGCCGAAGCCGATGCGGTCCGGGTGGAGCGCGAGCCGGTCGCGGGCCAGGATCGGGACGATGTTGAACAGCGCGCCGGTGCGGGCCACCGCGTTCACGAAGGCGAGGCAGCTCACGAGCATGAAGCCGCGATGCGCGGTGAGCAGGCGGAGCTGGGCGCGGTAGGGCACGTGGGCGGGCTCGGGCTCGTCGACGGGGCGGACCGCGCGCGTCTCGGGGATCGCGAGCCAGGCCACCGCGGAGGCCACGAGCGAGGTCGCCGCGTAGGCGAGGAACGGGGCGGCGAGGCCCCAGTGGGTGGCGAGCAGCCCGCCCGGCAGCGGGCCGATGCCGACCGCGAAGATGAACGCGCCCTGATAGGCCGACATCATGCGCCCGCGGTTGGACGGCGTCGAGATGTCCGCGATGACGATCAGGCCGGTGGTGAGCACGAGGGCCGCGCCCGCGCCCGCCACGAAGCGCGCGCCGACGAAGGCGGGGTAGCTCGGCGCGAGCGCGCAGAGCACGTTGCCGAAGGCGGAGAGGACGCCGCCGATCGCCAGCGTGTTGCGGCGGCCGAGGCGGTCCGCGAGCTGGCCCGCCGGCACCGCGACCAGGAAGCGGGCGAGCCCGTAGATCGCGATGGCGAGGCCGATGGCGGACTGGGTGACGTCGAAGGAGCGCGCGTAGAGGGCCAGCGCGGGGATGATGCTGCCGAAGCCGAGCTGGTTGACGGCGATGAGCACGCACATCCAGACGAGGATGCGGATGCCCGCGGGCTCTCGCATGACCGTCTGGGTGTATCCCGTTATGCCGTGGAGCGCAAGCCCGCCGAGGCGTATGATCGGGCGCACACCACGCACAGGAGGCGGTCATGGCGACCAGCACGGCAAAGGGATTCGCGGTATTCGCGGGCGTGTCACCGGAGATCATCCGCGCCTCGGCGCGCGAGGCCGAAGCGCTCGGCTACCGCTCGTTCTGGGTGAATCATCCGGGCCCGGTGGACGGTCTCGGATCGCTCGCGCACGCGGCGGGGGAGACCCGTCGGATGGACCTGGGCGTGGGGGTCATCCCGCTGCACACGCGCGGGCCGGAGGCCATCGCGGACGGGGTGCGCGGGCACGGGCTCGCGCCGGAGCGCCTGCTGCTGGGCGTGGGCAGCCCGAATCCCGAGGCACTCAAGCGCGTGCGCGACGGCGTGGCCACGCTGCGGGCCAAGCTGACCACGCGGATCATCGTGGCCGCGCTCGGGCCGAAGATGTGCCAGCTGGCCGGCGAGGTCGCCGACGGCGTGCTGTTCAACTGGCTCACGCCGGAGTACGCGCGCCGCTCCGCCGAGCTGGTCCGCGCGGGCGCGGACGCCGCGAAGCGCCCGATGCCGCGGCTCTACGCCTACGTGCGGGTGGCGCTGGGGCCCGCCGCGGCCGAGCGGCTGGCCGACGAGGGCGGGCGCTACGACGCCATCGCCGCGTACCACGCCCACTTCGTCCGCATGGGCGTGAAGCCGGTGGACACCGCCATCGCGGCCACCTCCGCCGACGGCATCAAGCGCGCGCTCGCGGCCTGGGACGGCGCGGTGGACGAGGTCGTCCTCCGCGCCATCACCGCCAAGGACACCGTCGAGGACCACCTCACCCTGGTGCGCGCCGCCGGCTAGAGCTCGCGGCGGACCAGGCGGGCGCCCTCGACGAGGGCGGCCATCTTGAGGCGGGTGGCCCAGCGGGGGGTTTCCCAGAAGCCGCAGTCGGGGTTGAGCCAGAGCTTGTCGGGGGCGACATAGCGGAGGAGGGCGCGGATGCGCTCGGCGACCTCCTCGGCGGTCTCGGCCTTGAAGGCCTTCACGTCGATCACGCCGGCGCCCAGCTCCTTGTCCGTCGGGAACTCCTTCCAGAGGGCGAGGTCGTCCATGCCGCGGTTCGCGTACTCGAGGACGACCTGGGACGCGGTCAGCTCGTGGATCGCGGGGTACACGTTGCGATAGCTGCGCACCGGCTGGAATGGGCGGCCGTACAGGTTGCCGAAGCAGACGTGGACCGCGATCTTGGCCCGCACGCCCTCCACCGCGCGGTTGACGCCGTGGGCGAAGTTGGGCGCGGCGCCCGCGTACATGCCGCTGTGCGGCTCGTCGATCTGGATGAAGTCGGCGCCCGCCGCCACGAGCGCGCGGCACTCCGCGTTGACGATGCCCACCAGGTCGGCCAGCAGCGTGTCGCGATCGCGGTAGCCGCCGCCGAGCCGCAGCGGGAACATCAGCGTGTACGGCCCGGGCACGGTGGCCTTGAGCGGCCTGCCGGTCAGCGATCGCGCCAGCTTGAACTCCTCCACGATGCCGAGACCGGCCGGCGCGGTGATGCGCTCCACGACCTCGAACGGGGTGTTGGTGTCCCAGTGCGGCTGGCCCAGCTTGCGCGGCTCCTCCATGGTGCGGATGCCCTGGAGATGATCGTAGAAGCCGATGATGAAGCGGACGCGGCCCATCTCGCCGGTGGTCAGCACGTCGATGCCGGCCCGCTCCTGGTCGAGCAGCGCGACCTGGGTGGCGTCCTCCATCAGCTCGCGGACGTCGGTGGCGCCCAGGCGCCCGGCCACGAGCGCCTCGCGGGCGAGCCAGACCCAGCCGGGCAGCCCGTGGCTGCCGATGACCGAGGTGGGCAGGAGCGTGGCGGGACTGGTCATCGCGCGGGTCCTTTCCGTCGCTGGCGGATCTCGTCCATGGCGGCGCGGTGCTCGGCGGAGTCGAGGCAGAGGCGGAAGCCCGCTTCCATCTCGCGGCGGAAGGCGTCGAACGGGAGATCGAAGGCGCGCGCCAGGAGGACCTTGCTCACGCCCACGGCGGTCGCGGGGAGCGCGAGGAACCGCCCGATGCACTTGTCGAGCGCCTGGGGGAACTCGGATGCCGGGACGACCTGATTGACGAGCCCGTAGTCCGCGGCCCGCTCCGCCGAGATCGGCTCGCCGGTGAGGATCATCTCGCGCGCCCGTGCCGCCCCGATCAGCCGCGGCAGCCGGTAGAGCGCCATGGACGGGATCAGGCACTCCTTCACCGCGGGCAGGCCGATGACCGCGTCGGCCGCGGCCAGCCGGTAGTCGCAGACCAGCGCGAGCTGGAGCCCGCCGCCCAGGCAGTGGCCGTTGATGGCCGCGATGAACGGGATCGGCATGCGCTCGATCGCGGTCATCGCGTCCTCCCAGGCCACGAAGTGCGGCAGGGTCATCTCGCTCGCGGCGAGGGATCGGAGATCCACGCCGGTCGAGAAGGCGCGGCCGGCTCCGGTGATCACCGCGACGCGGAGCTCGCGGAGGGAGCCCACGCGCGCCACGACCTCGACCAGCTCGGCCACCCAGCCGGGATCGCCCGCGTTCAGCACCTCGGGCCGGTTCAGGGTGATGCGGGCGACGGGCCCGTCGAGCTCGAGTTGGACGGAGGGCGTCACGGTCGGTCATCCTCCGGGAGGCCGCCCGCGTTGTCAACTTGGCGACCCGGTGGCTGGCGACCCACCCGGGGCGCGTGCTAACCTTCCGCGCAGGAGGGCTTTGCGATGCTGAGCCGCGAGGACAACGAGCTCCTGACCAGGACCGGGCCGGGCACCGCGATGGGCGACCTGATCCGCCGGTACTGGATCCCGGTGGTGGAATCGAAGGAGCTCGAGCCGGGCGGGCGGGTGAAGCGCGTGATGCTGCTCGGCGAGCGGCTCATCGTCTTCCGCGGCCGGAGCGGCCGGACCGGCCTCATCGGGGAGTTCTGCCCGCATCGCGGGGCCTCGTTCTACTACGGGCGCGTCGAGGAGAACGGGATGCGCTGCGCCTATCACGGCTGGAAGTTCGGCCTCGACGGCCAGTGCCAGGAGATGCCGAGCGAGCCGCCCGAGTCGAGCTTCGCGGGCAAGGTGAAGCACGCCGCGTACCCGTGCCAGGAGAAGGGCGGGGTGGTCTGGGCCTACATGGGGCCGGCCAGCCCGGCCCCGCCGCTGCCCGAGCTCGAGTTCACGCTGCTGCCCGCGGGCCACACGTTCATCTCGCGCCGCGTGCAGGACTGCAACTGGTTCCAGGCCATGGAGGGCGGCATCGACTCGAGCCACATCTCGTTCCTCCACGCGCCGATCGACCACCGCAACAGCGAGGTCACTCAGGACATGGACCGGGTGAGCTTCGGGGTGGGCGCGGCGGTCTCGACGGGCGACCGCGCGCCGCGCTTCGAGGTGGCCGACACGGATTATGGTGTCGTCATCGGCGCGCGCCGGGCGAATCCGGACGGCCGCTGGTACTGGCGCATCACCCAGTTCCTGCTGCCGTTCTACACGATGCCGCCCACCGACCTCGACGAGCGCATCGTGCAGTCGCACATCTGGGTGCCGATGGACGACACGCACTCGGTCAACTGGATGGTGACGTGGCATCCCGACCGCAAGCTGACCGGCGAGGAGATCCGGCTCAACATCGAGGGCAAGGGCGCGCACGTCTGCGACTACGCGCCGGCCACCTCGGAGCCCTACGGCGACGTGCGCACCGCGGCCAACCGGGACAACGACTACTTCATGGACTGGGAGATCCACCGCACGCGGATGTACTGCGGCATCCCGGGCTTCGGCGTCCAGGACCAGGCCGTGCAGGAGAGCCAGGGCGACATCGTGGACCGCAGCCAGGAGCGCCTGGGCTCGAGCGATACCGCGATCATCCAGGTGCGCCGGCGCATGATGACGGCGGCCCGCGCGCTGCGCGATCACGGCACCCCCGCGCCCGGCGCCAACCCGGGCTCCTTCCTCGTCCGGTCCACCTCCGTCGTGCTGGCTCCGGGCGAGAGCTGGATCGAGGGCGCCATGGCGAAGATGGTGGTGAGGGCGGGCGACCAGCTCACGCTCGCCTGATGCCGGGCCGGATGGCCGGCCGCGTGGCCCTCGTCACCGGCGGCGGCGGAGGTATCGGAGAGGCGACCGGCCGGCTGTTCGCGGAGGAAGGCGCCGCGGTCGCATTGCTCGACACGGACGCGGCCGCGGTGGAGGCGGCCGGCCGCGGGGATCCAGGCCGCGGTACCGGGCGCGCGGGTCGATGGCCCTCACCGGTGACGTCACCCGGGAGAGCGGAGGCCCGGCGGATCGTCGACGAGACGGTGGCCCGCTGGGGCGCGCTCCACACCCTGGTCAACGTCGCGGGCGTGCGCGTCTACGCGCCGCTGGCCGACGCGGACGCGACGGACTGGGAGCGCATCATCGGGGTCAACGTGCTCGGCACCGCCCACTGCTGCAAGGCCGCGCTGCCGCGGCTGCGCGCGTCGGGGCGCGGCACCATCGTCAACGTCTCGTCGGTCTACGGGGTCATGGGCCGGATCGGCATGGGCCAGTACGACACCACCAAGGCGGCGGTGCTCGGCTTCACGCGCGCTCTGGCGGTGGAGGAAGCCCCGCACCGCATCCGGGTCAACGCGGTGTGCCCGGGCGGCACCATCACGCCCTATCACATCCGCCGCGCGGCGGCGCGCGGAGTCTCCGAGGCGGAGATGCGCACCCAGCGCGCGGGCGACAACCTGCTCGGCCGCTGGGCGGAGCCGCGCGAGGTGGCGTACCCGATCCTGTTCCTCGCCGGGGACGAATCGTCCTTCGTCACGGGCGCCACCCTGATGGTGGACGCCGGCCGCTCCATCTTGTGACGTCGCCCGGCGCGGCGGCGCGCCTGCTCTCGGTGGACGCGCTGCGCGGGCTCACGGTGGCCGCGATGGTGCTGGTGAACAATCCGGGCACGTGGAGCGCGGTGTACGCGCCGCTGCAGCACGCGGCCTGGCACGGGTGGACGCCGACCGACATGGTCTTCCCGTTCTTCCTCTTCGTGGTCGGCGTCTCCATCCCGCTGGCCCTGGGCCCGCCGCTCGAGCGCGGGGCGGGGGGCTGTCCGTGCGCGTCGTCCGGCGTGCCGCGGTGATCTTCGCGCTGGGCCTGCTGCTCCACGCGCTGCCCTTCTTTCCGCTCGCCGAGCTCCGCATCCCGGGGGTGCTCCAGCGCATCGCGGTCTGCTACCTGCTGGCCGCGCTGCTCGTCCTGGCCACCGGCGGCGCGCGGGGCTGGCGGGCCCAGGGGATCGTCGCGGGCGCGCTGCTGGTGGGCTACTGGCTCGTGATGACGCGGGTCGCCGCGCCCGGCCACGTGGCCGGCGATCTGAGCCCCGAGGGCAATCTCTCCGGCTACGTGGATCGGCTCGTCCTCGGGACGCGGCACATCTGGCAGGCCACGCGGGTCTACGATCCCGAGGGGATGCTCAGCACGCTGCCCGCCACCGCGACCACGCTCCTGGGCGTGCTGGCCGGCCACTGGCTGCGCGCCGGGCAATCGGGCGACCCGGCCTGGCGCGCGGCCCAGCATATCGATCGTCGGCGGGCTCGCCGTGGCGCGGGCTCGCCGCGACGGCGCTCGGCTGGCTCTGGGGCCTCTCGTTCCCGGTGAACAAGCCCCTGTGGACCAGCTCGTACGCGCTGCTGATGGCGGGGCTGGCCGCGCTCGCGCTGGCCGCCTGCCACTGGACGATCGAGGTGCGCGGGCGGCGCGGCTGGGCCGGGCCCTTCGCGGTGCTGGGCGTGCACGCGCTCACGCTGTTCTTCCTGTCGAGCCTGATGGCGAAGCTCCTGTTCATCGTCCGGGTGGGCGCCGGCGGCCCGCGACTCCAGACGTGGCTCTTCGAGCACGTCTTCGCGCCCTGGGCCGCGCCCGTCAACGCGTCGCTGGCCTACGCGCTGGTGTACGTGCTGCTGTGGTGGGCGCTCATGTGGGCGCTCGACCGGAGCGGGCTGCGCCTGCGGGTCTGACGAGCGGCGGCCGGGCGCGGCTCACGAACGGGTTGCCGCGCAGCCAGAAGCGCCACGGCCGCGCGACCCAGTCCTCCGCGTAGTCGATGCCGACGCGCGGGCCGGCCGCGATCGCGGCCGGCGAGACGCGGCGGCCCGCCTCGAGCCAGATCCGGTCGCCCAGCAGGTCGGCGCGGTCGAGGCGGCGGTCGATGCCGAGCGCGATGCAGAGCTTGCCCGGGCCGCTGGTGAGCTCGCCGGGCGCCACGCCGCCGCGCCGGCGGCGCATCAGGTCCACGCCCTCGACCGGCTCCAGCGCGCGCACCAGCACCGCGTGGGGCACGTCCGCGACATTGGTCACCACGTTGAACTGGTGGTACATGCCGTACACGAAGTAGACGTACGCGGTTCCGCCGCGCGCGTACATCGTCTCGGTGCGGCGGGTGCGCCGGCCGCCGTAGGCGTGGGAGGCGCGGTCCTCCGGGCCCCGGTAGGCCTCGGTCTCCACGATGATCCCGGACACGCGCCGCCCGCCGCGCGTGCGGGCCACCAGGAGCGTGCCCAGAAGTCGCCGGGCGACCGCCACCACGTCGGCGCGCGTGTAGAACGCGCGCGCCAGCTTCACGGCTTCCGCGCGGAGCGGGCCGCGCCCGCCGCGATCGGGAAGAGACGGTTCTCGCGCATGAGGCGGTCGGTGGTCTCGTAGAGCGCGAGGAACTCGCGGGTGAGCCGGCTCGCGACCTCCGGGTGCTCGCGGGAGAGATCGGCGGGCGGCATCGCGTCGCCGTCCACCGCGAGCAGCTCGCCCTGGCCCGCGTTCAGCCGGTAGCGCAGCGCGAAGCCGTCCTTGAAGTAGAACGTCTCCTTCGTGTCGCCGCTGATGATCCCGGCGGTGACCGGGGGCTCGAAGAGGCTCCGCCCCATGCCCGCGTAGGCGCGGTCGCCCTCGAGCAGCGAGGCGATCGTGGGCAGCACGTCCACCTCGCTCGCGGTCCGGTCCGGGAGCGCGGGCCAGCGGGCGCGCGCCCGCGCGATCGGGGGCCCCGCCAGGATCAGCGGGAGGCGGAGCCGCTCGAGCCGCTGGGTGCCGAACGTGGGCCCGGTGTGATCGCCGATGACGACCAGCAGGGTCTGATCGAAGTCGGGCCGCGTCGCCCGCAGCCGGTCCACGAACGCGCGAATGCTGTCGTCGGTGTAGCGGAAGGTGCCGAGCGGGCCATCGCCGAGCGGCATGGGCGCCTCGGGGGGCACGTGCCACGGCGAATGGCTCGTCCCGGTCATCACGTAGAGGCTGAAGGGCCCCGGGCTCGCGGTCACCACCCGCGCCGCCTCCAGGAGCAGCGGGCCGTCGTTGATGCCCAGCGGCCCCATCGCGGCCGGTCCGAGCGGCGCCTCGAGCGCGTCGAAGCCGGCGGCGCGGAAGCCCAGGTTGCGCAGGAAGCTCGTGATCTCGGCGGTGCGGTGGCGGAAGCCGGAGAAGGCGTAGTGCCGGGTTCCGGGCGCGTTCAGCAGGCGCGGCAGGGAGGCGAAGTAGGTGCCCATGACCGACTGGGAGAGCCGCACGCCGCTGCCGCCCAGGGCGTGGGTCCAGTGCAGGCTGGTGAGCGTCGCGAAGACCGCGCCGTCCGTGGACGGGAAGCTCTGGTACACCCGCGGGAAGTAGAGGCCCTCGGCCGCGAGCGAGCGGAGGAACGGCAGGACCGGCCCCTGCGGCTCGTCGTGCTCGAGGAGCGTGGCGCCGAGTCCCTCGACCTGGATCACCACCACGTTCCGGATCCCGAGGCCGCCGGTCCCGCGCAGCGTGCGCAGGAGCGGATACGGCCGATCGCCCTCGGGGATGCCGAGCAGCCGCTGGGCGAGCGGGAGGGCGTCCGCGGTCTCGAGCCGGTACGGCGGGCGCCCGCCCGCCATCGCCACCGGCAGGTACTCGCGGATCAGGTCCCAGAGCGGGTTGACCACGGCCTGGTTGAGCACGTAGTCGTCCAGCGCCATCTGGTGGCGGCTCGCGATCCACGCCATCTCGGTCTTGGCCCGGCCGCCCACCTGCTTGACCGTGATCGGCTGCGCCATCGCGAGCGCGCACAGCGTGAGGGCGCCCAGCGCGAGGGCGGGGACGTACCAGGGGCGCCAGAGATCGTAGCGGTGAGCGCCGAGCCGCCGGACGTGGCGGGCCGCGAGCGTGACGAAGCTCGCCAGGACGAGGATCACCAGGGCGACCAGCAGGGGATGCTCCCGGAGGAAGGGACGCAGCGCGATCCAGATGTCGCGGGGCTCGGCCAGGTACGCGAAGAGCATCTCCCAGAGGTGCTGGTTGCGCTCGCGGACGAAGAGGAGATTGACCGCCGCCACGGTCGCGTTGATCGTGGTGATCACCCAGAGGCCCCCGACCACGGCGCGGCCGCGCGCGTGCCGCGTGAGCAGCGTGAGGCCGCCGAGGACGAGCAGCTCGAGGCCCAGGAGCGCCAGGTCCAGGCGGAGCCCATGGAGCAGCACGGTGGGCACCTCGCCCCACGCGGCGCGCCGGGCGAACCAGGCCACGAACAGGAGGCGGTAGGCGGCCAGGAGGACGAGGTTGAGCGCGACCAGGCCGAGGGCGTGGGCGGCCAGCCGGCCGGCGCGGGACCCGTCGCTCATCGAACGCCGAAGAGGGACAGGAAGAACTCCACCCGCTGCCCGAAGGTGGCGGCACTCGCGTCCGCCCAGATGCTGATCAAGGCGAAGAAGGTCCACACGCCGGCGATCTGCCGGGTCCGCGTCGGCATCGAGACGGGCGTGGCCGCTGCCGCGGCGCCCCGCCGCTGCTGCTCGCGCCGCATCGAGACGTAGATGCCCAGGCTCAGCAGCAGGCAGTAGAACGAGCGGGCCTCCAGCCAGGGGCGGAGCCCGGCCAGGTCGAGGGTCAGCAGGAAGGTGTCGTTGAACACGATGTGGTAGTAGAGGTTGCCGAGCCCGGCGGCGGCGAGGGTCGCGGCCAGCATGCGCAGGGCAGGCCGTCCGCGGAAGCAACGCACGTACGTCGGGAAGAAGAAGAAGTCCACCAGCATCTCCTTGAAATAGTAGTAGTAGCGATTCCAGAACTCGACCAGCGACGGCGCCAGGAGCGGCTTGTAGGTGTTCCGGAAGACGTTGAAGCCGAAGAGCCGGAGGACGCCCACGACCTCGTGGCCCCGCGCGGCCAGCTTCAGCACGTCCCACACGAGCCCGGCGTAGAGCGCGCTCCACGCCGCGGCCCACGGGGCCCGCGCGCCCGCGGGCAGGAGCGCTTCGACGCGCGGCACTCCGAGCCCGTACACGCTCCAGGCCCCCCGCGGCTCCGCGTAGACCAGCCCGGCCATCAGCGCGAGGAGACCGTGGTAGATCGCGGCCAGGGCCAGGAGCTTGAGGCCGGCGAGCTGCGAGCGAGCGAGGGCCTCCTCGCTCGTGGCCTCGTGCCGCGCCAGATGATCGAGCCCCTTGCCGTAGGGCACGCCGGTGCCGCCGTAGGCGGGATAGAGGTAGAGCAGATGATCGGAGAAACGGGTGCCCGCCATGCGCCCACGCTGGCCGGAGAGAAGGAGATAGCCCATCCGCCAGAGCAGGAAGGCCAGCGCCAGCACCAGGCCCGAGAGCGTGAGGGCGACCACGCCTGCACCGTCGGGGACGAGCCAACCCAGGACCACGATCGCCCAGAAGCCGCCGTGCAGCCAGAGCTGGGGCCGGCCGCGCACGATCGCGGGTAGCGAGGCGAAGCGGCGCGCGGCCAGGTAGACGGCCGCGACCACGACGAGGCAGAGCAGCACGACCAGGGCGCCGGCGAGCGGGCCGGCCGGGGCCCGCACATCCACCGCGGGAGCCATCTCCTTGAGGGGGCGCCGCACCACCACGTAGAGGGCGCCCAGGGCGAGCAGAGCACGGCGCCGCGGGGGCGTCAGGCGGGAGAGCAGCGGCCCGGTCCAGGCCTGCCAGCGCGCGACGACGGCGGGGTCCTCGTGGAGTTGCCTCAGTCGTCGCGCCGTTCCCGAGAAGCCCGCCGCGAGACTCACCCGGCCTCCCGCTCGATCAGGTCGAGGATGCCGCTCACCGAGGTGAGCTGCTCCGGCTCGAGCCCGATGGCCGCGAAGTCGATCCGGTACTGCTCCTCGAGAAAGGCCACGATCTCGAGCAGGGCCAGGGAATCGATCAGCCCGCTCTCCACGAGGCTGTCGGTCTCCGCGACCGTGTCGAGCGGCCGGTCGGGCTTCTGGATGGTGCGCAGGAACTCGAGCACGCGCTCCCGGTGGCGCTGGCGCACTCAGCGCCCCTGCAGGATGCGGGTGAGATCGAGCGGCGGGCGGCCCGCGCAGGCCTCCCGCACCGCCTCGCGGCTCACCTTGCCGCGCTCGGAGCGCGGGATCGCGTCCACCAGCCACCACCGCGCGGGCAGCTTGCCCTCGGCGAGCCGCTCGCGGATCCAGCCGTAGACCTCGCGCACCGCCGCGTCGTCGGGCTCCGTGAGCGCCACCGCGAGGCCCACGTTCTGGCCGTAGAGCGGATCGTCCACCGCGAAGGCGCAGACGTCGGCGACGCGTCGGCAGCCCTCGGCGGCCGCGTCCACCTCGGCGGGGGAGATCTTGAGGCCGCCCTTGTTGATCTCGTCGCGCTCGCGGCCGCGCAGATGGAGCCAGCCGCGCTCGTCGAGCAGGCCCAGGTCCCCGGTGGCGAAGCGGCCGTGCTGGATCGCCCGCCGCGTCAGCTCGTCCTGCCCGAGGTAGCCGCGCATGAGCGCCGGGCTCTCGATCCACACCTGGCCGACCTCGCCCGCCGCGCACGGCGTCGCGTCGGCGCGCCGCACGTGCAGGATCGCGCCCCACGGCGGGCCGATGAGCCCGTCCGCCGGCGTGAACGGGCCGTCCGAGGTGCCGGCCACCCAGCTCCCGGTCTCGGTGAGCCCGTAGGTGTTGAAGACCTCCGGCGTGCCCGCCCAGCCGCGGACGCTCTCCCACAGGGTGGCGGGCAGGGGCGCCGAGCCGCAGTGGACGCGCCGGAGCGTGCCGCCGCGCGGCGGGCGGGCCACCCGGAGCGCGAGCCGCCACATCGCGGGGACCGAGGAGAGGAAGGTGATCCGGTGCTCGTCGATGATCGCGCCCAGGCGGAGCAGCAGATCGGGCCGGAAGGGCGGCGTGATGAAGAGATCCTGGCCGGCGAGCCAGGGGAAGAGGCTGTTGCAGATGAGCCCGTGGCCGAAGTGGGTCGGCAGCAGGCACAGCGTGCGGGCGTAGGCCGCGAGGCCGAGCTCGCGCCGCAGCGCGCTCCACCGGGCGGCCAGCGAGGCGTGGGTGTGCACGACGCCCTTGGGCACGCCGCTCGAGCCGGAGGTGAAGAGCACGAGGGCGTCGGACGCAGGGCGCGCCGCGTCCTCCGGCAGATCGGCATGCCGATCGGCGGGCGGGAGCGGCTCGGTCGCGTCGAGCACCGTCGCCCCGGGCGGGAGCGCCCGGGCGATCGCGCCGGCGGTGGCGTCGTCCACCACCGAGAAGCGGGGCGCGACGGTCTCCACGAGGCGCTCGAGCTCGACGCGGGTCAGCGTCCCGTCCACCGGCACCGCGACGGCGCCCGATCGCCAGAGGGCCAGGAGCTCGGCGAAGAACTCGAGCCGGTTGCCGAAGTGCAGCAGCACCCGGTCACCGGGGCGGAGCCCGCGACGCCGGTAGCGGGCGGCCCGGGCCGAGACCTCGCGCGTCACGGCCGGCGCATCCCAGTGCCGACCGGTCAACGGCTCGGTGAGCTGGCCGACGGTCAGCAGGACGCGTGCCTCTTCATGACCGTTTCGCATGATACCGCGAGGGGCGCGCTGGGGGAAAACACCACGGGCGCGGCCGAGAAGGGGCCGCGCCCGTGATCGACGCCGGCAGAGCTACCCGGCGCCGGCTGCCGCGTCAGGCCGCCGCGCTAGCGTCGCGCTCCCACCACGAGCAGGACCACCCCGCCGGCCAGCGCCAGCCCGCCCAGGATCGGCGGAAGCGGGATCGTGTGCTTCTTGTCGGCGGTCGCCTTGATGGGGCCGAGATCGATGATCTTCTCCCGCGTGGTGTAGGTGATCCCCTGGTAGGCCAGGGACACCACCCCGATGGCGATCAGCACGATGGCGATGATGAGCACTCCGCTCTTCATACGATGTCCTCTCTCAGAAGCGGGCGGTGAAGCGCCCGGCTTTGCTGTCCTTGTGGCGCTGCTCGACGACTTCCCAGTTCACGTTCTCGAGGAAGGCCTCGATGTAGTCCTCCCGGCCTCCCGCCCCGTGGTCCACCATGAAGGCGTGCTCGAAGACGTCGAGCACGACGACCGGATTGAAGCCGGCCGGGTGGCCCTGCTCGTGGCTCGACACCCACCAGTTGAAGAGGCCGCCGGTGGCGGGATCGCGGTAGAGGATCGCCCAGCCGACGCCGCGCATGCCGCCGGTCTTGGCGAAGTCCTCGCGCCAGGCGCCCACCGAGCCCCAGGCGGCGCCCAGGTCCACCGAGAGATCGCTGCCCGGAGAGAGCTTGGAGCCCCCGGCGAGGTTGCCGAAGTAGTACTCGTGCAGCACCATGCCGTCGACCTCGAAGCCGAGCCGCCGCTTCAGCTCGGCCCACACCGGGGTGCCGGGCTCGGCCTTCGCGGCGCCGTCGAGGAGGCCGTTCGCGTTCTTGACGTAGCCCTCGTAGAGCTTCCAGTGCTGGTCGATCTGATCGTCGGAGATGCCCGTGAGCGCCCTCGGCTTGAGATGATCCTGGACTTTATAGTTCATGGCGGCGCTCCGTCGCTAGATCGGCCGTCGACCCTGGATGACCCGGATCAGGACCACCGCGATGGCGATCAGCAGCAAGAGGTGGATGAAGCCGCCGAGCGTGTAAGAAGTGACCAGGCCCACCGCCCAGAGCACCAGCAGGATCACGAAGATCGTCCACAGCATGTGAGTCGCCCTCCCATGTACCGCGAGTAGGAATTCTCGAGTTCAGTTCGTGCGCGTCTCATACGCACGCCACGTGCCACCGGGGTCGGCGTGGCCGAAGTGCGCGATTCCGCGATGGAGAAGTCGCGCTGATGCGGCGCGCGTGGGGACGCGGCGACGCGGGGGCGGGTCAAGATTACCGAGTAGAACGGTTCCGATCGCGGGCGATCGCGCGCACGTGGCATGTCACTTGCGACATTTCAGGCGTCATGAGAACTCCACGCCCGTTGCAGATGGAGAATCTGATCCCGATGGCGGCGCGAGCGACGATAGGATTCGACCCGCGCGATGACGACGGCGCTGGGCGCCCTGGTCCTCGTGACGAGCCTGGTGCCGGTGTTCGCGGTGTGCATGGCCGCGCTCGGCGCGCGGCAGCCCGACCGCGGGCGACTCAGGCGCTCGTCGGCGTCCGCCCGAGAATCCGCCTGATCCCGGCCAGCGGGATCGCGACCCAGTCGGGGCGGTTGTCGAGCTCGTAGCGGAGCTCGTAGGCCGCCTTCTGCAGCTCGAACGGGGCGCACCGCCGAGAGCAGCGCGCCGGCGGTCGCCGGGACGAGCGGCGTCGGGCTCCGGGTCACCTCGCGCGAGATACCCGGCCAGGAAGGCGTCGCGGGCCTGCGCCTCCCAGGCGGTGAGGGCCACGAGGGCCGCCGCCCGCTCGGGTTCCGGCCGGCGGAAGGCGACCGCGTGCGCCGCGTAGTCCAGGGAGCGCAGCATGCCCGCCACGTCGCGCAGGGCCGGCTGCTTCCGGCGGCGCTCGGCCAGCGGCCGGGCCGGCTCGCCCTCGAAGTCGATGATCACGAAGCCGTCGGCGGTCTTGAGCACCTGGCCGAGATGGTAGTCGCCGTGGACGCGGATCTTCGCGGTCGCCCCCGCGAGCCGGTCGAGCATCGCGAGCGCCCGGGCCACCGCGTCCGTCATGTGCGCGGCGTCGCCCGTGAGCTGCGCGCCGAGCACGGGGGCCGCCAGCTCGCGCGCGATCTCGCCGGCCCACCCCGCGACGTCGTCGCGGCCGACGGGCTCGGGGCGGAAGTCGGCGTCGCGGTCGTCGGAGGCCAGCGCGGCGTGCAGGCCCCCGGTGATCGCGCCCAGGCGGCGCACGTCTTCCACGAGCGGATCCGGCACGAGCGGATCGGGCCGGCGCGCGATGTCCGCGCCGCGTCCCGCGAGCGTCGAGACCACGTGGGTCCATCCGTCCCCGGTATTCGGCACGAACTCCTGGAGCACCGCGAGCGTCGCGGGCTCGCCCGCCCCGGCGTACTCCACCCAGCCCGCGAGCCGCGGCACGTGGCGGAAGGCGGTGCGGGTGGTGAGGAAGCGCGTGATCTCGAGATCGGGGTTCAGGCCGGGCTGGGGCCGGCGCAGCGACTTCAGCACGAGATCGCCGACCACGACGGAGGTATTGCTCTGCTCGCCGGTGAGGCGCCGCGCGGCCAGCGCGTCCGGATCGGCCGGAAACGCCCAGCCCGTGGTGGGCCGGAAGGCGAAGCGGCCGTGGCGGCCGTCGGCCGAGCGGCCGGCGGCGATGGCGGCGAGCACGCGGCGGCCGAAGCGCGGGTCGTGGTGGGCGTCCACCACCGCCTCCGCGCCGGCGCGGGCGAGCACGGCCTCCGGTGCGCCCTCGGCCGACACGGTGACCGGGACGTAGTAGGGGTCGCCGTCCACCGCGAGGAGCAGGAGCACGAGCGGCCCGTCGGGATCGAGGACGGCCCAGTCGAGCACCTCCACCGCCGCGATGCCGCGGGTCTTGGCCGCGAACCAGCGCTGGCGGATCAGGAAGCGCGCGAGATCGGAGCGGCCGGGGCCCGAGAGCAGCGCGACGAGCGCGGCGGGATCAGAGCGGAGCGGCCTCGATGCCATAGAGGGGCTGGTCGGGCAGCGGCGGCTGCAGCCGGAACCAGTAGTAGCCGTAGGGCGCCAGGCTGATGAAGTAGGGCTGCAGCTCCGATGGTGGGGAAGCGGGTGTCGCCCAGCATCTCCACCGGGGTGTGCCCGCGCCAGGCGCGCAGGTCGAGCTCCACCGGCTGGGCCGAGCCGGCGAGGTTGTGCACCGCGATCACCGTCTCGCCCTCGTGCTCGCGCGCGTGGGCGATCACGCTCTCGTTGGCCGGGCGGAGGAAGGTGAGCGTGCCGCGGCCGAAGACGCGCGTCTTCTTGCGCACCGCGATGAGGCGCTTCATCCAGTTGAGCAGCGAGGACGGGGTGCGCTGCTGGGACTCCACGTTGATCGCCTGGTAGCCGTAGACGGTGTCCACGATGAGGGGCAGGTAGAGGCGGGCGGTGTCCGCGCGGGAGAAGCCCGCGTTGCGGTCGCCCGTCCACTGCATCGGGGTGCGGACGCCGTTGCGGTCGCCCAGGTAGATGTTGTCGCCCATGCCGAGCTCGTCGCCGTAGTAGAGGATCGGGCTGCCCGGCAGGGTGAAGAGCAGGCTCGTGAGCAGCTCGATCTTGCGCCGGTCGTTCTCGAGGAGCGGGGCCAGCCGGCGCCGGATGCCCAGGTTGAGCCGCATGCGCGGGTCGGAGCCGTAGGCGTAGTAGAGGTGCCGGCGCTCCTCGTCGCTGACCATCTCGAGCGTGAGCTCGTCGTGGTTGCGCAGGAAGAGGCACCACTGCGCGGTCGCGGGGATCTCCGGGGTGTGCACGAAGATGTCGGTGATCGGGCGACGGTCCCCGTGGCGGACGGCCAGGAACATGCGGGGCATCAGCGGGAAGTGGAACGCCATGTGGAACTCGTCGCCGTCGCCGAAGTAGGGCCGGACGTCGGCGGGCCACTGGTTGGCCTCGGCCAAGAGAATGCGCCCAGAGTACTCGCGGTCGATGGTTGCGCGGATCTCCCGCAGGAACTCGTGGGTCTCGGGCAGGTTCTCGCAGTTGGTGCCCTCGCGCTCGATGAGATAGGGGACCGCGTCGCAGCGGAAGCCGTCGAGGCCCTTGTCCAGCCAGAAGCGCATGACGTCGAGCAGCTCGCGGCGGACCTCCGGGTTGTCGAAGTTGAGATCGGGCTGGTGGTGGAAGAAGCGGTGCCAGTAGTAGGCCTTGGCCACCGGATCCCACGTCCAGTTGGAGTGCTCGGTGTCGAGGAAGATGATGCGGGCGTCCCGGTACCGCTCGTCGGTGTCGCTCCAGACGTAGTAGTCGCGGTAGGGGGACTCGGGCGCGCGGCGGGCGGCCTGGAACCACGGGTGCTGGTCCGAGGTGTGGTTGACCACCAGGTCCGAGATGACCCGCATGCCGTGGCCGTGGGCCGCCTCGAGGAAGCGGTCGAAGTCGGCCATGGTGCCGTAGTCCGGATGGATCGCGCGGTAGTCGGCCACGTCGTAGCCGTCGTCACGTAGCGGCGACCGGAAGAACGGCAGGAGCCAGAGGCAGTCCACGCCCAGCTCCTTGAGATGCCCGAGCTGGCCGGTGAGCCCGATGAAGTCGCCGATGCCGTCGTCGTTGCCGTCCTTGAACGCGCGCACGTGCAGCTCGTAGAAGACGGCGTCCTTGTACCAGAGGGGGTCGCGGTCGCTCACGGCCGGCTCACGGGTTGGGCGGGCGATCGGTTGTCCGCCCACAGACGAGTGTCCGGGGCAGTAGCCTGGCGAGGTGAAGCCGAAGGCGAGCCGAGCGGATAAATAATGCCGTTAAGGCTTTCAAGGGTGTTCAAGGCGTCGGTGTTCAAGGCGCAAGCTGTTCACGCGTAATAGTCAAAATCGCGCTCGCGCCGTCGCCAGCGGCCCACGCGATAGACATGCGCGGGCGCGATGCGCGGGTCGAGCGTGACCGCGTGGGTGGCGCCGCGCACGAGGCGGCGGTCGCCGCCCAGGAGCTCGTGGAGCTCGTAGGTCTCGTCGGGGGCGATGCCGATCTCGGCGAGCGGGATCTGCAGCGTGGCCTCGTGGGTGGCGAACGGGTCCAGGTTGATCGCGACCAGGATCACGTTGTCGCGTGCGGGCGTGAGCTTGCCGTAGAAGAGCACGTGCGGGCTGTCGGCCGCGTAGAAGCGCAGGCCGGCCATGGTGTGGAGCGCCGGGTTCTCGCTCCGGATCGCGTTGAGCCGCGCGATGTAGTCCGAGATGTTGCCGGGCGCGCTCCAGTCGCGCACCCGGATCTCGTACTTCTCCGAGGCCTGGTACTCCTCGCTGCCGGGCAGGGGTGTCGACTCGCAGAGCTCGTAGCCGCTGTAGATGCCCCAGACGGACGAGAGCGTGGCGGCCAGGGCGGCCCGCATGCGGAAGGCGGGTGGCCCGCCGCGCTGCAGCACCTCGGGGAGGATGTCGGGCGTGTTGACGAAGAAGTTGCCGCGGAAGTACTCGGCCATCTCCGAGCGCGTCAGCTCCTCGAGATACTCGGTCAGCTCCTCCTTGAAGTTGCGCCAGGTGAAGTAGGTGTAGGACTGGGTGAAGCCGGCCTTGCCGAGCGCGCGCATCACCTTGGGACGCGTGAAGGCCTCGGAGAGGAACACCACGTCGGGATCGCGGTCCTGGACCTCCCGGATCAGCCAGATCCAGAAGTCGAGCGGCTTGGTGTGCGGGTTGTCCACCCGGAACGTTCGCACGCCCTGGTCGATCCAGAATCGCACGACGCCCAGCAGGGCGTCCCAGAGCGATTCCCAGGCCGGGGTCGCGAAGTTGATCGGGTAGATGTCCTGGTACTTCTTGGGCGGGTTCTCCGCGTACTTGATGGTGCCGTCGGGCCGCTGGTAGAACCACTCCGGGTGCTCCCGCACCCACGGGTGATCCGGCGAGCACTGGATCGCGAAGTCGAGCGCGATCTCCATCCCCAGGCCCTGGGTGGTCTTCACGAGGCGGCGGAAGTCCTCGAGCGTGCCGAGCTCCGGATGCACCGCGGTGTGGCCGCCCTCGGGGCCGCCGATGGCCCACGGGCTGCCCGGATCGGCGGGGCCCGCGACCAGCGCGTTGTCCGGGCCCTTGCGCGCGGTGCGGCCGATGGGATGGATGGGCGGGAGATAGACGACGTCGAAGCCCATGCGGCGGATCTCGGGGAGTCGGTCCACGCAGTCGTCGAAGGTCCCGTGGCGGCCGGGGACGAGGCCCTGCGAGCGCGGGAACAGCTCGTACCAGGCCGCGAAGGCGGCCGCCGGCCGGTCCACCACCACCTCGAGCTCCCGGTCGTGGCGCGTGAGATCGGGACGCGGCTGGACGCGCGCCATCACCTGGCGCGAGGTCGGGGTCGAGCAGCACGTCGAGGCGGCGGTCGCGCGAGGTCGCGGCCTCGAGCCGCTCCAGCGCGCGGGCCAGGGCGGCCGCGTCGGCGTCCGGCGCCCCTTCGCGCGCGCGCCGGAGCATCGCGCCGCCTTCCAGCAGCTCGCTCGTGAGATCGGCCTGCCCGCCGGCCAGGCGCCGCCGCATCTCCTCGACCCAGGAGCCGAAGGCGTCGGTCCAGGCCTCCACGGTATAGCGATAGCGGGTGTTGGCCTCGAGCGGGAACGAGCCGGCCCAGCCGTCATTGTCCACCGGGAGGAGCGGCGCCGCGCGCCAGTCGGTCTCCCCGGCGGCGCGGAAGCGGATGGACGCGGCGAGCAGATCGTGGCCTTCCTTGAAGATGTCGGCGGTGACGGTCACGCGATCTCCGACGACGCGCTTGACCGGATAGCGGCCGTCGTCCACCGCGGGGCGTACGTGCTCGATCACGATCGGCCGGCGGGTCCGGCTCATCGCCACCGATCCACCAGGTAGGACTTGTCCTCCTCGAACATGCCGCCCAGGCGCGTCGCGCTCTGGACCAGGGCGGCGGGCGGCCGCGCGCTGGTCTCGATGACGACGGACGCGGCGCGACCCAGGTAGAGCGGGGCCAGCGACTGGACGGCGTGGCTCCGGTAGACGACGCGGGCGCGATAGGCGAGCAGGAAGTCGTACACCACGCGCGTCCACAGCCGGTCGGAGAAGCGGAAGCGCTCGAGCGGCCGATCGCTGAGCTCGAGCACCTCGCCCAGATTCTCGGGGGCCAGGATGCGCTCCCACACCGGGAGGAGATCGCGCACGCCCTGGACGAAGCCGACCTGCATCAGCGAAGGATCCACCGTGGGCCCGCCCGGCAGCGGCTCGGGCGGGGCGCCGAAGGTCACCACCGGCTCCGACCCGCGGATGTCCAGCCAGTAGTGCTCCGACTGTTCGGCCAGGGCGAAGAGGGCGCCGGCCACCCGGCCCACCGTGCGCCCGAGCGGGGCGGGCGGCTGGGTGGCCGCCACCGTCCGTGGGCCCAGCACGGCCTGCGCCACCGTGAAGCCCCGCTCGATCGCGGCCGCGGGGATCCAGAACTCGAGGCCGTGATGGCCGAGGTCCGTCTCCCAGACCGGATCCGCGAGGAAGGCGTCGGCGACCGCCCCCGAGCAGGCGAACTCCTCGGCCAGCGGATGGATGAGCTGCCGCCCGAAGAGGCTACGCATCAGCGGCACGACGAGGGCCTGGGTGAGGGTGCCGTCGTAGCGGTAGCGATGGTAGATCGGCAGCACGAGCCCGACGTCGTCCTTGAGCACGGGCGTGGCCAGGGCGCGGACCCAGTCCACGGTGGTGCTGCCGAGATCGGCGTTGAGCATCACGAGCGCCCGCGCCTCGAGCCTCCGGCCGACGGTGAGCATCGTGCGCACCGCCTGCGCCCAGTCGAGCGCGCCGTCCGCGGTGTGCCCGGCCCCGGCGGCCCGGATCACGCGCACGGGGCCCAGGGCGGCGGCCAGGGCGGCCGGCGTCTCCTCGGACGGGGCCTGGTCCACGTGCACGACCACCGCGGCCTGGCCCGCGAAGTGCGCGTCCAGGCCCGCGCGCACCGCGGCGGCCACCGCGGCGACGGTGGCGCTCGGCCCGGCGGTGGCCAGGCCCACCACGAGGTCGGCGGTGCCGATCCGCTCGACGGTGGTCCGGACCTCGTCGGCGAGCTCGAGCGTCTCCATCACCGGGTGAGATGGGCGAGCAGCGCGAGATAGTCGCTGAGCTGGCGGGTCACGAGGAAATTGCGGCGCACGTGCTCGCGCCCGGCCGCGCCCATGCGGCCGATGAGCTCGGGGTTGCTCAGGAGCTGCCGGATGCGGAACGCGGCCCCTTCCACGGTTTCCACGGTATACCCGGTGACGTTCACGACCATCTGAAATGGGATGCCCCCCGCGATGGTCCCGATCACCGGCTTGCCCTTCCACATCGCGGTGGCCACCTCGATGGTGAAGTCGGCCTTGAGCGGCTTCTGGATCGCGATCGTCGCCGCGCGCTCGAGCGCGTTCAGCTCGGTCTGGGGATCGGGGGGCAGGACGATCACCGCGATGTCGGGATCCTGCCCGGCCGCTTCCTGGACGTCGGCGAGGACGTCGCCGCCGGGCGCGGGAGGCGGACCGGCCAGCACGAGCCGGACGTCGTGGTGCTTCTTCACGAGCCGGAAGGCGTTGATGACGCCGAGCGGGTCGTGCTGGCGCTCGAACGGCCCCACCTGGAGCAGGATCGGCTTGTCGCGCGGGACCTGGAGGCGATCCATCTGGGCGGCCTGCTCGGCGCGGGTCATCTCGCGGTTGCGCTCGGAGAGCGGATCGATGGACGGGTAGACGACGAACCGCGGGATGGAGAGCGGCGTGGCGAAGCGGGCGAGGGAGAAGACGGCCGCGTCGTAACGCTGGGCGATCGGGCGGAGCGCGCTCCAGATCTGCGGCTGGGCCGAGGAGAGATCCTGGTGGCAGCGCCACACCCAGCGCCCGGCGCCGCCGCGCTGCTCGACCAGGCCCAGCGGCGGCGCGTCGTGCACCATCACGAGATCGGCGTCGAGCCGGAGCCGGCGCGCGTTCTCGGCCGCGGTCTCGCGCAGGCGGGCCAGCATGGCCTCGGTGATGACCTGCTCGGTGCCCGCGAGGGCCCGGCTCACCGCGCGGCCGACCTGGTCGAAGTCCGCGGTGCCGATCGTGATCTCCCAGGTGGTGTCCACGCCCAGGTCGTTCATGATCGGGACGAGCCGGTTCAGCACCTCCACCCCCGCGCCCCCGTAGCGCGAGGCGCTCACGTGCACGAAGCGCTTCCCGCGCAGGCGCTCGCCGATGCGCATGAGGATGTCCACCGCGCCGCGGGGGGCGACCTGCCGGTAGTCGTCGAGCTTGAGCAGCGAGCTCTGGGCCATCAGGCGGCTCCGTCCGCGATGGCGTCGGACAGGATGTTGAGATGGCGGTCGCGAATGCGCTCGAGGCTGCCCGCGTACGGGTCGATGTGGGCGAGCCGGTCGGCGACGTCGGGGAGGCCGAGCGCCCCCGCGACCCATTCGGCGAAGTCGCCGCGCCCGCGGCCGGCGCGGTAGCGCGCCTCGATCGTGTGGTAGAAGAGCGCGCTCACGTCCACCTCGACCAGCGCGTCGCGCAGCTCCGGGAGCGTGCGGGCCTGGTGGCCGGTGGGCACCGGGATGAGGTGCATCTGGAAGAAGCGGAATCGCTTGCCCTGCGTGCGGGCGGGTGCTCCGCCGAGATGCTGGAGGTGATCCGAGATGGTGGCGACCAGCTCCTCGCGCACCCGCTCCATCGAGCCCGCGTGGAAGGCGTCCACCCCGGCCAGGCGCTCCGCGAGGCGCACGTCGCGCACCTCGGTGCCGACCCAGAGCGCGAAGTCGTTGGGATAGGCCTCGGCCAGCACCGGCCGGTGCAGCAGCGAGGCCGAGGTGTGGCAGAAGACGGACTCCACCGGCACGCGCTCGAGCTGCTCGAGCAGCTCGCGGGCGTCGTGGGCCTCGTGGGGCAGCAGCTCGTTCAGCTCGAGGCAGCCGAGGAAGACGAAGGGCTCGGTCGGGCTCATGCGGTAAGCTCTCCCGGGGGACGACACCTGTGAGAATCCTGCTCCTGAGCCGAGAGTATCCGCCGCACGTCTATGGCGGCGCCGGTGTGGTGGTGGATCACCTGAGCCGCGCGCTCGCCCGCCGCGCGTCGGTCGAGGTGCGCTGCTTCGGCGAGCAGAAGCAGACGCAGCCCCTGACCGTGCAGGGCTATGCGCCGTGGCCGCGCCTGGCCGGCGGGCCGGAGGCGCCCTACGCGCCCGCGCTCGAGGCCCTCTCGGTGGGGCTCGCGATGGCGCGCGATCCGGTGGCCGCCGACGTGGTGCACACGCATACCTGGTACGTGGGGCTGGGCGGGATGCTGGTGCAGTCCATCCACGACGTCCCGCTCGTGGTCACGCTCCACAGCATGGAGCCGCTCCGGCCGTGGAAGGCCGATCAGCTCGGCACCGGCTACGCGGTGTCGAGCTGGGCCGAGCGGCTGGCCGTCGAGCGCGCGGACCGCGTCATCGCGGTGTCGGCCCAGATGCGCGGCGACATCTTGACGCACTTCCAGGTCGATCCGGACCGGGTGGTGGTGATCCACAACGGGGTGGACGCGGACGCCTTCGCGCGCACCGAGCGGCGCGACGCGCTCGCGCGTCACGGGGTGCGCGCGCCCTACGCGCTGTTCGTCGGCCGGATCAGCGAGCAGAAGGGGATCTTCCAGCTCCTGGAGGCGGCGCGGGCCCTGCCCGCGGGCGTCCAGCTCGTGCTCTGCGCGAGCAGCCCGGACACGCCGGAGCTGCTCGCCCGGCTCGAGGCGGCGGTCGCGGGGCGCCCGGAGATCCACTGGATCAACGCGATGCTGCCGGTGCCCGAGGTGGTCCAGCTCTACAGCCACGCCGCCGTCTTCGTCTGCCCGTCCATCTACGAGCCGTTCGGCCTGATCAACCTCGAGGCGATGGCCTGCGGCACCCCGGTGGTGGCGAGCCGGGTCGGCGGCATCCCCGAGGTGGTGGTGGACGGCGAGACCGGCCGGCTGGTGGAGCCCGGCGACGTCGCCGCGCTCGGGCAGGCGCTGCGGGAGACGCTGGCCGATCCCGAGCGAGCCCGCCGCATGGGCGAGGCCGGGCGGCGCCGGGTGGAAGCGCACTTCTCGTGGGACCGCATCGCGGACCGGACGCTCGCCGTCTATCAGGACGCGATCGAGCATCACGGGCGCGCACTCAGGTAGAAGGCCACGCTCCACGCCGGCAGCGTGGACCAGGAGGGTGACGGCAGGGCGAGCGCGTAGAGGCGTCGTCCCCAGTCCGCACCTGGCCCGTCGTGCGGCACGGGCACCGCGCCCAGGTTGGCGACGAGCCGCAGCGTGCCGGTCGGGAAGATCCACGCGACCTCGAGCGCGGTGTCGCCGAGCTGCTTCCACGAGCCGCCCGGCACCGGCTCGTCCGCGAGCAGCGGCGCGACCACGCGGGCCCGCAGCTCGAGCAGGGCCTGATGGAACGCGAGCCAGTCCTTGTGGACGGCGGCGCCCGCGTGACTCCAGTCGAGCGTCGAGCGCCTGAAGGCCGACTCGGCCTGGGGATCGGGGATGCGCGCGCGCGTCGCGGGATCGGCGAACTCGGGAAAGCGCGCGAATTCGCGCCGCCGGCCCTCGGACACGAGCGGGCCCAGCTCCGGGCCCAGATCGCTGAAGAACAGGAACGGCTCGGGCGCGGCCCATTCCTCGCCCATGAACAGCAGGGGCAGCGCGGGGGAGAGCAGGAGCACCGTGGTGGCCGCGCGCACCGCGTCGGGCGAGGCGAGCGCGGCGATGCGCTCGCCGAGGGCGCGATTGCCGATCTGATCGTGATTCTGGATGAAGCCCACGAAGGCGGTGGGCGGCAGGTCCGCGCACGGCTCGCCGCGCGCGCCGTCCCGGTACGCGGACCGCTCGCCCTGGAACGCGAAGCCCTCGGTGAGGCAGCGGCCGAGGTGAGGCAGCGGCGGCTGGTAGTCGCCGTAGTAGCCGCCGCGCTCGCCGGTCAGGAGCACGTGCAGCGCGTGGTGCGCGTCGTCGTTCCACTGGGCCTGGTAGAGCGGGCGCCGGCCGGCGTCCCAGCTGTCCACCCGCCGGAGGTAGCGCGCCTCGTTGGCGCCGTTCTCCAGCACCAGGTGCACGCGGCGCTCGCGGCCGGGCCCGTCGGCCACCGCGCGGGCCAGCTCCACCAGGAGGTGGCGGGGCGACCCGTCCGCGATCGCGTTGACCGCGTCGAGGCGCAGGCCGTCGAGGTGGTACTCCTCGATCCAGTAGAGCGCGTTGTGGATCATGAACGCGCGCACCACCTCGGAGCCGGGCCCGTCGTAGTTGACCCCGTCGCCCCACGGCGTCTGGTGGCGCGGGTTGAAGAAGCCGGGCGCGTAGCGGTGCAGATAGTTGCCCTCGGGCCCGAAGTGGTTGTAGACGACGTCGAGGAAGACGGCGAGGCCGCGCGCGTGCGCGGCGTCCACCAGGGCCTTGAGCTCCTCGGGCCGGCCATAGCTCGCCTCGGGCGCGTAGAGGAGCACGCCGTCGTAGCCCCAGCCCCGGCGGCCGGGAAAGTCGGCCAGCGGCATCAGCTCCACCGCGGTGACGCCGAGCGAGACCAGGTGATCGAGCCGCTCGGCCACGGCCGCGTAGGTGCCCGCCGGCGTGAAGGCGCCCACGTGCAGCTCGTAGAACACGAGGCGCTCCGGGGGCAGCCCGACCCAGGCGGTGTCGGTCCAGGCGTGGGCGAGGGGGTCCACCACCTCGCTCGCCCCGTGCACGTCGCCGGGCTGGAAGCGCGCGGCCGGATCGGGCACGAGCAGCTCGCCGTCGATGCGGTAGCGATAGCGCGTGCCCGGGGGCGCCTCCCGCGTCACGTACTCCGCCCACCCGCCCGCGTCGCGCGGCATGGCCACCGCGCGGCCCGGCTCCTCGAGCCACAGCTCGACCTGGCGCGCGCCGGGGGCCCAGAGGCGGAAGCGCGTGGTGCCGTCCTCGCGCACCTCCGCGCCGAACGGCATCCGATGCGCGCGCCGCGCCGCCGGGCCCGGGCTCACGGCTCGCCGCCTTCGCGCTCGAGGAGCGCCACCGGGAAGTGGGCGAACAGGGCGGGCAGCGGCAGCACCGCGGCGCCGTCGTGCCACTCGCTGGCCACCGTGAGGCCGGTGAAGCGGTCGCGGTAGACACCGGCCAGCCGGTCGTCGCCGAGCGCCACCCACGTGTGCTCCCACGCGGCGTCGCCCAGCGCGAAGCGTCCGGTGAGACCGGCGAGGCGCGCGGTCAGGCGCGGCACCGCCGCGATCACCGCGTCGGGCCCGTCCACCCGCGCCAGCGCCACCACGTGCTCGGCGTGGCGGCCGCCCGGAGCGAGCCCGCGGTATTCCCCGGCGGCGAAGAGGCGGGCGCGCTGCCGCCGCAGGGTGAGCGCGCGGTGGGTGAGGTAGAGCTTCACGCGTCCGTCGCGCCAGTGCTCGAGGAGCTCGGCGCAGAGGGCGCTCAGGTCCGGTGGGCCCGCGTCCTCGTCGGGGATGCGGGCGCGCAGCGCGTCGAGCAGCGCCTGCCGGCGGGCGAAGTCCACGGGCCGGCGGTTGTCGGGATCCACGAGCGAGAGCTCCCAGAGCTCGGTGCCCTGGTAGAAGTCGGGAATCCCCGGGGCGACGATCTTGAGCAGGGTCTGCGCGAGCGAGTTGACCGCGCCGTGGGCCGCGACCAGGCGCTGGAACGGCCGGAAGGCGGAGAGAAAGGCACCGCCGGGCGCGAGCAGGCCGGTCACGAACCCGCGCGTCGCCGCGTCGTAGCCGGCGCTCGGGTTCACCCAGCTCGTGTGGCGCTTGGCCTCCTTGGTGGCCTTCTCCATGTAGGCGGCCAGGCGCTCGGTCAGCGTCGTCGATCGGCTCGTCGGCGTCCAGGGTGGGCCAGGCGCCCACCAGGGTCTGGTAGAAGCAGGTACTCGTCGTTGGCGTCGGGCGCCGCCCGGCCGTCCACGTCCACCTTGAAGCGGCGGGCGAGGGCCCGCCAGCGCCGGACCTCGGCGGCCCACGCGGCGGGCACCTCGGAGAGCACGTTGATGCGCGCGCGCACGTCCTCGCCGCGCTTGGTGTCGTGGGTCGCGGTGGCGACGAGGGACTCGGGCCACCGG
Source organism: uncultured Candidatus Rokubacteria bacterium (assembly GCA_963747235.1). Lineage (GTDB taxonomy): Bacteria > Methylomirabilota > Methylomirabilia > Rokubacteriales > CSP1-6 > CAMLFJ01. The sequence goes on from CAVVEU010000013.1 coordinate 267,308, forward strand.
GCCAGGCGCGCCGCGTTCTTGTCGTGGAAGACGGCGGGCGACTCGCCGTAGCGCGCGGGATCGCCGCCGACCTCGTTGAGCGAGACGAGGCGGTTGTAGACGTAGAACGCGGTGTCCTCGACGCCCTTGGCGGTGACCGGCCCGGTCGTCTGCTGGAAGCGCATCGCGAAGTGCCGGCGGGCGGCCAGCTCGGCGGGATCGGGGCGGGCCGGGTTCCGCACCAGGAGCACGTCGCGGACGAAGTCGAAGATGGAGACGTTCACGGTGGGATTGCGGCGCTTGGCCTCGGCCACCGCCTCCTCGATGTAGCGCACGATCGCGGACGCTCGGATCGCGCCCGTCGTCGCCCACGTAGGTGCGGTAGACGGAGAACGCGGCCACCAGCTCGCGGATCACGCGGACGAGGCTGTAGAGGGTGAAGTCGCGCGAGAGGCGATTGCGCTCCGACATGGAATCGAGGTGATGGCCGAGCTGGTTGATCTCGCTCGCCATCGAGACCTGCATGATGAGGCGCTTGGCGGTGTAGGTGTGATCGGCCAGGAGGCCGCCCGCCCCGGCCAGCCGCGCGTACAACGTGGTCATCTGTCTGGAAGTCCCGCGGTCCACGAAGAGCCCGTTGACCGAGGCCAGGAAGTCGTAGCCGGTGGTGCCCGCCACCGCCCACCAGTCGGGCAGGGGCTCGCCCGGGCTCAGGATCTTCTCGGCCGCGATCCAGAGCGGTCGGGCGTCCGCCGCGGCCGGCTGCTCGAGGGCGCGGGCGCGGTAGAGGGCGCCGAGCGCTTCCGCCTCCGCGGGCCCCAGCTCGGGCACCAGGCGCCGCGCGGTGGCCACCAGCGCGCCTTCCTGGAGCCGGCGGAAGTACTCCCCGGCGCGTAGAGCCCGTCGGGATGGTCCACGCGCAGCGCGGTGACCTTGCCCTCGCCGACGAGCCGGAAGACGAGCTCGTGGGCGGCGTCGAACACGAAGCGCTCCTCCATGCGGATCGCGGCCAGGTGGCTCACGTCGAAGAAGCGGCGGTAGTTCACCTCGTCGCCCGCCACGCGCCAGTCGGCCAGGCGGTAGGTCTGGGCCGAGAGCAGGCGATCGAGGGCGTCGAAGCTCGCCGGTTCCCCCGGGGTGCCGTTCACGACGCGCACCGTCTCCTCGACGTGCTCGCGAATGTCCACCGACTCCTTGGTGAGCACGGCGAGGCGTCGCTTGACGACCTCCTTCTCGCGCAGCCGCTCCTCGAGGCGCGCGGGATCGGTCTCGGTGCGCCCGGGGAGGTGCTCGAGCGACGTCAGGATGCTGCGCAGCTCCTGGAGCCCCGCGTCCTCCGGCCCGAGGCGGCCCGCGAGCACGTCGAGGCGGTCGGTCAGGATCTGCGCGTAGGTGTCGGGGGCGATGGGCAGGCGCGCCCCCGCGTAGCGCAGGTGGAAGGCGCCGTCCGCGAACTCGAGCTGGAGCTGCTGCGACTCGAGCGCGCGGCCGTACTGATCCGGCAGGACGGGCAGGAGCACGCGATCGCGCAGCTCGGGCTTGATCGGCGTCCAGTCGATGTCGAAGAAGCCGGCGCGGGGGGAGGCCTGGCCGTTCTCCAGCACGTCCAGCCACCACGGATTGGCGTCGCCCGCGATGCCCATGTGATTGGGCACCACGTCGAGGATCAGGCCGAGGCCGCGCGCGGCGAGCGAGGCGGCCAGGCGGTCGAAGGCGGCCGCCCCGCCGATCTCGGGGTTGAACGCGTTGTGATCGGTGACGTCGTAGCCGTGCGAGCTGCCGGGCCCGCAGCGGAAGCAGGGGGAGAGGTAGGCGTCGCTCACCCCGAGCGCGTCGAGGTAGGGGCCGAGCGCGGCCACCGCGTCGAAGCCGAGCGTGCTCCCGAGCTGCAGGCGATACGTGGCGTGACGCGCTCGGCGCAACGCGGCCGCCGCCTGCTGGAAGAGGACGCCGACATCGATCATGCGCTAGAGGTGGGTCAGGGTCTCCCGCGGATGGGGCTCGCGGTTGCGCAGGTGCCGCTCGAGGATCTGGCGCGCCAGCGCGCGACCCCCGAGGCCGAAGGCCAGCGCCAGGGCGAAGATCAGGCCGCCGAAGGTGATGCCGAAGGCGACCAGCACCATCTCCTTGCCGATGCCCAGGTGGGTGATCGCGGTGGCGCTCGCGAACAGCAGCACGCCCCAGCGGATCGCGCGGGCGAGCAGGCGCGCCTCCGGGAGGCGCGCATTCACCGCCGCGATCAGCGCGCCCTCGCCCAGGAAGTTGGCCACGAGCCAGCCGACGAGAAGGATCAGGGCCGCGCCCATCACCCGCGGCACCCACGAGAACATGAACTCGGTGAGGCGCCCGGTGCCGGGAATCGCGAGGGCATCGATGGCCATGGACAGGAAGAGGACGAGGATGCTCCAGAAGACGACGAGCCCCAGCACCTGCGACGGGGGTCGTCGGACGCCCGCACGGCTGAGCTGCGAGACGATGCCCCAGCTCTCCGCGCGCCGGTCGAAGGCGACCGCCTGCGCCACGCGCCGGGTCAGCCGCGCGGCGATCCACGCCCCGGCCAGGCCGACGACGGCCAGGGTCAGCATCGCGAGGATGCCGGGCATCACGAGGACCAGCCTGGTCTTCAGATCCGCGAGTGCGGCCCACACGAGATCACCCCACATGTCCGTCATGTTCCGCGCCTCCTTCCGTCCGTTGCGGTGCGGGAATGTCTCACGGTATCACGCGTGGAAGGCCGCAGAAAGGCTGCCGGGCGTGGACGGCGCGCCGCCACGTCGGGGTTACCGGCCTCGGTAACGTTTACCGATCCCTCGCGTGTCCGCTGGAGCCCGCGGCGCGAGGCCGCGCAATCGGGCCCGCGGTTTTTCGAGTGCTTAGCCCCGGCGGCTCGCGAACGGCTCGTGGCACAAGGCTTGCCGATGCCACGGAGCGCCATGTGGCTCGTCGGTGTGCCGACGGGGCGATGGTGAGGCGCCGATGAGTCCCACGGGTCGGGCGCGGCCGGCCGTGCGCGAGCGCATCGCGCCAGGGGTTCACCCAGGTCGAGGACGTGCTCTACGTGGGGATCGGGGTGATGCTGGCGGCGGGCGCGGTGGGGCTACTCGCTCAACGCGGGGGTGACGTTCGCGCGCAGCATCGGGGCCGGGGCGATCGGGGGCAGCATCGTGGGGCTGCTGGACCAGCTCCTGCTGATCCTCATGATGATCGAGATCCTGTACACGGTGCAGGTCTCGTTCCGGGAGCACGTGCTGGTGCCGGAGCCCTTCGTGCTGGTGGCCATGATCGCGGCGGTGCGGCGGATCCTGGTGCTCACCGCGGAGTTCGGCAAGCTCATGGAGCAGGGCGACCCGGTCTTCCGCTACGCGATGATCGAGCTCGGGCTGCTCACCGTGATGACCGGGGTCATGGTGGCCTGTCTGGTGGGGCTGCGAAAGCGCGACAAGGCGGTGGTGGCCGAGCGGGCCTGAGATGACTCACGAGAGGAGCGGGACATGAAGATCCAGCAGCTCGACGAGGTCGAGGGGCGGCGGACGTTCGTGATGGTGTGCGACCGGGGCGACGATCCGGTGGAGGCCCTGACCGCGGCCGCCAAGCGCTTCGATCTCTCCGGTGCCTCGCTGACCGGGATCGGAGCCTTCTCGGGGGTGACGCTCGGATTCTTCGACCGGGCCCGGCGCGACTATGCTCGCCGGGTCATCCGGGAGCAGGTCGAGGTGGTCTCGCTGCTCGGCAACGTCGCGCTCGACGGCGGCGAGCCGCGGGTGCACGTCCACGTGGTGGTCGCCCGGTACGACGGGAGCGCCCTCGGGGGCCACCTCCTGGGCGGCACCGTGGACCCCACGCTGGAGGTCATGCATCGTCGAGTCGCCCAAGACCCTTCGCCGAAAGACCGACCCGGCCACCGGGTTGGCTCTTCTCGACGTCGGACTGGAGTCGGTCGTAGTTACACGGTAATATCTTCCCGACGCTGGGTCTCGGCCCGGCAACTCTAGGCTCTAGTGGATGTTGAGCTGTACGCCGTAACCATCAGTGGGATTTACCGTTGTATCAGTTTTGCCGATCGGGGTCCTCCCGGTGGTCTTCGAGGGCATATCGCTTGCAGCCTAGGCCGCGACGACCAAGCCGCTACCGTGAACCTTGAACCCTCGCGCGCTTCCCGAAAAGGGGATGACCATGAAGCATAGGATCCTGATCGCAGACGACGACGAGTCCGGCCGCGGCGGCCTGGCGGCCCTGCTGACCATGTGGGGCTACGAGGTCCAGGAAGCGGTGGACGGCAAGGACGCGCTGGAGCGGGCGCCGAGCTTCCGGCCCCACGTCGTCATTGCGGACATGGTCATGCCGGTGATCGACGGGATCGGGCTGCTCAAGCCCCTGGCCGCGACGGTCCCGGAGGCCGCGGTCATCCTGCTCACCGCCCACGGGTCCATCGAGACCGCGGTGTCGGCGATGCGCGAGGGGGCCTACGACTACATGACCAAGCCGGTGGACCCCCGCCGGCTGCGGGTCCTGGTGGAGAAGGCGGTGGAGAAGGTCCAGGTCAATCGTGAGGTCACCGTCCTGCGGCGCCAGCTCAAGGAGACGCGTGGGCTCGGGCCTCTGCTGGGCGTGAGCCCCGCGATGCAGGAGGTCTACCGGCTGATCGAGATGGCCGCGCCGAGCCCGGCGCCGGTGCTGATCCTGGGCGAGACCGGCACGGGCAAGGAGCTGGTCGCGCGCACCATCCACGAGCTCTCGCAGCGGGCCAAGGGGCCGTTCGTGGCGGTGAACTGCTCGGCGATCCCGGAGACGCTGCTCGAGAGCGAGCTGTTCGGCCACGAGAAGGGGGCCTTCACCGGCGCGATGGCGCGGCGGCCCGGCTACTTCGAGCTGGCCGACGGCGGCACCATCTTCCTCGACGAGATCGCCGAGATGAGCTCGAACCTGCAGGCGAAGTACCTGCGCGTGCTGCAGGACAGCCAGGTGCGGCGGATCGGCGGCCACGACGAGGTCTCGGTGGACGTCCGGGTGGTCGTGCGCGACCAACAAGGACGTGGTGAAGGCGGTGCAGGAGGGGGCGTTCCGGGAGGATCTCTACTACCGGGTGAACGTGCTGACGATTCCGCTCCCGCCGCTGCGCCGGCGCCCCGAGGACATCCTGCTCCTCGCGGAAGCGTTCATGTCCGAGTTCAACGACAAGTACGAGCGGCAGGTGCGCGGGATCGACGAGGCGGCGCTCAAGCTGCTCCGCGAGCATGCCTGGCCGGGCAACGTGCGCGAGCTGCGCAACGTGATCGAGCGCGCGGTGGTCTCGTGCGAGGACGGAATGATCACGGCGGACTGCCTGCCGATCGCTCCGCTGGGCGCCCTGCCCACCGAGCGGGCCAACGTGGTGGTGCTGCCGGTGGGCACCACGCTCGACGACGGCGAGAAGCAGCTCATCCTGAGAACGCTGCAGTCGGTGAACAACAACAAGACCCGGGCCGCCGAGATCCTCGGGACCACACCGAAGACGCTCCACAACAAGGCGCGGCGGTGGCGGGAACTCCAGACCGAGCAGCGGTAGGGCAGGACCAGGGCGGCGGCGGTCGAATCGTCGCCGCCCTTTTCATGCGTACGTGACGGCGGCGGTGGGCCCTTCGGGCGGAGCAGGGAGAGACTAGCGGCGGCGCTCGCCGGCGCGCGGCTGGGCGCCGATCCACACCACCCAGGGGCGGCTGGAGGAGGACTCCTGTCGGATCTCGACGGGATATCCCTGCTGCTGGATGCTGCTGGCCAGGCGACTGGCCGCTTCACGGTCCGCGAAGGCGGCCGCGGGGGTCCACTCGCGCCCGGGTTTCCGCTCGGGCGTGGTGTTCAGGACGGCGGCCTGGGGCTGTCGGGGCGACTCAACCGGGCGCCCCGCACGGAGCTCGGGCGCCGGGATGATGGCCGTTCGCGGTTGCGCCGGCGGCAGGGTCGGGCCCGTCGGCTCGATGGCGGGCGTCGGCAGGTCCGCCACGCTCGGCGCCCGAAACGGCTCACGTGGATCGGTCGGCCGGACCACGTCCCGGGGATCACCCGGTTTGGCGGACGGCGGGTCGAATACGCGCGGCGCGACGAACGGATCGCGAAGCGACTCGGAGATCGGCGGCGGCATTCCCTGTGTCCCGTCCGACATGAGCGCGGCGGCGGGCAGCGCCGGCGCGGCGGTCTGGAGCACGCCCCCTACCACGTAGCTCAGGCTGAAGAAGATGGCCAGAAACGTGGGGACGAAGGTGGCGGCGGCGATCAGGGGCCCGGGCACCGCGGCCAGGAGCCTCAGGCCAGGGTGCTCGTCCTGCCTGTTGTCGCCCTGGTCGGCCTCCTCGTCGACCTCGACTCCGTCCTCGGGGAAGACATCCTCGGTGGAGTTGAGGTCCGACGGCTCGGGCCGGGGCTCGTCCTGGATCTCGTCGTCGGCTTCGTGCTTCTTCAATCGGAGTAGCATGCTCTGACTGGCGAGCAAGTGACGTGCCACCGCGGTCGTCGTGCGAGTCGGTCGTTCGTCGTGCGAATAGCCGGCGGAGCACGACGTGCCCGGGGAAGGAATTTCCGACACGCGGTCGGGGAGATGTTTCCCGAGCGAGCAACCGATCGCCCTGGCACGCGGGTTGCGGCGAGGGCGGCTCAGGGAGGTGCTCATGCGATCGATCCGCAGGATGTTCCAGAATGGCCCGCCGCGCTGGCGCGTGGCAATTCTCGAGTCGGATGCCTCGTCCCGCGCGATGCTGCGCGCGGCGGTGGAGGACGCGGGCGGCGTGGTGGCGGTCGAGGCTCCGCTGCGGCTCGACGCCGTCGTGGTGATGAGGGAAACGCGCCCCGACGTCGTGATCATGGCGCCGAGCTTGTCCGGGACGCGCGAGCCGGCGCTGATGCCGCGTATCACCGCCGAGGTGGACTGTCCGGCGGTGCTGTTCACGCGGGACACCGATCAAACCGTGGTCAAGCAAGCCAATCGCGCCGGTGTGATGGGCTTCATGCTCAAGCCGCTCCGCGCGGCGGAGGTCGGGCCGACGCTCGACCTGGCGCTCGCCCGGTTCCGCGAGATCCGGCGGCTGCAGCAGGCGCGCGCCGAGCGCCCGATCGTGGATCAGGCCAAGGGCAAGCTGATGAGCGACCGGCAGCTCAGCGAGGCGGAGGCGTTCCGCTGGCTGCGGCGCCAGGCGATGGATTCGCGCCAGCGGCTGGGCGACGTCGCGCGGGAGGTGCTGGCGGGCGAGCCGGGCGCTGCACGCGCTCCCGGAAGGGGCTCGATGACGCGCCGCGCCTGGAAGGCTTTACACGATCGGCCGGGAAATTCCTACTCGGTGGGGACAGTTCGCCTTGCGGCCGACAGTGCGGTCATATGGCGGAGCAACTTGAGAGCGACGGCATGACGATCTGGCTGGCATGGGCGATGCAGTTTCATGCCGCATGGAGGTGACAGCTATGGAAATGATCGTGGTGGCGACGATGCTGCTCGTGGTCGTGCTCCTGGGAGTCGCTGTCAAGCTCTACGACCTCAAGCGGAAGCGTGAGGATGAGGCGATCGCGGCCCAGGCCAGGATCTCCGATGCGTTGCTGATGGACGCGACCCTGGCCGGCCTTGCCGCTGACGCCGACCGCGCATCTGCCGCTCTGGAAGGGCTCGCCGCTCGTCGTCGAGCTCACCGGCGCCGTGCCCAGGGCCGAGCTGCGAGAGGCCGCCGTGGACGTGGCCAGGCGGGAGATGGGTCGTAGCCGGTCCGACTTTCGGATCGAGGACCGGATCGCGGTCCGCGCGGCCTAGCGCATGCGCGTCTCGTATCTGATTCCGCCCTGTCTGATCTCAGTGGTCCTGGTGGGGCTCGCGGTCCTGGCCCCGGCGCCCGCGCGCGCCGGGGCCCCGACCGACCAGCTCAAGGCCTCGGTCGACCAGATCGTCAAGGTCCTGGAGGATCCGTCTCTCAAGCCGGAGGCCCGGGGCCGGGAGCGTCGGGCCGCCATCCGCAAGGAGGCCGAGGGCGTCTTCGACTTCACCGAGACGGCCAAGCGCGCCCTGGGCCGGCACTGGCAGGGACTGGCCGAGAAGGATCGGCAGGAGTTCACCGCGCTCTTCACCGATCTCATCGAGCGGGCCTACATCTCGAAGATCGAGCGGTACAGCGGGGAGCGCATCGCGTACGCGGGCGAGGCGGTGGACGGCGGCCTCGCGACGGTGCGAACGCGGTTCGTGACCAAGCAGGGCACCGAGGTCCCGGTGGACTATCGTATGCAGCAGCGGGGCGAGCGGTGGCTCGTGTACGATGTGGCTGTCGAGGGCGTGAGCTTGATCAACAACTACCGGACCCAGTTCGACAAGATCATCCAGACCTCCTCGTATGCCGAGCTGGTCCGGAAGATGAAGGCGGCCGAGTTCGCCCAGCCGGCCTCCCCGCGGTCGTGAGCGCGCGCGTGTCGCGAGCCGGGCTCGGCCGGCTGCTGGCCGGGGTCGCCGTCGCTGCTGGCCCTCGCGCTGGTGGGAATGGGCGTGGCCCCGGCGGGGGAGCGTCGCGCCGGCTCGGTCCTCGCGGTGGATCCCCAGGCGCGCACCCTGACCCTCGACGAGTTCGGCGCCAATGCCGAGCGGCGCGCCCTGCGGGTGCAGGTCCCGCGCGAGGCGGTGGTGCTGCTGTCGCAGCGCAACCAGGCCGGCCGCGACGTGAAGGACAGCTTCCGGGACAGCACGATCACCCTCGCCGACGTGCGCGTGGGCGACTTCGTGGTGCTCGAGATGTCGGACGACCCGGAGGTGGCCCGGCTGGTGATGATCACCCTGCGGAGGGGTGCCGGGTCCTAGTGCGAGGGGAGGCCGCCTGATGGCCGACGGGTGGGGAGGCTGGTTCCACGGCCTTCGTCGGTGGACTCTTCTCGCGGGCGTGCTGCTGGCCATCGTGGTGCTGGTCGGCGGCGGGCTCGCCATCTACGCGGCGCGCGCGCTCTCGCGGTTCGAGCGGGTGGAGGCGCGTCGCTCCACCGTGCTGTACGCCGCCCCACCCGTGCTCCGGCCGGGTGTGAACGTGAGCGCGCTCGATCTGGCCGGGATCCTGGGCCGTCAGGGCTATCGCGAGACCCGCAACGCGGGCGCACCCGGCCAGTTCTCCCGCTCGGAGAGCGCGTGGGAGATCAACGTGGCCGGCGCGGCCCGCGTCACCCTGGCCGTGTCGGGCGGGCGCATCACCCAGCTCCGCCAGGGCGACACCGCGGTCCAGAGCGTCGCGCTGCCCCCCGAGCTGCTGGCGAGCGCCGGCGCGGACATGGGCGAGAACATCCGCCCGGTGCGCCTGCCCGATGTTCCCCAGCTCCTGCGCGACGCGGTCCTGGTCACCGAGGACGTGCGCTTCTACGAGCACGGTGGCGTGGACCCTCGCGGCATCGTGCGCGCGCTGTGGACCAATGTCCGGAAGGGCCGGGTCGCCGAGGGGGGCAGCACCATCACCCAGCAGCTCGTCAAGAGCCGGCTGCTCAACCCGGAGCGCACGCTCGCCCGCAAGATCAACGAGGCGCTGCTGTCGACCGCGCTCGAGTGGCGCTACAGCAAGGACCAGATCCTCGAGGCCTACCTCAACGAGATCTATCTGGGGCAATCGGGCGGCTCGGCGGTGCGCGGCGTCGGCGCCGCCTCGCGGGCCTACTTCGGCAAGGAGGTCCATCAGCTCTCGCTGACGGAGTCCGCACTGCTCGCCGGGATGATCCGCGGCCCCAACAACTACTCGCCGGTCGCCAATCCCGAGCGGGCGCGCGAGCGGCGCGACGTGGTGCTGACTCGCATGCGCGGCCTCGGCAAGATCTCGGAGGCCGACTACCAGCGCGCGCGCAAGGAGCCGGTGCGGGCGCGCACGACGCCGGCGAACGGGCTGATGGCGCCGTACTTCGTGGACTACGTGCGCGCCGAGCTCGAGCGGAATGCCGACATCGACCTGGCCGACCTGCACGGGGTGCGGGTCTACACCACGCTCGATCCGGTGCTGCAGCGCGTGGCCGAGGCCGCGGTGGTGAAGGGCATGGACCGTCTCGAGACGCTGCGCCCGCGGCTGCGCCGCAAGAATCCGGAGGAGCGCCTGCAGGTGGCGATGATCGTGCTCGACCCGGCCACCGGACAGGTGCGCGCGCTCGTCGGGGGCCGCGACTACCGGGCGAGCCAGTTCAACCGGGCCGTCCTCGCCCGCCGCCAGCCGGGTAGCGCGTTCAAGCCGTTCGTGTTCCTGGCCGCGCTCACGCCGCGGAAGGACGCGAGCCTCTTCACCCCCGCCTCGCTGATCGAGGACGCGCCCATCACGGTGATGGTGGACGGCAAGCCGTGGACGCCCAAGAACTACGACGACCGCTACGAAGGGCCGGTCACGGTGCGCCGGGCGCTGGAGGGCTCGCTGAACACCGCGACCGTGCGGGTCGCCCAGGCGGTGGGCCTGCCCGTGGTCATCGAGACGGCGCGGACGATGGGCATGGAGGTGGATCTCAAGCCGGTGCCCGCGCTCACTCTGGGTGTCTTCGAGATCACGCCGCTGGCGCTCGCGCGCGCGTACCTGCCGCTGGCCAACGGGGGCCTGGCGCCGTCCGGCGGCGGGGTGGTGGAGACGGTCGCCGACGAGGGCGGGCGCGCGCTCTGGAGCGCGAGCCGCGAGACGCGCCCGGTGATCGGCGCGCCCGAGGCCTTCCTGGTCACCTCGCTGCTGGAGGGCGTGGTCAACGTGGGGACCGCGGCTTCCGCGCGCGCGGCGGGGGTGCCCGGCGCGGTGGCCGGCAAGACGGGGACGACCAACGAGGGCCGGGACGCCTGGTTCGTCGGCTACTCGCCCAACCTGCTCGCGCTCGTCTGGGTGGGCTTCGACGACGGCACGCCGGCCGGGCTATCCGGGTCGGAGGGCGCGCTGCCGATCTGGTCCGAGTTCATGCGACAGGCGCTCGACATCTACCCGGGTGGCGCGTTCCCGGAGCCGGCCGGCATCACCCACGCGAAGGTGGACGTGACCACCGGCCGCCGGGCCACCGCGTTCTGCCCACTCGTCGCGACCGAGGTGTTCCTGGCCGGCAGCGAGCCGCCGCCGTGCGAGGAGCATGGCGGGAGCGTCACGGAGCAGGTCGAACGCTGGTGGGATAAGGTCCGGGGCTGGTTCGGAAAGTAGCGGGCCGGGTCGGGGGCTAGACCGCGAGGACGCGGCCGAAGCGGCGCAGGCGATCCTGGATGTCCCCCATGAAGAGGAAGGCCAGGCCGTCGGAGTCCTGCCGCCACACCAGCGCCGGCACGTTGAACGGCGACCCGTCGGGCGGCCGGAACCGGAGCTGAGCCGGCGTCCCGATGTCGATCCGCTCCTTGGGCCTCACCTTGGCCCCGCGGGCCGAGATGTCCACCGTCTGGAGGAGGAAGCGGCGCTTGCCGGCCTCCACGACGACGAGCCAGGAGACGTCGGTGCGCGGGTGGCGACGGCGGTCGGCGGCGTGCTTGGTGTTGATCATGCCGGGGTACGAGCAATCTGCGTGCCTCGGCGAGATGCGCGCCAGATCAGGGACTTGAATCCATGTTAGCCCCACGGCGGACCGTCAAGTCGGTGTCGTGACGCTGACAGTGTTCGCCGGCTGCCAAAGCGTGTACAGTCGGGGGCCATGAGCGCGGCGACGGCCGAGGTCGTGATCTGCGGGGCGGGCATGGCCGGGATCGCCGCCGCGTATCACCTGGCGGTCCGCCGCGGCATCGGGGGGGTCGTGCTGGTGGACGAGCGCCCCGCGCTCTCGCTCACCAGCGACAAGTCCGCCGAGTCCTACCGCAACTGGTGGCCGGGGCCGGGCGATTCGATGGTCGCCCTGATGAACCGCAGCATCGACCTCATGGAAGAGCTCGCGGCCGAGAGCGGCAACGTGTTCCTTATGAACCGGCGCGGCTATCTCTTCGCCACCGCGCAGCCCGAGCAGGTCGACCGCTACGTGCGAGCCGCGGAGGAAGCGGCCGGGTTCGGCGCCGGGCCCGTTCGCATGCACGGCTCGTCCGCGGACACCTATCAGCCGGCCCCCGCGATGGGATACGAGAAGCAGCCCATCGGCACCGACGTCATCACCGACTCAAGCCTGATCCGCCGCCACTTCCCGTACCTGGCCGCGGACACGGTGGCGCTGCTGCACGCGCGCCGCTGCGGCTGGTTCAGCGGCCAGCAGCTCGGGATGTACATGCTCGAGCGCGCGCGGGACAAGGGCGTCCGCCTGATCGACGGGCGCGTGGAGGGCGTGGAGACGGCGGGCGGGCGGGTGACCGGTGTGGTGGTGAGCGGGCGCGACGGCACCCGCACGATCGGGACTCCGCGCTTCGTGAACGCGGCGGGACCCTTCCTCAAGGACGTGGGCCGGCTGCTCGGCATCGAGCTGCCCGTGTTCTGCGAGCGCCACGCCAAGGTCGCGTTCCACGACACGCTGGGCGTGGTGCCGCGTCACGCGCCGATGATGATCTGGACGGATCCGGTGCGGCTACCGTGGTCGGACGACGAGCGCGTGGAGCTCGGCGAGGCCGAGGCGCTTCGGCATCTGCTGGACGAGATGCCCGCCGGCGTGCACGGGCGGCCCGAGGGTGGGGGAGACAGCCCGATCATGCTCGGGGTGTGGACCTACCACGCCGAGCCGATGGAGGCGCGCTTCCCGATCGAGTTCGATCCGGCTCACGCGGAGATCGTGATCCGCGGCCTGACGCGCCCGCTGCCCGGCCTCGCCGCCTACCTGCCACGCTTGCCGAAGTGCTTCGTGGACGGGGGCTACTACACCAAGACGCAGGAGAACCGCTTCCTGTCGTGCCCGCTGCCGCTCGAGGGCGCCTACGTCCTGGGCGGCCTCTCCGGCTACGGGATGATGTCCTCCAACGGCGCCGCCGATCTGCTCGCCGACTACATCGCGGAGCGACCGCTGCCCCACTACGCCCCCGCGTTCCACCTCGACCGCTACAAGGACCCCACGTACCAGAAGCTCCTGGACAACTGGGGCGACTCCGGCCAGCTCTAGGTTCCCCCGGGGGCCTTTATCGACCTCCGGGCTACCAGTACTGCATCGCGTCGCGGAGGATCAGGTCGAGCTCCGGCGGCGCCCACCTGACGGGGCGCGCCCGAGAGGAGGCGCGGCTGGCGCAGCGTGCCCTCGATCAGCGCGGGGAGATCGCGCTCGGTGTAGCCGATCGCGGTGAGCCCGTTGGGGATGCCGATGTCCCGCATGATCGAGAGGAGCGCCTGCGGTAGCGCCTCGCGCCGCTCGGCCTCGTTGAGATCGGCCACCGGCCAGCCCAGCAGCTCGGCGGCGCGCAGGTGCCGCTCGGGCGCGGTGGTGTAGGTGAAGCGGAAGGCGGCGGGCGCGGTGAGGATGACCGACATGCCGTGCGGGACGAGCGGGTGGCGGGTGCGGTAGCCGCTCGGGATGTAGTCGCGCACGAGGCCCGCGATCGGGTAGGCCACCGCGTGGGGGATGTGCACGCCGGCGTTGCCGAAGCCGACGCCCGCGTAGTTGGCGGCCAGCGCCAGGTGCAGGCGCGCCTCGAGGTCGAGGCCGTTGAGCACGGCGCGCCGCAGGTAGCGGGCCGCGTACTCCATCGCCTTCTCGCACCAGATGTCGCTGGCGGGATTGGCGCCGATGTAGGCCGGCCGATCGGGCGGGTGATGCTTGGCGCGCGCGTTGTAGGGGCGCGTGGTGTAGGACTCGATGGCGTGGGTGAGGATGTCGGCCCCGGCCGCCGCGGTCACCTCGGGCGGGACGGTGAGCGTGTTGAGCGGGTCCACCACGCCCAGCGTGGGCCGCAGCAGGCGGTGCGAGACGCCCGCCTTCACGTTCTGATCCACGATGTGCGTGACCGCCACCGCGGTGGTCTCGCTGCCGGTGCCGGCGGTGGTGGGCACCGCGATCAGCGGGCGCACCGGGCCGGGCACGGGCACGCCGCGCCCGACCGGCTTGTTGATGTAGTCGAGGAGCGGCGCCGGGTAGCAGGTGAGGAGATTGGCGGCCTTGCACGTGTCGATGGTGCTGCCGCCACCCACCGCGATCAGTCCGTCGAAGTCCTTGCTGCGCGCGTACTCGCCCGCCTCCTCCATCGACCGATCGGTGGGCTCCACTTCCACGCCGTCCCAGACGTCGGCCTTCACGCCCTGTTCCTCGAGGAGCGCGCGCACGCGCTCGGGGAGGCCGAGCTCTGAGATGTGGCGGTCCGTGAAGATCAGCGCCTTGCGGATGCCCAGGCGGCTGGCGTCGAAGCCGATCTCGTCCATGGCGCCCAGCCCGAACTTGATCGGCGAGTTCTCCATCACGAACACGGTCTCGGTCGGCAGGGTCACGCCCTTCATGCGGGCCTCCAGTGGGTGGCGGTCGTGGGCCAGTGGGTGTGGATCTCCGGCTCGTCCGAGATTATAGAATCGCGCGGCCGACTGCGATACCCTCGGGCATCCTGATTCCCGGGTTGCCCCTGACAGAGGAGGAAGACCGATGCCGCTCTTCGCCTGGATCGTGGCCCTGTCGCTGACGATTGGCGCCTCGCTCGCGCACGCCCAGCCGGCGCAGATCACGATCGTGCAGCCCGCGGAGGCCACCACCATGGATCCGGGGCGGAGCACCCAGGTCCTGACCGTCAATTACTTCTACAATCTCTATGACTCGCTCCTCCGATGGGACACCGCGCTGCAGCTTCAGCCCGGCCTGGCCACCGCCTGGCGGGCGGTGAACGAGACCACCTGGGAGTTCACGTTGCGCTCGGGCGTCAAGTTCCACGACGGCGCTCCGCTCACCGCGGACGACGTGCGGGCCACGCTCGAGCGGAACCTCGTCCCGGGCAAGACGGTCGTGACCGCCGGCTTCACCACCATCGAGTCGGTCCAGGCGGTCACGCCGACCCTCGTGCGCGTGATCACCAAGAAGGCGGATCCGCTCCTGCCGGTGCGCATGGCCCAGATGGGCTCGCAGATCCTGCCCGCCCGCCTCACCACCGACGACGGGGTGAAGGAGCTGGCCCGCCGGCCGATCGGCAGCGGCGCCTACCGGTTCGTGGAGTGGGTGAAGGACGAGCGGCTCGTGATGGAAGCCAACCGTGACTGGTGGGGATGGGAGGGCCGCGCCCCCGCGATCGACCGCGTAGTCTGGAAAGCGATCCCGGACGACTTCCCCCGGCTGGTGGCCCTCGAGAAGGGGGACGTCGACATCGTCACCAGCCTGCCGCCCGACCGCATCAAGTCCATCGCGGAGGGCCGGAACACGCGGGTGGTGAGCGTGCCGTCCTCACGCACCGTGGAGTTCAACATCAACACCACCCAGCCGCCGCTGGCCGACAAGCGCGTGCGCCAGGCCATGCATCACGCGCTCGACGTGCCCGCGATCATCCGCAGCCTCTTCGCGGGGCTCGGCAAGCCCATGGCCGGCGCGCTCGCCGACACCGACTTCGGCTACAACCCGGCCATCAAGCCCTATCCCTACGACCCTGGGCGGGCCCGGGCCCTGCTCGGAGCGGCGGGGTTCGCCGGCGGGATCGACGTGACGCTGCACGCGGGCATGGGCACGATGGTCAACGACAAGCAGCTCCTCGAGGTGGTGGCGGACATGTGGTCGAAGGTCGGGATCCGGGCGAAGGTCGCCATGATGGAGATGGGCGCGCGCCAGCGCATGGTCAACGAGCGGGCCTTGCCCCCGGGGGGCCTGCTGCTGATCAACGTGCAGTCCACCCTGCTGGATGCCGACGGCAGCCTGTGGCGCATCATGCACCCGACCGGGCTGGGCGGGAAATACTGGGTCGGCAGCCAGCCCGGCCACCGGTTCCACGAGGTGATGGAGCAGGCCCGTTACACGCTCGACCCGAGGCAGCGCAAGGCGCTCTACGGCGAGGCCACCCAGATCATCGACGACGAGAAGCCCTGGCTCGAGCTCTTCCAGGAAGTCATCGTGTACGGGACGTCCAAGCGCGTCACCTTCCGCCCGCGGCCGGACTTCCGTCTCATCGTGTCGGAGATGTCGCTCAGCCGCTGACGCGGCGCTGGAGGCCGAGCTAGGAAGGAAGCGCGACGCGCGCGAGCAGCTTCACGTCGTCCAGCAGCGCCCCGGCCCCGCGCACCACGCAGGTCAACGGGTCGTCGCTCACGCGGATCGGCAGGCCGGTCTGCTCGTGCAGCAGCAGGTCGAGCCCGCGCAGGAGCGCGCCGCCGCCGGACACCACGATGCCCTTGTCCACGATGTCGGCGGCCAGCTCGGGCGGGATCTGCTCGAGGCACGTGTGCACCGCGCTCACGATGGCCATGATCGGCTCGCGCAGCGCCTCGCGGATCTCCTCGCCGGTCACCAGGATGGTCTTGGGAATGCCGACGATCAGGTCGCGGCCCTTGACCTCCATGGTGAGGTGCTCGCCCGCCACCGGGTAGGCGGAGCCCAGCCGCAGCTTGATGTCCTCGGCGTGGCGCTCGCCCACGAGCAGGCTGTAGTTCTTGCGGATGTGCTGGATCACCGCGGTGTTCATCTCGTCGCCCGCGATGCGGGCGGACTTGCAGTAGACGATCCCGGACAGGGACATCACCGCGACCTCGGTGGTGCCGCCGCCGATGTCCACGATCATGTTCGCGCCCGGCTCGGCCACCGGGAGGCCCGCACCGAGGGCCGCCGCAATGGGCTCCTCGATCAGATAGGCCTCGCGAGCCCCCGCCTGCTTGGCCGACTGGCGCACCGCCCGCTTCTCCACCTGGGTGATCCCCGAGGGCACCGTGACCACCACGCGCGGGTGCACGATGCTCCGCCGCTGGTGGGTCTTGCGGATGAAGTAGTGGAGCATCTTCTCGGTGGAGTCGAAGTCGGCGATGACGCCGTGGCGGAGGGGCCGGATGACCGAGATGCTCCCGGGAGCGCGGCCGAGCATGGCCTTGGCCTCGTGGCCGGCGGCCAGCACCACGCCGTCCTTCATGGCCACGATGGAGGGCTCGTTGAGGACGATGCCCTGTCCTCTCACGTACACGAGAGTATTGGCGGTTCCCAGATCCACCGCCAGGTCGTCGGCCAGGAAGCTCATGAGGGATCTCAGACGCATATCCGGTCCTTTCGGGACAGGGAAGCAACGCAACGGATGTGCCAGGGGGGTGGGCCGGTTCGACGACGTGGAGTGGTTGCCGGAGGGCCGTCTCCTACTATAGGCGGGGGTGGACAGGCGCCCCTCTTCGGCGAAAGTGTCAGCATAGGTATGTTTTACATTACACCAAGGTAAGATTTACCCCGCCTTCCGACCCGGAAAGGGCCTTGTCCTCCCCGGGGCCCCGTCGTAATCTTGGGCGCCATGAAGGCCCCCCGGAAGCCCCTCGCCAAGATCGAAGGCCGCAAGCGCATGCGGCAGAGCGGCCTCACCGTCGCCTGGCATGGCACCCGGAGCCGGAAGGACTGGGCGGCCTATGTCGAGAACGGGAGCGAGCAGGGGCGCCTCGTACTGGCCGAGCAGGTGTCGGAGCGGGCGGTGAAGAGCCTGCTCGCGCGCATCCAGAGCCTCTCGAGGGATGCGCTCGAGGCCATGGCGCGCCCGGTCGAGGCGGTCGCCGCGCAGGGTGGGGGACCGCCGGTCCGCCGGCCACGTGGAGGTGGCGAGACCAGCTCGAGCTCCGAGATCATCGTGCAGGCGCTCCCGGGCCGCCAGCTCGCGCTGAGCGGCGACACGGGGGCGGAGGCGCCGGCCACCACGAGCTCACGCCGCCGCCGGCTGCCGGCCAAGGTCGAGCGCAATCCACCCGCCGAGCGCCGCCCCGCGCGGGTCTCTGCCCGGGATCTGGCGGGGACGGTGCGGCAGCTTCGCTCGCGGCTGGAGAGCCTTGAAGAGGAGCAGGAGGAGCTACGGGCCGAGCTGGCCGTGCTGCGCGGGGACGCCGAAGCCTACGAGGGGACGACGCCCAGCATCTTCGTCACGGGCTGGTTCCGGGCGACCCTGGTCCTGATCGTGCTGGCGATCGTGGTGGTGATCAGCGTGCCGTGGCTGATGGAGATCTTCGAAGGAGGCGCGCGCGAGTCACGCCCACCGGCTCGCAACGAGGCGCCGGCGCCCTCGCCGAATCCGACCCCGAGCGCTCGCTGAGCCTACTGCTCCGCGCAGCGTAACGCGACGCGGGCGTACTCGATGCCGCTGGGGAAGTAGTGGATGGTTCCCGTGTCGCCCTCGCGCTCGGAGGCGTGTCCCGACCAGCTATCGTTGATCGCCTTGACCGTGATCAGATGCCGGTCCAGCGCCGCCTTGCACTCACCGCCGGTGGCGTAGCGGCCCGCGATGATGCGGTCGGTCTGCAACCGCGGGACGCGAGCCAGCCAGCGCAGGACGATGGTGTCGAGCGGGTTGTCCTTGACGATCACGGACAAGTCGGACCAGAGAAGCCAGACGAGACTCAGGGCGCCCACCCACTTTCGCATGGGCAGACTCTAGGTCCGGACCCGCGAACTGTCAAGGTTTGGGCCCACGGGAACCCGCGCGGGGCCTAGTACGTTTATGCACAAGCGCGAGTTCATGACGCGAGCGCGAAAAACTCGGGCGACGGAGGTAGAATAGGGCGGCAGATGGAGACGATCCTGGTGGTGGACGACGAAGCGCAGGTGCGGACCCTCGCGCGTGACATCCTGTTGGGAGCCGGCTATCGGGTGCTCGAGGCCGAGGGCGGCGAGCAGGCGCTCCGGGTTGCGGAAGATCACCAGGGCGCCATTCACATCCTGCTCACCGACATCATGATGCCGGGCATCAACGGCAAGGAGCTGGCGGACCGGTTCCTCATCGCGCGCCCCGACGCCAAGGCGATCTTCATGTCGGGCCGGGCCGCCGAGGTCATCAGCGACGCCGGCGTGCTCATCCCGGTGGACGCCTTCCTCGCCAAGCCCTTCACGGTGGAGCGGCTGCTGAACAAGGTCCGCGAGCGGCTCGAGTATCGCTCGCCCTTCTCCCGCCCGCGCTAGTCGTCTGGCCAGCGGCGACGACCCGATCGAGCGCCTCTTCGCCCGGGGTGTGACCGACGGGCTCCCCGCGGTGCCGCCCACCGCGGCGCGCGTCGCGGCGATGGTGGCCGCGTCGGGTCGATCCCGCGATGAGCTCGTGGCGGAGATGCCGCCGAATCTCGGGCGCGCCACCGTCGAGCGGATCGCGGTCAACGCGGTGATGGCGGGCTGCCGACCCGAGTACTTCCCGGTGGTGCTGGCCGCGGTCGAGGCCGTCTGCGACGACCGCTTCTGCCTGCTCGGCGTCTCCGGGACCACCGACGCGGTGGCCCCGCTCGTGATCGTGAACGGGCCGATCCGGCACGCGCTCGACATCAACTCCGGCGCGGGCGTCTTCGGTCCCGGCTGGCGCGCCAACGCGACGATCGGCCGGGCGGTGCGGCTCTGCTGGGTCAACATCGGCGGCGCGCGGCCGGGCGTGATCAGCATGTCCACCTTCGGAGGCCCCGGGCGCTACACCTACTGCATCGGCGAGAACGAGGAAGCGAGCCCGTGGGAGCCGCTGCACGTCGAGCACGGCTTCGAGCCCGGGGAGAGCACGGTGGCGGTGCTCGCGGCGGAGGCCCCGCAGATCGTGGCCGATACCCGGAGCCGGAACGCGGTGGACCTGCTCACCACGATCGTCCGGAGCGTCGAGGTGATCGCGCATCACAAGGCCACGGGGCTCGGCGACACCGCGCTCGTCTTCTCGCCCGAGCACGTCACCACGCTGGCCGCGGACGGCTGGTCCAAGGCCCGCGTCCGCGACTTCCTCTGGGAGCGCCTCCGCAAGCCGGTGCGTGACCTCCTGCCGGGTCGGGACGGCGGGGAAGGGCTCTCCGACGAGGCGCTGGCCGCGTTCCCCGAGGGGACGCGCGACGAGGCGCTCGTGCCGAAGTTTCAGGCGCCGGAGAGCCTCAAGCTCCTGGTGGCGGGCGGTCCCGCGGGCCGCTTCACCGCGATCGTGCCGGGCTGGCCGTTCCGCAACGCGCCCTCGCGAATGGTCTTCCGGAAGATCGCGTCGAGCGGCTAGCCGCTGTCCATCTGCGCCGGGCGCTTCACCCGGTCGCCGGGTCGCAGGTTCAGGATGGCCTCCGGGAACACCCGTGCCAGCCATCCCACCACGTCGTTCACGGTCACGACGCCGATCGGATGGTGATTGGCGTCCACCAGCGGCACCGTGCGATAGCCGGCGCTGTGCATGCGGTTGATGGCGAAGCAGATACGGTCGTCGGGGGTGAGCGCCTCGGGGTTGGCGGTCATGACCTCCGCCAGCCGCGTCCGGGCGAGGTCGCGCCCCTGGCGGACCACCCGCGTGAGCAGGTCACGCTCGGTGAAGATGCCGATCAGCCGGCCGGCCGGGTCCACGATCACCACGCCCGCGCGATGGCTGTCCACCATCCGCGTGACCGCCTCCGCGACGGAGGCATCCGGGAGCAAACGGATCGGCTCGCTGGGGGCGAGCAGCCGCACCTCGTCGCTGAGCAGGGCGTCTTCGAGCTTGCGGAACTCCGCGTCGAGGGACTCGGAGTACTCGTCATGGAACTCGCTCATGGCCGCCACCTCGAGGGGTGGAGCATGCTAGGCGCGCGGCCATCGTCGTGTCAAGACTGGGAAGGCGCGTGCCTACTCAGGGAGCGGAAGCGCCCAAGCTTGGTGCAGGCCTTCCCATCGCGCTGCGCGCGGCGCTGCGGGCGGACGACACGCTGGCGTGAGGCCGGCGGCGCTACTTGAAGCCAGCTGTCGGGCGATCGCGGTTAAGTAGCTGATGTGGCTCACGTCGCCGCGTGCAAGTCATGCGGGGTCCGCGTGCGCGCCTCGAAGGCGCGGCCGCGCTCCAGGCGCGACGGCCGTCGCGCCCCGGTGGCACCGAGTTTGCCGAGTATCAATCGCCTTGAGAGTCATTTGCCCGCGGTGCCAGCAGGAAGGCAAGCCCAGTCTCCTGGTCACGATCGACATCCCAGGCGACGACCGCGAGGTCCACGGGCTGTGCTGGACGCACCGGCTCCGCCTGCTGGCCAAGGCCACCGACTCACCGTCCGCCCGCGAGCCCGGGAAGCCCTGACGATGCTGCTGGGCGGACGGTTCCATCGGATGTCGATCTGGTTCTGGCGTACGGTACCCGCCCGCCGACTGCTCGTGATCGTCGGCCCCGATCGTCCCGCGCTCGTGCCCAGGCTCGAGCGGCTCTTCGAGGGCGAGCCCGGGACGGTGGACGTCGTGCTCGACCGGAGGCGTCACGAGCGCCGCGGAGCGGGCGTGGCGCGCCGGCCGGAGCGGCGGCGGCGGGACCGGCGGCAGCCGCGCGGCGCGGCCCGGCGGCGCGGCGACGTCTCGGTGGTGATTCGGCGGGAATCCGCGCCCGGACTGGATTACACTCCCCCCATTCATACGACCCCCGATCCGGTCCCCATTCATGCGAAAGGAGAAGTTCGAATGATGAGCGTCGAGTCGAAGCAAACGCGTGACGGAGACGACGTGCGGCGCTGGCTCGAGGCCGGGCAGACCCAGCTCGCTTCGCTCCTGGATCTGCTGCACGAGCACGATCGCCTCCGCGAGCGCGTGGAGTCTTCCGAGCGGGAGAACGAGCGGCTGCGCGGCGTGACGTACGAGAACGAGCAGCTCCGCAACCGGCTCGAGACCTCCGAGCGTCAGGCCGAGCACCTCCGCCAGGGCATGGGCGAGCTGCGCGCGGAGAACGAGCGGCACCAGAAGGAGCGCGAGGAAGCGGCCGAGCGGCTCAACCACCTCGTCAACGAGATCGCGCAACGCCTGCGCCCCGGCGCGGGAGTCTCGCGCACCTGAGAACCGCGTCGCCAATTTTTGTCCGCTTCCCGGCGGCCGCGTGCCGCCGGGCGGCGGGGGCGCGCGGTTTTGAGGGGTTTCCCGGCCGTCTCCGTTGGCACCCCGGATGCAGCCCACTGGGTGTCGACCCGACGTGCAGAAACTTCCCCATGACCGATACCGACAGCGCGAGACCGCGGGTCCTGCTGGTGGACGACGAGGAAGGCGTGCGCATGAGCCTGCGCGCCCTGCTCGAGCGCGAGTACCGGATCGCGAGCGTGCCGAGCGGCGAGGCGGCGGTGGAGGAGCTGCCGCGCTTCCGGCCCGACGTCGTGCTGCTCGACGTGCGTCTCCTGCCGAGCATGAGCGGGCTCGACGCGCTCGAGCGCATCAAGGCATTCGACGAGCGCATCGAGGTCGTCATGATCACCGCCTTCGCCTCGCTCGCCACCCTCAACGAGGCGCTGCGCCGCGGCGCCTGCGGCTACCTCATCAAGCCGTTTCCCCGCCGGGACCTGGAGCTGATGGTCCGCGACGCGCTGGCCCGCCGCGGCCCGCGGCTGGACTGATCTCTTGGAGCACGCCGTTGACAGGATTGGCTCCCCCGGTCAGAATTTGTCCACACGCTCCATCCCAAGCGACGGGAGGGTATCGCCCATGAGCCTCACGAGTCAGGTCGAGAAGTGGGTGGATGAGGTCGCCGAGCTGACGGAGCCGGCGAAGGTCGCCTGGGCGGACGGCTCGAAGGCGGAGTACGAGCGCCTCATCGCCGACATGCTGCGGGACGGCACGCTCCTGCCGCTCAACTCGCGGACGTACCCGAACTGCTACCTGCACCGCAGCCACCCCACCGATGTGGCCCGCACCGAGCAGCTCACCTTCATCTGCACGCGCCTCCGCGAGGACGCGGGGCCGACCAACAACTGGATGGCCCCCGCGGAGGGCAAGGAGAAGCTGCGCGCGATCTTCCGCGGCTGCATGCGCGGGCGCCCGATGTGGGTGATCCCGTACCTGATGGGCCCGGCCGGCTCGTCCATGAGCCGGGTGGGGGTCATGGTCACGGACAGCGCGTACGTGGTGGCGAGCATGCACATCATGACCCGCGTCGGCGCGGTCGCGCTCGAGCACATGCGCGGCCCGGACGACTTCGTGCGCGGCCTGCACTCGCTCGGGGACCTCTCGCCGGACCGGCGCTTCATCCTGCACTTCCCCGAGGAGCGGCTGATCTGGAGCGTGGGCTCGGGCTACGGCGGCAACGCCCTGCTCGGCAAGAAGTGCCACGCCCTCCGGATCGCCTCGTCGCAGGCCCGGACCGAAGGCTGGATGGCCGAGCACATGCTGATCCTCGGCGTGGAGGACCCGGAAGGGAAGATCACCTACCTGGCCGCCGCGATGCCGAGCGCGTCCGGGAAGACCAACCTGGCCATGGTGGTGTCGAGCCTGCCCGGCTATCGCGTGTGGACGGTGGGCGACGACATCGCCTGGATCCACGTGGACAAGCACGGCCAGCTCCGCGCCACGAATCCGGAGCGCGGCTTCTTCGGCGTCGCCCCGAACACCAGCGCCAAGACCAACCCGAACGGGGCGGCGATGGTGCGCTCCAACACCATCTTCACCAACGTCGCGCTGACCCCGGCGAACGAGCCCTGGTGGGAAGGCATGGGCCCGGAGGCGCCGGAGGGCATGCTCGACTGGCAGGGCAAGCCGTGGACGCCGGGCAGCGGGCCGGCCGCGCACCCGAATTCGCGCTTCACGGTGCCCGCGCAGCAGTGTCCCTCCATCGCGCCCAACTGGGAGGACCCGGAGGGCGTGCCGCTCTCCGGCTTCATCTTCGGCTCGCGCCGCGCGCGCGTGGTGCCGCTCGTCTTCGAGGCGTTCGACTGGAATCACGGCGTCTTCCTGGGCTCGGCGATGGGTACCGAGACGACCGCCGCCATCACCGGGCAGGTGGGCATCGTGCGCCGCGACCCGATGGCGATGATCCCGTTCTGCGGCTACAACATGGCGGACTACTTCGCCCACTGGCTGTCCGTCGGGCCTCGCCTGAAGAATCCGCCGAAGATCTTCCGGGTGAACTGGTTCCGGCGCGACGCGGACGGACGATTCCTCTGGCCCGGCTACGGCGAGAACGTGCGCATCCTCAAGTGGATCGTCGAGCGAATTAACGGGGGCGGCGCGGCGGTGGAGACGCCGATCGGCCACATCCCGGCGAAGGGCGCGATCGATTGCTCGGGCCTCCAGATGCCGCCCGGCGCGCTCGAGGCGGCGCTGCACGTGGACCGCGAGGAGTGGCGGCAGGCGCTCGACGAGCTGCGCGAGTTCTACGAACAGTTCGGCGAGCGGATGCCGCCGGCGATCTGGAAGGCCCACGCGGAGACGGCGCGCCGTTTCGGTCTCTGAGCGGGCGAGGAGGCACGGCATGAGCGGTGAGAGGCTGCGTGGGGTCGGGCTCGCGCTGATGATGCTGGTCGGGCTCGGCGGCTGCTCCGCCATCAGCTCCGACGCCGACTTTCCGCCGGCCCGGCCGCCCGCGGCCGCGGCGCACTTCAAGGTCACCGCGCCCGGCGGGTTCCCGGAGGACGTCTACCTGTCGGCGTGGGGGGAAGGCTATGTGATCCACGCCGCCGGCCAGGCCCCCATCTATCTGATCTCGGACAAGAAGGGCGGCTTCGTCATCCAGCGCCCCGGCGAGACCGCGTCCTGGGTGGCCCCGCGGTCGGACGGCAGCGGCTGGAACATCCTCTCCGCCAGCGGACCGGCCACCTTCCTGCTCAAGCAGGAGGGGGGTACCTGGATCCTGCAGGCGCCCGGCGAGCTGCCCACCCTGATCGTCCCGCAGTAGCCTCGGTTCCGGGCTCCGCGCCACTGTCAGCTCAGTGACAGTGGCCCTGTCAAGGAGTGTCCACCGGGTGCCCATCCTTGTCCGATGACTGGTCGTTCAGTTCATTGAATCAATAGACTTGAGCTATTCCTCCTCCTGGCAGGGACGTTGCGTACCCGTAGTTGGTTCTCACGCACGGACCCGTCGAGGAGGCAACACACGATGCTCGGACGCAAGGGTAGCGGCTGCTGATCCGCATGTGGCCATGGAAAGCCCGCGTCTCCGCCGCGACTCGCAAGAAGCTCACCGCCTTCCTGGACGAGGGCTCCGAGATCGAGGGCAAGTACACGTTCACCGGCACCGTCCTGCTCAACGGGAAATTCCAGGGTGAGATCGCCTCGCCGGACACCCTCATCATCGGAGAGCGCGGGGTGGTCAACGCCATCGTTCGCGCGGGCACGCTCGTGGTGAACGGCGAGCTGGTGGGGAACGTGCACGCCAGCGAGCGGGTGGAGCTCACCGGCAAGGCCCGCGTCTTCGGCGACCTCGAGTCGCCGATCGTGGTGCTGGACGAGGGCGTGATGTTCGAGGGCCACTGTCGGATGCCCAGGTCCGGAGCGTCCGAGCCCATCCGAGAGGCGGCGGCGGTGGTGCCGCTCAAGCGGTCATGAGCGACCGGCGCGGCGGCGGCTTCACGCTGGTCCTGGTGCACGGCGGCGGCACCCGCATGCTCCACGTGGGCTGCCCGCGCTGGCTCCTGTGGGCCGGCCTGACCCTCCTGCTGATGAGCGGCGCGCTGCTCGGCGGGACCT
This sequence comes from uncultured Candidatus Rokubacteria bacterium, assembly GCA_963747235.1. Taxonomy (GTDB): domain Bacteria; phylum Methylomirabilota; class Methylomirabilia; order Rokubacteriales; family CSP1-6; genus CAMLFJ01. The sequence goes on from CAVVEU010000013.1 coordinate 292,622, forward strand.
GGATGGACTACTTCGCGCTCAAGCGGGCCCATCTCCAGGCGGCCGCCCTCGAGCGGCGCGTCGAGGAGCAGCGGGCGCAGCTCGAGGCCTTCGAGCAGCGGGTGGTCGAGGTCAACCGCGAGGTGGTGGGCTGGCAGGACATGCACGTGCGCCTGTGGAGCGCGTTCGGTCCGGCCCCCGGCCAGGCGGGCAAGGGCACGGGCATGGGTGGCGCGGTGGCCGTCCTGCCGATGGTCTTCGCGAGCGAAGGGCCGGCCCTGCCGCAGCAGCTCGCCTTCCTGGCCAGCACGGTGAGCGAGAGCGGCCAGAGCCTGCGGGCGCTGGGTCGCTTCGTGGAGCGCACCCGCTCCGTGCTGCTCGCGATGCCCTTCCGCTGGCCGGTCCGCGGGCCGCTGAACTCCCGCTTCGGTCAGCGCCCGTCGCCGTGGACGGGCGAGCCCGAGTTCCATCGCGGCCTCGACATCAGCGCCGGCCGCGGCACCCCGGTGTACGCGCCGGCCACCGGTGTCGTGCACTACGCGGGCGCGGGCGGCGAGTACGGCAACATCGTCATCCTCGATCACGGGCACGACCTGCGCTCGCTGTACGGGCACCTGCAGGAGGCCCGCGTGAAGCCCGGCGAGCACGTGGAGCGCGGCCAGCTCATCGCGCTCACCGGCAACACCGGCCGCACCTCCGGCCCGCACCTGCACTACGAGATCCAGGTGCGCGGCCAGGCCGTGGATCCCCGCCAGTACCTCTCGGAGTAGTCGCGACGTAGCTCTCGCAGTTGTGGTTTGATCTCCTCGCGGTTGATCCAATCCCGACGAGGAGGACTCGCCATGCCGGCTGTTTCCGTCAAGGAGCTCACCACCGACCTGCTGATCCGCTACGGCTTCCAGATCCTGGGCGCCCTCGTCATCCTGGGCGTCGGCTTGCTCCTGGCCCGCTGGGTGGGCAATCTGATGGGGCAGTGGCTCGAGCGCCGCCACCTCGAGCCGCCGGTCCGCAGCCTGATGGTCAAGACGGTGCGGATCGTGGTGCTGATGTTCACCCTGGTCGTCGCACTCGACAAGTTCGGCTTCCAGGTGGCCCCCCTGGTGGCCGGGATCGGCGTGGCCGGCCTCGGCATCGGCATCGCGCTGCAGGGCGTGCTGAGCAACGTGGTGGCCGGCCTCAGCATCATCATGACCAAGCCGTTCCGGGTGGGGGAGTGGATCTCGATCGTCGGGGTCTATGGCCAGGTGAGCAGTATCGAGCTCTTCTCCACGACGCTGCTCCATCCGGACCAGTCCCGGGTCGTGATTCCCAATCGCAAGATCGTCGGCGAGATCCTGCACAACCACGGAACGACCAGGCAGCTTGATCTGAAGGTGGGAGTCGCCTACGGGACCGATCTGTCCAAGGCGCTGGCCGCCGCGCTCGAAACCCTGCTCGCCAACCCGCGCGTGCTCAAGATCCCGGCGCCGACGGTGGGCATCGCGAGCCTGGGCGACTCGGCCATCATCGTCGCGCTGGGCCCGTGGGTCGCGGTGCCCGACTACGCGCCGGCCCAGGGTGAGCTCTACCAGGCCGTGGTGGAGCGGTTCCGGGCCTCCGGCATCGAGATGCCCGCGCCCCAGCGGGAGGTGCGACTGCACGCGGCCGCCTGAGCTCGCTCTCGCATGCCACTCACACGATTCGGCTTCATCGTGACCGGCGATGACTTCGTGCAGTGGACCGGGACCGAGCGTTTCCGCATGAAGGTGGTGGGGGTGCGGAGCCCGGAGCAGGGGATCGCGGCCGCGCGGGAGATGGTGGCGGAGGGCATCCAGCTCATCGAGCTCTGCGGCGGGTTCAGCCCGGTCTGGGCCGGGAAGATCATCGAGGCCATCGACTACGCGGTGCCGGTCGGCGTGGTGGCCTACGGCCCGGAATCCATCAGCGGGATGGCGCGGCTATTCCCCGGGTGAGGGTGGCCGCGCGGCTTCCTGCAGGAGCAGCAGGATCACCGCGGTGGTGACCAGGCAGGACCCGATGACCTCGAGCCCGACGTACGTCGCGAGCAGGCCGGTGACGCCGGGAATGGCCGCGACGCCGAGATAGGCTCCCGCCACCTGGAAGCCAATGGCCGACGTGGCATGCGCGTGCCCCAGGCGCGCCGGCGTCTCCGCGATCAGCGTGGGAAAGATCGGGGCCAGGGCGAAGCCGAGCGCGGCCAGCCCGACCGGCCCGGCGCCCATGCCCGGATCCCACCAGATCAGCAGCGCGCCGGCCAGGGCGCCGACCGTGCCGATCCGGAGGAGCGCATTCGCGGCGAGCCGGCTCGCGAGCGCGCCGGAGACGACGCGGCCGGCGGTGAGCGCCGCCCAGTAGATCGCGATCCAGATGCCCGCGGCGCCCGCCGCGATCCCGCGCGCTTCGGTGAAGAGGCTGTAGGTCCACTGGCCGGCCGTGACCTCGAGGCCCGCGTAAACGAAGAAGAGGGCGACGTTCAGCCAGACTCGCGGCCGGCCCAGCGTGTCGAAGAGAGAGGCCGCGCGCTCGGGTGCCGCGCCTGGGGAGGCCGGATCCTGGCGCGCCATCGTCCACAGGGGGATCGTGACCAGGAAGCTCACCGCCATCGCGGCCAGCAGGACGCCGATCACCGCGTAGCCCCAGCGCCACGCGAGGCCCGAGGCGAGGACCGCGGTCATGAGGAGTGGGCCGAGCATCGCGCCGACGCCGTAGCAAGCGTGCAGCCAGCTCACCAGGCGCGGCGAGAACCGCACGGCCGCGAAGGCATTGATGCCGGCGTCGATGGCGCCGGCGCCGAGCCCGGCCAGCAGGCCGGCCGCGACCATCACGCTCCAGGCCGGAGCGAGCGCGTAGGCGAACGCGTTCACGACCATCAGGACGCTGCTCCAGAGCAGCAGACGCCCGACGCCCAGGCGCGCCACCAGCGCGCCGCTGCTGAAGCTCGAGACCAGATAGCCCACCATGGCCGAGGCGAGCAGCGAGCCGAGCTGACCCGGGGGAAGGCCGAAGGAACGGCGGATGGAGGGCCACGCCACGCCGAGCACGCCGTCCGGGAGCCCCAGGCTGACGAAGGCCAGGAGCGCGATGGCGAGGAGCACGATGCGGCGGGCCCCTCGGCGGACTAGGCGGTCGCCGTGACGGAGTAAATCGGGACGGCCTCGCGCCGGGTCTTGAGCTGAGTGGTCCTCGAGCGCCGCCCGGTCTACTCGGCCTGGCTCCGGAAGGTCACGGTCTCATCGCCGACCCGCACCCGGGCGTCCCAGGTGATGTCGATGGCGCCCTGCACGCTCTGGTGCGCCGGGCAGCCCTGCGGGTGCAGCGCCAGCGCCCGCTCGGTCGCCTCACGAGCGTCCGCGGGCACCGCGAGCTCGTAGTGCATGTGGATGGACTTGATCCGGATGGTCTTGCCGACGCCGACGATGCGGCCTTCCACGGTGGCCACATAGCCGTCACGGTCGAACGCGATCTTGCGCCCTGCCAGGGCGCCGCGCAGCGTGCCGTACATTCAGCCGGCGACGGCCGCCACGATGTGGTCGAGGGTGGAGGCGACCGGCGGGCCCTCCGCGACGCCGTAGTACTCGCGCAGCTTGCCCTGCACGCCGTAGACCACCGGGGCGGGGACTTCGCCCAGATAGGCGTGGCGATAGCCGTGCCGGTACTCGAGACGGGACTGGGAGACGTATTCGAAGTCGTCGGGCATGGAGACCTCCTTGGGTTGATTGAGACGTGCCGCGTCTACCTTAGCAGCCAAAGGAGCAAGGAGGCCGGCTTGAGCTGGACCGCAACACGCCTAGCATGCGGCCGGAGGTGTGCCATGTCGGCCGAAGCGAACAAGGAGCTGGTCCGTCGAGTCCTGGCCGAAGTGCGAGATGGGTGGACACAGGCGGCAATCGACCAGTTCTTCGCGCCGGACTACCGCCGCCACCTCACGCCGACGGGTCCGCATCTCACTCGCGAGGAGCAGCGGGAGCGGGCTTCGCGGCTGCGGGTCGCCTTTCCCGACGCCGATGCCGCGCTGGAGGACATCGTGGCCGAAGGAGACCGCGTGGCGTATCGGTTGACCATTCGCGGAACGCATCGAGGTTCCTTCCTCGGTGTCGCCCCGACCGGCCGGCGCGTGGTGGTCTCGTTGTTCGCGATCGTCCGCATCGAGAACGGCAAGCTGGCCGAGGAGTGGGGCGGCCTCGATCAGGTGGATCTGCTCCGGCAGCTCCGAGAGCCGGGCGAGCCGCCGAGAATGTGGGAATGTAAGACCTGACCCCGGGGCTGGCGCGTGGCATGATGGCTCCATGGCGGGGGCGGAGCGGGCGGTGGGGCTGGCGATCATGGCCAAGGCCCCGCGGGTTGGGGCGGTGAAGACGCGGCTCTGCCCGCCCTTGCGGGCTCCGGAGGCGGCCGAGCTGGCGCGGTGTTTCTTGCTGGACACCGTGGATCGGGTGCGGGTGGTCGCCGGAGCCCGGCCGATCATGGCGTACGCGCCGGTGGAGGCGCAGGGCCAGTTCGAGGAGGCCGCGCCCGGCTTCGCGCTGATCGCTCAGCGTGGCGGGGACCTGGGCGAGCGGCAGCTCCACCTGATCGAGGACGTCCTCGGGCTGGGCCTCCAGGCCGCGCTGGTGATCGGGACGGACTCGCCCACGCTGCCCCGCGAATGCCTGGACGAGGCGGTCAGCCTCGTGATGGCCCCCGACGTGGACGTGGTCCTCGGCCCCACCGAGGACGGTGGCTACTACTTGATCGGGATGCGCGCGCCCTATCCCGCTCTGTTCGAGCACATGCCCTGGAGCACGCCCACGGTGCTCGGCCGCACGCTCGAGCGTGCCCAGCGCCTGGGCCTCCGGGTGGCCTGCCTGCCCACGTGGTTCGACGTGGACACCGGCGCCGATCTCGAGCGGCTGCGGGTCGAGCTGGAGGCGGCGCCGGGCGCCTCGCCCCGTCAGACCCGGGCGTTTCTCGAGCGCCGAATCGTCTGCGCGGTCTCCGTCGTCAAACCCGTCAATCATGAACACCACACACCGGACGGCGGAGGAACAGCGGCTTCACGCAGCAGGTGATCGCTCGGCCTACTGGAAGCGCTGGGGGCCTTACCTCAGCGAGCGCCAGTGGGGCACGGTACGCGAGGACTACAGCCCCCAGGGCACCGTGTGGGACTCCTTCCCCCACGATCACGCCCGCTCGCGCGCGTATCGCTGGGGCGAGGATGGGCTGGCCGGGATCTCCGACAACCACCAGCGGCTCTGCTTCGCGCTGGCGCTCTGGAACGGCCGCGACCCCATCCTGAAGGAGCGGCTGTTCGGGCTCACCGGCAACGAGGGCAATCACGGCGAGGACGTCAAGGAGTACTACTTCTACCTCGACTCCACGCCCACGCACTCGTACATGAAGTACCTCTACAAGTACCCGCAGGCCGACGTTCCCGTACGAGCGTCTGTTGGAGGAGAACCGGCGACGGGGGCGCGGTGAGCCCGAGTTCGAGCTGGTGGACACCGGCGTCTTCGACGAGGACCGCTACTTCGAGGTGGTCGTCGAGTACGCGAAGGCCGAGATCGACGACATGCTGATCCGGGTGAGCGTGACCAACCGCGGGCCGGAGGCCGCCGAGTGCCACCTGCTGCCCTCGCTCTGGTTCCGGAACACGTGGTCGTGGGAGGCCGACAGCCCGAGGCCGCGACTGGCCGCGTCGGGACCGGCGGTGATCGAGGCCGAGCACGATTCTCTCGGCCTGCGCTGGCTCGCCTGCGGCGGAGCGCCCGAGCTGCTCTTCACCGAGAACGAGACCAACTTCGAGCGGCTCTACGGCGTCGCCAACCGCGGCCCCTACGTGAAGGACGGCATCAACGACCACGTCGTGCTGGGGCGCCGCGAGGCGGTGAACCCGGCGCGCGAGGGCACCAAGGCGGCGGCCCATTACCGGCTCAGGCTGGGCCCGGGGGAGACCACCTCCGTCCGGCTGCGGCTCAGCAACACGCCGCCTCACGGCCAGTGCCTTGCCGAGGAGTTCGAGGCGCTCTTCGCCCAGCGGCTCCGCGAGGCGGACGAGTTCTACCGCACGGTGATCCCGGCGTCCCTCGACGCGGACGGCCGCGGCGTGATGCGCCAGGCGTTCGCGGGTCTCCTCTGGAGCAAGCAGTTCTATCACTATTACGTCCGGCGATGGCTCGAGGGTGATCCGGCCTTCCCCCCGCCGCCCGCGGAGCGGCTCGCAGGGCGGAACCACGAGTGGCTGCACCTCTACAACGAGGACGTCATCTCGATGCCGGACAAGTGGGAGTACCCGTGGTACGCGGCGTGGGACCTGGCCTTCCACTGCGTGCCGCTGGCCCTGGTGGATCCGGACTTCGCCAAGGAGCAGCTCGTGCTGTTCCTGCGCGAGTGGTACATGCACCCGAACGGCCAGATCCCGGCCTACGAGTGGGCGCTCGGCGACGTGAACCCGCCGGTGCACGCGTGGGCCGCGTGGCGCGTCTACCAGATCGAGAAGCGCGTGCGCGGCACCGCGGACCGGCGGTTCCTCGAGCGCGTGTTCCACAAGCTGCTGCTCAACTTCACGTGGTGGGTGAACCGCAAGGACGCCGAGGGCATGAACGTCTTCCAGGGCGGCTTCCTCGGCCTCGACAACATCGGGGTCTTCGACCGCTCGAAGCCGCCGAGCGGCGGGCACATCGACCAGTCGGACGGGACGAGCTGGATGGGGATGTACTGCCTGAACATGCTCGCGATCGCGCTCGAGCTGGCGCGGGAGAATCCGGCCTACGAGGACGTGGCGAGCAAGTTCTTCGAGCACTTCGTCTACATCGCCCACGCCATGGACCACCGCGGCGAGTCGGACACGAGCCTCTGGGACGAGGCGGACGGCTTCTTCTACGATGTGTTGCACGTGCCCGGCGGCGCCCCGCGCCGGATGAAGATCCGCTCCATGGTCGGGCTGATCCCGCTCTACGCGACGGAGACGCTCGAGCCGGAGATCGTGGACCGGCTGCCCGGCTTCAAGCGGCGGATGCAGTGGTTCATCGACCACCATCCCGACTTCCGCGACCACGTGCAGGAGATCGAGGAGCCCGGGCGCGGCATCCGGCGCCTGCTGTCGATCGTGACCGCCGAGCAGCTCCCGAAGGTGCTGCACGTGATGCTGGACGAGAACGAGTTCCTCTCCCCCTACGGGATCCGCGCGCTGTCGCGGTATCACCACGAGCACCCGTTCGTCGAGCAGGTGATGGGCGCCGAGTACCGGGTCGACTACGAGCCGGCCGAGTCCAGCACCGGGCTGTTCGGCGGCAACTCGAACTGGCGCGGGCCGATCTGGTTCCCGGTGAACATCCTCCTGATCGAGGCGCTGCAGAAGCTCCACCACTTCCACGGCGACGCCCTCAAGGTGCCGTGCCCGACCGGGTCCGATCAGCTCATGTCGCTGTGGGACGCGAGCGCCGAGCTGGAGCGGCGGCTGGCCCGCATCTTCCTGCGCGGGGGCGACGGCCGTCGGCCGGTGCTGGGCGAGACCCTGAAGTTCCAGGGCGATCCCCACTGGCGGGACCTGATCCCGTTCCACGAGTACTTCCACGGCGACACCGGGGCGGGGGTGGGCGCCAGCCACCAGACCGGGTGGACCGCGCTCATCGCGAAGGTGCTCGAACAGCTCTCGTCCGGAGACAAGCCGTGAGCCGCCTCGCCGTGCTGCCGGTGCGAGGCGTACACTGGAGCGACCTGGGGGACCCGGAGCGCGTGCTGGCCACGCGGCGACGGACCCAGGCGATGCCGATCCCGGCCTGAGCGATCGAGCGTGACGACGCCCGCGCCCGGGGTGGACCAGGCTCAGCTCGACGGGTTGGCCACGCGGGCCCTGGAGCATGTCCGCGACGGGGCGCTGGTGGGGCTGGGCTCGGGCCGCGCGGCGACCGCGTTCGTCCGGGCGCTGGGCGCGCGGGTGGCGCGCGGGCTACGGGTTCGTGGCGTGCCCACGTCGGAGGCAACGGCGCGGGTCGCGCGGGAGGTCGGGGTGCCGGTGGTCGGCCTGGAGGAAGGGATTCTCGACATCACGGTGGACGGGGCGGACGAGGTGGATCCCCATCTCGATCTGATCAAGGGCTATGGCGGCGCGCTCGTGCGGGAGCGGATCGTGGCGACGGCGTCGCGCCGCCGGATCACCCTGGTGGGCCGCGAGAAGCTGGTGCCCGTGCTCGGCAGCCGCGGTCGCCTGCCGGTCGAGGTGATCCCCTTCGCGTGGCCGCTGGCGATGCGCGAGCTGGCCGCGCTGGGCTGCCGGCCGACGCTTCGCACGACCGCCGGGGCGCCGTTCGTGACCGACAACGGGAACCGGATCGCCGACTGCGCGGTTCGCCCCATCGAGGCACCGGCGGCCTTCGAGCGCGATCTCCGGGCGATCCCAGGCGTCGTGGACACGGGGCTGTTCCTGGACATGGCCGATCTGGTTCTGGTGGCGGAGGGTGGAGGCATCCGGGAGATGAGGCGAGGAGCGACGAGCGCGTGATTTGGTTCCCGTCCTGGTGAGGACAATTCGTCGGCTTCCCGACCCGGAAGCGGTGAGCCGGGCGGCGGCGCAGGATCTGGTGGAGCTGGCTCGGGCGGCCATTGCCGACCGCGGCCGCTTCTGCGTGGCCCTGTCCGGCGGTTCTACACCCCGCCGCATGTACGAGATCCTGGCCGAGTCGCCGCGGTGGGCACAGCTCGACTGGCGGCGCGTCGAGTTCTTCTGGGGCGACGAGCGCGCGGTCGGGCCGGAGCATCCCGAGTCCAACTACGGCGTGGCGGCCTCCGTGCTGCTGGGCAAGCTGGGCGTGATGCCCGGTCGGATTCATCGCATCCAGGGTGAGTTGGCGGATCCGGAGGAGGCGGCAGCCCGGTACCAGGACGAGCTCAGCCGGGTCTTCGCGATCCCCGAAGATGGCCTGCCCCCGATCTTCGACCTGATCTTCCTCGGCATGGGGGGCGACGGCCACACCGCGTCGCTGTTCCCGTACAGCCAGGCCCTCACCGAGCGACGGCGCTGGGTGGTGGGCTATACCGTGGCCCGCATCGGCAAGACGCGCATCACGATGACGCCCCCGATCCTCAACCGGGCGGCTGAGATCCGCCTGCTGGTCACGGGCGCCGACAAGGCCGCCTCGCTGCGCGAGGCCCTGGAGGGTCCACGGGAGCCCGAGCGCCTCCCGGTGCAGCTCGTGGCCCCCGAGGCCGGACGGCTCGTGTGGCTGGTGGACCGGGCCGCGGCGGCCCAGCTCAGCCCGGATCGGAGCGCCTGAAGGCGCCGCCGCGGGTCAGCCGAGATCGTGGAGCAAGCGAGCCCCGCCGCCGACTCGCCCGATTGAAGGCGCCGCCGCGGGTCAGCCGAGATCGTGGAGCAAGCGAGCCCCGCCGCCGACTCGCCCGATTGAAGGCGCCGCCGCGGGTCAGCCGAGATCGTGGAGCAAGCGAGCCGTAGTCAGGATGCCCTGGTACAGGTGATCCAGGCGCAGGTGCTCATTGGGGCTGTGCTGGCGGTTGTTGGCGTTGGCGTAGGGCACCACGATGGTGGGCAGCTTCAGGATGTCGGTGAAGGCCCAGAGCGGCACGCTGCCGCCCATGGTGGGCAGGACCACCGCCGGCTCCCCGCCGTGCGCGCGCTCCACCGCCTCGATGACCTGCCGCGAGATGGGCAGATCGGCGGCGGTCTTGGCGGGATCGTAGCCCCGCCGCTCCACGACCCGGACGGCCCGCCCACGTAGCTCGTCCGGGATCGGCGCATCGGCCGACTCGATCACCGTGAAGCCCTGGCCCCGGATGTGCTCGAGGATCCGCCGATATACCACGTCCACCCGCTGATTCTTCACGAGCCGGGCGTCGAAGGCCACGGTGGCCTGGCTCGGGATGATGGTCTGCGCTTCCTGACCGGTGAAGCCGCTCTTGAGCCCGCGGATGGTGAGCGTGGAGCGGAACATGAGCCGCTCCAGGTACTCGGACGGCAAGGTCACGCCGAGCTCCCGCTCGATCGCGGCGCGGTCGAGCGGTATGCGGCCCATCAGCTCACGCTCGGCGGCGGTGGGCGGGGCCACGCCCTCCTCGAGGCCTTCGACGAGCGGCGTTCCGTCCGGCGCGGCCATCGACGCGAGCAGGCCGACCAGTCGCCAGGCCGGGTTCGGGACGCTGAAGTTCCCGGAGTGCACGTCGCGCCGGGCCGTCTCGAGCGTCAACTCCAGCGAAAGGATGCCGCGCGCGCCGAAGGCCACCGTGGGTCGCCCGCTCGCGTCCTTGGGGCCGTCCATCACCAGCGCGACGTCGGCCGCCAGGAGATCACGGTGCCGCTCGGTGAAGGAGCCGAAGTGGGTGCTGCCCATCTCCTCCTCTCCGTCGAAGATGAACTTGAGCGCCACCCGGGGCGCGATGCCCTGGGCGCGCATGAGCTCCAGGGCCGTGAGATGGGCCCAGATGGGCCCCTTGTCGTCGGAAGCCCCCCGGGCGTAGAGCCGGTGCTCGGGCAGGAGGTCGTCGGCCACGTCGGCCAGGCCCAGGATCGGTGCTCCCTCCTCCGCCGTCCCGCGCCGCAGCACCGGCTCGAAGGGCGAGGGCTGAAGCCACCCCGCCGGGGGGGCGGGTTTCACGTCGAAGTGACAGTAGATCAGCACCGTGCGGCGCGCCCCGGGGAGGGGCAAGGAGCCGTACACGGCAGGATTGCCCCCTGTTTCCATGACCTGGGCATCGAGGCCTCGCGCCGTCATGGCCTGCGCCAGCCACGCGCCACCGGCCCGAACGCCTTCCGGGTTCTGGCTCACCGTATCGAGGCGCAGGAACCCGGCCAGCCCCTCCATGATGGCCCGACGACGGTCCACGATCGCGCGCTGCAGGCCGGCCCAGCCCGCGTCATCCATGGCCGTCGGCTGGGTGGGCGTAGTCACGGGCTTACCTTACCCGCCGAGGATGCGCCCCGTACCAGGTTTTTGGCACATGTCTGGAAAGTTGGACTCTCCGGGCCCCTTCTCGGTACATTAGCGGCTCACGTGACGGCCTGATCATGCCCCCCACTCGAGATCGCTCCATGAAGAGGCGCCGCGCGTTCCTGGCGGTGGTGATGATCCTCGACCTCTGCCTGGCAAACGCCTGCTTCCTGGCGGGGGCGGTGGTGACGCCGGCGGTGGCCCAGCAGTCCGAGGCCGACGTGTTCGTCGCGCAGGCCATCCTGGCCTATGATGCCCGGAAGTACGACGAGGCGCTGGCCCTGCTGAACGACGCGCTGGCCCTGGACCCCAAGAACGTGGAGGCGCTCTACTACTCCGGCCTGGTCCTGATGGCCCAGCAGAAGACCGAGCAGGCGGTGGAGGTGCTGGAGAAGGCCCGGGCGCTCGCGCCGCGCGACCTGTCGATCCTGTTCCTCCTGGGCGTGGCCTATTTCGCCCTCGAGCGCTACGACCAGGCCGAGAGCCCGTTGACGCAGGTGTTCAACGAGCGGCCCCAGACCGAAGGCATCGGCTACTACGTCGGGCTGATCCGCTACCGTAAGAAGGACTACCAGGGCGCGCTCAGGGCGTTCCGGGCCGAGACCTCGAAGAACCCGAACATCCAGCAGCTCGTGCGGTTCTACTCGGGGCTGACGCTCGCGATCCTGGGGCTTCCGGAGCAGGCGGTGGCGGAGGTGGACGCCGCTCTCCGGCTGCAGACCGGCTCCGCGCTCACCGGACCGGCCGAGCGCATCCGCGACTCGCTGGCCTCCGCGCGGGATTCGGAGCGGCGCTTCCACGCCGACGTCCGGGTGGGCTTCCTCTACGACAGCAACGTGGCGGTGGTGCCGCAGCCGAGCCACGACCCGACCGCGGAGTCGCTTCGCCGGCGCAAGCACGCCACCACGGGCGAGATCGCCGCGCTGCGGCTCGAGTACGCGTGGCTGCGCACCGGTCCGTGGGAGTCCAGTGTCACGTACTCGTTCTTCCAGACGTACAACAACGCGCTGCCGGACTTCAACGTGCAGAACCACCTGGTGGCGGGTGCCCTGTCCTACCGCGCGGCCATCGGGTCCATGCCGTTCCAGGTCGGCACCCAGTACTCGTGGGACTACCTCTCGCTCGGCAACGACGACTTCCTGCAGCGTCACACCGCCACTGTCTTCGGCACCCTGGTCGAGAACCAGGGCAACCTGACCACCGTCCTGGGGCGGTTCCAGAACAAGGATTTCTACGCGTCGGTGGGGCAGCTCCTCGACGAGGATCGCGACGCGCGGAACTGGATGGTCGGCCTGACTCACGTCTTCCGCTTCGCGCAGGACAAGCACTACATCCGGGTGGGCTACCAGTTCGACTACGAAAAGGCGGACGGGCGGAACTTCAGCTACGCGGGCAATCGCTTCCTGGCCGGCGGGCAGTACACGCTGCCCTGGGGCTCCACGCGGCTCAAGTACGACTTCGACCTGCACCAGCGGCACTACCTGCACGCCAACACGCTGCTGCCGGTGGCGAACCCGAGCACGCGCGAGCGGGAAGACTTCGAGCAGAACCACGTGGTGCGGGTGGAGCAGGTGCTGGCCGCGAACATCGGGCCCGCCTCCATCGGGTGCGCGTCGAACGCGCCGTGTCCGCTGACGCTGGCCGCCGAGTACCAGCGGACCGTCGCGGACTCGAACCTGGCAGTGTACGGCTACAACCGGAACGTCTGGTCGCTCACCCTCTCCTGGCAGTACTGAGGTCCCGTACCGCCCTACAGCCCCTGCTTGACCTGCGCGCCGCCGGTGACGCTGATCACCGCCGAGCCCGGCGCGATCTGCAGCGTGTTGCCGGCCAGGTTCACGATCGGGCTACTGCCCAGGTTGATGGTCCCGCCGCCCGCCACGAAGACCGGCAGGTTGCCGATCATGGAACATCCCCCGTTGCCGCAGAGGCCGTTGGTGATCGAGAGCGTGTTGCCGGTGCCGATGAAGTTGATGAGCGCGCCGGTGATGTTGAGGGTCGAGCCGCCCGAGAGGCTCAGGAGCGCGCCGTTGGTCAGGGTCAGCGTGCTACCGCCGGCGAGGCGGAAGAGATCGCCGGCCACCGACAGGGTCGCGCCGCCGGAGAGGCTCAGCGCGTGGCCCTTGATGGTGAGGCTGCTGGCGGTCAGCGCGGTCATCTGACCGAGCTTCACCGCCGCGCCGTTTGAGAGCTCGACCAGGCTGCGGTCGGTGGTCAGGGCCGCGCGCTGGGTCAGGCTGAGGAGCGGGGCGCTGGCGCTGACCAGGTCCATGACCGCCCCGCCACTGACCGAGAGCAGGCTGCCCGCGGCGCTGGCGCTCGAGCCGACGAGGTCTACCAGGGCGGAAGCGCCGCTACCGAGGAGGCTGGCGCCGCCCGCGATCTGCACCATGTCGGAGGCGAGGCCGAGTCCGCCGTTCTGATCGTGGAACAGGGTGCCGGTAAGGCTGAAGGTGGCTCCGCCGCCCAGCGTCAGCAGGCTGGCCGCGCTCAGCTTCGAGGGGTCGAGGTAGAGGAGCGGGGCGGTCCCGCTGCTTGCGAACGTGGCGCCGCCCGTCACGTCCATCAGGCTCTGGCCGACGCTCAGGGAGCTGCCGATCGCCTCGAGGATCGGCACGGTGGGGGTGTCGGTCTGCCCCGCGGTCAGCGAGTAGAGACTGCCGCGCGCGGTCACGGCTTGGCCGTTGTAGGAAAGCCGCGCCTGACCTGTGGGGCCGGCGGTCGGAGTGGGTGGCGGGCTGCCCGGCAAGGTCGAGGCGACGAGCGCAACGACCGGCGTGTCCGTGATGCCCGGCGTCCCGTTGCCCTGCGCGCTCGGGGGCGGGGCCGAGGCGCTGTCGCCGCCCGCACCCGCGCCGGCCATCTCCGGGGCCAGGAACTCGGCCACCGCGAGCGCCTTCGCCTGCTCGTGCGAGGTGACGCTGGCCATGAACTCCGCCGGCCCTTCGGCGATCTGGGGCGCCGAGCGGAGGTCGGCGAAGACCTGTGCGGCCGCGGTGGGCGACAGCGGCATTTGCGAGAAGGGCTCGCTCCCGGTGCGGCTCCAGCTCTGGAGCGTGCCGACCTGGGCCGGGGCGGCGCCCGGATTGTTCGGGTCGGACACCTCCACGAGGCCGTGCAGGACGTGGACCTTGGTCGTGTAATTCGGCTGGCCGGGTGAGCCGCCCGGCGCGGGGATCAGCTCGACCACCAGGACCGTCCCGCGAATTGCCGCGATCGCGTTCGGGGTGCGGATCTCGATCACCTCGCCGGGACGCATGCGCTGCCGCACGACTCCCATCGCGATCTTGCCCGAGGTGAGATCGACGGTGGAGCGGCCGGTCTCTTCCTTGATCGTGAGGGACGAGAGCTCGCGCACCGTCACGAGCGCCTTGCCGCCGAGGAGCACGCGCACCACCGACTTCTCGGCGGTGGCGATGTGATCCCGCATGAAGACGTTGTCTTTGAAGTGCAGGGGCTGGGGAGTGGGCAGGGCGGCGCGGGCCACCGTCACCGTACCGGCCAGCGTCGTGACGACACCGACGCCCCGGCCGCCGTCGCCCGCGGTCTGAGCCAGGGCGATGCTCGGCCACACGGCGAGTAGCAGGGCCACCCGGGTCACACGCACCAGCCATCTCATCGCGATCAGTCCTCCGTGCAGGGGTTGCGTGGCGGCGCATAACGCGCCCGCCAGTAAGAGTTAGCAAGGCGTCTGCCAGAAGGGAGGGCTCGGAACCTGGCGGAAGATCAGGCGAAGGGGAGCTGCGGGATCCGGGGCGCTCTTCAAAACATGACGGGCCTCCGACGGATTTCGTCGGAGGCCCGTGTTCGCCCCGGAACGAGCGGAGCCAGTCTACAGCCCGCTGATCGTGACCTTGGTCGTGGCGCCATCCACGCGAATCAGCGCGGCGTTGGGCGAGAGATTGACGGTCCCGAGCCCGCCGTTCTTGATCGCGCCGTTGATGCTCACGTTGCTGGCGAGGGCGCCGCCGGTCAGGCTGACCGGGATGCCGCCGATCGTGGTGCACGGGCAGAAGCTGTTGGTCACGGAGACCAGGTTGCCGCCGCTGCCGCCGAAACCGATCAGGCCGCCGTTGACGCTCAGGATCGACCCGCCGGTCAAGCTCACGAGCGAGCCGTTGAGCACACTGAGGCTGCTCCCGTTTGTCAGGCTGAAGAGATCGCCGGTTACCCGGAGGACGCTGCCGCCCGCCAGGCTGAGTGCGGCCCCATTGGCCACGGTCAGTGCGCTCCGGTCGAGCTTCACGATCGAACCCAGGCTCGTGACCTTGGCCTGATAGGAGAGCTGGACGGTGTCGGCCGCGGTCGTGAGCTTGCTGCCGTTGGTGAGCACTAGCAGTGGTGCCGTCGCCTCGAGCAGCGCGGTGTCGACGCGCACGCCCTGATGGGCGTTGACGGTGGCATTGGAGGTCTCGAAGAGCGGTCCCGCGGTCTGAAGCGGCCGGCCGGTGCCGAGCGTGAGGCCGGTCTCGGCATCGATCCCGAGTCGTTATCCCGGAGAGGTCGAAGATGGGTAACCCGATGCTGCCGAAGTTGTGGCTGCCGCCCTGGAGATAGACGAGCGGATCGGTCGAGGTACTCGTCAGGGTCCCGCCCTGGATGAGGGTGACGAGGCTGAACGGCACGGTCGAGGTCGCTGTCGTTGGCGCGGAGGAGCGGGCCGGCCAGCGTGGCCCTGCCACCGCAGCACACCGCGATGAGGGAGTCGAAGGCCTGGGGCTGATTGACGAGCTGGACGAGCGGACGCCGTTCCCGGACTGTTGAGGGTGGTGCCGGCACCCACGAAGTAGAGCTGGAGGATCGGCGAAGACTTCCACCTGATCCAGCAGGGCGGCGGATTGCACCGACTGGTCGGTGACGTCTCCGACTTGAGCGGTGTAGGTGGCCTGCCCGGCCGTGCTCGGCACCCAGTTCAGGGTGAAGGTCTTGAAGCCGGTCACGCCGGTACCCTGACCGGTCGTGAAGCCGCCCGCGTTCGCGGTCTGCGGAGAGACCGTCGAGGATGTGAAGGACGTGTTACGTCGCTCGAGAGCCAGGACCTGCGTGTTCCCGGCCGGATCCGCGACCGACAGCTCGAGGCGGTCGTCATAGATCGTGGGCTGGCTGGGGAACTCGTTGCTGAAGAAGTTGTACGTGGTCTTGATCACGTACAGCGTGTTCCCGGTGACCGCGAACGACTGCGTGAGCTTGCTCGAGTCGGTGTATGCGGGGAGCGCCGGATTGAGCGAAGGCCCGAGACCGCCACCCTGCAAGGCACCGATCGAGCTGTAGATGAGGCCCATGGCCTGGCCCGCGGGTGGGGCCACCGTTCCGAGACCCGCGATGGTTCCGCCCTGTCCGGTGAGGTTCCAGCCCTGGAGGCCGCTCTCGAAGCCGCCGTTCACGAGCAGATTCGGTCCCTGCGTCGTGCCGCCGGCGTCCGCCGGTCCGACTGCCACCGGTCCCGCCACTGCCACCGGTCGCCAGCCACCGGTCCCGCGACTGCTGGGCCGGCGTGCTCCCGGTCCCGCCAGTGCCCCGCTGGTTCGACCCGTATCTTGATCTCCTGCGGGGTCGTGCCCGTGAGTGCGTTGTGACCATGATTCCAACGGTTCCGGTGCCACCTGACGTTCCGGTACCGCTGGAGTTGCAGGATCCGTCACGCGTTCCGGTGTTCACGAACTGGGCGACCATGCGTGGCCTGGTTCGTCTGCACCTGAATGAGCGCGCTCTGGAGGCTCTCGGGCACCGACGTGAACGTGGGGGTGCCCGTCCGGAAGCCGAAGGCTCCGTTCAGGTCGCTCGCGGTGGCCGGAGTGGGGGGCTCCAGGTTCCTGCCACGTCTGCCCGACCGGGAGCGGACCGAGGTTTTGGCTATCGGGCCCGCGCAGGCAATCGCCCGGCGCCGCAGATGGTGACGGTGTAGTTCTGGGCCGCGTTGCGCTCGACCGAAATGATGCTGCCGCGCACCGCGGCCACCGCGTTCGGGGTGCGGATCTCGATGGACTCGCCGGGGCGCATCCGCTTCTTGTCGACGGCGAGGACCACCTTGCCGTCGGGGAGGGTGACCACCGCGCGGCCCGGCTCTTCGCTGATCGTGACCTGGGAGAGTTCACGCAAGGTGAGGATGGCCTTGCCGCCCAGCAGCACGCGCACGAGGGAGTTCTCCTGCGTGCTGATGCGGTCGCGGCCGAACACGTCGTCCTTGAACTTGATGGCGAGCGGGGTCGGCAACGCGGAGCGGGCCACCGTGGCGCGGCCGTCGATCGTCGTGACGATACCGACGGCGTCCGAGCTCTGCGCCGCGACAGGAGGCGGAAGAAGTGATGCTGCCATAGCCGCCGCCACTACCATCCACGTCCACCGTCTCATCGTGTGCGCCTCCGTGTTTTGCTCGCGACCGAGTGACTGATTATGCGTTCCGTGAGGAGCCCGCGCAAGAGGAAGCGAGGCGAACATCGCATTCCTCACGAGGGCTCCGTCAGCGCGTCGACATCGCGCACATGTTGCGCTCGGATCGCGGCTCGCGCGGCCAGTTGTGGCTCGCGCAGTGGTATAGTCGGAGGCTGAGCGCGCCCACCCATGTTCGATATCGGCCTCCAGGAGCTGGCTCTCATCTTCGTGATCGCCCTGCTCGTGTTCGGCCCCAAGAACCTTCCCCAGCTCGGCCGATCCCTCGGCCGGGCCATGCGCGAGTTCCGGCGGGCCAGCGACGAGTTCCGATCCACCATCGAGACCAACCTCAAGATCAACGAGCTGGACCCGCTGCCGGATCCAACCCCGGTGGCCACCTCCTCCGACCTGGTGACCGAGCCGGTGGCGGCGGCGGAGGCCCTGCCGGAGTCGGTGCTCAACCCCTACGAGACGCCGGCCGTCGCCGTGCCGGAGGGGGAGAACTACCTGGCCCAGCGCAGCGCCAAGCTCTTCCACGGGCGTGACTGTAGCTGGGCCCGACGGATTGTTGAGCCCGAGCGGGTCTATTTCAAGCGGGTCGCCGAGGCCCGCGAGGCCGGGTACGCCGCTTGCCCGGTCTGCGAGCCCTGGGAGCCTGCCGGCTGACCCCCTTTTTTTCCTTGTGTAGCTCAACGGGTGTTGACTATCATCTGTTGAGGCTCGGCCAAGCAGAGGCTCGAGTTGCCAGGAAAGGGGCGACCAGGGTGAAGGAGATGACGGCTCGGCAGCGCGAGGTGCTGGAGTTCATCCGGTTCTTCGGCGAGCGGCAGGGTGTGCCCCCCACTGTCCGCGAGATCGGGGAGCGCTTCCACTTCACGGCCCGTGCGGCGTTCGACCACCTGCGGGCGCTGGAGCGGAAGGGCATGCTGGAGCGCCGGGTGACCGGCAAGCGCGCCTCCCGGACCCTCGTGCTCCCCGCGCACAAGGGCGCGCGGCGGGTGGAAGTGGCCGCCTCCGGCATCCCGGTGCTCGGCCGCATCGCGGCGGGCGCGCCGATCACCGCGGTGGAAAACCACGAAGACACCATCCCGCTGCGGCCCGATTGGCTCGGCACGGGTGGTCAGGATGTCTTCGCGCTCCGCGTGCGCGGGGACAGCATGATCGAGGCGCACATCATGGACGGCGATCTCGTCCTCGTGCGCAAGCAGGACACGGCGGCGAGCGGTGACATCGTCGCGGCCATGCTGGACGGTGAGGCCACCGTGAAGCGTTTCGCGCGGGAGAGCGGCGCGGTGGTGCTGCGCCCGGAGCACCCGACCATGAAGCCGATCGTGGTGGAGGCAGGTCGCGGCGACTTCCGCATCCTGGGCAAGGTCGTCGGCATCATGCGGCAAATCTGAGGGGCAATCCGAAAGGAGCACGGACCATGCGGCGGGTAGCAGCAGTGGCGGTGCGGAGCAGGAAGCGGCGGCCGATCACGCGCCGTGATTGGACGTGTGACTGGCGTCGCGATGCGCGGCGCCGCGTGTGGATCGGGTCGCGCGCGCGGGCGGCCGCAGTACGCCCCCTTTTTTTCGCGCTGAAGACTCAACAGGTGGCGACGCTTCGCCCGGCCGATCTCCTGGGCGCCGCGGCAATGCTGCTGGGCGTGGTGTCGTGGGGTGTGCTGGCCGCGCTGCTGGCGAGCTGACGACGGGCCAGACTCAGGCGCGGCCCGGACGCTCCCAGGGCCGGACCGCGATGAAGATCTGGAGCAGATCGCCGTCCAGCGCGCCGGACTTGCGCTCCTGGCCGAGGATGTCCAGCGCGCGCTCCACCGGCACCGCGGGCTTGTAGGGGCGGTCGCGCGAGGTCAGCGCGTCGAAGATGTCGGAGATGGTCATCATGCGCGTCTGCACCGGGATGTCCGGGGCGCGCCAGCCGTCCGGGTAGCCGCCGCCGTTCAGCTTCTCGTGGTGCGAGCGGGCGATCTCGGGCACGCGGCGGAGCTCCTTGGTCCACGGGATCTGCTTCAGGAACTGGTACGTGTGCACGACGTGCGACTGGATCTGCTCGTACTCCTCGGGCGTCAGGCTGCCGCGCGGGATGGCCAGGATGCGGGCCTCGTCGGGCGTGATCAGGGTCAGCGAGTCGCCCAGGTGATCCGCGTAGGCGTGCACGGCCAGGTCGCGGATCGAGGCGGAGACGTCGTCGGGCATCACGGTGGGCTCGTTGGCCGCCGCGACGGCCTTGAGATGCTGGTCGAGGTCGGCGAGCATGGCGGCCAGCTCGGCGTCCCACTCCGCGGAGCGATGGCCGAAGTCCTCCCGGCCGTGCCGGAGCAGCCAGTCCATCTTGCGGCGCGCGTGGCGCAGCTCGAGACCGCGCCGGATGATCTCGCCGCGCTGCCGGATCATGTCGAGCTGGCCCACCGGGAGCTTCTTGGCCTTCACCAGGACTTCCTCGCGGACGCCGACCTTGCCGAAGTCGTGGAGGAGCGAGGCGTAGCGGATCTCCTTCATCTCGTCGGGCGAGAAGCGGACGTCACGGAAGGCGCCGCCGTCGCGGTCCACCGCGGTGGCCAGCGCCACCGTGAAGTCGGCCACCCGGAAGGAGTGACCCGAGGTGGTCGGGTCCCGCGACTCGATCGCGGTGACCGAGGCCTGCACGAAGCCCTCGAACAGCGCCTGGATGGACTGGTAAAGGCGACTGTTCTCGAGCGCGACGGCGGCCTGGGAGGCGAGCGACGCGGCCAGATCCCGGAAGCGCGGTGGGTAGGGGATCACGTGGGCCAGCACGTCGGCGGGCGTCGGGAAGACCGCGGCCGGATCCCGCTTGCAGTTGATGAGCTGCAGCGCGCCGATCACCTTGCCCTGCGGCGTGGCCATCGGGACGACCAGCATGGACTTGGTGCGGTAGCCGACCCGCTCGTCGAAGTCGCGATTGACGCGGAAGCGCGAGCCGGGCGGCAGCACGTAGGCGTCGTCGAGCTGCAGCACCACGCCGGTGAGCGCCACGTGGCCGGCCACGCTGGCGTCGTCGATCGGCAGCGTGAACTCGGTGAACGGCACCCGGACCGAGTCGTTCTGGGCCAGCTTGAAGCGCAGGCGCGCGGTGCCGTCGGCCGCGTCCTCCACCACGTAGAGCGACCCCGCGTCGCTGTGGGTGATCGCGCGCGCCTTGGTCAGGATCAGATTCAGGAGCGCGTCGGTGTCGCGCTCGGCGGAGAGGCCGACGCCGATCTGGTTGAGCTCCTGCAGCTCGCGACGGCTCGCGTCGGCCTCACGCCGGGCGTGCGCGTGGTCGCACGCGTTGCGGAGCGCGGCGGCCAGCACCGCGGGAGCGGCCGGCTTGCCGACGTAGGCGTAGCACGAGACGACCGGGGTGGCGCCGGGAGCGACGAGGGCGACCACCGGCAGGTCGGGCGCGTCGGCGGCCAGGGCCGTCGCGACCTTCGCGTCCCCCGCGGTCAGGTCCACGAGCGCCACCGCGGACTCATCCGGCCCGGCCGGCGGGGCGCCCGTCGCGGGCAGCGGGAGCGCCTCGAGATCACCGGGGAGCGCGGAGAGCTGGGTAGCTGCCGGGGAACCCGCCGGGTACCAGACCACTCGGCGTGGCATGTATCGAGGGTAGGACCCCCCTCGGCGGCCTGTCAAGGGAAGGCGAGCCGCCGGGGCCGGACGGTGGCACGGCTTGACCGTCTCACGCCCGGGTCGGTAAGATCACCCGACCATGACCACGCGCGTATCCACGGGTAGTTCCAGGCTGGACGAGATGCTGGGCGGCGGGCTGCTCCCGGGCACCCTGACGGTTGTCTACGGGGCCACCGGGATCGGCAAGACCCACCTGGGCCTGATGTTCTGCGACCACGGCGCCCGGGCCGACGGGGCCCGCGGGCATCGTGTTCGACATGAACGTCCGCGGCGACTCCCAGCAGCACCACGCCTATGCCGCGCGGCTGCACGGCTGGGACCTCAAGCGCTGGACGCACTCGGTGCTGCCCATGGCCGAGCCATTCCCGCCCGGCGAGCAGATGCAGGCCTTCTACTGCGACGCCCTGCCGTGGGTCGGCAAGCTGCGCGACTACCAGGTCACGAGCGGGGACGGGGTCGAGTTCGACTGGAACTGGAAGGCCCAGTACAACCAGGCCCTCTACACGGTGCGGCCCTTCGTGTACTTCCACCTCGCGGCGGGGAGCCGGCGCATCGTGGTGGACGGCATCGAGCCGATGGACGTGCCGGGCGACTACATCCAGCCCTACATCTTCGACGACCTCTACCGGAAGACCATCCATCGGGACAGCGAGACGCTCGGGATGGAGATCTGCATGCCGGTGTGGAAGCACCGCGCCTTCATCGACGCGCACCGCTACGATCACATCGACGGTGACCACGCTGCTCCTGGTGACGACCGAGGAGACCCAGCTCGAGCACCTCATCGCCCGCAAGGTCGCGGCGGGCGACGTCGGCGCGGTGGCCAACACCATCGTGGTGATGGGCAGCGAGCGCGTCGGCAACCGGCTGGCCCGCATGCTCTGCGTGGTCAAGCACCGGGGGAGCGCCAAGAGCGACGAGATCACGGAGTACCGCGTCACCGAGCGGGGCTTCGAGCTGGGCTGAGCCGCATGGACCAGGCCGCGCTGCTCCGGCGCCGGCGCCGCAACTTCCGCCAGCTCCCTTCCCGCCGCGTGCGCTCCGCGCGGAGCGCGCTGGCCTTCGTGGAGGCGGTGGGCCTCTGCTCGACGTTCCATCGCTTCCCGGAGGGCCTCGGCTGCCTCTGGGAGGCCGTGGTGGGCCGGGCCGCGCCGCGGTGGCCGCGCCGCTCGCACCACGACGACGGGATCGGGCTCACCTGGGAGCTGAAGGACGTGCTGCCCGCCCGGCGCCAGGTGTACTACGGCAAGCTCGTGAAGGGCCGGCCGCTGCTGGTCGCGCTCGATCTGTTCCCCGCGTTCTATTCCCTCGTGCGCGGCAATCAGCGGGCGAGCGCGTACCGCACGGAATACGAGGCGGGCCGCCTCTCGCTCAACGCCAAGCGCATCATGGACTGCCTCGTGCGCGAGTCGCCCCAGTACACGCGGGGCATCCGCGCGGAGTGCTTCATGCTCGAGCCGGGCAAGACGCGCGAGTTCGAGCGGGCCATGGGCGAGCTCCAGCAGGGGCTCTGGATCGTGAAGACCGAGGAGCGGTACGAGCCGACCTTCTCGTACCGCTGGGACCTGCTCGAGCGGTGGCTGCCGGACGTGGTCGCGGAAGGCCGGCGGTTGCGCCGGCCGGCCGCGCTCGAGCGCCTGCTCTCGCGCTATCTCGCCGGCGCGGTGTACTCGACGCCGGCGCTGCTCGCGCGCCTCTTCGGGGTGCCGCGCCCCGAGGTGGAGACGGCGCTGTCCGCGCTGGCGCGGGCCGGGCGGGTCAGCGCGCCGCGCGAGGTGGCGGGCTGGCCGGGCCGGTGGGTGGTGAGCGCCTGATGGCCTCGCCGCCGCCCGGCTTCCGCTACATCGACGTCCACACCCACCTGCATCCCGAGTGGCTCTCGGCGGCGATCCGCCGCTGGTTCGTGGGGCGGCCCGGCTGGGACTTCCAGTACCGGACCGAGCCCGAATGGGTCGCGCGCTTCCTCGCCGAGCAGGACGTGGAGCGCTTCGTCTACTTCTCGTACGCCCACAAGCCCGGGCTCGCGCGCGAGCTCAACGCGTGGCTCCACGAGACGGCGCGGCGGCTGCCCGCGGGCCTGCCGCTCGGCACGGTGCACCCGGGCGATGCCGACGTGGTGGATGTGGCACGGGAGGCGCTCGACGGCTACGGGTTCCGGGGCTTCAAGTTCCACATCAACGTGCAGCGCTTCCATCCCGACGACCCGCGCATCCTGCCGGTCTACGAGCTCCTGCTGGCCCGGGGGGCGGTGCTCCTGATCCACGTGGGCAGCGCGCCCTGGCCCAACGAGTACGACGGGTTCCCGCGCTTCGAGCGGGTGATGGACATGTTCCCGGAGCTCAAGGTCATCGTGGCCCACATGGGCCAGTTCGAGACCCGCCGGCATCTGGAGCTGATGGAGCGGTGTCCGAACATGTATCTCGACACCACCGCCGCGATGGCCCCGCAGAGCGCGATCTACCGGGGAGGGCACGGCGCGAGTCCCGCCGACGTGACCGACGCCGATCTGGTGCGCTGGCAGGATCGCATCCTGTTCGGGAGCGACTTCCCCAACACGCCCCACAGCTACGACGACGAGCGACGGCCGATCTGGGAGCGGCCGGTGCCCGAGACGGTTCACCGCAAGATCTTCCACGACAACGCCCAGCGGCTGCTCGGGCTCTAGTGCGCATCCGGCTGGAGCAGTTGCCGGTGACGGGGCGCCGCGCGCTCGCTGCGCTCGGGGAGCTGGCCGGGCCCGCGAGAGCCGCGTGGGTCGTGGGCGGCACCCTGCGCGAGGTGCTGTCGGGTGGCGCGGCCGCCGATCTCGACCTGGCGGTGGCCGGTGGGGCGCTCGAGCTGGGACGCCGCCTGGCCGACCGGCTGGACGCCACCTTCGTGGTCCTGGACGAGGACCGCGGCGCCGGGCGCATCGTGCCGCGGTCGGGCGGCGGAGAGGTGGACGTGGTGGATCTCCGCGCGGCGACGCTCGAGGCCGATCTGCGGGCCCGCGACTTCACGGTGAACGCGCTCGCCGCGCCGGTGGCCGCGCTGCTGCGCGACGGCGTCGCCACCATCGTGGACGCGACGGGCGGGCTCGACGACCTCCGCGATCGGGTGGTGCGGCCCTGCGGGCCCGCCGCGATCGACGACGATCCGGTCCGCGCGCTGCGCGGCGTGCGGCTCGCGATGCGCCCGGGGTGGCGGCTCCATCCGGACGCCGAGGCGGCCATCGAAGCGGCGGCGCACCTGATCGCGCGCGTGGCGGCCGAGCGAGTCCGCGACGAGCTGATCGGGATCCTCGCCGAGCCGGCGGCCGCGGCGGGACTGCGAGCGCTGGATCGGCTGGGGGTCCTGACGGTCCTGCTGCCGGAGAGCCTCCCGATGCGCGCCACCGCCCAGCCCCTGCCGCATCACTTCGACGTCTGGGAGCACTCGCTGCGGGCGGTCGAGGGCGTGGATGCTCTGCTCGCCGACCTCGACGCGCTCGCCCCATGGGGCCCGGCCCTGCGCGAGCATCTGACGCAGGACCTGGGCGGTGGGCTGACCCGGCGCGAAGCGCTGAAGCTGGCCGCGCTGCTCCACGACGTGGCCAAGCCCGAGACGCGGGCCGAGATCGGCGGGCGCGTCCGCTTCATCGGCCACGACACGGCGGGCGCGCGACGCGCGGTCGAGATCGCGCGGCGCTTCCGTCTCTCGCGGCACGCCGCGCAGGTGCTCGAGCGGCTCGTGGCCGAGCATCTGCGGCCCATGCATCTGGCGCAGGCGGGCGTGATCACGCGTCGCGCGCGGTTCCGCTTCTTCCGGGCGCTCGGCGACGAGGCGCGCGATCTGCTGCTGCTGGCCCTGGCCGACGCGGCCGCGCTCGACGGCGCCGCCCCGCTGGCGGTCTGGGCGGGTGCCGGCGGCGAGGTGGTGCGCACCCTGATGGCCGGCTTCGACGAGGAGGCGGCGGCTGCCGCGTCGCCCGCCCTGCTGCGGGGAGAAGACGTGATGGCGGCGTTCGGTGTGGCGCCGGGTCCGGAGGTCGGCCGCCTCCTCGGACTGGCCCGCGAGGCCCAGGCGCTCGGCCTGGTGAGCACGCGTGACGAGGCGCTCGCGCACCTGCGTCGCGAGACGGAGCGTGGAACTTGACACCCGGCCCAGGCGTTGCCTAGAGTGTGGTCACTTTCCCCGCCAATTTCACCGCTTCCAAGGAGGCCCCTGATGGTTCTGAGACGTCTCTGTTCGCTCGTGCTGACCCTGCTCGTGGCGCCGGGCCTGGCCTGGGCGGCTCCGGAGGGCAAGATCGTCATCGCCCAGGGGGTGGATCCCACGACGCTCGATACCCAGAATCAGCAGGAGACGCCCGCCTCCGTGGTGGCGAGCCACCTGTTCGATACGCTGGTGGAGCGCGATCAGAACCTCAAGATCGTGCCCGCGCTGGCCGCGGAGCTGCCGAAGCTGGTGGCGCCGACGACGTGGGAAGTGAAGCTGCGCCGCGGCGTGAAGTTCCACAACGGCGAGGAGTTCAACGCGGAGTCGGTGAAGTTCAGCCTCGAGCGGGTCAAGACGGGACTCCGGGCCAGCTCGAACTTCCGGCCCATCGAGAAGGTGGACATCGTGGACGCCTACACGGTGCGCGTGCAGACGAGCAAGCCGTGGCCCATCTTTCCCACGATCATGACCTCGCGCCAGGCGTCCATGTACCCGCCCAAGGCCTACGCGGGCAAGGACTCGGCCTTCATCTCGAAGAACCCGATCGGCACCGGGCCGTACAAGCTCGTTCGCTGGAGCAAGGACGAGGAGATCGTGCTCGAGGCGAATGATCAGTACTGGCGCGGCGCGGCCAGGATCAAGACGGTGGTGTTCCGCCCCATTCCCGACGACGCGGTGCGGGTGGCCGCGCTCCAGAACGGGGAAGTGGACGTGGCGGTGAACATCCCGCCGCACCTGGCCACCATCATCGCCAACCACCCCAAGATCTTCCTCTCGACCGCGCCGTCGATCCGCACGCTGCAGCTCATGTTCGTCACCCACGAGTACGACGCCCAGCACAAGCTGATCGGGCCCTACAAGGGCGTGACCGCCGACAAGCGCGTGCGCCAGGCCATCGCCTACGCGCTCGACGTGGACGAGATCGTCAAGGGCGTGCTCGACGGCAAGGCGGTGCGCACCGCCTTGCTGCTGACCCCGCTGCATTTCGGCTACGACCCCGCGCTCAAGCCGATCAAGCAGGACCTGGGCAAGGTCAAGCAGCTCCTGACCGAGGCCGGCTTCCCGGGCGGGCTCGAGCTCACGCTGAACAGCCCGCAGGGCCGCTACGTGCGGGACAAGGAAGTGGCGGAGGCGGTGACCGGCCAGCTCACCAAGGCCGGGATCCGTACCCAGCTCAAGACCTACGAGTTCGTCAACTACCTGAACAACCTCGTGTACGCGCACAAGCCGGGCCCGGTGTGGCTGATCGGCTGGGGCACGGCCACGGTGGACGCCGAGACGGTGTACGGCCCGCTCTTCCGGAGCGGCAGCAACCTGGGCAACTACCACAACGCCGACTTCGACGGCATGGTGGACCAGGCGCAGACGCAGATGGACGAGAAGCAGCGGCTCGCCACGTACCACCGGATCAACAAGCTGTGGATCGACGACATGCCGGCGGTGCCGCTCTACCAGCAGGTCGACCTCTACGGGGCCAGCAAGCGGCTCAACTGGAAGGCGCGCAGCGACGAGCTGATCAAGGCCTACGACATGTCACTCAAATAGCTCCCGGTTGACTGGCCGCGAGCGAAGGCTAGAATAGGGACGCAACGCGGGCGTGGCGCAACGGTAGCGCACGAGCTTCCCAAGCTCGGGGTTGCGAGTTCAAATCTCGTCGCCCGCTCCATTCTCCGGGGCCTACGGGGCAAACCCCTGTAGGCCCCGGCTTTCTTCGCGGTACGCCAACGGGCGAGCGTACGAGGACTCCGAGGTCGTTCGAGGGGTCCGGCTAATCCGGGCCGCGGGTGTTCGGCGCGTCGAGTCCCAGCGCGGCTTCCCACGCCTGCTGGGTGGCGATCTCCTGCGTCCAGGGGCGCATCAGCGCGCCGGCGCGCGCGTCGCGGGCGTAGCGCTCGAGCGGGTAACGCTTGAGCAGCCCGCGCCCACCGCAGACGCGGATCGCCTCCTGGGTCACGGTGATCACGGACCGCTGGACGGTCACGTGCGCGGCCCGGGCGCGCTGCACCACGTCGGCCGAACAGTCCACCCGCGCCTCCGACACGGCGCGGTAGTAGAGCGCGCGCGTTCCCTCCAGGGTGAAGAGCATCTCGGCCACCGCGTGGCCCTTCACCGCGGCCTCGGTGTGCAGCCCGGGCGAGCCCGCCATCTGGCCGGTCAGGTAGGCGAGGGCGCCGTCGTAGGCGGCCTGCATGAGGCCCAGGAAGGTCGCGCAGAAGGTCAGCGGCGAGAGCTGGGGGAAGGCGTTGTACATGGCGCCGAACAGGCCCGGCGGCAGCACCTCGCCGTCGTCGGGGACGAAGACGTCCTGCAGCACCATGTCGCGGCTGACCGTGCCGCGCATCCCCATCGGATCCCAGTCGCCCGGGAAGGACACGCCCGGCGCGTCCTTCGGGACCTGGAGGTAGAGCGTGCGCTCGATCCAGGGCTCGTCGCCGAGGCGAATGGCGGGGGTGGCGAAGTAGGGCGCGGAGCCGGCGAGGGAGACGAAGAACTTCCGCCCGTTGACGACGTAGCCCCCGTCCACCTTGCGGGCGGTGGTGCCGAAGCGGCGCCCGCCCATGCGCAGCGCGGTGTCCGTCTCGCCCTGCTCCACCGGCTCGCTGTGGGGCTGGCCGTAGAAGACGCCCTCTTCGATCACCTCACGGAACTTCGCGGCGCGGAGCTTCTCGTGCCGCCCGCGCGCCGCCGACGACATCGGCATGGCGTCGGCGAGCACGCCCATCATCAGCATGGTGAGGCAGTGCATGTTGAAGGTGAGCGCGGTCGAGGCATTGCCCTGCGCGAGCTGCTCCGCGACCAGGCAGTAGGTCTCGTAGTCGGCGCCGAGCCCACCGTAGCGCGTGGGGACGCAGAGGCCGAGGAGGCCGGCGGCCCGCAGATCGGCGTAGTCGTCGAACGGGAAGGACGCCTCGCGATCGTGGCGCTCCGCGCGAGGGGCGAAGCGCTCGCGCGCGAGGCGGCGGGCGGTGGCGATCAGCTCGCTCTGGCGGGCGGAGGGCTGGAGGTCCATGGCCGCCCGCTACTGTAACGCCTCCGGCGCGTTCTCAGTAGCGGGTCGGCCGGCCCGCTCACTCTTTCCTCGGGGCCTCTCCGCGGCTCAGCCGTACGAGGAACTTGGCGAGGTCCCGCGCCATGTCGTCGAACGACTCCTTCAGGTGGTCCTTGCTGTCGCCGCCGAAGAAGCCCATCTGCGCGACCCTCCGGTCCGCGCGTCCGTGAAGACCATATCGCTCTGGGCCCGCGCCTTGCCGGCGCCGTAGAGGCCGGCGAAGGCGCGCGCGGCCTGGGAGCCCTCGCCGAGCCGGGTGATTCGTCCGTCGAGGCGGAGGGCCTTCTCCGCGCCCGGCTGCCACGGAGTCTCGGTCAGGTTGACGACGCGCGTGAAGAGGCCGCTCTCGCGCATCCGTCGCACCAGCTCGGAGTGGAAGAAGGCCGACATGGAGGCGGCGGTCCGCCGGTCCCCGTCGTCCTTGACCGCGAGATCCGTGACCGGGAAGAGGCTGATCGCGATGACCGGGTAGGCCTTGAGATCGAAGCCGCCCGCGATGCCGACGAGCCCGGCGTCCTTGTCCTCCACCGTCGGCAGCAGGGTGCCGGCCCCGGACGGATGGTCGGCCTTCACCTGATAGGCGCCGTAGCAGCCGGCCAGGAGGAGGCACAGGGCGACACCGAGCACTCCACCGGGGACGCCGAACGATGAGCGCGCCATGGGACGGGCCCTCCCTTCCACGCAGCGTGGAGCACGGAACGGGACGGGGGATCTTGAACGCTGCGGGCGGAGCATGGCCGCCGCGGGGCCCGCGTGTCAACGGATTCCTGCGCTTATACCGTGATCCGTGACCGGTTCGTTGCGGGCTCCGGTCTTCAGGGGTCGGCGAGCGCCTTCGCCAGCGCCGTCACGACATGCTCCATGTGGGCGATGTAGTCGGCGGTGCCGGGCACCGCGCCGGGAGACTGCGGGATCACCACGAGCTTGGCTCCGGCCAGTCGGGCCACCGCGGCGGCGCTCTCGGGGGGATACCAGCTCTCGAGCACGACCACGCGCGCGCCCTGCTCCTTCATCCGTCGGACGAGGCTCGTGAGGTGCTGCGGGGTCGGAGGGACACCGGGGCGGTCCTCGATGACGCCGAGCTCGATGAGGCCGTACGCGCGGTAGAAGTACGGCCAGCTATCGTGGTAGCTCACCACCCGCGCGCCGCGGTACGGCGCCAGCAGCTCACGCCAGCGCTGGAACCGGCTCTCGACGCGGGCGAGGAACTCGCGCCGGTTGGCGTCGAGCTTCGGGGCGAGATCCGGCCGCAGGCGAGCGAGGCCGTCGGCGATGGACGCGGTCACGGTGGGCATCGTGCCGGGGTCGAGGGTGAAGTGCGGATTGCCGGACGGGTGCACGTCGCCGAGCGACCGGTCCACGCGGCCGGACGGGATCTTGAGGAGGTCGAGGCCCTGGGAGGCCTCGATCACGCTCGCCGAGCCGCGGAGCAGGCGCGGGTTGCCGCTGCTCTCGACGATCGGGTCGATCCAGGCGTCCTCCTCGAGACCGTTGCGCACCAGGATCTCGGCCCGCTTGACGAGCAGGATCTGGCTCGGCCGGATCTCGAGGTCGTGGGGATTCTGGCCGGGGCGGGTCGCGACCTCGACGCGGCCCAGGTCGCCCACGAGGGCGCGCGTGATGGACCAGAGATCGGGCAGGGTGGTGAGCACGCGCAGGGCAGGCTCGGCGGCCGGCCCGGACGCCGGGGGGGCGGCGAGAAGGCCCGCGAGCAACGCGATGATGGAGATGAGGCGCAGGGGCGGCGCGGGGACATCAGAAGCGCTCCGTCGGGTGGGCCCCGAGGATGAACGTGCCCTGCAGGAAGAACTCGTTCGCGACGCGCTCCACCGCGCCGGTCCCTTCGGTGTGCTTGTACTGGGCGCGGAAGCGAAGGAACTCGGACGGCTTGAACTGGAGATAGGGCGAGACGGCCCACTCGCGCCCGCGCTCCACCGCGAGCTCGGTCCAGTCCCCGCGCACGCCGAAGGCCCAGCGGCGGGTGAGATCGAGCTGCCCGTAGAGGTAGGCGCCCCAGCGGTCGAAGCGCCGGTCCCGCGGGGGCGTGGTGTCGTCGCCGTCCGTCGTCACCGTGCGCATGGCGTAGAGCGCCTCGCCCGCGATGGTGAAGAGGGGGAAGCCCGAGCCGGGGGCCGCCCACTTGTACTTGGCTCCCAGGCCGAGGATCGTGGTGCGATGCGCGTCGGTGGCGATGCCGCTCGCCGCCGACAGGTCGATCTGCAGGCCGCCGTGCTCCTCGAGCTCGAGGAATGTCCGCCAGCGGCCGATGACCAGCGGATCCCGCAGGCTGCCGCGGCCGAACGCCACCTCGTTGTCGCCGTCGAAGACGCCGATCGACAGCTCGTTGTAGACCGGCAGCGGCAGCACCCAGAAGGCCTCGACGCCCTTCTCGCCCTCGAGCTGCTCTTCGCCGAAGAAGCGGCTCAGCACGTTCGGCCGATCGATCTGCGGCAGGTCGTCCTGGTGCACGATGTTCAGCGTGCCGAAGCGGGGCCGCATGACGCCGAGGCGCGCGGTGGTGCCGAGGGGCAGGCTCAGCAGGGTCAGGTTCGCCTCGTCCACCTCCACGCTGAGGCTCCGGTCGGACGGCTCGAGGCCGGCCGCCTCCTCGCCGGCGGAGAGCCGGACGACCGCGCTGGCATACGGGTCGACCCGGCCGAACAGGCCCAGCTCGACTTCCCGCGGGAAGAAGCGGTTCTCGCGCCCGGCGAACGTGCCGTCGCGTCGGCGCTCGCGACTCCGGGAGGTGAAGTCGGTGACGAAGTCCCCGCTGACCCCGATGTCGAAGAGGAGCGTGCGTCCCGGCTGGGCCAGGGCGAACGGCTGGCGCGGGGCCAGCATCTCGCGCAGGGATGGCTCGCCACCGGCCGGGGCGGGGCTGGCGGCGGTGACGGGGACGGTTGCCGCGGGAGTCGGCGCCCCGGCGGACCCGGCCGGCGCCGCCGCGGAGCTCGGCGCCGGGGTCGCGGTGCGTCGCTGGCCCTCGAGCTGCTCGAGACGGTCGGTCAAGTCGCGCAGGCGCGTCTCGTACTGCTCGCGGATCGAGTCGAGCTGGCGGCGTACCGCGGTGAGCTCCTGGCGGACCGCGTCCACGTCCTGGGCGTGGGCGGGGCCCGGCAGCGACGTGCCCAGCGACAGCAGCAAGAGCGGGAGCGGCCAGAAGCCGGCCGTGTGCATGCGCATGGATGCCCTCCGGAAGCGGAGCGTGAGCTGCCGACGCGGTCCGGGGGGACCGCCGGTTCACGATCAGCGGGCGCGGTCAGGCCGGGGGCGGAGCGCGGGGGGAATCGGGTGATGCCGGGGCCGCGGGCGCGGAGAAGGCCGGGGCCACGTCGTGCCGCTCCCGCGCCGGGTCGGCCGGCCGCGCATGGCGGGCCAGCGCGGTGGGCACCGCGACGGAGTGGGCATCCTGCTGGAGCGGGCAATCGGGGCTGCAGAATCCGGGGACGCTCCGGTCCTCGTCGAGCGCGGGCGGAACGCCCGCGACGCCGAGGGCGAGAGCGACGAGCAACAGGAGCGCGGCCCGAGCAAGCGGGTGCATCGGCCGGGCGATAGTGGAGGAAGAGGGGCGGCCGGTCAAGAGGCCGCGTGACGCCGCGCGGCAAGCGGGATGCTTGACCTTTGTCCGCGGGCTGCTCTAGGATGCCCCCGCGTCGTCACGGTGACGCGCGGCGTGCCCTCTCACTGACGAGAAGGAGTCTCGGCCATGAAGCCAAGAGCGATCGTAGCGGTGGGTGCGGCCCTGATGGTCCTTGCCCTCGGTTCCTCGGCGTTCGCCCAGACCGACTGCAAGACCCTCATGCCGCCGTCGCCCTGGGGCCCGAACGATCAGACGGGCGCCACGAACCGCATCACCCCGGCCGTGACGAAGGCCGCCGCCGCCGAGATCAAGGACGGCAAGGTCATCGCGATGTCCTACCCGCTGACCGACGGCATCCCGCTCTTCGGCAGCCGCTTCACCAAGACGATCCTGACCGCCACGACGCTCGCGCCCGGCGCCGCGCTCGGCGAGAACCAGCTCACCTACATGGAAGACACCTGGCTCAGCCAGAGCCACGTGGGCACGCACCTGGACGGGCTCGGGCACATCGGACGGAAGGATTGCTACTTCAACCAGACGCCGATGGGCAAGTACATCACCCAGAACAACATGACCCGGCTCGGCATCGAGAACCTCAAGCCCTTCGCGACCCGGGGCGTGCTCGTGGACATGGTCAAGGTGTACCAGCAGGCCAACAAGTTCAAGGGCAACGCCGCGTGCAAGAAGCCGTGCCTCGAGAAGGGCACGGTGATCACCGCCGCCGACATCCAGGCCGGGCTCAAGATGTACAACGTGACCCTGCGCGAGGGCGACATCGTGATCATCCACACCGGCTGGGGCGATCTCTTCGAGCAGTTCCCGGCCCAGAACGCGCTCTACAACTCGGGCGAGCCGGGCATCGGCAAGGACGCGGCGACGTGGCTCATCTCGCAGAAGGTCGTCGCGGTCGGCAACGACACGTGGGGCGGTCGAGGTCATCCCGGGCGAGAACCCGAAGGAGGCCTTCATCGTCCACAACATGCTCCTCACCGACAACGGCATCCACATCATCGAGAACGTGCGCACGGACCTGATGGCGGCCGAGGCCGCCGCGACGCGGCCGGGCCACGTTCTTCTTCAGCATGACGGTGCCGAAGGGCGTCGGCATGACCGGCAACTTCGTCGGCATCGAGGGGATCCGCTAGTCTCCGAGGTCGGTCCCGCTCTCGTGACGCATCGGGCGCCGGCGTCCTCTCCACGGGGACGCCGGCGCTCGTGTCTCCAGCGCTGGACGGCGGCCGTCGCTCGGCGCGGTGATGCCTCACGGCGGGCTCGCTCCCGCCGCCGCCCAGCGGACGTACGTCGTGGCGTTCGCGAACTTCACGGACGAGCCGGGGGTGACGATCGAGGGGACGGGCTTCACCGGGCGCGAGATCCGGGAGAGCTTCGTGCTCGCCTCTCGGGTCCATCCGGTCGAGATGGTCTACTACGACAACCAGCGGGACGACGCGCGCGCCCTCGCCAACGCGGAGGCCGCGATCGCCCGCAAGGTGGATCTCTACATCCAGTACCATCGCGGGCGCCGCCAGCGCGGCGGTGGGCGAGAAGCTCCGGGCGGCCGGGATCAAGGTCCTCGCGCTGAACTACCCGTTCCCGGACGCGCCGCTCTACACCGCCGACAACCTCGCCGCCGGTCGGATCGCGGGCGAGGCGCTGGCCCAGTTCGCCTGCGCGCCTGGCGCGCCCAGCCGATGGCGGCGGCGGTCGTCGGCAATGTCAGCGCGGCCGAGGACCGGGTGCCGGAGCGGGTACAGGGCGTGACCCAGGCCCTGGGGCAGTCTGCTTCCGGCGGTGCGGGTCGACCACACTCGACACGAAGGGCAACCCGGCCCAGGTCGCGCCGCTGCTGGGGAAGTTCATCGCCGCGCATCCGACCGGCAAGCTGCTCCTGGCCGCCACCGACGACGCGACCGCGCTGGCGCTGAAGGCCGCGGTCGAGAGCGCCGGACGCGTCCACGACACCGCGATCGTGAGCCACGGCGTGGACCGGAGCATCCACGGCGGCATGAACGATCGCAAGGAGATCGATCCGAGCAACCGGGGCAGCATCCTCGTCGGCTCGGTCGCGTTCTTCCTCGATCGCTACGGGTACGAGGTGCTGCCGCTCGCGATGCGGATGCTGCGGGGGGAGGCGGTGCCGCCGCGCGTGACCACCCGGCACGTGCTCGTCACCGCGGCGAATGTCTTCGTCGAGTATCCGCCCTACGACATGAACTGAGGGCAGGTCAGCGGGGGGGGCGCGGCGATGAAGAGCCCTTCGGGCCCTTCGCCGGTGGCGGTGGGGGCCACCGCGAAGGTCACGTGGCCGGGGGCGCTCACGCTGACCACCGGATAGAGCGTGAGGGTCGTGATGCGGTCGCCACCCGGCAAGGCGTCACCGATCGCGACGACCTGCGCGAGGCCGGCGCCGTCGGCGATCAGGATCGCCATCGGGCTCGGTCCGCCCTCGATGGAGGCGGCGAAGGCGATGGCGCCGCGCGGGCTGACCGCGGGCCACAGGCCGAAGTGCTCGATGGTCCCGCCGCCGGGCGCGGCGTCGCCCAGGCGCGAGACGGCGCGCGCGCGGCCGTCCTCGATCGCGAAGATCGCCGCCGCGACCGGAGCGAACTTGAGCATGCCGTGGAAGGCGATGACGCCCGCGTCGTTGAAGCCGATGCGCTCCGAGAACTTGGCGAAGATGCCGCCGAGGGGCGTCTCCTCTCCGGCGCCCACCACCATCTGGATCCGCTCGCCGCGCGCGACGAAGAGGCCGCCGGGCACCGCCTTGCCGTCGACGACCGCGGCGAAGGCCACCGCGCCGCGCGCGTTGATCACCGGAGGCCCGAACGCGGCGAAGGTGCCGCCCGGCGGGCGCGGGATCGCCCTGGGCCACGACCTTGCGCAGGGTGCCGCCCGCGCTGAGGAGAATCGCGTCGAGCGGACTCGCGGCCCCGACGGATCGTCGCGAGGAACACGATGTCGCCGCGGGCGTTGACGGCGGGCGAGTCGAGCCCCGCGAGCACGCTCGACGGCATGCCCGGGGCCGCGGTGCCGGTGAGGGCGACCGGGCGGAGGCGGCCGGCGGACCAGGAGAAGATGCCCTCCACCGCCTTGCCGCCTGCCATCGCGGCCGCGAAGGCCACGAGGCCGCCGTCGCTCAAGGCCGGGGTCGGGTGCTTGCCGAACCCGAGAGGCGCCCGATGCCGGGCACCCGGTCGCCTTCCCGGGCCACCGCGAGGATCCGCTCGCCGCGCCGGAGGAAGATGCCTTCGTCGGCCGTCGCCCCGGACGAGCCGCGCGAAGAACGCGACCTCGCCGCGGGCGTTGACCGGGGCGATCACCGGGAAGGTTCTCCTGGCCGAACCGGTCGAAGGTGCCGCCGCCCGGCGCGGCGTCACCGACACGGGCGACCACGCGGAGCGTCGGAGCATCGGCGCCCTGGGCGGAGAGCGCGAAGGCGGACGCGACGAGCGCCAGGAGCGCGACACCGAGCATCGACCAGGACTGGCGGGCGGCATACGCAGGGAGTATAGGAAGGTCGGGATGGCGCCGCAATGAGCGCCTCGAGTCGCGGGATCGTGATCGGTCTCGGGCTGCTCGCGATCGCCGCGCGATCGCGGCCGCCGCCGAGGCGCCGGCCACGAGGGGGGCGTGCTACTGCCGGGCCGGCGCGGCGCTCCATTGCACCGCGGATCTCAGCGAGCCGGACTGCCGCCGGCAGTGTGACGAGGCGCTGTGCGACGACTGGTTCTGGAAGGAACGACTGCCCTGCTGGAACTGGGGCTACGGAGGCTGATATCCTGTAGCCGCATGTCGCGCTACTACTGCCACGAGTATCCCGACGTCCTCGTGCTCTCGAGACCCGCGTGGTGGACGCGCGGCCCGGGGCGGTGCTGCTCGAGCAGAGCCCGTTCCACCCGGGCGGCGGCGGCCAGCTCGCCGACCGCGGGCTCGTGCGCTGGAACGGCGGCGCGGTGCGGGTGATCGGCATCGAGGCCGTGGGCGGACGCTACTGGCATCTGCTGGCCGAGCCCGTGGAGATGGCCGGCCCGGTGGAGGCGGTGGTGGATGCCGAGTTCCGCTCCATGATGGCGCAGCTCCACACCGACACCCACATCCTGAACGCGCTCGTCTTCCGCCAGTTCCAGGGGGCGCTGGTGACGGGCGCGCAGCTCAACGAGGACGGTACCGCGCGCATGGATTTCGACCTGCCGGAGGCCGACAACGACCGCCTCCGCGCGCTCGAGCCCGAGATCAACGACGTCATCCGCCAGGATCTGCCGGTCCGCTACGCCTACGTCGGCGAGGCCGACGCGCTGGCCGAGCGGGGCCTCGTCCGGAACCGGTCGGTGGCGCCGCCTCCCACCGAGGACGGCACGATCCGCGTGGTCGAGATCGTGGGGCTCGATCGCCAGGCCTGCGGCGGGACCCACCTGGCCTCGACGGCGGGCTCCCGTCCGCTGCGGATCCTCAAGATCGACAACAAGGGCCGGCACAACCGGCGGATCAAGATCGGGCTCGCGGGCGAGACCCCGCGATGAGACGGGTCAGGCGGGGCCGAAGCCGATGACGGTCTGGCTGTCGATCTGCACGGGGCGAAAGCGCACGGGCAGGCCGGCCGTGAGCGTCTCGAACGGGATGTCCACGATGCGGCCGAGCACGGACACCCCCTCCTCCAGCCGGACCACCGCGACCGCGTAGGGCACCTCGCCGCCCCGCCCTCGGGGCGCGACGCGGATGACCGTGTGCGACACGATGGTGCCGCCCCCGGCGAGCGGCACCGGCTGCCAGTCGCGCTCCTGGCAGCTCGCGCAGAACTCCTTCGGCGGGATGGCCAGCTCCCCGCAGCGGCCGCAGCGGATGCCGGTGAGCCGGCCCGCGCGCGCCTCCTCGAAGAAGCCCTTCAGGTTGATCACACGCTCAGTCACGGCCGAACAGGCTCACGACGACCGTCGCGGTATTGCCGCCGAGCGTATGGGTCAGGCCGGTGCGGGCGCCGTCCACCTGACGCCGGTCCGCCTCGCCCCGGAGCTGCGTGACGATCTCCGCGATCTGGGCGGCCCCGGTGGCGCCGATCGGGTGGCCCTTGGCCTTGAGCCCGCCCGACGGATTCACCGGGAGCTTGCCGCCGAGGCTCGTCCAGCCCTTCTCGGCGGCCAGGCCGCCGGTGCCGGGCTCGAAGAAGCCGAGGCCCTCGGTGGCCACGATCTCGGCGATCGTGAAGCAGTCGTGCAGCTCCACCACGTCCACGTCGGTGGGCGTCTTGCCGGCCTGGCGATACGCGCCCTGGGCGGCGCGCTCGGTGGCGGTCACGCGGGAGAGATCGCGCTTCTCGTGCACGAACATGGTGTCGGTGGCCGCGTGCGAGCCCAGCACCCAGATCGGGCGCCGGTGCCGCCGGGCCACCTCCTCGGAGGCGAGCACGAGGGCCGCGCCCCCGTCGGTGAACGGGCAGCAGTCGAAGAGCTTGAGCGGGTCGGCCACGTACGCGCTCTTGAGCACCGTCTCGAGGGTGATCTCCTTCTGGAACTGCGCCTTGGGGTTCAGCACCCCGTGGCGATGGTTCTTGACCGCCACGTGGGCCATCTGCTCCTCGGTGGTGCCGTACTTGTCCATGTGCGCGCGCGCGATCAGCGCGAACACGCCGGGGAAGGTGAGGCCGGCGGGCTGCTCGAGGGAGGCGTCGGAGCAGTAGGCGAAGAACTCGGTGGCGGATTCGGTCGGCACGTTCAGCACGCGCTCGGCGCCGCCTACCAGGATCACGTCCGAGACACCGCTCGCGATCTCCATCACCGCGTGGCGGAAGGCCACGTGGCTGGTCGCGCAGGCGTTCTCGAAGCGGGTGGTGGGGACGGTGGGGAGCCCGAGGAGGGTGGCGGCCAGCGGGCCCATGTGGAGCTGGCGCTCGGTCTCGCCTCCGGTCACGTTGCCGAAGTACAGCGCCTGGATGGCGCGCGGAGCGATCCCGGCGTCGGTGATGGCGTCGGCGGCGGCCGCCGCGAACAGCTCGGCGCTGGTCCGATCGTGCTTGCCAAACTTGGTGACACCCACTCCGATCACGGCGACGCGGCGCATGAGGTCTCCTGAGCCCGCTGAAAGTATTGACGTTCCTGTATCCGGCATCATACCGCGCCGCCTCGCCAAATGATCGTGAAAGCCCGGACCGCGTGATACGGTGTGCCGCATGACCGTCGAAGAAGCCCTGCTCGCGGTGGTGGGGGCGGTCGCGCTCGTGCTGCTCTTCCTCGGTCTGGCGGACGCCCTCGAAGGGGATCCGCGCGCCTGGCTCCGCGGGCGCCGCCGGCGTCTCTCGCGGCCCGAGCGGCCGCGCCCCGGCCTCGCGCCCGCCCCGCGGACCCCGCTGGCCCGCCGGGCCTCGCCGGCCTCTCCCGCGGCCCCGGAGCCGAAGCCCTCCAGACGAGCGGCGGTGACGGCAGAGCCTGCCGAGGCGGCGTCTCCGGCCCCGGAGGCGGCCCGCGCCATCGTGTCCGAGGAATGGCGCGCCCGGGTGGCCGCGCTGATCCGCGGGCGCGAGTGCGAGGAGGCGCGTCAGCTCCTCGATCCCGCGCTCGAGCGCGATGAGGTGGATCGGGAGACCGCGGGGTTCCTCCTCGACGTCTGCTCCACGGCGGTGGCCCGCGATCTCTGGCGTCTCCGTCGCGCGGTTCGCCGGGGCGGAGGCGACGAGGCGCCGCTCGCGAGCTCGCTTCAGGTGACCGGGTCGTGCTGGAGGCGTCCGTGGCGCAGGATCTCCCACGGGAACAGCGCCGCCGGGTGACCGGCCGCCTCTGGCGCGGACACACGCGGCTGGGCCTGCGCCGGTGGCGCGCCGGGACCTTCGAGACGGCGGTCGAGTCCCTGTTCCAGGCGCTCGCCGTGCGCGGGATCGACGAGCGCCGGCGCCGGCTCGCCCGTGACCTGCTGGTGCGCACGCTCGAGGACATGGCCGGTGAGAGCCTCGAGGTGATCCCGCAGCTCCTGGGCGAGGGTGATCGCGCCATCGCGCTCGGGCAGGCGCAGCGGCTCCTCGAGCACATCCGCCGTACCCGGGACGAGGGCGTGTCGGCGGAGGAGCTGGCGGTGGCCGCCTCGCGCGCGCGCCAGCTGCTGGAGCACATCGAGCAGACCCCGGTGCGATGACCGACCTCGGGCCCGCCCTGACCCTCGGCCAGATGGTGGACCGGGCGGCCGCGCGGTTTCCCGACCGGATCGCGGTCGTCTTCAAGCGGGAGCGGATCAGCTACGCCGACCTCAAGCGCCGCGCCGACGATTTCGCGCGCGGGCTCCTCGCGCTGGGCCTGGGGCCGGGCGATCACGTCGTGCTCTGGATGCCCAATCGCGTCGAGTGGAACGTCGCGAACCTCGGCATCGCGAAGATCGGGGTGGTGACCGTCACCTGCAACAGCCGCTGCGGCGGATCCTCGACCGCGAGCGTGGCCTCGGCATGGACGCGCTGGTGGTCTACGGACTCACCGAGGCGACCGGGGGCACCCACTGGATCGCGGCCGGGCGATCCGATCGATCGGCGGGTGTCCATCGTCGGGGTACGCACCAGCGAGGTCCTGGACCGCGTGATGGATCCCGCGACCGGCCGCGAGCTAGCGCCCGGCGAGGAAGGTGGCTGCACACCGGGGACATGGCGGTCCGGGACGCGGAGGGCTATGTGCGGCTCACCGGGCGGCTCGCGAGGATCGCCAACTTCAAGGTGCCGAAGTACGTGGAGATCGTGGACCGGTTCCCGTTGACCGGCTCCGGCAAGGTGCAGAAGTTCAAGCAGAAGGCCTACGCGGTCGAGAAGTACGCGCTCCGGGGGCCCTAGCGGGCCGCGTCGATCGAGCGGGCGCGCGCTTCCGCGAAGACCTCGAGCGGCATGCCCAGGAAGGTGGCCACCACGTCCGGGTCGAAGTGCGTGCCCGCCGAGTCCCGGATCCGATCGCGCGCCGCTTCCAGCGAGATGGCCTTGGAGTACGGCCGGTCGTAGGTCATGGCGTCGAAGGCGTCGGCGACCGCGAAGATGCGGGCGCCGAGGGGAATGACCGGGCCGGCGAGCCCGAGCGGATACCCGGTGCCGTCCCAGCGCTCGTGGTGGTGGTGCACCACCGGGATCGCGTCGCGCAGGAACGGGATGCTCTCCAGGATCTGCCGGCCGATCTCGGGGTGGCTCCGCATGATCACCCACTCCTCGGGCGTCAGGGGCCCGGGCTTGAGGAGGATCGCGTCGGAGATGCCGATCTTGCCGATGTCGTGCAGGAGGACGCCACGGCCCAGCGCGTCGAGCTCCGCGGCGGGCAGCCCGTGCGAGCGGGCGAGGGCCAGCGAGTAGGCGTGCACGCGGCGGGAGTGCAGCTCGGTGCCGATCTCGCGGGTGGCCAGGACGGAGCCCAGGGCCTCGAGCGTGGTCTGATAGGTCTGCTGCAGCTCTCCGAGGGCGGTGGCGAGGTCGCGCGTGGCCTCCGACACCCGGTACTCCAGGAGGACCTGGTGCTCGCGGCGCTCGATCAGGAGCTGGCGGTGCTCGAGCGCCCGCTCCGCCGAGAGCAGGACCTGGTCCAGGTTGACCGGCTTCAGGATGAAGTCGCTGGCGCCCTGCTTGAGGCTCTCGACGGCGGTGCGCACGTCGGCCGCGCCGGTGAGCATGATCACGGCGGCGTCGGCGTCGCGGGCCTTGACGTGCTGGAGGAGCTGGAGGCCGTCCATGACCGGCATCTTGAGATCGGTGATGGTGAGCGGGGAGCGCTCGGCCTCGAAGAGCTTGGCCGCCTCCCGGCCGTTGCCCGCGATCCGGCATTCGTAGCCCGCGGAGCCGAACACCGCGCGGAGCGTGGTGCGGATGTCGCGCTCGTCGTCGACGATCAGCACCCGCCGGGCCGAGGCCAGCGCGGTCACGAGGTCACGCGCCCGGCCGCCCGGGCGCCCGACCGGCCGCGACGTCCTCGTGCACCGATACGCGATTCTTGCCCGCGCGCTTCGCCGCGTAGAGCGCCTCGTCGGCCGCGCGGATCAGCTCGTCGGCCGCGGGGGCGACGTCCTCGGGCAGGGAGGCGATGCCGAAGCTGGCGGTGACGCGGCGGCCGTGGGCGAAGGTCCAGGTGGAGAGCACGTAGCGAATGCGGTCCGCGTACAGGCGCGCCCCGCTCTTGCTGGTCTCGACCAGGAGCACCGCGAACTCGTCGCCGCCGTAGCGGCAGATGACGTTGATGCCGCGGGACTGCTTGAGCAGGATCTCGGCCATCGCGCGGAGCGTCTCGTCGCCGGCCCCGTGGCCCAGGTCGTCGTTCACCGCCTTGAAGCCGTCGAGGTCGAGCAGCACCACCGAGACGGGGTGATTGAAGCGGCGATAGCGCGAGACTTCTTCCTCGAGCCGGATCGAGAAGAAGCGGCGGTTGTAGAGGCCGGTGACCTCGTCCTTGAACGAGAACTCCTTGAGCTGGGCGCTGGTGGACTCGAGCTCCTTGTACGCGGTGTCGAGGCGGCGCGCGTACTCGTTGACGTCGGAGGCCTGCTGCTCGATGGTGACCAGCATGCGCGAGAAGGAGTGCATGAGCGTGTCCACCTCGTCGCTCTGCTGCACGTACTGCTGCACCGCGCTGGTCTCGAGGCTCGGCGTGGGCCGCGACGTCCCGGCGGCCGGCGCGGGCCGGCGCGGCGCATCGAGCGAGTCCGCGTGGCGCACCACCGAGGTGGCCAGATCCCAGAGCATGAAGCTGCCCGCCGCCATGAGGAGCCCGGTCCCGCCGAGCATCACCAGCATCCACGGGAGGTTGCGCTCCTGCGCCTGGGGGTCCAGCAGCGGGAGCGCGTAGGCGTAGACGAGATAGGCAACCACCAGCATGGGCAGGAACGCGGTCAGGGCCATCGCGATCAGAATCTTGCGCTTGATGCGGCGGGCCGCGGGGGTCTCGGCAGCTCTGGCGCGTCTGGCCATGGCGTCAACCCCAAGGATAAGCGGCGACGGCCCTTCAATGCGGCGAGAATTTCAGCGCGGCGCCCTTCCTTGACGGGGTGCGGAAGGGTGGGGTACGGTAGCTTGCCATGGCCCAGGAAGCGAAACTCGTCAATCCTGACAGGCAGATTGACTGCACCGGGCTGTTCTGTCCCATGCCGATCGTGAAGACCCGTGAGGCGATGGCCCTGATGACGGCGGGTCAGGTTCTCGAGATGCTCTCCGACGATCCCGCCTCCGATCCCGACATGCGGAGCTGGGCGCAGAACACCGGCCACGAGCTGCTCGACGTCATCCGGAACGGGGCGGTCTACCGCTTCGTGATCAGGAAGTCGCGGTAGATGCCGGTGGAGTCGACCGGGGTCGAGCCCGGGCGCGTCTACCTCGACTACGCGGGGTTCGCGCCGGTGGACCCGCGGGTGCTCGCGGTCATGCGCCCGTTCCTCGAGGCGGGGATCGGCAATCCCTCGGCCCGCCACTCGCTCGGCGCCGAGGCGCGCGAGTCGCTCGACGCGGCCCGCGTGAAGGTCGCGCGTCTCTGCGGGGGCGCGCCGGGCGGCATCGTGTTCACCTCCGGCGCCACCGAGGCCAACAACCTGGCGATCAAGGGTGTGGTGGCCCGCGCTCGGGGCGGCGGGCCCGTCCGCGTCCTGCTCTCGGCCATCGAGCACATCTCGGTGATCAATGCCTGCCGCGACCTCGAGAAGGCGGGCGTGACCGTGTGTCACCTCCCGGTGGACGGCGAGGGCCGCGTGGATCCGGGCATGCTCCGGGCGGCCCTCACCGCGGACACGGTGCTCGTCTCGATCGCCGCGGCCAATCCCGAGATCGGCACGGTGCAGCCGCTCAAGGAGATCGGGCGGGTGACGCGCGCGGCGGGCGTCGCGCTGCACGTGGACGGCGTCGGCGCGCTGGGCCGGGTGCCGCTCAACGTGGAGGCGATGAGCATCGACCTGCTGACCGTCTCGGGGAACGACCTCTACGCGTCGCCGGGCAGCGGAGCCCTCTGGGTCCGGCCGGGCGTGCGGATTCATCCGCAGGTGCTGGGCGGCGGCCAGGAAGGCGGCTACCGGTCGGGTACGGAGAACGTGCCCGGCGTGGTCGGCCTCGGGGTGGCCGCGGAGCTGATGCGCGTCGAGGGCGCGCACCAGGAGGCGACCCGGCTGGCCGCCCTGCGCGACCGGCTCATGCACGGGCTGCTCGAGGCGATCCCGGACTGCCGGCTGACCGGCTCGGCGACGTCGCGGCTGCCGCAGCACCTGAGCCTCGTGGTGCGCGGGGTGAAGGCCGACGGCGTCCTGCTCGACCTCGATCTGGACGGGGTGGCCGCCTCGTCGGGATCGGCCTGCGCCTCGCTGACCCAGACGACGTCGCACGTCCTGCGGAGCATCGGGTGCACGCCCGAGGAAGCGGAAGGCTCGCTCTGCTTCACCCTCGGCCGGTGGAGCACCGCCGCCGATGTGGACGCGGTGCTGGACCGGCTGCCACCCATCGTGGCGCGCCTGCGCGCGCTCGCCGCCGCGCTCCACACCTAGCCCGCTCGCCCGCTCCGTGAAGCTCGTCCTGTTCGACATCGACGGCACGCTGATCACCTCGCGCGGGGCCGGGCGCCGCGCGATGCGAACCGCGCTCGAGCAGGTCTTCGGCGCCGCGGGGGGCATCGACCAGTACGACCTGCGCGGGACGGACGGACACCCGCATCGTCCACGACGTGATGGGCGCCCTGGGCTGGGAGCCCGCCCGGGTGAAGGAGCGCCTCGACGACTTCTTCGAGGTCTACGTGGGGGGACTGACGAGCGAGATCGGCGATGGCCGGCACGTCGTCACGCTGCCGGGGGTGACCGCGGTGGTGGAGCGCCTGGCCGAGTCCCCGGAGGTGGTGCTGGGCCTGGTGACGGGCAATATCGAGGAGGGGGCCCGGATCAAGCTCCTGCCCACGGGGCTCTGGCCGCACTTCCGGGTCGGGGCCTACGGCTCCGACCACATGGATCGGCGGCGCCTGCCGTCGCTGGCGACCCGCCGGGCGCACGCGCTCGTGGGCTACGCGTTCGCGCCCCCCGAGGTGGTCGTGATCGGCGACACCCCGCACGACATCGATTGCGCGCGCGCCTTCGGCGCGGTGGCGATCGCGGTCACCACCGGCCAGTACAGCCGCGCCGAGCTCCTCGCCGACCGCCCCGACGTCCTGTTCGACGACCTGGGGGACGTGGAGCAGGTGCTCGCGGCGGTGCTGGGCGCGGTGAAAGCGGCGGAACGAGAGTAAGCCGGACCCGAGCCGGCGAAGCGCGGCATGGGGGAGTGCGGGGGCCATTTCTGGGCCCCCGCATTAGAAAGTAAAGCGGGCCGCCCTACGCCCGAGCGCAGCAGCCCACCCGGTGCCCGGTCAGCCGTCTCGGTGCTCAGCCGGCCGTGCTCAGGCCAGGGGCTTGACGCCGAGCTCGCCCGCGATGTCGTTGCACTGGCGGACGAGGGCGGGGGCGACCGGGATGCCCTGGGCGCGGCGCACGCGCTCGGTCTCGGCCTCGGGCTCGCCCGCGGTGTAGATGCGCTCCTGGCCGTCGGCGCGCGGCGTGTCGTGGAGCGCCTGCAGCAGGTCGTCCATGGCGGCGGTGAAATCCTCGAGGGGCCGGAAGCGCTCGATGTCGATCGCGGCGAAGCAATGGCCGGTGTTCGTCTCCTTGCGCTCGCGGCCGTTGGTGCGGTCGAGCACGTTGCCGTAGACGCCGCCCGAGAGCACGCCGGAGAGGATGTCCACCATCACGCCCAGGCCGTAGCCCTTGTGGCTGCCGAGCTCGCGGCTGCCG
Source organism: uncultured Candidatus Rokubacteria bacterium (assembly GCA_963747235.1). Lineage (GTDB taxonomy): Bacteria > Methylomirabilota > Methylomirabilia > Rokubacteriales > CSP1-6 > CAMLFJ01. The sequence goes on from CAVVEU010000013.1 coordinate 337,055, forward strand.
CCGAGCGGGGAGAGCAGGCGCGAGGCGAGGATCTCGCGCGCGTCGGAGGTCGGCCGGCCCTGCGCGTCGAGGCCCCAGCCCTCGGGGATCGGCTTGTTCCAGCGGGAGGCGATCGTGAGCTTGCCCACCGCGACGGTGGTCGTGGCCATGTCGAGCACGAACGGCGCGTGGTGCGCGGCGGGCGCGGCCAGGCTCAGCGGATTGGTGCCCATCATGGGCTTCCTGGCGAAGGTCGGCACCATGGCCACGAAGGGCGAGTTGGTCACCGCGAAGCCGATCATCCCCCGCGCGAGGGCCATCATGGAATAGTTCGCGCACGCGCCGAAGTGGTTCGAGTTGCGCACCGCGACGATGCCGATGCCGTAGGTCGCGGCCTTGGTGATGGCGAGCTCCATCGCGAGGACGGAGGCGGGATGGCCGAGGCCCTTCTGTCCGTCCACCAGCGCGGTGGCCAGATCGTCGCGCGCCACGGTGGGCTCGGCCTCGGGCTGGATGAAGCCGGCCCGCGTCCACTCCACGTACTTCGGCAGCATGCCGATGCCGTGGGAGTCCACCCCGCGCAGGTCGGTGCGGACCATGAGATCGGCGGAGATGGCGGCGTTCTTCGACGACATCTTGAGCGCTTCCAGCACCGAGACGATGTACGCGGTGAGCGTGGGGGCGGAAACGGTGACGGCGGTGTCGGCCATGGTCGGGTCCTCGCTCAGGGCAGCCCGGTGATCTGGATGCCGGAGTTCTTCAGCTTGTAGCGGCGGTTGATCGTGGCCAGGACCGCGGTGATGCCCTCGAGCGGTCCCGCGTTGGTGAGCGCGCCCACGTCCACCGCGCGCAGGCCCATGGAGGCGCCCAGCTCGGTGACGAGCTTCTTGGCCTCCGCGTCGCCGCCGCAGAGGAGCAGGTCGCACGCGATGGCGTGGTCGCCCGCGGCCAGCTCGTGGGCCGCGATGTGATGGAAGGAGGCCACCACGCGGGCCTCGGGGCCCAGGATCTCCTGCGCTTCCTCCGCGGCGGAGCCCTGTGGCGGCGGCGTGAAGAGGCGCCCGCCGCCGAAAGTGAGAGGCACCACCGTGCTCACCACGATCTTGCCGCGACAGACGTCGCGCAGCTCGGGGAGCGTGGTCTGGAGCCCGGTGGCCGGCACGGTCAGCACGACCACGTCGCCGGCGGCCGCCGCTTCCCGGTTCGACTTGCCGTCCACCCGGCTACCGGGCGTGGACGCGGCCAGCTCCGCGGCCTTCGCGCGTGCCCGCTCGGGATCGCGCGAGCCGATGATCACCTCGTGCCCGGCCTGCGCCCACCGCAGCCCGAGCCCCACGCCTTCCTTGCCGGTGCCGCCCACGATGCCGATCCGCATGCCGTCTCCTGCTGGTTATCGAAACGGTTGCAGGTTGCTTGGGTTATCGGAACAGGTCGCGGGCCGGGTCGCGAAGCAGGGCGCGGGTCGAGCCGTCGCCCCGCGCCCAGTCGAGCCCGCGGATGATCGCCACCGGAATGCGGTCGAGCTTGCCCATCACCGGCTCGGCCGCGCCGGCCAGCTCGTCGGCCAGCGCCAGGATGGTCGCCTGCAGCACGTAGCCGGCGGGGTCCAGCTCGCCGAGATAGCTGCGGATGGGCTCGAAGCCCGCGAGGCCGACCGCCACGTTGACGAGGCCCTCGCGCCAGGGCCGGCCGAAGGTGTCGGCGATGATCACGGCCAGCTCGTGGCCGGTGAGCGCCTGCAGCCGCTCGCGGAGCGCGACCGCGGAGCGGTCGGAGTCCTCGGGCAGCAGGCACGCGGTGTCCGCGTCCACGTTGGACTGGTCCACGCCCGCGTTCGCGCAGACGAAGCCGTGATGCGTCTCCACGATGAGCACGCCCTTGGCCTGGCGGACGATGCGCCGGCTCTCGCCGAGGATGACCTCGACCAGTCGCGGATCGCGCCCGATCTCCTCCGCGACCGCCTGGGCTCGCGCGGAGGGGGTCACGTCGGAGAGCCGCACGAGGCGGCCTTCGGCCTTGGAGACGATCTTCTGGCTGATCACCAGGAGGTCCCGTGCGGCGATCGGCGTGTCCTGGCGGCGCGCCGCGTCCACGATCAGGGGCGCCAGGTCGTCCCCGGGCCGGAACTCGGGGAGGCCGCCGACGCCGATGACCTCGTAGCGCGCCGGCATGGCTAGCGGGCTCCCGCGGACCGCGCGCGCGCCGGGAAGCCGCGCAGGAGCCGGGCGCTCCGGGTGGCGGGCCCGCGCTCGAGAAGCACGGGCAGGTCGTCGGGCGCGTCCACGTCGAGGCCGATGCCGGGCAGCTCGAGCACGCGCGGCGTCAGGCCGGCGGCCCGCGCGGTCTTCAAGTGATTCTCGAACGAGGGCTCCCCAAACGTGAGCGGGATCGCGTCCGGAGGCGCCAGCAGGGCGGCGTTGGTACCCCGGCCCGAGCGCGAGGGAACGAAGACCACGCCGGGGGCTTCCTCGAGGGCGCCACACAGCGTGGCGATCTCCTGGGCGGTGACGCAGGGCACGTCGCCCGGGAGCGTGAGGAAGCGCGCCTTGCCACGGGTGACCGCCTCCCGCTGGGCGAAGGCCACCGCGGCGGTGTGGCCGCGGTTGGCGCTCTCGGCGAGGCACTCGACCCCCCGGGCGCGAGCGACGGCCTGGACCTCCGGATCGGTGGTGACCACGAGCACCGCGCCCGGCAGCGCGGCCGCCGCGGCGTCCAGCACGTCCTCGAGCATGGCGCGCGCTAGCTCGCGGCGCTCGGCCGGCGGATAGGGCGGGGATGAGGCGCTGCTTGGCGTTGACCAGGTCCTTCACCGGCACGGCCAGCAGGAGGCTCATGCGGCCGCGCTCAGGACGTGGCGGGCCAGCGTGATCTCGGCTTCGCGGCTCGACATCATGGTGGGCGCGGGCACGGGCGTGACGCCCACGGCCTGGATCTGGTCCGCCAGGGCCCGGTCCTGCTCGTCGAAGACCAGGCGGTCGAGCCAGGCGCCGTAGGCCCGGGCGACGCCAACCGCCGACACCGGCAAGCCCGCGGACGCCATGAGCCGCCCAGCGGGGCCCGAGACGGCGGCGCCACCCACGATGGGGCTGACGGCGACAACGTGCGCCGGCGTGGCGCCCAGGGCCTCCACGAGGCCCGGAACGGACAGGATCGGGCCCACCGAGGTGATCGGATTTGACGGGCACACCAGGACGGCATCCGCGGTGGCGATCGCGTCCAGCACGCCCGGCGCGGGCGCCGACGCGGCGGCCCCCGCGTAGTCCACGGCCCGCACCTCGACCTGGGCCTTCTCGCGCACGAAGTACTCCTGGAAGGTCAGCCAGCCGTCCGGACCGAGGATGCGCGTACGCACCGGCTGGTCGGACATCGGCAGCACGGTGGCCGTCACCCCGAGGGCCGCGGCGAGCGAGCGGGTGACCTCGGTCAGCGTCCGGCCTTCCCGGAGCAGCCGCGTGCGGTGCAGATGCGTGGCCAGGTCGCGGTCGCCCAGGTTGAACCAGACCGGCTCGCCGAAGCGGGCGATCTGGTCGAGGGCGTGGAACGTCTCGTCGGTGAGGCCCCAGCCCTTCTGCTCGTCGATCACCCCGCCCAGCGTGTAGGAGACGGTATCCAGATCGGGCGAGATGTGAAGACCCCAGATCTCCGCGTCGTCACCGGTGTTCACGATGACGGTGAGATCGCGCGGGTCCATGATCCGGGAGAGACCGCGGAGCAGCTTGGCGGCGCCGGTGCCACCCGCGAGCGCGGTGAGCTTCATGGCGGGGCGAACGGCGGGTCAGTGCTCGCCGCGGGCGAGGGCGGAGCGAGAGCCGCCGCGCCCCGCGGTGCTCCAGAGGGCGGTGCCGCCGCGCCAGCCGAACAACCCGAGTCCGGGGCGGCCCTGGAGCTCGCGGGGCAGCTCCGCCTCGGGGGTCGGGATGAAGCCGCTGCGGACCCAGACCCGGTCGAGGCTCTGGGGTCGCGCGAAGACGGTGGTGATGCCGGCGGTGGCGGTGTGGGCCAGCGACTGGCCGACGAGCTCGGCCGCCACGGCCAGCACGTCCTCCGCCGGCGTGTCGGGCGGGGCCACGACCACCGGTCCGTGCAGCATCGCCGTGGCGCCCGCCCGCTCCATCAGGACCGCTCCCACGAGTCGCTCCCCGTCCCAGGCACCCCAGCCGGCGTGAACGTCGGCCGGCGGCGGGGTCCAGGCTCCCGCGAACCGGAACAGCTCGCGGGCCTCCTCCCAGGACGCGGGGAGCGGTCGATAGGCGAGAGCGTCGTGCGTGTTACTTCTTGCCAAGCACCGAGTCCTTGAGGGACTTGGCGAGCCGGAACTTCACCACGCGCTTGGCCGGGATCTTGATGGGCTCACCGGTCTGGGGGTTGCGCCCCATCCGGGCCTTGCGGTTGGCCAGCACGAGCCGGCCGAAGTTCGGCACCACGAACACGTTCTTTGCTTCCTTGGTCGCAAGCGACAGTAGCTGGTCCATGACGTCGACGACCTGCTTCTTCGAGAGCTCCGTCTTCTGGGCCAGGTGAGCGATGATGGAGGACTTCGTCATCGTTTTTGCCATGTGCTTCCCTCCGGGTTTGAGTGTGAGAGTGAACGGTCGGGCCGTTGAGGATTCACACGTCTCGTGAAGCCAAGGGCCAATTCTACTCAAGCCGACCCGCGCGCTCAACTGCTGAATGCGCGGGCGAATGCGCGGAGACGCGGTGTCCTAGTCGCCCGGCGCGCGTGTGGGGTGCAGGAAGCGGAACTGCCCCGATCCGGCCAGGGCGCGATAGGAGCCGAAGCGCGCCTCCGCGTTCTCCACGTGATCGAGCGGCGAGTCGTCGGCCGGATCCTCGACCTCGTAGACGCGGAGCAGCTCGTAGGTGGTGGAGCGCTGGGCCGGGACGCGTCCCGCATCGCGGATGAGCCGGCGCAGCTCGACCGGCGGCACGAGCTGGCCGTACGACGCGCCGGCGGAGGTGGAGATGGATTCGTTGATCAGGGTGCCGCCCATGTCGTTGCAGCCCGCCGCGAGGAGGACCTGGGCGAGCTTGGGCCCTTCCTTGACCCACGAGCACTGGATGTTGCGGAAGAGCGGGCCCAGGAAGAGGCGCGCCAGCGCGTGCATCCGGATCACCTCGAGGCCGGTGGCCCCCTGGCGCACGCCGGGCACGAGGCCGCGGCGGTACATCGGCGCCTCCTGGTGGATGAGCGAGAGGGGGACGAACTCGGTGAAGCCGCCCGTCTCCTTCTGGATGGAGCGGAGCAGGTCCATGTGCCGGATCCAGTGCTCGGGCCGCTCCACGTGTCCGTACATGATGGTGGAGGTGGTCCGGATGCCCTGGGCGTGCGCGGAGGTGATCACCTCGATCCACTGCTTGACCGTGATGCGGCCGCGCGCGATGACGTCCCGGATCTCCTGGTCCAGCACCTCGGCCGAGGTCCCGGGCAGCGTGCCGAGGCCGACCTTCTTGAGCTCGGCCAGGTATTCGGGAATGGAGAGCCCCGAGCGGGTGGAGCCGTAGAGGATCTCCTCGGGCGAGAAGGCGTGCAGGTGCATCTCGGGCAGGGCCGCCTTGATCGCGCGGCAGAGATCGATGTAGTAGCGGCCGTCGAGCTTGGGAGGCAGGCCCGCCTGGATGCAGACCTCGGTGGCGCCCATCTCCCACGCCTCGATGGCGCGGCGGACCACCTCGTCCATCGGCAGGAAGTAGCCTTCCTCCTCGCGGTGGTCGCGGCTGAACGCGCAGAACGTGCAATGCTTGATGCACACGTTGGTGAAGTTGATGTTGCGGTTGACGACGTAGGTGACCACGTCGCCCGCCTGGCGACGCCGCATCTCGTCGGCGACCAGCGTCAGCGCCTGCAGGTCGCGCCCCTGGGTCTCGGTGAGGCGGATGCCGTCGGCGACCGACAGCTCGCCGCCGTCGAGCAGCGCGCCCAGGATGCGGCGGGTATCGGGCGAAGCCCAGTCCAGCGAGATCGCGGTCGGCGTTGTCGGTCGAGCATTACCAGTTTCTCCATATCTCCAGATCGGGTCGCACGAAGCCCTCGGCGTCCACGAGCTCGGCCACGCGCGGGCGCAGCCGCTCGTCGAGGAACGCCTCGCGGGTAGTGTACTCGGGATAGACGGCGAGGCGCTCGCGCAGCTCGTGGCCGGCGGCCTCGGTGCGGCGCCGCAGCTCGGCCAGGCCGGGCCAGGGGCGCTCGGGGTTGATGTGATCCGGGGTCAGCGGCGAGATGCCGCCCCAGTCGTTCAGGCCGGCCGCGGGGAGCTGGTCGTAGCCTTCCGCCGACAGGTTGGGCGGGGCCTGGATGTTCATGGACGGGCCCAGCAGGAGCCGCGCCACCGCGACGGTCCGCAGGAGATCGAGCGCGCCGGGCTCGGGCCAGCCGCGCATCGGGATCGTCGCCTTGGCGCGGAAGTTCTGGACGATGACCTCCTGGATATGGCCGTGGCGCTCGTGCAGGTCGCGGATGGCGAGGAGCGAGGCCACGCGCTCGGCGTGGGTCTCGCCGATGCCGATCAGGATGCCGGTGGTGAACGGGATGCCGAGGGCGCCCGCGCGCGCGATGGTCCGGAGGCGCCGCTGCGGGACCTTGTCGGGCGCCCGGTCGTGCGCGGCGCCCGGGGCGAGCAGCCGCTCGGACGTGCTCTCGAGCATGATGCCCATGCTCACGTTGACCTCCCGCAGCGAGGCCAGATCCCGCTCCGTCATCAGCCCCGGGTTGGCGTGCGGCAGGAGCCCGGTCTCATCCAGGACGCGGGCGCTGATCTCGCGCAGATAGCCGAGCGTCGTGCGGTGCCCCACCGAGCGCAGGAAGGCGCGGTGCTCGGGGAAGATCGCCTCGGGCTTGTCGCCCAGCGAGAACAGCGCTTCCTTGGCGCCGAGCCGCGCGCCCGCGCTGGGCCAGGGCCAGCACCTGGTCGGGCGTCATCGTGAAGGCGCCCGGCTCGCCGGGATCCTTCCGGAAGGTGCAGTAGCCGCAGTAGTCGCGGCAAAGGGTCGTGAGCGGGATGAAGACCTTGGCCGAGAAGGTGATGCGCCGGCCGCGGCCCCGGTCGCGCAGGGCCGACGCGGCCCCGAGCAGCGCGGGCAGGTGCTCGGTCGGCGTCTCGAGGAGCGCGGTGGCCTCCGCCGCGTCGGGCGTCCGGCCCTCCGCGACCCGGTCCAGCGCCCGCTCGACCGGGGTCAGCTCGAGTACTGCCATGAGGAGACGCGGCTGGGGGTCACGCGGATCATGAGGCCGCGCTCGCGCGGCAGCCCGAGGGTGCGGTACTGCGCGTACTTGGCGACGAGCAGATCCACCCCGTGGGCGAACTGCGGGCCGTCCGTGAGCAGATCCGCCTGCCCCTGGATGATGACGTAGCGCAGACGGGTCCAGTCCTCGTCATACTGGTCGATCACGATTGAGACGCGCGGATTCTCCCGGAGGTTGCGGATTCGCTTGAGCCCCTCGGGCGGCGCCTGCTTCGGCTTGGCGTCCACTGCGGAATACAGCGCCTGGCCGTCGAAAGCGTAGCAGATCGGCACCACCATCGGCTGGCCGCTCGCGTCGGCGGTGGCGAGCCGGCCGACCCGCGCGCTCGTGATGAAGCCGGCGACGGGCGGGGGAATGGGCGTGGTCGGGCTCGACGGCATGGGCCGCCCTAGCGGGGCGCCCGGAGGACCTTCGGCCGGACCTCCTGGGCGAAGCGCTCGATCAGCGTGAGCTGCCCCTTGAGATCCTGGGGCGCCGGATCGAAGACGAAGTGGGAGACGCCGAGCGCCTGATAGCTCTTGATGTGCCGGATGACGTCCTGGGCGGTGCCCCGGAAGCCGGGCTGATCGCTCACCGCCGCGTTGCCGCGCCTGGCGGCCAGCTCGAGCGGCACCCGTACCGAGAGGGTGATGGCCTTCGGGTCGCGCCCGGCCTTGCGGGCCCAGCCGTGGATGACCTTGACCTTCTCCGCGTACTCGTCGGGCAGGAGCATCGCGGGTGGCCGCATCGCGATGGGATGCCAGGCGTCCGCGAGCTCGCCGGTGCGGCGCAGCGCCACGTCGGTGTGCCCGCCGATCCAGATCGGGATGCCGCCCTTCTGGCGCGGCTTGGGCATGGCGCTCACCGAGGGCAGACGATAGTGCGCGCCCTTGAACTCCACCGGCTCCTTCGTCCACATGTCCCGCATGAGGCGCAGGTACTCGTCCGTGACCTTGCCCCGCTCCGCAAAGGGCGGCGCCTGGAGCGTCTCGAATTCCTCCTTCATCCAGCCCACTCCGGCGCCCAGGATGATGCGGCCGCCCGACATCACGTCGAGCGTGGCCAGCATCTTGGCGGTCACGACCGGGTTGCGATACGGCACGACCAGCACACTGGTGCCGATCTTCACGCGGGAGGTCAGCCCGACCAGGACTCCCATCATCGCCATCGGCTCGAGGTAGCCGTTCGTCCAGTCGCCGGTGAAGCGGCCGCTGGCCGCGTAGGGATAGGTCGAGTTGTAGGAGGTCGGGATGACCACGTGATCGGTCACGAAGACCGAGGCGTAGCGGAGCGCGTCTGCCTTCTCGGCCAGCTTGGTGAGCGCCTCCGGCGTCGCGAGCGGACCACGGCCCGGCAGAGCGAAGCCGAATTGCATGAGCCGCATATTGCTCGCCGCGTTTGGGCCTGTCAAGGCGGGGGTTTGCGCGATCCATGGTCGGGCGACCCGCTTGGGGTGCATCGGTAAGCTTCTTTATTTATCCGCTCGGCTCGCCTTCGGCTGCGCCTCGCCAAGCCACTGCCTCTTTGCGCCAACGGCTTGCCCGCGGGCGACGCGCATGGCTGCGCCCGGGCATTCCACGGCCCACGGCGCCCGTGTCAGCGGGCTGACACCAAAAAATCGGGCCTATGCTAGGCTCGTAATTGCCATGTTGATCGGGAGAGCCTCGTGAAGCCGCGCATCCTCGTGGTGGACGACGAATCGGTCATCGCCGAGAATCTCCGTCTGACCCTCGAGCGCGAGGGCTATGACGTGGAAACGGCGGGGAATACCGTCGGCGCCATGCTCCGGATGGAGACGCGGGAGTTCGCTCTGGGCGTGGTGGATCTGATCTTGCCGGACGGCGACGGCCTCCACCTGCTGCGCCTCCTGAAGGCCAAGGACCCCTCGATCGAAGTCATCATCATGACCGGGCACGGGTCCATCTCCAAGGCGGTCGAGGCGACCAAGCAGGGCGCCTTCTACTTCGTCGCCAAGCCCTTCGACGCCGATGAAATGCTGATGCTGGTGGGCAAGGCGCTGGAGCGCCGGCGCCTGCTCGCCGAGACGTCGGATCTGCGGCGCAAGCTCGCCGAGCAGGCCGCCTACGGCGAGATGCTCGGGTCCTCCCCGGCGATCAAGCGCGTCTTCGAGATGCTGGAGTCGGTGGCCTCCTCCGACGCCAACGTGCTCATCGTGGGCGAGAGCGGCACCGGCAAGGAGCTGGCCGCCAACGCGGTCCACGCGAAGAGCACGCGAGTCGATGGCCCGATGGTGAAGATCAACTGCGCGGCGCTGCCGAAGGACCTGATCGAGTCCGAGCTCTTCGGCCACGTGAAGGGCGCCTTCACCGGCGCGTCCACCGACAAGTCCGGATTGCTGGAGGAGGCGCATCGCGGCTCGCTGCTGCTCGACGAGATCACCGAGATGCCGCTCGATCTGCAGGCCAAGCTGCTCCGCGTGCTGGAGGACCGCACGGTGCGCCGGCTCGGCGGGGCCAAGACCGTGCCGGTGGACTTCCGGCTGATCTGCTCGACCAACCGGGAGCCGGAGGTGGCGCTGCGCGAGGGCCGCCTGCGCCAGGATCTCTACTTCCGCATCAACACGGTGACGGTGGCGCTGCCGTCCCTGCGCGATCGCACCGGCGACATCCCGCTGCTGGCCAAGTCCTTCCTCGAGCGCTTCCGGGCCAAGCACGGGCGGGAGGTCGAGAGCATCGACCCCGAGGCCTACCGGCGGCTGCTCTCCTATGGCTGGCCGGGCAATATCCGCGAGCTCGAGCACGCGATCGAGCGGGCGGTCCTGGTGGCTCGTGGCCGCGAGATCACCCTGGCGGATCTGCCGGAGCCCCTGCAGGTCGATCCCTCGCCGGGCGGGTCGGCCCCTCCGCCGGGCTCGCTGGAGGAGATCGAGCGCGTGTCCATCGTCCGGGCGCTCGAGTCCACCGGCTGGAACAAGCAGGCCGCCGCCCAGGTCCTGGGCCTCAGGCGCCCGACCTTGTACTCGAAGATGCGCCGGCACGGGATCCCCCAGCGCCGGGCCTGACGTTCTCCCGAAAACACGCTGTTCGGCCCGATCGTCAACCCCCTGCCGCTCCGTATGAGGAGTGCCATGCCAAATAGCTGAAAGAATATGCGTCTCATTTTGGCAATGCTCTTGCGTTCCCACGGGCGCACGGAGGTGGCACCATGCCCCGCATATTGCTCGTTGACGACGACCCCGCCTGGCGGAATCTCTACCGGATGGCTCTGGAGAACCAGTTCGACCTCTTCGAGGCGACCGATGGGTATCAGGCCCTGTCCGTGCTGGGCGCCGTGAGACCCGACGTGATCGTCCTGGACCTCCGGATGCCGCGGATGGACGGCATGGACTTCATCCGGCGGCTCAGCCGCCGCAGCCCTCGGCCCAAGGTCATCATCTGCTCGGGGACGTTCACCGAGGCGGAACGGCCCCTGATCCCGGGCGTGTGCCTGGCCGCGAAGACACCGGACCTGAAGGAGCTGTGGTCGGCGCTTCGGAGCACGATCCCGAGCGCGGCCGAGGCTCCCGTCCCCGCCAAGCAGGCGGTGGCGGTCGAAGACGCGGTCTGGCGCGACTGAGGTCGGCATCCCGCCGATCGGCTGCCTAGCCGAAAGGCACTTGTAAGCGCACCTGCCTAATTAGTGACCACCGGCCTCCTCGTCCCTCGAGGAGGCCTCTTCGCAATCATGTGATTTGTCGACCCTCGCGGCATTCGTTCCCACCGGCACGACGAGTGCAAAGCAGCCCGCCCGGGAGGTCCACATGAAAAAAATCGAAGCCATCATCAAGCCGTTCAAGCTCGACGACGTCAAGGAAGCGCTGACCGGCATCGGGGTCATCGGCATGACCGTGTCCGAGGTCAGAGGCTTCGGTCGGCAGAAGGGTCACACCGAGCTCTACCGCGGCGGCGAGTACACGGTCGACTTCCTCCCGAAGATCAAGGTCGAGGTCGTGGTTCCGGACAATCTCGTCGACAAGGTCGCCGGGGTCCTCGCGGGGGCGGCCAAGACCGGCAATATCGGTGACGGCAAGATCTTCATCCAGCCAGTGGATACGGCAGTCCGGATACGCACCGGCGAGCGGGACGAAAGCGCGCTCTGATGCTCCATCAACACGCCGGAGGCCACTGCGGTGACTGCAGGATGACGTCGATTCTGACGATCGTGTTGTCCGGCCTGATGATTGCACTCGGCCTGCTGGGGCCGGCCTTGCGCGCAGGCTCCGGCCCCTGCCGCGCCCGCGCCGGCCACCCCGGCGCCCGGGCTCCCGCGGCCCCCGCGACTCCCGCGCCGCCGAAGATCGACAGCGGCGACACGGCCTGGGTGCTGGTGTCCACCGCGCTGGTGCTGCTGATGACCGCGCCCGGCCTGGCCCTGTTCTACGGGGGCATGGTGCGGCAGAAGAACGCCCTCGGCACCCTGATGCAGAGCTTCATCATCCTCGCGCTGATCTCGGTGCAGTGGGTGCTCTGGGGCTACTCGCTGGCCTTCGGTCCCGACAAGGGCGGCATCATCGGCGGGCTCGAGTGGGTCGGCCTCAAGGGCGTCGGTCCCGAGCCCATCGCGGACTACGCGCCGACCATTCCGCACACCGCCTTCATGCTGTTCCAGATGATGTTCGCGGTCATCACGCCCGGCGCTGATCACGGGCGCCTTCGCCGAGCGCAAGAAGTTCTCCACCTTCCTGGTGTTCATCCTCCTCTGGGCCACCTTCGTCTACGATCCGCTGGCCCACTGGGTGTGGGGCATCGGCGGCTGGCTGAAGAACCTGGGCGCGCTCGACTTCGCGGGCGGTACCGTCGTCCACATCTCGTCCGGTATCTCGGCGCTCGCCGCCGCGATCGTCATCGGCAAGCGCAAGGGCTATGGGCACCAGCCCATGCCCCCGCACAACCTGCCCTTCACGGTGATGGGCGCCGCCTTGCTGTGGTTCGGCTGGTTCGGGTTCAACGCGGGCAGCGCGCTGGCCGCCAACGGCCTCGCCGCCCACGCGTTCATGACCACCAACACCGCGGCCGCGGCGGCCGCGCTCGGCTGGATGTTCACGGAGTGGATGTCGCGGGGCAAGCCGACCGTGCTCGGCGCGGCGTCGGGGGCGGTGGCGGGTCTCGTCGCCATCACCCCGGCGGCCGGCTTCGTGACCCCGATGGCCTCCATCGTCATCGGCGTGGTGGCGGGCTTCATCTGCTACACCGCCTGCAACTTGAAGTCGAAGCTCGGCTATGACGACTCGCTCGACGTGGTGGGCGTGCACGGGGTCGGTGGCACGTGGGGGGCCCTGGCCACCGGAATCTTCGCCACCAAGCTGGTCAACGACGCGGGCGGCGACGGGCTGCTCTACGGCAACCCGAAGCAGCTCTGGATCCAGTTCGTGGCCGTCGCGGTGACCTGGATCCTGGCCTTCGTGATGACGATGGTCATCCTCAAGGTCCTCGACGCCATCATGGGCCTGCGGGTCAGCGACGAGGACGAGATGGTCGGTCTGGACCTGTCGCAGCACTCGGAGACGGCGTACATGCTCGGCGGCTCGGCCTCGTACGGCGAGTACTCGATGGGTGGGAGCGCCGGCGGCTTCGAAGGGATGAAGCCGGCGGAGGCCAAGCCCCGTCCGAGCCACTAGGAGAGGGGGCCCGCTTGACGGGCCCCGGGCAAAACACTTATGGTTGGTGGCCGGTGGGGCCACGGAGGCTCCACCGGCCCGCGGTTTTCCCCACCCCGCACTGAGGCGACAAGGAGGCAGGAGAATGACCCCGAAGGACGTGTTGAAGATGGCGAAGGAGAAGGGCGTCAAGATCATCGATCTGCGGTTCATCGACATGCCCGGTCTCTGGCAGCATTTCTCCATCCCGGTGTCCGAGCTGAGGGAAGACATCTTCGAGGACGGGCTCGGCTTCGACGGCTCCTCGATCCGCGGGTTCCAGACCATCGACGAGTCGGACATGCTGCTCATCCCCGACCCGTCGACGGCCCAGATGGATCCCTTCACGGCCGTGCCGACCATGGTCCTGATCTGCAACGTCAAGGACCCGATCACCGGCAAGGCCTACAGCCGCGACCCCCGCTACGTGGCCCAGAAGGCGGAGGCGTTCGTCAAGAAGAGCGGGGTGGGTGACACCATCTTCATCGGGCCCGAGCTCGAGTTCTTCTTCTTCGACTCGATCCGGTTCGACCAGAGCTACAACTACGGCTTCTACTTCATCGACTCGGAAGCGGGCGCGTGGAACACCGGCCGGGAGGGCACGCCCGATCGCCCGAACCTCGGCTACATCCCGCGCTACAAGCAGGGCTACTTCCCGGTGCCGCCGATGGACAAGTTCCAGGACATCCGGTCCGACATGGTGCTGGCGCTCGAGTCGGTCGGCGTCCGCGTCGAGGTCCACCACCACGAGGTGGCGAGCGGCGGGCAGACCGAGATCGACATGCGCTTCGACACCCTGACGAAGATGGCCGACAAGGTGTGCTGGTACAAGTACTGCGCCAAGCAGACCGCGAAGAAGTGGGGCAAGACCGCCACGTTCATGCCCAAGCCCCTGTTCCAGGACAACGGCTCCGGCATGCACACGCACCAGTCCATCTGGAAGAACGGCAAGAACCTCTTCTACGAGCGGGGCGGCTACGCCGACATCTCGAAGATGTGCCTCTACTACATCGGCGGCATCCTGAAGCACGCCCCCGCGCTGCTCGCGTTCATCGCGCCCTCGACGAACAGCTACAAGCGGCTGGTGCCGGGCTACGAGGCGCCGATCAACCTCGTCTACAGCCAGCGCAACCGCTCCGCCGCGATCCGGATCCCGATGTACTCGAAGGCGGAGGGCGCGAAGCGGATCGAGTTCCGGACGCCGGATCCGACCTGCAACCCGTACCTGTCGTTCGCGGCGTGCGTGATGGCGGGCCTCGACGGCATCGCCAACAAGATCGATCCCGGCAAGCCGGTGGACAAGGACCTCTACGAGCTGCCGGCCGCCGAGCAGAAGAAGATCAAGCAGCTCCCCGGCGCGCTCGACATCGTGCTGGACAACCTCGAGAAGGATCACGACTTCCTGCTCAAGGGAGACGTGTTCACGCCGGACCTGATCGAGACCTGGATCGACTACAAGCGGAAGAACGAGGTGGATCCCGTCCGGCTGCGCCCGCACCCGTACGAGTTCGCCCTGTACTACGACATCTAGTCCCGTAGCTTGCCGTCCCCGCAGTCCCGGCCCCCCGGCCTCCGCGTCAGGAAGCTGGGGGGCCGTCGGTTGTTCGGCTCCGGCGCCCCGCTGAGCACCACGTGAGCAGGGTGCTCTTTCGGTGAGCATGCCGTAGGGTTGACCAGTCGGCCTCCGTGCCGGTAAGTCGCGATCGCAAATGGCTTCTGCCACCGCGGTCCCGGCTCCGAGGCTGGCATCGGAATCGCAGTTCGTCCGCCGATGTCATTCTCAGCCCAATAAGGAGCCGACCATGCGGAGTGGCAAGGGGTGGACAATCAAGTTGATGGTCCTCGCGCTGTTGGTGGTGCTCGGCGTGGCCGGCGGGGTGCTCGCGCAGGACAAGCCGGCCGAGAAGCCAGCGGAAGCCGCTGCGAAGCCCGCGGAGGATCCGCTCAAGATCCTCGCCGGCAAGGCGGACGACCTGAAGGTCGCGCTGGACACCGTCTGGGTGATGGCGACGGCGTTCCTGGTGTTCTTCATGAACCTCGGGTTCGCGACCGTGGAGTCGGGGTTCTGCCGGGCCAAGAACACGGTGGCCATCCTGGCCAAGAACTTCATCGTCTTCGCGGTGTCCTCGATCGCCTTTCTCGTGCTCGGCTTCGGCTTGATGTTCGGAGACGGCAACGCCTTCTTCGGGACGCAGGGCCTGTTCTTCGTGAGCGGCGCCGACAGTAGCCCGGCGATGGGCGACGCCTACAAGGGCGTCTACTCGGCCCTGAACTGGACCGGCGTGCCTCTGTGGGCCAAGTTCTTCTTCCAGCTCGTGTTCGCCGGCACGGCCGCGACGATCGTGTCGGGCGCGGTAGCGGAGCGGGTCAAGTTCGGGTCCTTCTACATCTTCAGCTTCATCATGGTCGGCCTGATCTACCCGATCGTCGGCCACTGGATCTGGGGCGGGGGCTGGCTCGCCAAGCTCGGCATGTTCGACTTCGCGGGCTCGACCGTCGTGCACTCGGTCGGCGGATGGGCCGCACTGGCGGGCGCGATGATCCTGGGGCCACGGCTCGGCAAGTACACCAAGGATGGCAAGATGCAGCCGATCCCCGGGCACAGCATCGCGCTGGGGACTCTCGGGGTGTTCGTCCTCTGGTTCGGGTGGTTCGGGTTCAATCCGGGCAGCACGATGGCCGCGGATGCGGGGGCCATCGCCCGCATCGCGGTGGCGACGAACACCGCGGCGGCCGCCGCGGCCATCTCGGCGTCGATCGCGGCCTGGCTACTACTGGGGAAGCCCGATCTCACCATGGTGCTCAACGGAGCCCTGGCCGGGTTGGTCGCGATCACCGCTCCGTGCGCCTTCGTCAGCATCGGATCCTCGTTGATCATCGGCCTGATTGCCGGCGTCCTGGTCGTGGCCTCGGTCCTCTTCTTCGACCGGGTCAAGGTCGACGATCCGGTTGGTGCGGTATCGGTGCACTTGGTGTGCGGGGTCTTCGGGACACTCTCGGTGGGCCTCTTCGCGCAGGACCACTTCACGCCGAATCGCCTGGCACCCGGAACCGCCTTCGGCGGGGCTGCGGTTCATGGTGCAGCATTTGGCGCTACTCCCACTTCTTCCAAGGAGGTTGTCACGATGAGAATGACGCGAAGCTGGCTGGCCGCGGTGCTGATCGCGGTGCTGGGAAGCACCGTGACCGCGTGGGCGCAGACGCCGGCTCCCGCGCGCGGAGGCGAAGAAGGAGGAGGAGAAGCCGAAGACGTTCTGGGAGGAGCACAAGCTCTTCGCCTACATCGAGAACAGCTTCACCGCGAACCTGAGCGGGTCCGGGCGCGGGGGAGTCAACGAGCTGCGGGTGTACGACAACCACGAGGGCTACACGTTCAACGCGGCGGAGTTCAGCATCAAGAAGGACCCGTCCGAGAAGTACCCGTTCGGCTACGGTCTCGTGATCACCGCCGGCATCGACTCGCAGAAGAACCACTCCTACGGCATCTTCCGGACGAGACCGACGCGTTCGCGTTCCGGAACACCGAGAAGTTCGATCTCCTCGAGGCCTACGTCTCGGGCCTGGTCCCGGTGGGGAGCGGGCTCACCCTGAAGGCGGGCAAGTTCGTCACCCTGCTGGGGTACGAGGTCATCGAGTCCCCGAACAACCTGAACTTCTCGCGCGGCTATCTGTTCGGGCTCGCCATCCCGCTGACCCATACCGGCGGGCTCGCGTCGTACACGTTCACGGACTGGTTCAACATGACCGCGGGCGTGGTGCTGGGCTGGGACGACTCGAAGAACGTCAACGACGCGGTCAGCTACACCGGCCAGTTCGCGTTCACCCCGCTGAAGGACTTCACCGCGAACCTGAACTGGATCGTGGGGCCGGAGCAGATCGATCCCCGGCGGATCGACGAGAACGTCGTCGCGCGATTCGCGGACCTACGTGAACAGCCACCTGCGGTACGTCCTCGACTTCGTGTTCGCCTACACCGGGTTCAAGAACCTGACCCTGGCGCTCAACGTCGACTACGGGCACGAGCAGAGCGAGCCGTTCATCCGGAGCCTCGGGACGCGCCGGAACACCGACGCCACCTGGTGGGGCTGGGCGGCGTACGCGGCGTACGACTGGACCGACAACCTGCGCACCGCGGTCCGCCAGGAGTTCCTGCGGGACGCGGCGGGGGCGCGGACCGGCTCCGGCCTCGGGACGGATCTCTGGTCCACGACCGCGACGGTGCAGTACAAGATCTGGAAGGGCCTGGTGGGCCGGCTCGAGTACCGCCACGACCAGTCCGACGAGAACGTGTACCGCGTCCGCTACTCGCGGCCGGACATCACCTCGCAGGGACTGCTCGCGCGGGGCAAGAGCATGGACACCATCTCGGTCAGCCTCTACTACTCGTTCTTCTAGTCGGCCTCCGCTCCGGCTCGCGGTTGCTCAGGCGATAGGCGACTTGATCGCCGCCTGAGCAGCCGCGCCGGGGCGGTGTCGTGCAACCCCCTCGGTTTCCCTCGCCACCTCCGTGGCACCTCGCTTGCTAGTCTAGTCCGCGCATGAAACCACACTGGCGAGTGCTCATCATCGACGATCACGCTCCGTCACGGGCCGCGGTGGCCGAAGCGGTCACGGCTCAGGGCGGGCAAGTGGTAGGGAACGGTAGTCGGGCGGAGGACGTCCTCCGGCTCGTGGACAAGCATCGACCCGACGTGACGGTGCTGGCGGTCGGACTCCCGGATGGCGACGGAGTCCAGGCCGCGCGCGAGGTCATGACGGTGTCGCCGTGTCCGGTGGTGCTGGTGACCAGCCACACCGACGCCCCGGTGGTCGCGCGGGCGGTGGATGCGGGGGTCTTGGGCTTCCTCGCGAAGCCCGTCCGGGCCGAAGAGCTCGGGCCCACGCTGGACGTGGCGGTCCACCGTTTCCATGAGATGGAAGCGATGCGGAAGGAGAACGAGCAGCTCAAGCGCAAGCTCGAGTCGCGCAAGCTGGTGGAGCGCGCCAAGGGCATTCTCATGACCCGGCTTGGACTCAGCGAGCCGGAAGCGTTCCGGCGGATCCAGAAGACCGCCATGGACACGCGCAAGCCGATGGCAGAGGTCGCTCAGGCGCTCCTGCTCACCGAGGAAATGGGCCACGCCCGGGCGGCGAAGCTCTAGCTCCTGCCGAAAACACGGGCACACCGACTGGACTGCCTACCGAGTAGGCAGTCCTTTTGGTTTATGGGGACCGCGCTCCATCGCAAGCAGTTGAAATAACTGAGCACCGGTCGGGGCACGCGGCTTGCTGAACGACCGGTCGGCGCACCGAGACAGCGGGGTCGGAGAGCACGCGCCGAGAGAGTCCTACTGACTGTGACCCAATGACGGGTCCGACCACTTCACCGATCGGAGCGAAAGGAGACCCGTATGGCAGCGGTTTCTCGGAGGGACTTTCTCAAGACCGCGGGCGCGCTGGGAGCCGGCGCGGCCGCGGGCATCGGCTTCCCGGCCGTCCTGCGAGCGCAGGGTGGGGGGACGGTCAAGGTCGGCGTGCTGCACTCGCTGTCCGGCACCATGGCCATCAGCGAGGTATCGCTCCGCGACGTCTGCATGATGGCGTTCGACGAGATCAACGCCAAGGGCGGAGTCATGGGCAAGAAGATCGAGCCGGTGATCGTGGATCCCGCCTCGAACTGGGACCTGTTCGCGGAGAAGGCCAAGCAGCTCCTCCTCCAGGACAAGGTCGCGGTGACGTTCGGCTGCTGGACGTCGGTCAGCCGGAAGTCGGTGCTACCGGTGTTCGAGAACAACAACGGTCTGCTCTTCTATCCCGTCCAGTACGAAGGTGAGGAGTGCTCGAAGAACGTCTTCTACACGGGCGCCACGCCCAACCAGCAGCTCATCCCCGCCGCGGAGTACCTGATGTCGAAGGAGGGCGGCGGCTACAAGAAGTTCTACCTGCTGGGCACCGACTACGTGTTCCCGCGGACGGCCAACAAGATCCTGCGCGCGTTCCTGCTCGCCAAGGGAGTTCCCGCGGACTCGATCGCGGAGGAGTACACGCCGTTCAACCATCAGGACTACCAGACCATCGTCGGCAAGATCAAGCGCTTCTCCACCGGCGGCAGCGCGGCGGTGCTCTCCACCATCAACGGCGACTCGAACGTGCCCTTCTACAAGGAGTTCGCCAACCAGGGCCTGCGCTCCGAGCAGTGCCCGATCATGGCGTTCAGCGTGGCGGAGGACGAGCTGCGCGGCATGGACACCTCCGCGCTGGTCGGCCACCTCGCGGCCTGGAACTACTACCAGTCCGTGGACACGCCGCAGAACAAGAAGTTCGTATCCGCCTTCAAGGCGTACGCGAAGAAGATGAATCTGCCCGGCGGTGACAAGCGCGTCACCGACGATCCGATGGAGGCGGCCTACTTCGGCGTCTACATCTGGAAGCAGGCGGCCGAGAAGGCCAAGTCGTTCGAGGTGGACGCGGTCCGGAAGGCGGTCTACGGCCAGACGTTCCTGGCGCCGGGGGGCCAGATCAAGATGGACGAGGCCAACCAGCACACCTACAAGCCGGTGCTGATCGGCGATATCCTGAAGGACGGCCAGTTCAAGGTCGTCTGGCGCTCCAAGGGCCTGGTGAAGGCCGACCCGTGGAGCCAGTACACGAGCCCCGACAAGGGCTGTGACTGGATCAAGCATCAGGGCACGTACCAGAAGAAAGCGTAAGCCACGCTCGTGTGGAGATCGCTTCTCCTCGCGCTCGCGCTGCTGCCGGGGCTCGCCGCCCCGGCAGTGGCGCAGAGCGCGGGGTCCTCTCCGGAGATCGCCAGGCACATCACCGACGTGACCTCGGCCGACTCGGCCGTCCAGGAGGCCGCCGCGGTCGCGCTCGGCAAGACGGGCGACCGCCAGATCCTGCCGCTGCTGGAGGCGCTGCGCGAGGGCAGCGTCTACGTGCGGTCGCTCCCCGGGGGCAAGAAGGACACCGTCATCGTCGGCGACAAGGTCAGCGAGGGCGACAAGACGCTGGTCCCGCTCTTCACCGCCTACGGGCGTGAGCCGATCGCCGGCCCCGACGGCAAGCCGCTGCTGGCCGACCTGTCCACCCTCGGAGAAGTCTCGACCGGGCGAAGCCTGCGGATCGCCATCCGCCCGCTGATCGACGCGTTCTCCGGCCAGAGCGACCTCACCAACCCCGATCCGGCCGCGCGGCGCGCCGCCGCCACCAAGATGGCGTACACCGGGGACGCGGCGACGCTCAAGCTCCTCGAGGACGCCCTGCCGAAGGAGACCGATCGCTGGGTGCGCTTCGCCCTCGAGGAAGGCGCGGCCCTGATCCGGCTCCGCCTCGGGGACCCCGCCGAGCGGGTGATCGCGGCCGAGACGCTCGGGCGCCTGCGCAGCGCCAACGCGATGGAGCCGCTCTACCAGATCGCGGGGGATCCCCAGGCGGCGCCCTCGCTCGCCGCCGCCGCGCAGATCGCGGTGAAGCGCATCGAGCGCTGGGGGCTCTTCACCCAGGCCATCGAGATCGCCTTCCAGGGCCTGTCGCTGTCCTCGATCCTGCTCCTGATGGCCCTCGGGCTCGCGATCGTGTTCGGGCTCATGGGCGTCATCAACATGGCCCACGGCGAGCTGATGGCGCTCGGCGCCTATTCGACGTTCCTGATGCAGGGCTGGTTCGCGACGTACCTGCCGGGGAGCTTCGACTACTACTTCCTGGTCGCGCTACCGTTCTCGTTCCTGGTCTCGGCATCCGCCGGCTTCCTGCTCGAGCGGGGAGTGATCCGGTTCCTCTACGGCCGGCCGCTCGAGACGCTGCTGCTGACCTGGGGCGTGAGCCTCATGATCCAGCAAGGTCTCCGGCTCTGGTTCGGCGCGGCCAACGTGGACGTGAGCTCGCCCCGCTGGCTGTCGGGCGGGATCCCGGTCATGATCGGCGTGCAGCTCCCGTACAACCGCCTCTTCATCATCGCCCTGGCCACGGTCAGCGTGGGCGCGATGTACCTCCTGCTCTTCCGGACCGACGCGGGCCTGCGCATCCGCGCGGTCACCCAGAACCGCGGGATGGCCGCCTGTCTGGGCGTGCGTGCGCGGTGGGTGGACGCGGGAACGTTCGCCCTCGGGGCGGGGCTGGCCGGCCTGGCCGGCTGTGCCATCACCCAGATCGGCAACGTGGGCCCCGAGCTCGGCCAGAACTACATCGTGGACTCCTTCATGGTGGTGGTCACCGGCGGCGTCGGCAAGCTCGCCGGGAGCATCCTCGCCGCGATCGGCATCGGCGGGCTGAACAAGATCATCGAACCGGGAATGGGGGCGGTATTCGGGAAGGTCCTGATCCTGGTCCTCGTCATCCTGTTCATCCAGCGGCGGCCGTCGGGGCTCTTCGCGACCAAGGGACGCTATGCGGAGTCTTGAACGCTGGGGCCTCGTCGCGGGCGCGATCGCGGTGGTGGCCGTGCTCCCGACGCTCAACGCGCTTCCGCCGGGCTCCCCGCTGCGCGTGTCCGACTTCACCCTGAATCTCTTCGGCAAGTTCCTGGCCTACGCGATCCTCGCGCTCGGCATCGACCTGATCTGGGGCTATACCGGGGTCCTCTCGCTGGGGCACGGCGTCTTCTTCGGGCTCGGGGCGTACGCGATGGGCATGCACCTGATGCTGGAGATCGGCACCCGGAGCGTCTACGGCAACGTGCTGCCGGACTTCATGGTCTGGAACCAGGTGACCGAGCTGCCGCTGTTCTGGAAGCCGTTCTACAGCGGCCCGTTCACCCTGGTCGCGGTGCTCGTCGTGCCCGCGCTCTTCGCCTACGTGTTCGGCTACCTGACCTTCCGCAGCCGCATCCGGGGCGTCTACTTCTCGATCATCACCCAGGCCCTCGCGCTTTCCACGTGGCTCCTGTTCAACCGCAACGCGATGAACCTGGGCGGCACCAATGGCCTGAGCGGCTTCAAGAGCGTCTTCGGCTTCACGCTCAACAGCGCGGCCACCCAGCGCGGGCTCTACATCGTCACCGCGCTGTGCCTCTGCGGGGCCTTTCTCCTGTGCCGGTGGATCACGCGCTCGCCGGCGGGCCGGGTGCTGATCGCCATCCGCGACAGCGAGAACCGCGTGCTCTTCTCCGGGTACTCGCCGGCCGCGTTCAAGCTCTTCGTGTTCGTGGTCTCCGCGGTGCTGGCCGGCGTGGCGGGCGCCCTCTACGTCCCGCAGGTCGGCATCATCACCCCGGCCAAGATCGGGGTGCTCCCGTCCATCGAGATGATCATCTGGGTGGCGGTGGGCGGGCGCGGGACCCTGCTGGGGCCGGTGGTGGGCGCCCTCGGGGTCAACTGGCTGCAGAGCCTGCTGACGACGCACTACCCGGACCTCTGGCTGCTCGTGCTGGGCGGCCTGTTCGTGGCGGTGGTGCTGTTCTTCCCCGATGGAGTGGTGGGCACCGCGCAGAAGCTGATCACCCGGGCACGTCCACCGGCAAGGGAGGGAGATGGTGTGCGGACGACCGGACACCCCGATGAGGGCCCGAGGCCCGAAGAGGCCAAACCGCCAACCGAAGTCCCCCACATTCAGGCGCGCTGAATGAACTCGATCATCTACCTGGAGAACGTCACCGTCGACTTCGACGGGTTCAAGGCGCTCCACGACCTGAACTTCTTCATGGACTACCACGAGCTGCGCGTCGTGATCGGGCCCAACGGGGCCGGGAAGACCACGCTGCTCGACGTGATCTCGGGCAAGGTGCAGCCGGTCGCCGGCCGCGTGATCTTCGGCAAGCACACCGAGCTGGTCGGGCTCCGCGAGAACGAGATCGCGAGCCTCGGCATCGGGCGCAAGTTCCAGACCCCGTCCGTCTTCGCCAATCTGAGCGTGTGCGAGAACCTGGAGCTGTCGCTGGCCCGCCCGAGCAAGGCGGTCCTGGCCACCCTGCGGGCCCGCCTGGACGCCGAGCAGCGGGGCCGCGTCGAGGAGACCCTCGAGACGATCGGCCTCGGCGGCCGCGGGGCGGAGCGGGCGGGCGGGCTCTCGCACGGCGAGAAGCAGTGGCTCGAGATCGGCATGGTCATCGTGCAGCAGGCCGCGCTCCTCCTGGTGGACGAGCCGGTGGCCGGCATGACCGACGAGGAGACCGCGCGGACCGCCGAGCTTCTCCTGTCCATCGCACGGGATCGGGCGGTGCTCGTCATCGAGCACGACATGGAGTTCGTGCGGAGCCTGGCCCGGAAAGTCACCGTGCTGCACGAGGGCAGCGTCCTCTGCGAGGGCTCGGTGGACCAGGTGCAGCAGGACGAGCGGGTGCGAGAGGTGTACCTGGGCCGGAGCGGCTCGAAGGCGGCGGCGCATGCTTGAGGTGCGGGGCCTCAACGCCTTCTACGGCGAGAGCCAGGTGCTCTGGGACGTCTCTCTCGAGGTCCCGGCGGGTAGCGTGGTGTGCCTCATGGGGCGCAACGGGGTGGGCAAGACCACGCTGCTCAAGTCCATCATGGGGCTCCTGCCGGTGCGCTCGGGCCGGGTCACCTTCGACGGGACCGACCTGGGCGGCCGGCGTCCCGAGGACCGGGCCTCGTGCGGCATCGGCTATGTGCCCCAGGGCCGCGAGATCTTTCCGACGCTCACGGTGCAGGAGAACCTGCGCATGGGCATGCTCGGACGGGGGCGCGCCGGGAGGAACAGCCACGGCGACCCCCTCGAGCACGTCTTCGAGCTCTTCCCGAAGCTGAAGGTGCTGCTCGGCCGCAAGGGCGGCGTCCTCTCGGGTGGCGAGCAGCAGCAACTCGCCATCGCCCGGGTGCTGCTGGCGCGCCCGAAGCTCCTCCTGATGGACGAGCCCACCGAGGGCATCCAGCCCTCGGTCATCGACCAGATCGAGGAGGCCATCGAGCGGATCAGGGCGCAGGGCATCTCGGTGCTCCTGGTCGAGCAGTACCTCGAGTTCGCCTGGCGACTGGCCTCCGCCTACGCGATCATGCGCAAGGGCACGATCGTGTCGAGAGGCGCCACGAAGGATCTCCGGGAGGATATGGTCAGGCAGCACCTGACGGTTTAAACTCCCCCAATGCACCTGACCCCCCGCGAGCAGGACAAGCTGCTCATCTTCACCGCCTCGGAGCTGGCCCGCCGGCGCCGGGCCCGCGGCCTCAAGCTGAACTATCCCGAGGCGCTCGCCCTCATCACCGCCGAGATCCTGGAAGGCATCCGCGACGGCCGCACCGTCTCCGACCTCATGGCCTTCGGCATCACGATCCTGAATCGCGACGACGTGATGGAGGGCGTGCCGGAGATGCTGGAAGAAGTGCAGGTCGAGGGCACGTTCCCGGACGGGACGAAGCTGGTTACGGTGCATCACCCGATTCGGTGAGAGGACTCATGATCCCAGGCGAGTACCTGCTCGGCGAGGGGGATATCGAGGCCAACGTAGGGCGCCGGACGGTGCCGCTCACGGTGGCGAATACGGCGGATCGGCCGATCCAGGTGGGGTCGCACTTTCACTTCTTCGAGGCGAACCGGGGGCTTCGGTTCGATCGCGAGAAGGCGTTCGGGATGCGGCTCAACGTGCCGGCAGGGACCGCGGTGCGCTTCGAGCCCGGAGACGAGAAGGTGGTGACCCTGGTGGAGCTGGGCGGCGCGCGCGAGGTCTACGGCCTCAACGCGCTCACCGATGGCTCCGCGAGCGGGCCCGGCCGGGCCGCCAGCCTCCAGCGCGCGAAGGCGGGCGGCTTCCTCGGGGCCGGCTCGTGAGCCTGCGGCTCCCACGGCGGCAGTACGCCGATCTCTACGGCCCGACCGTCGGCGACCGCGTCCGGCTCGCGGATACGGACCTGCTGATCGAGGTCGAGCGCGACTTCACCTCCTACGGTGACGAGGTGAAGTTCGGGGGCGGCAAGGTGATCCGCGACGGCATGGGCCAGTCCGCCCGCGCCACCGCGGGCGAAGGCGTGCTGGACCTGGTGATCACCAATGCCCTGATCCTGGATCACTGGGGCATCGTGAAGGCGGACATCGGCATCCGGGCCGGGCGCATCGTCGCCATCGGCAAGGCGGGCAACCCGGACATCATGGCGGGCGTGACCGCGGGCATGGTGATCGGCGCGTCCACCGAGGTGATCGCGGGCGAGGGGCGCATCGTGACCGCCGGCGGCATCGACAGCCACATCCACTTCATCTGCCCGCAGCTCGTGGACGAGGCGCTCTCGGCCGGTCTCACCACCCTGATCGGCGGCGGCACCGGCCCGGCCACCGGGACCGCGGCCACCACCTGCGCGCCCGGAGCCTGGAACATCCACCGAATGCTGGAAGCGGCGGAGGCCTTCCCGATCAACCTGGGCTTCCTCGCCAAGGGCAATGCCTCGCGCTCCGCGCCCCTGCGGGAGCAGGTCGAGGCGGGGGCGATCGGGCTCAAGCTCCACGAGGACTGGGGGACGACGCCCGCCGCGATCGACGCCGCGCTGTCGGTGGCCGAGGAGATGGACATCCAGGTCGCGATCCACACCGACACGCTCAACGAGGCCGGCTTCGTCGAGGATTCCATCCGCGCGTTCAAGGGGCGGACGATCCACACCTATCACACCGAAGGCGCGGGCGGGGGACACGCCCCCGACATCATCCGAGTGGTCGGCGAGGCCAACTGCCTGCCGTCCTCGACGAACCCCACGATGCCGTTCACGGTGAACACCATGGACGAGCATCTGGACATGCTGATGGTGTGCCACCACCTGAACGCCAAGATCCCCGAGGACCTGGCCTTCGCGGAGTCGCGCATCCGGGCCGAGACGATCGCGGCGGAGGACGTGCTGCACGACCTGGGCGCGATCAGCATGCTGTCGTCCGATTCGCAGGCGATGGGGCGCATCGCGGAGGTCATCTCGCGCACGTGGCAGACCGCCCACAAGATGAAGACGCAGCGCGGGGCGCTCCCCGGCGACGGCCGCCACGACAATACGCGCGCCAAGCGCTACGTGGCCAAGTACACGATCAACCCGGCCATCGCCCACGGGATCGCGCACGAGGTCGGCTCGATCGAGGTGGGCAAGCTGGCCGATCTGGTGATCTGGAAGCCCGCCTTCTTCGGGGTCAAGCCGGAGATGGTGCTCAAGGGCGGCCTGATCGCGGTCGCGGCCATGGGCGATCCGAACGCGTCCATCCCCACGCCCCAGCCGGTGCGCTACCGGCCCATGTTCGCCGCCTACGGCGCCGCGGTGTCGTCCACCTCGCTGACCTTCCTCTCGCGCGCCGCCACCGAGGGTGGCGTGGCCGTGCGCCTGGGCCTCCGGAAGGGCACCGCCACCGTGCGGGGGTGCCGCGGCCTCACGAAGGCCGCGATGATCAACAACAGCTACCTGCCGCGCATGGAGGTCGACGCGGAGACCTACGAGGTGCGGGCCGACGGCCAGGCGCTCACGTGCGAGCCCGCGCGCGTGCTGCCGATGGCACAGCGCTACTTCCTGTTCTAGCGCGATGCGGGTGATCACCGAGGCGCCGGTTCCGATGGACGCCGCGGCGCTGGAGGGCAAGACGCGGGACACGCTCCGCCTGACCTGGGAGGAGCGGCGCTGGACGCGCAAGAAGGCCGTGACCACGGGTGGCCGGGAGATCGCGCTGGCGCTGCCGACCGGCACCGTCCTCGAGCCGGGCGACGTGCTCGTGGTGGAGGAGCACTGGTACCTGCTCGTGGAGGCCCGGCCGGAGCCGGTGCTCGCCCTCTTCCCCGAGAGCTACGAGGCGGCGGTGCGCATCGCCTTCGACGTGGGGAACCGCCACTTCTCCCTCGGCGGCGACGCGGACACGCTGCTGGTGCCCGACGACACCGCGATGGAGGATCTGGTGCGGCGGCTCGGGGTCCGCTGGGAGCGCCGTGAGGTCATGTACTCGCCATTGCACGGGGGCGGCGATGACTGACCCGCGGCTGGTCTCGCTGCTCCACTTCGCCGACAGCGCCTTCCCCACCGGCGGCTACGCGCATTCCTTCGGGCTCGAGCACTACTGCCAGGCCGGGATCGTACGCGACCGGGACGGGCTCGAGCGCTTCCTGCTGACGCAGCTCGAGGGCGCCGCGGGCCCCTGCGACGCCACCGCCGCCGCGGGAGCGCTGCGGGCTCTGAATCGCGGCGATCTCGAGGCCTGCCACCGCCTGGACGAGGCGCTCGAGGCCATGAAGGTCGTCAAGGAGTTCCGCGAGGGCAGCCGGCAGATGGGGCGGCAGACCCTCCGTGTGGCCGCCGCGCTCATCGGCGAGCCGCGCCTGGCCGCGTACCTCGACGAGGTCAACGCGCAGCGAGCGCCCGGCCACCACGCGGTGGCCTTCGGCATGGTCGCGGGCGCGCTCGGCTGGGAGGCGGAGGCCGCGGTGACCGCGTTCCTCTACTCGACCACCGCGCTGCTGGTGGGCGCGGCCCTCCGGCTGATGCCCATGGGCCAGCTCGAGGGGCAGGCGGTCCTGTGGAGCCTCCACCCCGTGATCGAGCGCGTGGCGCGGGAGGCGGCCGAGCGCCCGCCGGCCGATCTCTGGAGCTTCACGCCCGGGCTGGACATCCAGGGCATGCTCCACGAGCGCCTCGACGCGCGCCTGTTCCGCTCATGACCGGGCTGCCCCGGCCGCTCAAGATCGGCATCGGCGGGCCGGTGGGCTCCGGCAAGACCGCGCTCGTCGAGACGCTGTCGCTCCGGCTCCGGGACCACTTCGACATGGCGGTGATCACCAACGACATCTACACGCAGGAGGACGCCCAGTTCCTGATCCGGCGAGGCGCCTTGCCCGCCGACCGGGTGGTGGGCGTGGAGACGGGCGGCTGCCCGCACACCGCGATTCGCGAGGACGCCTCGGTGAATCTCGAGGCGGTGCACGGGCTCATGGGACGCTTCCCCGGGCTCGAGCTGCTCTTCGTGGAGAGCGGCGGCGACAATCTCGCCGCGACGTTCAGCCCGGAGCTGGTGGACGCCACGATCTACGTGATCGACGTGGCCCAGGGGGAGAAGATCCCCCGCAAGGGAGGGCCGGGCATCATGCGCTCCGACCTCCTGGTGATCAACAAGATCGACCTCGCGCCCCACGTCGGCGCGGATCTCGGCGTGATGGAGCGCGACGCCAAGCGCATGCGAGGAGAACGCCCGTTTGTCTTCACCAATCTCCGGGAAGGCATCGGCGTCGACGCCGTGGTCTCCTGGATCCGACACGACCTCCTCTTCGAGCCCTGAGGCGCGGCCCGCGCTCGGCCGCACCGGCCGGGATGGGCGCCTCCACCTGGCCTTCGAGGCCCGGGGTGGGCGCACCGTGCTCACGGCGCGGCGCTTCACGCTGCCGCTGCAGGCGCTCGAGCCGATGGACCTCGACGGCGACGGCGTCGCCACGCTGCTGCTGCTGAACCCGACGGGAGGGCTCCTGGCGGGCGATCGCCTCGAGACCGATATCGTACTGGCCCCGGGGAGCCGCGTCTGCCTGTCCACGCCCTCGGCCACGCGGGTGTACCGCAGCCCGGGCCCCGTCGCCGTCCAGCGGGTCACGATGGACGTGGGACGCGGCGCGGCGCTCGAGTGGTTGCCCGATCACCTGATCCCGTCACCGGGCGCGCGGCTCCGTCAGACGACCGAGATCCGGCTGGCCGCGGACGCCACGCTGCTCTACCTCGACGCGTGGGCGACGGGGCGCGCGGCACGCGGCGAGGCCTGGGGCTTCGACCTGCTGGACAGCAGCCTCCTGGTTCGCGACGAGGCCGGGCCACTGCTCCGGGAGCGGTCGATCCTGGCCGGGCGCCCGCCGCGGGACGGGCTGGGAGGTACCGAAGGCTTCGCCTACGTCGCGACGTTCCTGGCCATGCGGCCGGCCGGACTGGCCACGCAGCCGGACTGGGAGGATTTGGCCAGCGCGCTCCAGGAGGGATGCCGGCGTCTCGCCGGACGGAGGTCGCGTAGGAGTGACGACACTCGCTCGCGGTGGCGTGCTCGCCCGGCTGCTCTGCCCGTCGGCGCCCACGCTTCACGACGTGGTGCACGCGCTGTGGGCCACGTGCCGGCGACGGCTGCTCGGACTTCCTCCCGCACGGCTGCGAAAGCTCTAGGCAATGCTGCTCGCCGGTCGGGCACCCATTAGCCGGATGTCAGCTTCAGACGACCAACATATTGATTCCATGGACTGGCGTATCGGGCACGTCGCTTGCGGCGTGCCCGGCGTAAGGAGGGGCTCATGACGTCAGCCGGTCACTCGGTCCCCTGCCACCTGCATGACTGAGCCCGGGAGCATGCCGGGCATCGGCCCGCTGCTCGCGGCCTACGCGGACGGATCGCGGACCCCCGCGGCGGTGCTGCGCGAGCTGTACGCGACCCTGGCGCGTCGGGGCACCGACCACGTCTGGATTCACGTCCTGCCCCTGGAAGATGCGCTGCGGCAGCTCGAGGCGGTGGAAGCCCGCCGGCGCGCGGGCGCCGCGCTGCCGCTCTTCGGCGTGCCGTTCGCGATCAAGGACAACATCGACGTGGCCGGCCATCCGACCACCGCCGGATGCCCGGCCTTCGCGTACAAGCCGGAGGCCACCGCCACGGTCGTGCGCCGCCTGCAGGAGGCCGGCGCGATCCTGGTGGGCAAGACCAACCTGGACCAGTTCGCGACCGGCCTCACCGGGACCCGGTCGCCGTACGGCGCGCTGTCGTCCGTGTTCGACGCCGACTACATCGCGGGCGGCTCGAGCTCCGGGTCGGCCGTGGCGGTGGCCGCGCGCCTGGTGGCCTTCGCGCTCGGCACCGACACCGCGGGCTCCGGACGGGTACCGGCCGCCTTCAACGGCATCGTCGGGCTCAAGCCCACGCGCGGGCTGGTGAGCACGGCGGGCGTGATGCCGGCCTGCCGCTCGCTCGACTGCGTGTCGGTCCTGGCGCACACGGTGGAAGACGCCGCGCGCGTGCTCGACGTGGCCCGTGGCCTGGACGCGGCGGATCCCTACTCGCGCGAGGCCGGGGCGCCTCCCGCCGCGCTCGGCGCGGGCTTCCGCTTCGGCGTGCCCGCGGCCGCCCAGCTCGAGTTCTTCGGCGACGAGGCGGCGGCGCGCCTCTACGAGCGGGCGCTCGAGCGGCTCGAAGCGCTCGGTGGCCGTCGCGTGACGATCGATCTGGCGCCGTTCCGCGCAGCCGCCGACCTGCTCTACGCGGGGCCGTGGGTGGCGGAGCGCCTGGCCGCGCTGGGGCCGTTCTTCGACGCGCATCCCGAGGACATCCACCCGGTGGTGCGGGCCATCGTGGGCCGGGCGTCCACGATGACGGCGGTGGACGTCTTCGCCGGCATGTACCGCCTGGAGGACCTCCGCCGCCAGGCGGACGCCCAGTGGGCGGGCATGGACGTGCTCGCGCTGCCGACCACCGGGACGATGTACCGCCACGCGGCGGTCGAGGACGACCCGGTCCGTCTCAACAGCAACCTCGGCTACTACACCAACTTCGTGAACCTGCTCGACTGCTGCGCGCTCGCGGTGCCCGCGGGGACGCGCCCGAGCGGGCTGCCGTTCGGGATCTCGCTGATCGCGCCCGCGTTCCAGGACGAGCGGCTGGTCGCCCTCGGCACCCAGTGGCAGCGCGAGCTGGAGGCGCGCGAGAGCGGGCCCGCGGCGCCACCGCGCGCGGCGGGGGAGCGCCTCGTGCCGGTGGCGGTGGTCGGCGCGCATCTCACCGGCCAGCCGCTGAATCGGGAGCTGACGGATCGCGGGGGGCGACTGGTTCGCGCCGCCCGCACCGCGCCGGTGTATCGTCTCTACGCGCTGGCCGGCACCTGGCCGCGGAAGCCCGGGCTGGTACGGGTGGACGGCAGAGCCGGGACGGCGATCGAGATCGAGGTGTGGGCGCTGGGGGAGGCCGCGTTCGGAAGCTTCGTGGCCGCGGTGCCGCCGCCCCTCGCGATCGGCACGCTCCTGCTGGAGGACGGCACGGCGGTGAAGGGGTTTCTCTGCGAGGCGCACGCGGTGGCGGGCGCCGACGACATCTCGCGGTACGGAGGCTGGCGCGCGTACCTGGCCGGCCGGGAGGGGCGTGATGGCTGAGAGTCCGACATCCGATGATCTGGGCGAGGAGCTGGGCGCCTACGTGGACGAGACGGCGAAGCGGGTCGGCCTGCCCATCGCCCCCGAGCACCGGCCCGGCGTGATCCAGTTCACCGGGATGCTGCTCGCCCAGGCGGCGCTCGTGACGGAGTTTCCGCTTCCGGACGACGTGGAGCCCGCGCCGGTGTTCCGGCCGTGAGCGCCGCGATGGCGCGCAACGACTACGTCGCCTCCGACGGCATGGGCCTCAGCGGCGCGGTCCGGGCCGGCCGTGTCAGCGCACGCGCGGTGGCGGAGGCCGCGCTCGCCCAGATCGCCACGCGCGGCCCCGCGGTGAACGCGTTCACCACGGTGCTGGCCGAGCAGGCGCGGGCGGATGCGGATCGAGTGGACGCGGCGCTGGCCGCGGGCCGCGACGCCGGACCGCTGGCCGGACTGCCCTTCGCGGTGAAGGATCTCTTCGACGTGGCGGGCATCACCACGCTGGCCGGGTCCAGGATCAACCGGGAGCGCCCGCCCGCCGCGCGCGACGCGCACGCGGTGGCGGCCCTTCGGCGCGCCGGGGCGGTCCTGGTGGGCGCGCTCAACATGGACGAGTACGCGTACGGCTTCACCACCGAGAACGCGCATTACGGCCCCGTGCGCAACCCGCACGATCCGACCCGCGTCGCGGGCGGCTCCTCGGGAGGTTCGGGCGCGGCGGTGGGCGCGGGGCTCGTCCCGCTGACGCTGGGCTCGGACACGAACGGCTCCGTGCGGGTCCCGGCGGCGCTCTGCGGCGCCTTCGGGCTCAAGCCGACCTACGGACGCGTGTCGCGCGCGGGGAGCGCGCTGTTCG
Source organism: uncultured Candidatus Rokubacteria bacterium (assembly GCA_963747235.1). Classification (GTDB taxonomy): domain Bacteria; phylum Methylomirabilota; class Methylomirabilia; order Rokubacteriales; family CSP1-6; genus CAMLFJ01. The sequence goes on from CAVVEU010000013.1 coordinate 368,701, forward strand.
CGGGCAGCTTCGACCACGTGGGCGCGCTCGGCCGCTCGGTGCGCGACGTCACCGCCGCATTCGACGTCATGCAGGGGCCCGATCCGGAGGATCCGGTGTGCTCCGCCCGGCCCGCGGAGCCCTGCCTGTCGCTCCTGGGAGAGGGCGTGGACGGGCTACGGATCGCGGTCCTCGATGGCCACTTCGCCCGGGGCGGCGAGCCCGAGACCTTCGCGGCGGTCGGCCAGGTGGCGGCGGCGCTCGGCGTGTCCCGGCGCGTCACGATCCCGGAGGCGCACCGGGCGCGGGCCGCCGCCATGGTCATCACGGCATCGGAAGGCGCCAACGTCCACCTGGCCGATCTCAAGCGCCGACCCCAGGACTTCGATCCGCTCACCCGGGATCGCTTCCTGGCGGGCGCCCTGTTGCCAGCCGCCGTCTACGTCCAGGCGCAGCGATTCCGCGCCTGGTACCGAGCCCGTGTCGCCGAGCTCTTCGGCGAGGTGGACGTGCTGCTGGCGCCGACCACGCCCTGTCCGGCCCCGCGCATCGGCCAGGACCGCGTCGTCCTGGACGGCGTCGAGGTCATGGTCCGGCCCAACCTCGGCGTCTACACCCAGCCCCTGTCCTTCATCGGCCTTCCGGTCCTCTCGGTCCCGGTCGCCCGCACCGGGGGGATGCCGCTGGGCGTCCAGCTCGTCGGCGCGCCGTTCCGCGAGGCCCACGTCCTGCGGGTAGGAGCGCTCCTCGAGGCCAAGGGCGTGGTGGCTGCCGCGGTGACCGCGTGATGCGGTCCAACGATCCGGCGGTGCTGGCGGAGGTCACGGCGGCTTTCCAGGTGTACGAGAAGGCCCTCAACGACAACGACGCGGCCGTGCTGACCGCGCTCTTCTGGAAGAGCCCGCTCACCATCCGGTTCGGGATCGGGGAGAACCTCTACGGCCACGACGCCATCACCGCGTTTCGGCACGCTCGTCCCAACATCGACCTGCGCCGGACCCTCGAGAACACGGTCATCACGACCTACGGCGACGATTTCGCGACGGCCAACACCGAGTTCACCAAGCGCGATAGCGGCCGCCGCGGGCGGCAGAGCCAGACCTGGATGCGAACGGAGGCGGGCTGGCGCGTGGTGAGCGCGCACGTGTCGTTTCTTCCTGCCCAGGATTGAGGCTCCATGATTATGCCGTGAGCAATCCGGGCGGGTACTCCGCTCGAGCGCTCCGGCTAAGCCCTTGATTTCCAATCCAGCCGATCCGGGCACAGCCCTTGCTGCGCGAAAGCTGCATATGACCATCGAGAGCTTCGACGCGCTCGTGAGCGGCACGCTGCCGTCACTCGTGAGTGAGGCGGCGGCGGTGGACGGGGGCCGCCTCTACCGGAGTGTGATGGCGCGGGTGGAGCTGCCGCTACTCCGCCATGCCCTCGAGCTCTGCGGCGGCAATCAGCTCAAGGCCGCGAAGCTGCTCGGGATCAACCGGAACACCCTGCGCAAGCGCTTGCGGCTGCTGGGCCTCTTGCCGGTCGCGGGCACGAACGGAGCGAAGGCGGGCGCGCGGTCGGCCTAGGAAGCTTTACGCTCTCGGCGGGGCCGGGGTAGACTTCGGCCCAGAGTGCACCACCGGGCCGTCGCGGTCATTCCGTCGCTCCTTCTCCTGGTCGTCTGCGCCGGCGCCGGGACGGAGACCCTTCCGGGACCGCCGCTCCATCACATAGCCGGCGGCTTCCGCAACCTGGATCCTGCCTTCACCCGGCCGTCCGCCTGGACCCGCTGGACCTTCATCGCGGGGCGGATGTGGGGCAGCCTGACCTCGCCACGCGCCTTCGAGGCCCCCCGCGTCGCAAACGACGGGGCCGCCCTGCGCGCGACTCCGCCGCCGCGGAGCATCACCTGGGTCGGGCACGCCACGCTGCTGGTCCAGGTGGACGGCCTCAGCATCCTGACGGATCCGAGCTGGAGCGGGCGGGCGGGGCCGACCTCGTTCATCGGGGCCCCGCGGCTCAACGCGCCGGGGCTCGCGTTCGAGGTCCTGCCGCGCATCGACGTGGTCACGATCTCGCACGATCATTACGACCACCTCGACCTGCCCACCGTGAAGCGCCTGGCCGCGACCCACGATCCCCTCTTCGTGGTGCCGCTCGGCTTGAAGACCTGGTTCGAGGACAACGGGATGCCTCGCGTGGTGGAGCTCGACTGGTGGCAGGAGCACGAGCATCGCGGGGTGCGCTTCGTGTGCGCGCCGGCCCAGCACTTCAGCCAGCGCTCCCTCTGGGACGGGAACCGGCGCCTCTGGGCTTCCTGGGCGGTGCTGGGACGGGAGCGGCGCTTCTACCACAGCGGGGACACCGGCTACTTCGCCGGGTTCAAGGAGATCGGCGAGCGGCTCGGCCCCTTCGACGTGGCGGCGCTGGCCATCGGCGCGTACCTGCCACCCGAGATCATGAAGTGGGTGCACCTCACGCCCGAGCAGGCGGTGCAGGCCTTCGTGGATCTCGACGCGCGAACGATGCTCGCCATGCACTGGGGCACGTTCGACCTGGCCGACGAGCCCCTCGACGAGCCGCCCACGCGCATGCTCGCCGATGTCGGCCGCCGCGGCATCGACCCATCTCGCGCCTGGGTCCTCGAAAATCGGGGAGACCCGCGCCTGGTAACGGGCGCTCGCTGATGGCCCCGCGTGTGCTGATCGTCGAGGACGAGCCCGATATCCGGGACCTGCTCGTCTTCCATCTCGAGCGCGACGGCTACCAGGTCGCCAAGGCCCGGAGCGGGCCGGACGCCCTGCGCCAGGCGCAGACCTCGACGCCGGATCTGGTGCTGCTCGATCTCATGCTGCCCGAGATGGACGGGCTCGAGGTCTGTCGCCGGCTCCGCCAGAACCCCGTCACGCAGGGCATCCCGATCGTTATGCTGACCGCTCGGGGTGACGAGGTGGATCGCGTGCTGGGCCTCGAGATGGGGGCCGACGACTACGTGGTCAAGCCGTTCTCGCCGCGGGAGCTGATGGCCCGCGTCCGCGCGGTGCTCCGGCGCACGCGGCCGACGCCGGGCACCGCGCCGCTCACGGTCGGCCGGCTCAGCATCGATCCCGCGGCCCACATCGTCACGGTGGACGACGTGCCGGTCTCGCTCACCCGCCGCGAGTTCGACCTGCTGCGGGCCCTGGTGGAGGCGCGCGGGCGGGTCCTGTCGCGCGAGTACCTGCTGGATCACGTGTGGGGCTACACCGCGGCCGAGGAGATCGAGTCGCGCACCGTGGACGTGCACGTGCGCCGGCTGCGGCAGAAGCTCGGCGTGGAGGGGCAGCGCATCGGCACCGTGACCGGCGTGGGCTATCGCCTGGAAGGCGACGCCTGATGCGCGCCCTGCTTCGCCTCGTCCGGCGCAGCATCGCGCTCAAGCTGACCCTGACCCTGGTCGGCTTCGTGGCGGTCACCAGCCTGGTGGCCGGGGTCTACCTGACCCGGGCGCTCGAGAACTTCGCGGTGGAGTCGCTGGAGACGCGCCTCGGCTCGGTGGCCGCCGTCGTGCACGACGAGGCCCGGGCGCTCCTTCGGAAGGGGCGGGCCGCCTCCGCGCCTCAGGACCTGGCCGTCCGGGTGGCGCGGGCGACCGGGGCCCGCGTCACCCTCATCGCGCCGGACGGGCGCGTGCTCGCGGAGTCGGAGCGCGCGTTCGCGGACGTGGCGGGGCTCGAGAACCACGCGGCGCGGCCCGAGGTCCGCGAGGCGCTGGCGGGCCGCACCGGGCGCGCCCTACGCCGCAGCGCCACCACCGAGGCGCCGCTCCTGTACGTGGCGGTGCCGGTGCGCGAGGACGCGCGCGTGCTCGGGGTGCTCCGCCTGGCCCTGCCGCTCTCCGCGGTGACCGCCTCGTACGCGACGCTCCACCAGGTGATGCTGGCGGGCGGCGCGGTGGCCCTCCTCGTCGCGCTCGGGATCGGCATCTTCGTGGCGGGACGGGTGACGCGGCCGGTGGTCGAGATGCAGTCCATCGCCCGTCAGATGAGCGAGGGCAGCTTCCTGGTCCGCGCGCCCACGCGCTCCACCGATGAGATCGGCACGCTCGGCCGCTCGCTCAACGTGATGGCGGGGCGGCTGCGCGAGAAGATCCAGGACCTCGAGCAGGAGCAGGCCAAGATCACCGCCATGCTGGACGCGATGGTCGAGGGGGTCATCGCGGTGGACGGCCACGAGCACGTCCTGCTCATGAACGAGCAGGCCCGCGACGATGTTCGGTCTGGCCGGCTCGCGCGGCGAGGGCAAGCCGTTCCTCGAGGTCATCCGCAACGCCGACCTGCACGAGATCTTCCGCGCGGTGCACGCGGGGGGGCGCGGGCCTGGCCCTCCGGCAGGAGATCGCGATGACGAGCCCGGCGAACCGCATGCTCGGGGTCAACGCGGTCCGGCTCGCGTCGGTGGGCGGCGAGCCGGGGGTGGTCATGGTGCTCCACGACGTGACCGCGCTCCGCCAGCTCGAGCGGGTCCGCACCGAGTTCGTGGCGAACGTGAGCCACGAGCTGCGCACCCCGCTGACCGCGATCCAGGGCTATCTCGAGACCCTGCTCTCGGGCGCGCTCGAGGAGCCGGAGAACGCCCGGCGCTTCCTCGAGATCGTGCTGCGCCACAGCGAGCGGCTGGGGCGCCTGCTGAACGACCTCACCGATCTGTCCAATATCGAGCTCGGCAAGGTGACGCTCCGCAAGGAGGCGGTGCGCCTGGACGAGCTGGTGGCCTCGGTGGTGGCGATCATCGGCCCGCGCGCGGCCCGCTCGCGGGTGGCGGTGACCGCGGACACGCCCGCCGAGCTGCCCGCGGTCGCGGCGGATCGCGATCGGTTGGTGCAGGTCCTCATCAACCTGGTGGACAACGCGGTCAAGTACACGCCCGAGGGCGGCGCGGTCACGGTGACCGCGCGCGCCACCGGAGACGGCGCGGTGGAGATCGCGGTGGCCGACACCGGCATCGGGATCCCGGCCGCCGACCTGCCCCGCATCACCGAGCGCTTCTATCGAGTGGACAAGGCCCGCTCGCGCGAGCTGGGCGGCACCGGCCTGGGGCTGGCCATCGTCAAGCACCTCGTCCTGGCCCACGGGGGCGAGCTGCGCATCGAGAGCCAGGAGCAGCAGGGCACCACCGTCCGCTTCACGCTTCCGATCCAGCCCGCCTAGGCTCCCTCCGGGGCCCGTTGCCCGTCAGCGCGTTACAGAAACTTCACGTGCGGAATGGTATGCCATCAATCCGCCCCGTGCATGCTGGCCCGTGACAGTCAGCCTTCGACAAGGAGGTCACCGTGGACATGCATGAGGATCCGGAGTTCCGCTGGCTGGAGCGAGGGACAGGCGAGCCCGTCGTGCTGCTGCACGGGCTCATGGGACAGATGCACCACTGGGACGCGGTGCTGGAGACGCTGGGCGACGGCTATCGAAGCGATCGCGCCCACACTCCCGGTGTTTCATCGCGAGCTGCGCGAGGCGAGCGTGGGCGCGCTCGCGCGCTACGTGGTCCGCTTCCTGGACGCGCTCGACATTCCGCGCGCCGTGCTCGGCGGCAACTCGCTGGGCGGGCACGTGGCCCTGCGACTGGCCCTCGAGCACCGCGAGCGCGTGTCGGGGCTGGTGCTTACCGGATCGTCGGGGCTCTTCGAGCGGGGCTTCACGACCGGCGTGCCCCACCGCCCGGATCGCGCATGGGTCCGACGCAAGATGGAAGAGGTGTTCTTCGATCCCGCGCTGGTGACCGACGGGTGGGTCGAGGACGTGCATCGGCTGGTCACCACGCCGGCCTCGGCGCTGCGAATCCTGCGGCTGGCCCGCGACGCGCGGCGCGACAATCTTCGAGGATCGGCTCGGCGAGATCCGGGTGCCCACGCTCCTGATCTGGGGCTTCGAGGATCGGATCACGCCCCCGGAGGTTGCCGAGCGCTTCCGCACCCTGATCCCGGACACGCATCTCTGGCACCTCTCGCAGTGCGGGCACACCCCGATGCTCGAGCGCCCCGAGCCGTTCGCGGAGGTGCTCGTCGACTGGCTCGAGGGCACGAGACGCCGAAGGGAGATCGCGGTGCCCCAGCTCGGAGGCGTGCGGTGATCGGCCGGGCCGCGGGGTCGGTGCTCGACTGGTACGGCAGCCGTCGGCGCCGGCAGCTCGAGGAGGTGTGGCGCGATCCGGCCGGCGTCCAGGAGCGCGCGCTGCGGCGCCTGACCGCGACGGCGCGCGACACGGAGTTCGGGCTCGCGCACGGCTTCCGGAGTGTTCGGTCCGTGGCGGAATACCAGGCGCGGGTGCCGGTGCGCGACTACGGGCAGTTGCGGCCGTGGCTCGAGCGTGCGGCCGCCGGCGAAGAGTCGGTCGCGTGGCCGGGCCGGTGCCGGGACTGGGTGAAGACCTCGGGCACCACCGCGGGCGACAAGGTGATCCCGGTGACGCCGGAGGCATTCGCCTCACACAGGAAGGGCGGGTGGGACGCCCTGCTTCGCGCGGCGAGCCTGGCGGGCGGGGGACAGAGCCTGATGGGCGGGCCGATGCTCTTTCTGGGCGGCAGCACGGCGCTCCGGCCCCTCGGCGAGGGAACACAGGTCGGTGACCTGTCGGGACTGGTGGCGAGCCGCTTGCCCTGGGGATTCCGCGGCCGCTATTCTCCGGGCCCGGAGTGCGCCGCGATCCCGAACTGGGAGGAGCGCCTGGATGCGATCGCGGCGGTGGCGACGACGCAGGACATCCGCCTGCTCTCGGGCATGCCGTCCTGGCTCGTCATCCTCTTCGAGCGCATCGCGCGCCACGCCGAGGCGGAGGGCGGCCGCCGCCTGCGAAGCCTCGGGCAGCTCTGGCCTCACCTCCAGGTGCTGATCCACGGCGGCGTGGCCTTCGCGCCGTACGCCGACGTGTTCGAGGAATGGCTGGGGCGGCGCCTCCCGCGGGTCGAGGTCTATCCGGCCTCGGAGGGCTTCGTGGGCGTGCAGACCGAGTCCGCGGGCGGCCTCACCCTCATGCTCGACTACGGCATCTTCTACGAGTTCGTGCCGGTGGAGGATCTGGGCGCCGAATCGCCGCGGCGGCACACGGTGGCCGACGTCGAGCTGGGGCGTCCCTACGCGGTGGTGATGAGCACGCCGGCCGGGCTCTGGTCGTACGCGCTCGGCGACACGGTCCGGTTCACCGGACGGGATCCGCTGCGACTCGTGATCACCGGGCGCACGCGGCACTACGTGAACGCCTTCGGGGAGAACGTGATCGTGGAGGAGGTGGAGCGCGCGCTGGTGCGCGCCTGCCGACGGACCGAGGCGGAGGTGGTGGAGTTCACGGTGGCGCCGCGATGGCCGAGCGCGGGCGAGCCGCGGGGCGGGCACGAGTGGCTCGTCGAGTTCCGGGTGCCGCCGACCGAGCCGGACGATTTCGCGCGGATCCTGGACGAGGCGCTCGCGACGCTCAACACCGACTACCGGACCAAGCGTAGCGGCTCGGTCGGGATGGTCGCGCCCACCGTGACCACGCTGCCGGCCGGAACCTTCCATCGATGGATGCGGAAGACGGGGCGGCTCGGCGACCAGCACAAGGTCGCCCGCGTCACCAACGATCGAGCGATCGCGAACGCGCTGCGGGCCGAGAGCGGAGTGCTGAGGCCCGACCCGCGAGTGAGCGTCGCGCAAGGTTCACCGGACGGTCATCACCTTGCAATACCGCTCCGATAGGGTGCTCCGCGAGATGAGCGCGAAGACCTCTCCGGTAGTGATCCTGGAACGGGTTAGCCGGCGCTTCGACACCCAGCTTGCGCTCGACTCGGTCACGACCTGCATCCGTCCCGGCGAGTTCGTGGCCATCATCGGCCGCTCCGGGGCCGGGAAGACCACCCTGCTCCGCTGCCTGTCCCGGGCGATCGTGCCCACCGACGGGGCGATCCGCATGGGTGGGGTGGATCTTCGGCCCCTCGCGGGAGCCGGTCTTCGGATTCATCGCGCGCGCGTGGGCGTCATCTACCAGCAGTTCAACCTGGTGAAGCGGCTCCGCGTCCTCGACAACGTGCTCGTCGGCCGCCTCCCGCACCTCCGGGGCTGGCGGTGTTACGCCGCGCTGGTCGGGTCCTTCGACCGGGCCCAGCGGGAGGCGGCCCTGCGCTGCCTCGCCCACGTGGGCCTCCTGGCGCGTGCCTGGCAGCGCACCGACACGCTGTCGGGCGGCGAGCAGCAGCGGATAGCGATCGCCAAGATCCTCGCGCAGGAGCCCCAGCTCATTCTCGGTGACGAGCCGGTGGCGAGTCTCGACGTCATGAACGGGGCGCTCGTGATGGAGACGCTGCGCCGCATCGCCACGAGCGCCGGCCTCACCGTGATCTCGACGCTCCATCACGTGGAGTACGCGCGCCGCTACGCGGACCGGGTGCTCGGCCTCCGCGGGGGCCGGCTGGTGTTCGACGGGCTGGCCCGCGAGCTGAGCGACGCCGCCATCCGGGACATCTTCGGCGCGATGCCGGAGGCCGGGGAGAGTCCCATCGGGCTGCCGGCGCTGCCCGAGCCGGAGCTGGTGGCCAGTTGACCGGCCCGCTAACCGGCATCCTGGGTGGTCCCGCTCCCCAGGCACCCCCTCGTCGCTCCGATCTCAGCCGCAACCTCCTGGCTACGCTCGGCCTCGCGGTGATCTTCGGGCTGGCCGCTCAGATCATCGAGCTGCGGCCGCTCGAGCTGCTGCGGGACGTCGGCAATGTCGGCGTCTTCCTGAAGGGCTACCTGCGGCCGTCGTTCGCTCACATCGGGGAGTACTCCTGGCAATGCGTGGTGACGGTGTGCATCGCGCTGTGGGGAACGCTGCTCGCCATGTTCATCTCGATCCCGCTCGGGCTCCTGGGGGCGCGGAACCTGAGCCCGCACCCGGTCGTCTACTTCGCGGCCCGCCGGACGATGGACGTGCTGCGGGCGGTCAACGAGTTCGTCTTCGCGCTCATGTTCGTGACCGCGGTGGGGCTCGGACCCTTCGCGGGGATGCTCGCGCTCGGCATCCACACCGGCGGCGTGCTCGGCAAGCTGCTCAGCGAGACCATCGAGGGCATCGATCCGGGCCAGGCCGAGGGCGTGACCGCGGTGGGAGCGGGGCGGCTCCACGTGATCGCCTTCGGGGTGGTGCCGCAGGTGCTCCCGAACTTCCTCTCCTACGTGCTCCTCCGCTTCGAGTCCGACATCCGATCGGCGGCCGTGATCGGCATGGTCGGGGGCGGGGGCATCGGCTTCTACCTGTGGGACACGATCCGGTCGTTCAAGGACAGTGAGGCGGCCACGGTCATCCTGCTGATCGTCGCCATGGTGATGTGCACCGACGTGATCTCGTCCCGCATCCGGCGGGCGGCGATCTAGAGCGAAGGAGGAGACTTCATGCGACTCATGCGAGTGCTGGCGGTGACCCTGATCATGATCGCGGGGTGGGTGACGCCTTCGATGGCGGTCGACCCGAGCTGGCCCAAGGAGATCACCTTCGCGCTGCTGTCCACCGAGAACGCGTCCGAGATCACGCGACGCTGGGGGCCCATTCTGGGCCAGCTCGAGAAGGATCTGGGCGTCAAGGTCAAACCGGTCACCGCCACCGACTATCGTGGGAGCATCGAGGCGCTCAAGTTCAAGAAGGCGGAGATCGGACATCTGGGGCCGAAGTCGTACGTCGAAGCGTCGAACAACAACTACGCCAACGTGGAGCCGATCGCCCAGCTGCAGCTCGCCAACGGCTCGCTGGGCTATCGCTCGTGCCTGATCGTGCACTCGGAGTCGGACCTGTTCAGCCCGGAGGACATGGGCGGCAAGACCTTCGCGTTCAACGATCCGAACTCGACGTCCGGCTACCTGGTGCCGTCGGCGATGTTCATGATGGAGATGGGCGTGGACCCGAAGAAGTTCTTCTCGAAGGTCACGTTCTCGGGCTCGCACGAGGCCTCGATCCTGGCGGTGGCGAACCGGAAGGTGGAGGTCGCCTCGACCAACCTGCCGGACCTGACCCAGCTCACGCGGGAGGGCAAGGTGCCGCGCGGCAGCCTCCGGGTGATCTGGGTGTCGAAGCTGATTCCCAACGATCCGATCGTCGTCCGCAAGGACATGCCGGCCAGCCTGCGCTCGGCGATCACCGAATCGCTGACTACCATGAAGGCGCGCAACCCGGAAGTGTTCAAGGAGATCGGGGCGTGGCTCGGAGGCTTCGTGCCGGCCGATGACGGCAAGTACCAGGTGATCCGCGATCTGAACGACGTGGCCAAGAAGCTCGCGGCCCAGAAGTAGGGCCGCGGGATGGCCGTGAACACGGAGGCGCGGGCGCGCTGGATGTCGGCCCTCGCGCAGGCCGGGCCGGCGGAGGTGGAAGCGGCCTGGGGCAGGCTCCATCCCGAGCCCGTGTACCGGACGCTGCGGGCCCCTGAGACCGGACTCGTGATGGTCCGGGGGCGCGCGGGTGGCACCGGCGCGCCATTCAACCTGGGCGAGATGACGGTGACCCGCTGCTCCGTCGTGCTCGACGACGGTCGGGTGGGCCACGCCTACGTGCCCGGCCGCGACCGCCGGCACGCGGAGCGGGCGGCGGCGCTGGATGCCCTCCTCCAGGACGAGACGGCGCGGGGGCTGCTCGAGCGGCTGGTCATCCACCCGCTCGTGGCCGCCCGCCAGGCGTGGCAGCAAGAGACTCGTGCCCGGGTCGCGAGCACCAAGGTGGAGTTCTTCACGATGGTTCGGGGCGAGGAATAGCCGTGCGGACCGGGTTCGCCGACCCCGTGTTCGAGAGCCAGCGCGTCTTCCGTGGAGTGCTCGACGCCATGGCGGAGCCGGGGCGGGTGATCACGCTCGACGCGGCGCCGTCCGCTCCGGAACCGCTTCATCCCGCGACGGTCGCGATTGCCCTGGCCCTTCTCGATTTCGAGACCCCGGTCTGGCTCGATGCCGCGGCCGGGACGTCCGAGACGGTTGCCCATCTGCGGTTTCACTGCGGGTGCCCGATCATGGAGGACCCCGCGCGCGCCCGGTTCGCGATCATCGCCGACCCGGACGTGATGCCGGAGCTCGGCGCCTTCGACGCGGGCACCGACGAGTATCCCGATCGCTCGGCGACGCTGATCGTGCAGGCCAGGACGCTGGGCGCGGGACGCGGTCTCCGGCTCTCCGGCCCCGGCATCGCCACCGAGGCTCGATTGGAAGTCGGCGGCCTGTCCGCGCGGTTCTGGGAGGCGCTGCGAGGCAACCACGCCCGGTTCCCGCGAGGCGTGGACGTGTTGCTGACCGCCGGGGTCTCGCTCGCCGCGCTGCCCCGGACGACCTGGATCGAGGGCTAGGCATGTACGTGGCGGTGAAGGGCGGCGAGCGGGCGATCGAGAACGCGCATCGGCTCCTGGCGGTCGAGCGGCGCGGCGACCCGGAGGTGCCGGAGCTGAGCCTGGCCCAGATCGAGCAGCAGCTCGCGCTCGCGGTGGATCGGGTGATGACGGAAGGCTCCCTCTACGACCGGGAGTTGGCCGCGCTGGCGGTGAAGCAGTCGCGGGGCGACCTGATCGAGGCGATCTTTCTGCTACGCGCCTACCGGACGACGCTCCCGCGGCTCGGCACGAGCCTGCCGCTCGATACGGACCGGATGGTCGTGGAGCGCCGGATCTCGGCCATCTTCAAGGATCTGCCGGGGGGTCAGATCCTCGGCCCCACGTTCGACTACACGCACCGGCTGCTAGACTTCGCGCTGGCGGGCGCGCGGCCCGCCGAGCCGGCCGTGGTTTCGACCCGACGCGAGGCCACGGAGGCTCCGGAGTCGCTGCCGCGCGTGGTGGAGCTGCTCGACCGGGAAGGGCTGATCGAGGGCGAGAGCCCTGCCGACGGCGGCGGTCCACGTCGGCGACCTGACCCGCGAGCCGCTCACGTTCCCCGCGCGGCGCGACGTCCGCCTGCAGAATCTCGCGCGCGGCGACGAGGGCTTCCTGCTCGCGATGGGCTACGCGACCCAGCGCGGCTACGGGCGCAATCACCCGTTCGCGGGAGAGATCCGGCAGGGCGAGGTGATGGTCGAGCTGGCCCCGGAGGAGCTCGGGTTCGCGGTGGAGATCGCCACGATCCCGGTGACCGAGTGCCAGATGGTGAACCAGTTCAAGGGCTCGGCGACGGCACCGCCGCAGTTCACGCGCGGCTACGGGCTCGTCTTCGGGGGCGCGGAGCGGAAGGCAATGGCGATGGCCCTGGTGGACCGCGCCCTCCGCTGCCGCGAGCTCGGCGAGGAGCCGGCCTCGCCGACCCAGGACGAAGAGTTCGTGCTGAGCCACTCCGACAACGTCGAGGCCTCGGGCTTCGTGCAGCATCTCAAGCTCCCGCACTATGTCGACTTCCAGTCGGAGCTGGTGCTGGTCCGGGACCTGCGCGCGGGCCAGGGGGCGGGGTCGGCGCGATGAGCTACAACTTCGCCTACCTCGACGAGCAGACGAAGCGGATGATCCGTCGCGCGATCCTCAAGGCGGTGGCTGTTCCGGGCTACCAGGTGCCGTTCGGAAGCCGCGAGATGCCGCTCTCCTACGGCTGGGGCACGGGCGGCGTGCAGGTCACCGCGAGCGTCATCGGGCCCGCCGACGTGCTCAAGGTCATCGACCAGGGCGCGGACGACACCACGAACGCGGTGAGCATCCGGCAGTTCTTCGCGCGCACCACCGGGGTGGCGACGACGACCCGGACCGACGAGGCCACGCTCATCCAGACCCGGCACCGCATCCCGGAGACGCCGCTCCGGCCCGGCCAGATCGTGGTCTTCCAGGTGCCGATCCCGGAGCCGCTGCGCTGGCTCGAGCCCCGCGAGCTCGAGACGCGGAGGATGCACGCGCTCGAGGAGTACGGCGTGATGTACGTGCGGCTCTACGAGGACATCACGCGCCACGGGCGAGTGGCCCAGACCTACGAGTATCCGGTGATCGTCAACGGCCGGTACCTGATGCGTCCGTCGCCGATCCCGAAGTTCGACAACCCGAAGCTCGACCGGTGCTCCGGCGCTCATGCTCTTCGGGGCGGGCCGCGAGAAGCGAATCTACGCGGTGCCGCCGTGGACCACGGTGAAGAGCCTCGACTTCGACGATCATCCCTTCGAGGTCGAGCACTGGGAGCGGCCGTGCGGTCTCTGCGGCGCCCGCGGCGTCTTCCTCGACGAGCTGATCGTGGACGACAAGGGCGGGCGGCTCTTCATCTGCTCGGACACCGACTACTGCTCGCGGCGCCAGGCGGCCAACCCTGGCACGGAGGCGCAGCGGTGAGTGGGCTGGGCGACGATCGGCCGCTGCTCGGGGTGCGCGGCCTGGCCAAGCGCTACGGGGCGCAGGTCGGCTGCCTCGACGTGGGCTTCGATCTCTGGCCGGGCGAGGTGCTCGGCATCGTGGGCGAGTCGGGCTCGGGCAAGACCACCGTGCTCAACTGCCTGTCCGGCCGCGTGACGGCCGACGGTGGCGAGGTGATCTACGTGAACGGCGCCGACGTCGCGGTGGACATGCTGGCCCTGGACGAGTCGGACCGCCGGCGGCTGCTCAGGAGCGAGTGGGGTGTGGTGCACCAGAACGCGCGGGATGGGCTTCGCATGGGGGTGAGCGCCGGCGCCAACGTGGGCGAGCGCCTCATGGCCCTGGGCGCGCGCCACTACGGCCGGGTGCGGGGCCAGGCGCTGGACTGGCTGGCCCGGGTCGAGATCGGGCAGGATCGGATCGACGATCTCCCCGAGACCTTCTCGGGCGGGATGCTGCAGCGCCTGCAGATCGCGCGCAACCTGGTCACGGCGCCGCGGCTGGTCCTGATGGACGAGCCCACCGGCGGGCTCGACGTCTCGGTGCAGGCGCGCCTGCTCGATCTGCTGCGGGGCCTGGTCGAGGATCTCGGACTCTCCGCGGTCATCGTCACGCACGATCTCGCGGTGGCGCGGCTGCTCGCCCACCGGCTCCTGGTGATGCGGAGGGGCGAGATCGTGGAAGCGGGGCTCACGGACCAGGTGCTCGACGACCCGCAGCACCCCTACGCCCAGCTCCTGGTCTCCTCGGTGCTCCACCCGTGAGCGGGCCCGCACTCGAGGTCAGCGGCCTCGACAAGGTTTTCACCCTGCACGTCCAGGGCGGGGTCACGCTGTCCGTGCTGAAGGACGTGACCCTGGCGGTCCATCCGGGCGAGTGCCTCGTGCTGGCGGACCCGTCCGGGTCGGGCAAGAGCACGCTGCTGCGCGCGGTGTACGGCAACTATCTGGCACAGGCCGGCCGCATCCTGGTCCGCCACCAGGAGCGCGTGGTGGACATGGTGGGCGCCTCGCCCCGGCTCGTGCTCGAGATCCGGCGGCACACGATCGGCTACGTCAGCCAGTTCCTGCGCGTGATCCCGCGGGTCCCGACGGACGAGGTCGTGGCGGGCGACCCTGCGCGCGCGGGGCGTGAGCGCGCACGAGGCGCTCGATCGGGCGCGCGCCGTTCTCACGCGACTCGGCATCCCGGAGCGGCTCTGGCCGCTCTCGCCGGTGACCTTCTCGGGCGGCGAGCAGCAGCGCGTCAACGTGGCCCGGGTGCTCGTGGCGGACTATCCCATCCTCTTGCTGGACGAACCCACGGCTTCGCTGGACGCGGCGAGCCGCCTCGTGGTCGTCGACCTGATCGGGGAGGCGCGCCGGCGCGGCGCCGCCGTCCTGGGTACGGTGCACGACGCTCAGGTCCGGGGCGAGGTGGCGACGCGCGTGCAGACCCTGGCCGGACTGGAGGCCGCATGAGCGTTTTCACGAATGCGCGGATCGTGACACAGGACGAGGTGTTCCTCGGCGCCGCCGCGGTCGAGGACGGCGTCATCATCGCGGTCGAAGCCGGGACGGGCCTCGAGCCGTCGTGGGGAGGACCTCGAGGGGGACTACCTGGTGCCCGGCGTGGTGGAGCTCCATACCGATGTGCTCGAGCGGCACGCGATTCCGCGCCCCGGCGTGCTCTGGCCCGCGGTGCCGGCGGTGCTGGCCCACGATAGCCAGCTCGTGGGCGCGGGTATCACCACGGTGCTCGACAGTCTGGCCATCGGCTATCTGGTGGACACCGGCCAGCGACCCCGGGATCCTCGGCCGCTCGTCGAGGCGATCCGCGCGGCCCGGGGGGCCGGGCTGCTGCGGGCCGACCACTACCTCCACATGCGCTGCGAGGTCAGCACCGAGCTCGTGGTGCAGGACTTCACGCCCTTCGCCGACGATCCGCTGGTGCGCCTCGTGTCGCTGATGGATCACGCACCCGGGCAGCGGCAGTTCGTCAGCGTGTCGAAGTACCGCGAGTACAACCAGGGCCGCTTCGGGCTGACCGACGCTCAGCTCGACGCGCTGATCGAGCGCCGGCTCGAGGAGCAGGCGCGCTACGCGGACGAGCACCGGGCGGCCATCACCGCGCTCTGCCGCAAGCACGGCCTCCCGGTGGCGAGTCACGATGACGCGACCGCCGCCCACGTGGACGAGGCGCTGCAGGCCGGCGCGGCCATCGCGGAGTTCCCGACCACACTCGAGGCGGCGGAGGCCGCCCACGGCTACGGGCTCGCGGTCCTGGCCGGGGCGCCGAACCTGGTGCGTGGGCACTCCCACTCGGGCAATGTCTCGGCGGCCGAGCTGGCGGCGCGCGGCTGGCTCGACGTGCTCTCGTCCGACTACGTGCCGGCGAGCGTGCTCCACGGGGCGTTCCTGCTCCACCTCCAGCACGGCATGACCCTGCCGCGGGCGATGGCCACCGTCTCGGCGACGCCGGCGCGGCGCGTGGGGCTCGAGGACCGCGGGGCGATCGCGCCGGGACGGCGGGCCGATCTCGTCAGGGTGCGCGTCCACGGCGACGTGGTGGCGGTGCGCGGCGTGTGGTGCCGCGGGGAGCGCGTGGCATGATCCGCCGGGGCTCGGCGGAGGACGGCCAGGTTCGCCTCGACGTGGCGGCGCGACTGGCCCGCGTCGGAGGCGGCATCGCGCTCGAGCACTGGAGCCGGGCCCAGGTCTCGTGGAAGACCGACGATTCCATGGTGACCGACGCCGACCTCGCGATCCAGACCTGCCTCGACGAGGAGATCGGCGCCGCGTTCCCCGACGACGGCGTGCTCGGCGAGGAGAGTGGCGCTTCCTCGCCGCGCCGGCTCGAGGCGCCGCACGTCTGGGTCGTGGATCCGATCGACGGCACGAACAACTTCGGGCGAGGGTTGCCGGGGTTCTCGATCTCGGTGGGGGTGCTCTGCTACGGACGGCCGTTCTGCGGCGCGGTCTACGATCCACTGACCGATCAGCTCTTCACGGGGCTCGTGGGCCACGGGGCCTGGCTGAACGAGCGGCCGCTGCAGGTGACCCCGACGCCGCGGTCCGGCCGCTCGCTCTTCTGCGCGCGCACGCCCTATCGCGACGGAGTGCCGCACTTCGCCGAGCGGTGGCTCACGCGGTACCGGCTTCGGCGGGTGGGCTCCACCGCCTTGCACCTCTGCTACGTGGCCACCGGTGCGCTCGCCTTCGTGCACGATCAGGGGGCGTCGCTCTGGGACATCGCGGGCGCGGCGCCGGTGGTCATCGAGGCGGGCGGCATCCTGACCGCGGAGCGGGGCACGCCGCTCTTCCCGCTGGATCCCGACGGGTATGCCGGCGAGCCCATCGCGTTTCTCGCCGGCGATCCGATCGCGCACGACGAGAGCCTGCGCGAGGTGCTGGAGGTCGGCGGAAGCCGCTAGGCGCGGCCGTCCGCGGCGACCAGGGCGTAGAGGCGCTCCTGGGAGCGGACGGGCGGCGTATCGAGGGCCCGGACGCGGGCGGAGCTGCCGTCCAGCAGGATCTCGCGGGCCTTCACCGTATCGCTGAGCTGCAGATCCAGCACCTCGTGGATCTGGGCCTGCAGGCGCGCGTCCAGCACCGGGAAGGCGATCTCCACGCGGTGGTCGAGGTTGCGGGGCATCCAGTCGGCGGAGGCCAGCCAGTACTCGGGCGCGCCGGCGTTCTGGAAGTAGAAGACCCGGGCGTGCTCGAGGTAGCGGTCCACGATCGAGATGACCCGGATGCGATCCGAGAGGCCCGGGATGCCCGGGCGGAGGCAGCAGATGCCGCGCACGATCAGGTCGATCGCGACGCCGGCCTGGCTGGCCAGGTAGAGCTCCTCGATCAGCGTCCGGTCCACCAGGCTGTTCATCTTGGCGACGATGCGCGCGGGCCGGCCGCGTCGGGCGTGCTCGGCCTCGCGGCGGATGCGGTCGCGGAAGCCGTCGCGCAGCCCGGTGGGCGCCACCAGCAGGTGCCGGAACCGGCGCGGGCGCGTGTAGCCGGTCAGCATGTTGAAGAGCTCGGTGACGTCCTCGCCGAAGGACTCCCGGCAGGTGAAGAGACCGAAGTCGCCGTAGATGCCGCCGGTGCGGGCGTTGTAGTTGCCGGTGGCCAGGTGGCAATAGCGCCGGATCCCGTCGGACTCCTGGCGGACGACGAGGCAGGCCTTGCAGTGGGTCTTGTAGCCGGGCAGCCCGTAGACCACGTGGGCGCCCACCTCCTCGAGCGCGCGCGCCCAGCGGATGTTCGCCTCCTCGTCGAAGCGCGCCTGCAGCTCGACGAGGACCGCGACCTCCTTGCCGTTCTCGGCGGCCAGGGTCAGGGCCTGCGCGATCGGCGAGGTCGGGCTCACCCGGTAGAGCGTCATCTTGATGGCGAGCACCCGGGGATCCACCGCGGCCTCGCTCACGAAGCGGGTGACCGCGTCGAAGGAATGGTACGGGTGGTGGGCGAGCACGTCACCGTTCCGGATCGCGCTCCAGACGTCCGAGGAGCCGTCGAAGGCCGGGACCGGACGGGGCGGCATCGGCTGGTCCTTGAGGCGCGGCAGGTCCACCGCGGCGTAGAGCTGGAAGAGATCCGAGAAGGCGGTGAAGCCGGCGCCCGCGTAGAGATCGTCGCGCGCGAGCTCGAGCTCGTCCACCAGCGTGGCCAGCAGCTCCGCGGGCAGGTCGGGATCGTACTGCAGCCGGACCGCGTCCCCCATGCGCCGCTCGCGCACCCCGGCCTCCACGCTGGTGAGCAGATCCACCGCGCGCTTGCGCTCGAGCGCGATGTCCGCGTCGCGGGTCACGCGGATGGCGTGGCAGGAGAGGACCTCGTAGCCGTTGTAGAGCGCGTGGAGCTGCAGCCGGATGACGTCCTCCAGCAGCATGAACGCGTGCTGGCCGGGAGGCCCCGGGAGCGGGACGAAGCGCGGCACGACCTGGCTCGGGATGTGGACGACGGTGAGCGAGGTGTGGGGGAGCACGCTGGCGGTGACTGCCCGGACCGCGACCATGAGGCAGAGCGACCGGTTGGCCAGGTGCGGGAACGGATGGCCCGGGTCGATGGCCAGCGGGGTCAGGACGGGCATCAGGGTCCGCTGGAAATACTCGTCGAGGAACCGCTCCTGGTCCGGGGTGACTTCCTTCGGACGGACGAGGCGGATACCTTCCGAGGCGAGGATCGGCCCCAGGTCGTCGAGGAAGCAGCGGTGCTGGGCGTCCACCAGCCGGTGGACCTTGTCCGAGACCGCGGCCAGGGTCTCGGTCGGCGAGAGACCGTCCGGCCCCGTGGTGGGATCCCCGGCGCGGATCCGGCGCTTCAGCTCGGCGACCCGGACCATGAAGAATTCGTCGAGGTTCGAGCTGAAAATAGCCAGGAACTTTACCCGTTCCATCAGCGGAACGGTGGGGTCCTGGGCCTCTTCGAGCACGCGCCGGTTGAACTCCAGCCAGGACAGCTCGCGGTTGACGAAGACGTCGGGGGGCAACGCGATCCGGTCCGGCATGGGCGCCAGTCTCCGAGAGGCGGGTCCGGAGGTCAAATCACAGAATTGTTACGTGCCAGTGAAGTCATCGGTCAGGCCGATCCAACGTCCATCGCCCATCGGCAACTCGGATTTGACGCTTCTCGTCGAGGCGGTACGATGTGCCGACGACCGGTCCGGTCAAATCGTACAGCCGATTCAGCCTGAGGGGGAGACACGAGATATGAAGCGACGGGAATTCCTGAAGAACGGGGTCGCGCTGGGAGCGGCCGCCGCGGTGGGCGGCCTGCCGCGCATCGGAGCAGCGTCCATCGGCTCGGACGGCGCCAGGTGGCGCACCTTCGAGGTGGTGACCCGGGTCGAGCCGGCGAATCCGACGGGCCCGACGCGCGTCTGGCTTCCGATGCCGCTCGCGGTGGACACGGACTACCAGAAGAGCCTCGGGCAGAGCTGGACGGGCAATGCCGGCTCCGCCCGCGTCTATCGCGACGACAGGTACGGGGCGGGCATCTTCTACGCGGAGTGGCCGGCGGGCGAGAGCGCCCCGGTCGTGGAGGTCACGACCCGGTACGCCGCGCGCGATCGGCTGGTGGACGTGACGAAGCCGGGCATGAACCCGTCCCCCGAGGATCGGGCCACGCTCAACCGGTACCGCGAGTCCAGCAAGCTGGTCCGCACCGACGGGATCGTGAAGAAGACCTCGCAGCAGATCACGAAGGGCGCGGACAAGGACGTGGACAAGGCGCGCGCCATCTACGAGTGGATCGTGGAGAACACCTTCCGCGACCCCAAGGTGCGGGGCTGCGGGGTGGGCGACATCCGCGCCATGCTCGAGACCGGCAACCTGGGCGGCAAGTGCGCCGATCTCAACGCGCTGTTCGTCGGGCCTCGCGCGCGCGGCGGGCATCCCGGCCCGCGACGTCTACGGCGTGCGCACCGCGGACTCCGCGGAGTTCAAGAGCCTGGGCAAGTCCGGCGAGATCACCAAGGCGCAGCACTGCCGCGCCGAGTTCTACACCGCCGAGCCACGGCTGGGTGCCGGTGGACCCGGCCGACGTCCGCAAGGTCGTGCTGGAGGAGCGGGGCGGCATCCCGCTCAACGACCCGACCACCCAGAAGGCGCGGGTGAAGCTCTTCGGCCAGTGGGAGATGAACTGGCTCGCCTACAACTACGCGCACGACGTCAAGCTGCTGAACTCGCGGGAGGACGCGGTCGCCTACTTCATGTATCCGCAGGCGGAGACGGCCGAGACGCGCAAGGACAGCCTGGATCCGGACAGCTTCAAGTACAAGATCACCACGCGCGAGCTCGGGATCTAGCCCGCGAGCGCCCCGCTCCGCGGTACCTGACGCCCCCGCTTCCCGGCGGGGGCGTCGTGTTTTCCCCGCCCCGCGTTCACCCACGATTTACCCCAGCGTCATCATCCCGTAACCCCCGCCACGCACACTCCGGCCATGACGAGAACGACGGCGGAGGTGGAGCTGATGGCGAGCGGCAGCCGGTCCCGCGGGCACGCGGGTGCTCGTGGTCGAGGACGAGGCGGACGTCGCCGAGATGATCCGCTACAACCTCGGCAAGGAAGGCTACGACGTCCGGCTCGCCGCCAACGGCACCGACGCTCTCCGGCAGGTCAAGGAAGCGAAACCGGATGTCATCCTGCTCGACATCATGGTCCCCCAGCTCAACGGGTGGGAGATCTGCCGACGCCTCAAGCAGGATCGAGAGACCGTCGCCATCCCCGTGATCATGGTGACCGGTCGCGTGGAAGAAGGGGACAAGGTCCTCGGCTTCGAGATGGGCGCCGACGACTACGTGACCAAGCCCTTCTCGCCGCGGGAGCTGCTGGCCCGCGTGCGCGCGGTCACGCGGCGCGGGCGATCGGGCGACGCGGAGGCCGCCCAGGTGCTCCGGGCCGGGCGACCTCGAGATCGACCGGCAGCGCTTCGAGGTCAAGATGAAGGGCCGCCTGGTCGAGCTGACCCGCAAGGAGTTCGACCTGCTCGCCACCCTGATCCGCACGCCGGGCCGGGTCTTCGGCCGGGAGGAGCTGCTGGATCTCGTCTGGGGCCAGGACGGCTTCGTCGAGCCGCGGACGGTGGACGTGCACGTCGCCCGGCTGCGCGCGAAGTTCACGGCGGCGCGGGCCCCGATGCCCGCCATCGAGACGGTCCGCGGCGTCGGCTACCGGTTCCGGGACTCGGGCCGGGGCGACGCGTAACAGAATCGTAACGTCGCGGTTACCTCCCGGCAACACGGACCGGGGACCATGAACCTCGACAACCCAAGGGAGAGAAGAGAATGAAGAGAGCGATCACAGCGGTGGCCATCGTCGGCGCTGACCGCGGCCGTCGGTTACGCCTCGGGTCCCCCGAAGCTGGACCCGGCCCTGCAGGCGTACAAGTCGGTGAGCGGAGTCAGCGGGAACGTCTCCAGCATCGGTTCCGACACGCTGAACAACCTGATGACGCTGTGGGCGGAGAACTTCAGCAAGTTCTATCCGAACGCCAAGATCCAGATCGAGGGCAAGGGCTCCTCGACCGCGCCGCCCGCGCTGATCTCCGGCACCGCCCAGCTCGGGCCGATGTCGCGCGAGATGAAGGGCACCGAGGTGGACGCGTTCGAGAAGAAGTACGGCTACAAGCCGACCCCGATCCGCACGTCGGTGGACGCGCTCGCGGTGTTCGTCAACAAGGACAATCCGATCAAGTGCATGACGATCGCGCAGGTGGACGCGGTCTTCTCGAAGTCGCGCCGGCACGGCTACAAGGAGGACATCACCACGTGGGGCCAGCTCGGCCTGACCGGGGAGTGGGCGAACAAGCCGGTGAGCCTCTACGGGCGCAACTCGGCCTCCGGCACGTACGGCTTCTTCAAGGAGCACACGCTCAAGAACGGCGACTTCAAGGACTCCGTCAAGGAGCAGCCGGGCTCGGCCGCCGTCGTCCAGGGCGTCACGGTGGATCGCTTCGCCATCGGCTACAGCGGCATCGGCTACGCGACCGCCGGAGTCCGAGCCGTCCCGCTGGCCGAGAAGGAAGGCGCCAAGTGCTACGAGGCCGATCCCGACAACGCCTACTCGGGGAGCTACCCGCTGTCGCGCTTCCTGTTCGTCTACGTCAACAAGGCGCCCGGCAAGCCGCTCGAGCCGCTGACCCGGGAGTTCGCGAAGCTGATCCTCTCCAAGGAGGGCCAGGAGGTGGTCATCAAGGACGGCTACTTCCCGATTCCCGCCTCCATCGCCAGGGAAGAGCTGGCGAAGATCCAGTAAGTGGCCATCGACCCAGGAGTGCTCGGCGCGGGCGAGCCGGTTCGACCGGCTCGCCCGCTCGTCGTCTCGCGCGCCCGAACCGCCCGTCGCATCGTCCTCGACCGGTGGGCGTCGCGGCTGGTCGTGTCCGGCGGCATCATCATCATCGCCTCGATCCTCGCGATCCTCTTCGTGATCGCGGCCGAGGTCTACCCGCTCTTCAAGAAGCCGACCGTCGAGTTCCTCGCCACGCGATCGCCCGCAACCGCCACGGCCCCAGCCCCCGGCGTTGCCGCCGGGGTGGACGAGTACCGCGAGGTGGGATACACGATCGGCACCGGCGGCGTGCTCGAGCTGGTCGGGTTGAAGGGCGAGCGGCGCCTGGCCGGAGTGCCGATTCCAGGGCTGGACGGTGCTCGGGTCAGCACGGTGGCGGCCCTGGGCAAGGGGCGCCATCTCATCGGGACCTCCGACGGCCGGGTGATCGCGCTCGACGTGCGGTTCGACGTGGCCTTCAAGGACGGCAAGCGAGAGGTGACGCCCGCACCGATGTTCGCCGCCCCGTCGATCCTCGATCCCGAGATGAAGCGGCCGCTGCTACGGGTGACCGGCGCGGAGCCGCCGGGCGGGCCGCTCACGGTGGCGCAGGTCGGTCCGAGGGCGCTGGTCATCCAGACCGTGGTGGAGAAGAAGGCGCTGGTCGGGGCCAGCCGGCGTGAGGAATCGCTGGCCACCCTGGATGTCCAGACCACCGGCGAGGTCACCGGGCTGGCGCTCGACGGGAGAGCCGAGGACCTGTTCGTCGGCACCTCGACGGGCGAGGTCATCCACTACGACATGCGGGATCGGCAGGCGCCCCGGCCTC
>CAVVEU010000014.1:0-55000 GCA_963747235.1 uncultured Candidatus Rokubacteria bacterium
TACTTGCGCTTGCCGCTCTGGGCCTTCTCTTGCGCCTGCTGCACCACCTGCTCGAGCGCCTCGCGCCGCTGCTTCTCGCTGTTGAGCTCGTCGGTGAGCTGCTTGATCTTGGCCTGCACCTGGCCGCGCTCGTCGGCCAGGCGCACCTTCAGCGCCTCGATCTCCACGCTCTGGCGGCCGCCCTCCCACCAGCTCAGGGCGGCCGCGCCGATGGCCAGACCGATCAGGAGCGCCAGCAGGGATCCGAATACGCTCGACCGGTTCATGGCCGTCCTCCTCTCCCGTACGCCGCCTAGTGCTTGGCGGCCGCGGGGGTGACCGCGCTGTCCGACTTGATCCGCATGCCGTAGAACGAGCGGGCCACGAAGATCACGGAGATGACGAAGAAGATGGCGGCCAGCACCGAGGTGAAGCCGGTGCCGCGCTCCGCGCTCAGCGAGACGGCCAGCTCCACCGCGAGCAGGCCGAACAGGGTGGTGAACTTGATGATCGGGTTCATGGCCACCGAGGAGGTGTCCTTGAACGGGTCGCCCACGGTGTCGCCCACCACGGTGGCCGCGTGCAGCGGGGTGCCCTTCTCCTTCAGGTCCACCTCGACGACCTTCTTGGCGTTGTCCCACGCCCCGCCCGCGTTGGCCATGAAGATGGCCTGGTAGAGGCCGAACAGCGCGATCGAGATGAGGTAGCCCACGAAGAAGTACGGCTCCACGAAGGCGAAGGCCAGCGTGACGAAGAACACCGCGAGGAAGATGTTGAACATGCCCTTCTGGGCGTACTGGGTGCAGATCTCGACCACCCGCTTGCTGTCGGTGACCGAGGCCTTGGTGACGCCCTCGAGCCGGATATTGGCCTTGATGAACTCCACCGCGCGGTAGGCGCCGGTGGTCACCGCCTGGATGGAGGCGCCGGTGAACCAGTAGATGATGGCGCCGCCGCTGATGAGGCCGAGCAGGAACGGGGCGTGCAGCAGCGAGAGCTTGTCCAGGTTCTGGGTGAGCCCGTTGGTGAGCAGCACGATGATCGAGAAGATCATGGTGGTCGCGCCCACCACCGCGGTGCCGATCAGCACCGGCTTCGCGGTGGCCTTGAAGGTGTTGCCCGCTCCGTCGTTCTCCTCGAGCAGGTGCTTGGCCGCCTCGAAGTTGACGTCGAAGCCGTAGTCCTTCCTGAGCTGCTGCTTGATGCCGGGCATCGTCTCGATCACGGACAGCTCGAACACGGACTGGGCGTTGTCGGTCACCGGGCCGTAGGAGTCCACCGCGATCGTCACCGGGCCCATGCCCAGGAAACCGAAGGCCACGAGGCCGAAGGCGAACACCGCGGGCGCGACCATCAGGGCGCCGAGACCCAGCGTGCTCACCCCGTAGGCGATGCTCATCAGCAGCACCATCGTCAGGCCCAGCCAGTACGCGCTGAAGTTACCCGCCACGAGGCCGGAGAGAATGCCCAGCGACGCCCCGCCCTCGCGGGCCGAGGTGACGATCTCGCGCACGTGGGCCGAGCTGGTGGAGGTGAACACCTTGACGAACTCCGGAATGATGGCGCCGGCCAGGGTGCCGCAGGTGATGACCGTCGAGAGCTTCCACCAGAGACTGCCGTCGCCGAGGTCCGGGATCATGATCCAGGACGCCGCGTAGGTCAGCACCACCGACACGATGGAGGTGAGCCACACCAGGCTCGTCAGGGGCGCCTCGAAGCTCATCTTGGCGGCCGAGCCGTAGCGCGCCTTCGCGAAGGCCTCGTTGATGAGGTAGGAGCCACCGCTCGCCACGATCATGATGATGCGCATGACGAAGATCCACACCAGGAGCTGGACCTGCACGAGCTCCTTGGGCACCGCCAGCAGGATGAAGGTGATCAGGGCCACCCCGGTGACGCCGTAGGTCTCGAAGCCGTCCGCGGTGGGACCGACCGAGTCGCCCGCGTTGTCACCCGTGCAGTCGGCGATGACGCCGGGGTTGCGCGCATCGTCCTCCTTGATGTTGAAGACGATCTTCATCAGGTCGGAGCCGATGTCCGCGATCTTGGTGAAGATGCCGCCCGCGATGCGGAGGGCGGCCGCGCCGAGCGACTCCCCGATCGCGAACCCGATGAAACAGGCCCCCGCGTAGTCGCGGGGGATGTAGAGCAGGATGCACAGCATGATGAACAGCTCGACGCTCACCAGCAGCATGCCGATGCTCATGCCCGCCTTGATCGGGATCGCGTAGACCGGATAGGGCAGGCCCTTGAGGCTCGCGAAGGCGGTGCGGGAGTTGGCGAAGGTGTTGATGCGGATCCCGAACCACGCCACCCCGTAGCTGCCGAGGATGCCGACCACGCTGAAGAGCAGGATGATGAAGACCTTGATCGCCTCGAAGTGCTGCAGGATCCCGAAGTAGAAGACGATGATCACCCCGATGAACAGCTCCAGGATCATGAGGAACTTGCCCTGGGTGATCAGGTAGGTCTTGCAGGTCTCGTAGATCAGCTCGGAGATCTCCCGCATCGACTCGTGCACGGGCAGGTTCTTGAGCTGGGAGTAGATGACCAGGCCGAAGGCCAGGCCCAGGAGGCAGATCAGGAGGCCCCATTGCAGCATGGTGCGTCCCGTCATGCCCACGAAGCTCGCCTGGGAAAGGTCGGGCAGCTTCAGCGAGGCTTCTCCCCCGCTGTGCGCCGGCGCGGCAACCGCGGCCGCGGGGGCGGGAGTCTGAGCCGGCGCGGCCGGGGGAAGCCCCAGCGCGAGCACGCTCACGACGAGCAGCACCCAGACGAGCGGGGTGAGCGCGCGCCGGGACAGGGGCCGAATCGCTTCCATAGTCCGAATCTCCTCGTTGAGCGAGTTTCGTTGAGCCAGTTCGATGAGTGGGTCAGGACGGCACGGAGGACCGCAAGCCCAACTTGCGGTTATACCCCACGCGGCCCGCGCCCGTCAATTCACCGCGAACGCGGCCGCGCGCGCCGGCTCACTCCCGCAGGAGCCCCTCGATCTCCTCGCGGTGCACGCCGAAGCCGTCGAAGACGCGGTCGCCGATCACGACGGTGGGCACGCCGAGGCGCCCCGCGCGGGCGAAGAGGTCGAGGCTCGCGTCGGGATCCTTCCCGACGTCGCGCACGTCTACCGCCACGCCGCGGGTCTGCAAGAATGCCAGCGCGGCTTCGCCGTCGGTATTGCCTTCCATGGTGAAGAGCAGGGCCTTTTTCACCGGGGCGTCCACCATACCATCTCGTCCTTGACGCTCCAATGTCCGGTTTGCTAGCATCCGCCCCCGCCACATGAGCCGGGTAGACCTCGTGACCGCGATGGCCGCGTCGAGCGGCTGGACGAAGGCAGGCGCCGATCGCGCGCTGCGCGCCTTCCTCGAGTCGGTGCGCAGCTCGCTCAAGCGCGGCCAGCCGGTGACGCTCGTGGGCTTCGGCACCTTCTCGGTGACCCGGCGCAAGCCGCGGAAAGGCAAGAACCCGCGCACCGGGCAGCCCATGCACGTGGCGGGCGGCCGGACGCCGCGCTTCAAGCCCTCCAAAGAGCTCAAGCGCGCGGTCCGTTAGGGATTTTCTCTACTCGGCAAATTGGCCGCCCACGTAAGATAGGGGCAGTGCGCGCCATCTCCGTCCTCGCTCTCAGCGTGGTCTGCTGGCTCGTCGCAGCCCCGGCTCCCGCTCAAACCACCACGAATAGCCGGCCGCTCGCGCTGAGCGCGGAGTCCGTCCTGCTGCTCGACACCCAGGGTCGCGTGCTCTACGCCAAGAAGCCCGGCGAGGACCACGCCCCCGCGAGCCTCGTCAAGCTCATGACCCTCTACCTCGCCTGCGAGGCGCTCGACGCCGGGCGCGCGCAGTGGGAGGATCCGGTGCTGGTGAGCCACCGCGCGGCGCTCACGCCGCGCTATCGCATGGGCCTCAAGACCGGCGAGTCCGCGCCGCTGCGCACGCTGCTCGAGGGCGTCGCCATCGCCTCCGCCAACGACGCGGCCACCGCGGTGGCCGAGCATCTGGGCGGCACCGAGGAAGCCTTCGTGGCCGCCATGAACGCCAAGGCCGAGGAGCTGGGGCTCACCCATACCCACTTCGCCAACGCCCACGGCCTGCCCGATCCCTCGCAGCGCAGCACCGCGGAGGACCTGGCCCGGCTGACCCAGCGCCTGCTCGACGACTACCCGTCGTCGCGTCCCCTGCTGGGCGGCGCCACGTTCGTCTACCGCGGGCGCGTCTACAGCCGCCGCATCCCGCTCTTCCAGGACCCGGGGGGCGTCCAGGCGCTCAAGACCGGGTTCACGCGCGAGGCGGGCTACAACCTGGCCATCTCCGCGTGGAAGTCCGGCCAGCACTTCGTGCTGATCGTGCTCGGCTCGCAGACCCGGAGCCTCTCGTTCCGCGACGCGAAGACCGTGCTCCGCTACGGCTTCTACGAGACGGGCCTCGAGGTCGCGCCCCCGGCGCCGGCCCCCGCGATCAAGCGCAAGCCCCCGGTGGCCCCGCGGCGTCCGAGCGAGCGCCGGCCGCGCGCGGGGCTGCCCGGCGCGGGCTGAGATGGCGCCGCCGCGCGCCTTCGTCTTCGACGCCTACGGCACGCTCTTCGACGTCCACTCCATCGTGGACGTCGCGCGGGCCATCACCCCCGACCCATTGGCCCTCTCGCTCCTCTGGCGCCAGAAGCAGCTCGAGTACACGTGGCTCCGCTCGCTCATGGAGCGCTACGAGGACTTCTGGGTGGTGACCGGCCAGGCCCTGCGCTACGCGATGCGCCGGCTCGGCATCACCGCCACCGAGGCCCAGGTCGAGGCGTTGATGGACGCCTATCTCACGCTGCTGCCGTTCCCGGAGGTGCCGTCGGCGCTCCGGGCGCTCGCGGGCACCCCGCTGGCCATTCTCTCCAATGGCTCGCCGCGCATGCTGGAGGGCGCGGTGCGCTCGAGCGGGCTGGACGGCGTCTTCGCCCACGTCCTCTCGGTGGACGCGGTGGCGGTCTACAAGCCGTCGCCGCGGGTCTACGAGCTGGCGCCCCTGGCGCTCGGGATGGAGCCGGGCGAGATCCTCTTCGTGTCGTCCAACGGGTGGGACGTGGCGGGCGCGGCCGCCTTCGGCTTCCGCACCTGCTGGTGCAACCGCGCCAACGCCCCCGCCGAGGAGCTGGACGCGACGCCCGACTACGAGGTGGACCGGTTGGACGCGATCGCGGACAAGCTGGGCATCTGACGATCGCGGACTGTCATGCGGCGGAGCGTCCTGGGGCGCCGGGCGGGGTCAGGACGATCCGCTCGCTGCGTACGGGGTCTTACTTCTTGGCCAGACGCTTCCGCTTCACGTAGGCCCAGATCTTCTTGGTCATCTCCGAGGGGCCGATGGGCGTCTTGCCCATGACCGACTCGAGCGTGTCGCTGCAGCCCTTGAAGTTGATGGAATACCCGCCAAACGCCAGCTTCTTCTTGGCAGCCATTCGTCATTCCTCCCTCGTTAGGTTATTGAGGCTCCTGCCCGGCGCCCCCCGAAACGGTCGAGGGTATTATGGCCGGACTCCGAGGGAGAGAAAAGGGAAAAATACAATCCCTAGGGGGTCTCCACGAGGGAAAGACTACCCCGTGGGGGTATACCCCCGGGGGGTCCCCCCACCCCTCAGCGCCGCCCCGTGAAGGCCGGCATCACGTCCCGCGCGAACCAGCGGAGCTGCTCCTTGAACTCGGCGGGCGGGATGCCTTCGGCCCAGTGGATCATGCACTGATCGAGCCCCGGATAGCGGGCCTCGATCTCGCGGATCGTCTCGATCACCTCGGCCGGACGGCCCACGAGCCACGCCTTCTGCTCGACGCCCTCGCGCAGCGTCGGCACGCGGGCGGGCGCGCCCGGCGTGCCCCAGGACCGCCCCTCCTCGTCGGCGTAGCGGACGAAGCCGAAGGGCGCGAACCACTTGTACCGCTCGTCGTGGGCGGGCTCGAGGCGGCGGATCGCTTCCTCGCGCGAGTCGGCCAGGTAGAGGCCCACGCCCCAGCAGAGATCCTCCCCGAGCTCCTTGGGCCGCCCGTGGCGCACGCAGGCGTCGCGGTAGGCCCGCGCGACCTGGTCGAGCACCTTCTCGCCGTTGAGCGTCACCATGGCCTTGAGCCCCATGCGGCCCATGTAGTCGATCGTCTTGCCGCTCGCGATCGGCATCCAGATCTCGACGGGGCGGTGGATCGGGCGCGGCACGCAGGTCACCTCGCGCAGCCGGTAGCCGCGGTAGTCCACGTCGGGCGGGATCACGTAGTGCTTGCCCCGGTGGCTCCACGATTCCTCGTTGAAGCACTTGAGCAGGACCTCCATCTGCTCCTCGAACAGCTCCCGGTTGGCCGCCGCGTCGAGCAGGGGCGCCCCGAGCGACTCGACCTCGCGGGTGTGGTAGCCGCGGCCCACGCCCATGATGACGCGCCCGTCGGTGACGATGTCGGCCATCGCGTAGTCCTCGGCCAGCCGCACCGGGTGCCACATGGGCAGGATATTGAAGGCGCAGCCGAGCTTGAGACGCCGCGTCTGGGTGGCGAGCCACGTCGAGAGCATCACGAGGTTCGGCAGCACCTCGTAGCCTTCCTTCTGGAAGTGGTGCTCGGCCGTCCACAGGCAGTAGTAGCCGAGCTCGTCCATGAGCTGGGCCACTTCCTTGGAGGTCTGGAACGCCTCGATCAGGCGCTCGTTCGGATACGCGCGCTGCTCGGTCGGCGTTCCGTTGATGCCGACGTTCTCCAGCTCGATCTGCCCCACGTAGAGGACCGAGAATTTCGTGATCACTTGGCTCTCCAGCCTCCGTCGACCACCATCGAGTGTCCGGTGATGTAGCCCGCTTCGTCCGAGGCCAGGTAGCAGACCGCGGAGGCGATCTCCTCCACCGTGCCGCGCCGTCCCGCCGGGGTGATCTTCTGCACCGCCGCGTCGTCCACCGCGATGCCGCGGCCGCTCATGTCCGGCACGCCCGGGCCCAGGATCTGCTGGGAGTGCGCCCGGAGCCCGGTCAGGATCGGCCCGGGGCAGACCGCGTTGATCGTGATGCCGCGGGCCGAGTAGGTCACCGCCATCTGGCGCGTCAGCCCGACCACGCCGTGCTTGGACGCGACGTAGGCCGCGCCGCCGCCGGTGCCGTTGAGCCCGGCCACCGAGGCCATGTTGATGATGCGGCCGCGCCCGCGCGGCAGCATCTCCTTGAGGGCGCGCTTGCAGCCGAGGAAGACGCCGGTCAGGTTGATCCCGATCACCCGGGCCCAGACCGCGTCGTCGGTCTCGTCCACGTTGAAGTAGCCGTCGAGGATGCCCGCGTTGTTCACCATGATGTCGAGCGCGCCGAGCTGGCTCACCGCGGTGGTCACCGCGCGGTCCACGTCCGCCGCCGCGCTGGTGTCCGCCTGGACGCCGAGCGCCTTGCCCCCCGTGCCCATGAGCAGGCGCGCCGTCTCCGCCGCGCTGGCGCCGTCGATGTCCACCGCGGCCACCCGCGCACCGCGGGCCGCCAGCGCCTGGGCGATCCCGCGCCCGATCCCCGAGCCCGCCCCCGTCACCACCGCCACCTTGTCCTGTAGGTCCACCGTTCCCCCCGAATGGGGTCAGGTCTTGAAATACGACATCGCACCGCGGCAAATGTCGTATTTCAAGACCTGACCCCGGTCTAGATTGCCAGGGCGTAGCCGTCGCGGCGGGGGTCGGCGCCCGCCATCAGCGCGCCCGACTCCGGATCGCGCGCGACCCCCTGCCCGCCGCCCACCACCCACGACCAGTCGTCGATGGTATTGATCTGATGCCCGCGCCGACCGAGCTCCGCGCGGGTCTCCTCGGCGACGCGTGACTCGGCATCCACCAACCGGTCGCGATAGACGCGGATACGTGGCGCCTCGATGGCCTCCTGCAGGTTGAGCCCGAACTCCAGGAAGTTGAGCAGCATCTGCGGCTGCGTCTGGAGGATGCCGTAGGAGCCGGGCGTGCCGATGCTGAGCGCGAAGGCACCGTCCTGGAACACCTGGGTCGGCGACATCATCGTGCCCGCCTTGCGGCCCGGCTTCACCACGTTGGGCGAGGCCGGATCGCGATCGCTCCACTTGAGGATGTTGTTCAGCACGAGCCCGGTGCCCGGCACCGCGAAGCCCGAGCCGAACGGCGCGCCGAGCGTCTGGGTCACCGAGACGACCATGCCCTCGGCGTCCGCGCACGCGAAGTGGGTGGTCTGCTCGTTCTCGAAGCGCGCCGGGTGGCCCTCGCTGATCTGGCCCGCGAGCTTCTCCGGGTTGTGCCGCTCGCCCTCGCTCACCGCCGCCCGCGCCGGGTCGATGCGCGCGCGCTGCGAGGCCGCGTAGGCCTTCGACACCAGGCCCTCGATCGGGGCGTTCCCCGAATAGGCGTAGGCGAGCCGGTCCGCCGAGCCGATCTTGATCGCCTCGATCAGGTGATGGAGATAGTCGGGCGAGTTGTGCCCCCAGCCCGCCACGTCGTAGCCCTCGAGGATGTTCAGCGTCTCCAGCATCTGGAAGGCGGAGAAGGGCGGCGGGACCGAGCAGACCTCGCGCCCGCGATACGTGATGGACAGCGGCTGACGCCACTCGGGCTTGAACGCGGCCAGGTCCGCCTCGGAGAGCCAGCCGCCCGCCTCGGTCACCGCGCGGGCGATCGCCTTCGCGATCGGGCCGCGGTAGAAGACCTCCGCGCCGCCCTCCGCGACCTGCCGGAACGTCGCGGCCAGCTCCTTGTACGTGACGATCTTGCCCGGGCGCGGCCCGCCGTTGCCGAGATAGAGCCGGCCCGCCTCGGCGGAGCGGCCGAGCGTGGCCCGCGCCTGCTCGAAGAACTTCACGCTGGCGAAGGTCAGCGGCACCCCGTTCTCGGCCAGCTCGATGGCGGGCGCCAGCACGCGCGCCCGCGGCATGCTGCCGAAGCGCTCGAGCGCGGCCATCCAGCCGCCCAGGTTGCCGGGCGTCGCGCAGGCCTTCGGGCCGCCCGCCAGCTCGTCCTCGGTGCACTTGGCGGCGTCGGCCGCGAGCGGGGCGGGTCCGATGAAGTCCAGCACGTGACGCTCGCGCGGGCGCGCCTTCGAGATGAACATGAGACCGATGCCGCCCGCGCTCGACATGAACGGCTCGACCACGTTCAAGGTCGAGCCGATGGCCACCGCGGCGTCCACCGCGTTGCCGCCCTCGAGCAGCACGCGGATGCCGGCCATGGAGGCGAGCGGATGGGCCGAGGCGACGGCGCCGCGAGTACCCATGACGGTCGGACGATACGCGTGACGGTGCGGGGGCATGTGGTCTCCTCCGGAGATGGAGTCGTTGCCCGCATGGTAGGCTCTAGCCCGGATGGACGCAAGAAGCCCCGAGCTCGCGCGCGCCAAGTACATGTACGTCACGACCTACAGCCAGGCGGGAAAGCCCGGCACGGTCCCCACGTGGCTCTGGCCGCACGAGGACGCGATCTACTTCACGACGAAGCGCGACAGCGTCAAGGCGCGGCGGATCCGGAACAACGGGCGCGTGACCGTTCACGTGGGCACCAAGGACGGCCCGGCCTTCGAGGGGCGGGCCGAGTGGGTGGACGACCGGCCCGATCTCGAAGCGGCGCTGCTGGCGATCTATCGCCGGCAGTACTGGGTGCTGGTCCCGCTGTTCATGGGCCGCTACATCCGCAAGGGCCTGGCCGCGAAGACCAGCGTGCTGATCCGCATCACGCCCCTGCCGCGCTGACCGCGCGGCGCCTTGACCGCCCCGGGCTTTGGACGTAGCATTCATCCAGCCATTCCCACGCGGGAGCTCGGACGACCGGGCTGAGAGGGCAGCCGCACGCTGCCGACCGCTACAAACCTGACCTGGGTAATGCCAGCGAAGGGAGGCCTGACATGAAGATCTATCTCTCCGCATCCGATCCCTCGGTCCGTGTTCCGTTCCGCGAGGTCGCGCTCTCCACCGGCGAGCGCATCCGCCTCTACGACACGAGCGGGCCCTACACCGACCCGGGCTTCACCGCGGACCTCAAGCAGGGCCTGCCGCCGCTGCGGCGCCACTGGATCCTCTCGCGCAACGACGTCGAGCCCGGCGCGGGCGGCCGCTGGGGCCTGCGTGCCAAGCCCGGCAGCCGCGTGACCCAGATGCACTACGCGCGGCGCGGCGAGATCACGCCGGAGATGGAGTTCGTGGCCCTGCGCGAGGGCATGAGTCCCGAGATCGTGCGCGACGAGGTGGCCCGCGGTCGCGCCATCATCCCCGCCAACATCAACCACCCGGAGGCGGAGCCGATGATCATCGGCCGCCGCTTCCTGGTGAAGATCAACGCCAATATCGGCAACTCCGCGGTCTCCTCCTCGATCGAGGAGGAGGTGGAGAAGATGACGTGGGCCACCCGGTGGGGCGGCGACACCATCATGGATCTCTCCACCGGCAAGAACATCCACGAGACGCGCGAGTGGATCGTGCGCAACTCGCCGGTGCCGGTGGGCACCGTGCCGATCTACCAGGCGCTGGAGAAGGTGAACGGCAAGGCGGAAGAGCTGACCTGGGAGATCTACCGCGACACCCTCATCGAGCAGGCCGAGCAGGGCGTGGACTACTTCACGATCCACGCGGGCGTGCTGCTGCGCTACATCCCGCTCACCGCCAACCGCGTCACCGGCATCGTCTCGCGCGGCGGGTCGATCATGGCGAAGTGGTGCCTGGCCCATCACCAGGAGAGCTTCCTCTACACCCACTTCCGCGACATCTGCGAGATCATGGCCGCCTACGACGTGGCCTTCTCGCTGGGCGACGGGCTCCGGCCCGGCTGCCAGGCCGACGCCAACGACGACGCGCAGTTCGCCGAGCTCGACACCCTCGGCGAGCTGACGACGGTGGCGTGGGAGCAGGACTGCCAGGTCATGATCGAGGGGCCGGGCCACGTGCCGATGCACCTGATCAAGGAGAACATGGACCGGCAGCTCGCGGTCTGCCACGAGGCGCCCTTCTACACCCTGGGCCCGCTCACCACCGACATCGCGCCGGGCTACGACCACATCACGTCCGCGATCGGCGCGGCGATGATCGGCTGGTACGGCACCGCCATGCTCTGCTACGTCACGCCCAAGGAACACCTGGGGCTGCCGGACCGGCAGGACGTCAAGGACGGCGTCATCGCCTACAAGATCGCGGCCCACGCCGCCGACCTCGCCAAGGGCCACCCGAAGGCCCGCGACTGGGACGACGCGCTCTCCCGGGCCCGCTTCGAGTTCCGGTGGGAGGACCAGTTCAACCTCTCGCTCGATCCCGAGACCGCGCGCTCCTTCCACGACGAGACCCTGCCCGCCGAGGGCGCCAAGGTCGCGCACTTCTGCTCGATGTGCGGCCCGCACTTCTGCTCGATGAAGATCACCCAGGACGTGCGCGACTACGCGGCCAAGCACGGCATCTCCAGCGAGACCGCCGCGGTGGTCCAGGGCCTGCGGGACAAGGCGGCGGAGTTCAAGAAGACGGGCGGGCAGCTCTACGTGAAGCAGTAGCGGTCGCGCCCCCTCACCCTGCCCTCTCCCCCTCCGGGGGAGAGGGGGAGCCGGAGCCATGGCGCATTCGCGGACTACGAGCAGTACGACGCCCTCGGGCTGGCCGATCTGGTCAGGCGCGGCAAGGTGACGCCCACCCGAGCTTCTCGAGGCGGCCATCGAGCGGGTCGAGGCGCGCAACCCGGCGGTGAACGCGGTCATCATGCCGCTCTACGACCACGGGCGGCGGGCGATCGCCGACGGGCTACCCGACGGGCCGCTCCGCGGCGTCCCGTTTCTCCTGAAGGACCTCGGCGCGCCCCTGACCGGGGAGCGGATGACGCGCGGTAGCCGCTTCTTCGCCGACACGCCGCCCTCCACCTTCGACAGCGAGAACGTGGCCCGCCTCAAGCGGGCCGGCCTCGTGATCTTCGGGCGCACCAATAGCTGCGAGGTCGGGCTCTCGCTCACCTGCGAGCCCCAGCTCTACGGGCCCACTCGCAACCCGTGGGACCACACCCGGATCTCCTCCGGCTCGAGCGGCGGGGCCGCCGCCGCGGTGGGCGCGCGCATGCTGCCGATGGCGCACGCCAGCGACGGCTTCGGCTCCATCCGCGCCCCCGCCGCGAGCTGCGGGCTGGTCGGGCTCAAGCCCACGCGCGGGCGCAACACCTTCGCGCCGGTGACCGGCGAGGGCCTGGGCGGCGCCTCCACCGAGCACGCGGTCACGCTCTCGGTGCGTGACAGCGCGGCGCTGCTCGACGCCACCTGCGGCCCCGGGCCGGGCGATCCGTACTCCGCGCCGCCGCCCGCCCGGCCCTATCTGGACGAGGTCGCGGCCACGCCGCGGCCCCTGCGCATCGCCTACACCACCGTCACCCCCAACGGCGCGGACGTCGCGCCCGAGAGCCTCGCGACCCTGCGCGACACCGTACGACTCTGCGCCGAGCTCGGGCATCACGTCGAGGAGGCCAATCCCGAGATCGAGCGGGGCGCGGTGATCCCGACGTTCATCACGCTGGCCGCGGTCAACACGGTGGTGAACCTCTCGACGCATCCGACCGCGGGGCGACCCGCCCGCGAAGGCGAGGTGGAGACGGTCACCTGGAACACCGCGAAGCTCGGGGAGCGCACCAGCTCGGCCGACTACGTGCGGGCGACGCAGACCGCCCACCGGCTGGGCCGGCAGATGGCCGCCTTCCACCGGCACTACGACGTGCTGCTGACGCCGGGCCTGGGTCAGCTCCCGGTGAAGCTCGGCTGGATCGACATGATGATGGACGACGTCGAGGAATACTGGCGGCGCGTGTTCACGTTCTCGCCGTTCACGGTGTGGTTCAACCTCACCGGCCAGCCCGCGATGATGCTGCCGATCGGCCACGCCGCGAGCGGGCTGCCGGTGGCGGTCCAGCTCGTCGCCCGCTACGGCGACGAGGCCACCCTCTTCCGCCTCGGCGCTCAGCTCGAGGCGGCCCGGCCCTGGTTCGCCCGCAAGCCCGCCCTCGCCTCCTAGGCCCGCCTACTTCGGGAGGGAGGCGACCAGCGGCTCGAGGTTCTTCGGGTCGGGCTTGAGCGCGCCGACACCGTGCTGCCGCACCGCCGCCACCACCGCGTCGTTGACCGGCGTGGGGACGCCGAGCCGCTTGCCCTGCTGGCTCACGTAGCCGTTCAGGTAGTCGATCTCGGTGCGCCGCCCCTTCATCACGTCCTGGAGCATGGACGGCCGCCCGCCGGTCAGGAACTTCACGCTCGCGGCCATGTCGGCCTCGACCGCGTCCCAGCCCTTCCCCTGGGCCGCGTCCACGAAGCGCCGCGCGTCGATGCCGTAGATGGGCTCGACCTCGTAGCCGGCGGCGCGTCCGACCTGGATCACCTCCGCGGCCACGTGGATCGCGATACGGCGCGGGATCGGGGCGGTGCGCACCTCCGCCGAGCCCAGCCCGCTCAGCCCGGCCAGCGGGTTGGCCATGCAGTTGACCGCCAGCTTGGACCAGCGCTCGCCCCACAGGTTGGTCGTCACCTTGGTGCCGGCCACGTCGTTCATCACCTTGGCGAGCGCCTGGGCCCGCGGCGTGTCCTTCCCGTCGTGCTCGCCGATCTTGAAGCCGATGCTGCCGGAGTCGGTGCGCATGGCGTGGCCGGGCTCGTACATGCCGGCGCCGATCGTGATCACGCAGCCGAGGCAGCGCGACTTGCCCACCACCGAGGCCACCCGCTCGTCGTTGACCCCGTTCTGGAAGTCCACCACCACCCCGTCGGGCTGCTTGAGATAGGCCAGCGCCATCTGGGCCGCCCACTCGGTGTCATAGGATTTCACCGACACGAAGACCGCCTCGAACGGCGTCGCCACGCCCTGCAGCTCGTGGATGTGGAGCGCCTTGACCGGGATCGTGTACTCCCCGCAGGTCCCGCTCAGCTTGAGCCCGCGGCTCTTCATGGTCTCGATGTGCTCGGGCCACTGGTCCACGAGCGTGACGTCGTGCCCGGCCTTGGTGAGGAGCCCTCCGACCACGCAACCGATGGCGCCTGCCCCGATGATCCCGATCCTCATGACCGTTGGCTCCTTCGCCTGGGATAGCGGAAACACGTCGTGATGTGGTCGTTCACCATGCCGGTGGCCTGCATGAACGCGTAGCAGATCGTGGGCCCGACGAAGCGGAACCCGCGCTTGACGAGCGTCTTGCTCATCGCCCGCGACTCCGCGGTCTCGGCCGGGACCTGCGCGCCGGCCGCCCACGCGTTCTGGATCGGCTTGCCGCCCACGAACTGCCACAGGTACTCCGCGAGGCTGCCGAACTCCTGCTGCACCCCCAGCACCTGGCGGGCATTGCCCACCGTCGCCTCGATCTTCAGCCGGTTGCGCACGATGCCCGCGTCGCGCATGAGCGCGGCCTGCCGGCGCGCGTCGAACCGGGCGACCTTGACCGGATCGAAGCCCGCGAAGGCCCTCCGGTAGTTCTCGCGCTTCTCAGAGATCGTGGACCAGGAGAGGCCGGCCTGGGCGCCCTCGAGCACGAGCATCTCGAAGAGGTGCTGATCGTCGTGGGACGGAACGCCCCACTCCGCGTCGTGGTAGGCGATCTCCAGCGGACCGCCACCGGCCCAGCCGCAACGGGTCGGCATCGCGGCCCTACACCGCGTCCGGGTCGATGCCGTGTTCCTTGAGCTTCTTGCGGAGGGTGTTCCGGTTGATGCCGAGGAGCTGGGCCGCGCGCACCTGGTTGCCCTTGGTCTCCCGCATCACCGCCCGCAGCAGCGGCTTCTCCACCAGCCCCACCATCAGGCCGTGCAGGTTGGCGGAGGCGTGGCCGCGCAGGCCGCGCACGCACTCGTGCATCTTGCGCTCGATGACGTCCTCGAGCGAGGCGTCGGTGCCCACCGCGGCCGCCGCCGACACCGGGCCGATGGGCAGGTGCTCGGGCAGGATCACGCCCGAGGAGGCCATGACCATGGCCCGCTGGATGACGTTCTCCAGCTCGCGCACGTTGCCCGGCCAGTCGTGGCCGACGAGCCGATCCATGGCGTCCGAGGCCACCACCCGCTCCCCCAGGGACTCGGCGTACTTGGCCAGGAAGTGCTCGGCGAGCAGCGGGATGTCGCCGCGGCGATCGCGGAGGGCGGGCAGCGAGAGCGTGACGACGTTCAAGCGGTAGAACAGGTCTTCCCGGAACTGCCCCGACTTCATCATGGCCTCGAGGTCGCGGTGGGTGGCCGCGAGCACGCGCACGTCCATGCGGATCAGCTCGTGCCCCCCGACGCGCTCGAAGGTGCGCTCCTGCAGGGCGCGCAGCAGCTTCACCTGCAGCTCGGCCGGCATGTCGCCGATCTCGTCGAAGAACACCGAGCCGCCGTGGGCCAGCTCGAGCTTGCCGAGGCGGCGCTCCTTGGCGTCGGTGAACGAGCCCTTCTCGTGGCCGAACAGCTCGGACTCGAGCAGGTTGATGGGAATGGCCGCCGCCGAGATGCCCATGAACGGCCGCCCCGCGCGGCGGCTGTAGTGGTGCAGGGCGCGCGCCACCACTTCCTTGCCGGTGCCCGATTCGCCGCGCAGCAGCACGCTGACGTCGCTGGCCGCCACGCGGCCGATGGCCTTGTAGACCTCCTGCATGGTCGGGTGCCGGCCCACCAGCGCGCCGAATTCCCAGACCTCCCGGAGGCCGGATCGGAGCGCGGTCACCTCCTGGGTGAGGCGGCGCGCGGTGAGGGCCCGCTCCGCCAGCAGCAGCGCTTCGTCCAGATCGAAGGGCTTGGCCAGGTAGTCGTAGGCGCCGTCCTGCATCGCCTGGACCGCCGTCTCCATCGTGCCGTGCGCGGTCATGATGACGACCTGCGCGTCCGGCCGGCCCGCCCGCACCTGCTTGAGCAGCGAGAGGCCGTCGATGCCGGGCATGCGGATGTCGAGGAGGATCAGGTCGAACGGCCCGCCCTCGACCTCCCGGAGGGCCGCGGTGCCGTCCTTGACCGCGGTGACCTGGTAGCCCGCGCCGCGGAAGCCCTTCTCGAGGACCCAGCGCAGGCTGTCCTCGTCGTCGGCGATCAGGATGCGTCCGTCGGGCATGGCGCGAATCCTCTATCGGGCGACGGGGAGGAAGCAGGAGACCGCGGTGCCGCGGCCGGGCTCGCTGGCGATCTGGATCGCGCCGCGATGCTCCTCGATGATCCGGTGGCAGAGGGCCAGGCCGAGGCCCAGGCCCTTGTCCTTGGTGGTGAAGAACGGGGTGAAGAGCCGGGCGCGGGCGGCCTCCGGGATGCCCTGGCCCTCGTCGAGCACCTGGATCTCGGCCATGCTGCGCTGGCCCTGCCCCAGGTCCACCTTGGCGAAGAGCGGGTTCATGCTGAGCCGCGTGACCAGGGTCAGACGCCCGCCCGCCGGCATCGCCTCGATCGCGTTGCGGACCAGGTTGTGGAAGACCTGCAGGATGCGGTCCTCGTCGGCCAGGATCGGCGGCAGGCTCGGGTCGTAGCGCCGCACGATAGCCACCCCGCGCTGGGCCGCCATCTCCTCGGCCAGGAGCGCCACGCGCTCGAGAAGCTGGTGCAGGTTGAGCGGGACCAGACGCAGGGTGACCGGGCGGCTGATGTCGAGCAGCATCTCGATGATGCGGTTGACCCGGTCCACCTCCTTGAGCAGGACGTCGGTGTACTCGGCGAGGCGGGTGTCCTCGCCCATCTCGCGGGCCATGAGCTGCACCGCCCCGCGGATGGCTCCGAGCGGATTGCGGATCTCGTGGGCCAGCCCGATCGCCATCTGGCCCACCGCGGCCATCGTCTCACCGCGCCGCACCTCCGACTCGAGCTGGTGCAGCCGGCTCATGTCGCGGATCACCGCCACCGCGGCTTCCACCCCTCCGCTCCGCACCGCCAGCGGCGCGGTGACCACGCTCACGTGCACGGGGCGGCCGTCGCCGCCCTCGATCACCGCCTCCGACTCCGATCGGCTCTCGCCGGTGGCCAGCGTGTCGGTCAGGTGCCGCACCAGTGAGGTCTCCGGCGGGAAGACTTCCTTGAGGGCGCGCCCGATGGTCCGCCGGGCGGACCGGCCCAGCAGCGATTCCGCGGCCGGGTTCCAGAGCATCACGCGCAGGGCATCGTCCACCCCCACCACCGCGTCGGGCAGCCCGGCGATGAGCGCTTCGTAGTCGAGGCGCGGGCTCACGCCAGCACCAGATCGGGGACCGCGTTGAGCGACAGCGGGGCGCGCTCGCCCGCCTCCAGCCGGTCGTGGCCGGCGGCCGCGATCATGGCCGCGTTGTCGGTGCAGAGCCGGCGCGAGGGCACGTGGAGCGTCCACCCGCGCTCGCGGCACTCGCCCTCGAGCGCCTCCCGCAGCGCGGTGTTGGCGGCCACGCCGCCGGTGAGCACCAGCCGCCGCACTCCGGTGCGGGCCGCGGCCTTCACGGTCTTGCGGACCAGCATCTTGACCGCGGTGGCCTGGAAGGACGCGGCGATGTCGGCCACCCGCGCCGGATCGAGCGCGCCCGCGCGGCGTACGTGGAGCGAGACCGCGGTCTTGAGGCCGCTGAACGAGAAGTCGGACGCGCCATCGCTCATGTTCGCGGTGGGGAACACGATCGCGCGCGGATCGCCGCCCCGCGCCACCCGCTCGATGGCGGGCCCGCCCGGGAATCCCAGGCCGAGCAGCTTGGCCACCTTGTCGAAGGCCTCCCCCGCCGCGTCGTCGCGCGTCTGGCCGATGCGCTCGTAGCGGCGCGCCTCGCGCGCCAGGTAGAGCGCGGTGTGGCCGCCCGAGACGACGAGGGCCAGGAACGGGAAGGTCGGCGGGTCGCCCTCGAGGAAGGCCGCGTAGATGTGGCCCTCGAGGTGGTTCACCCCGACCAGGGGCCGGCGGCGCGCGTAGGCGATGGCCTTGGCCGCCGAGCAGCCGATGAGCAGCGAGCCCACGAGCCCGGGGCCGTAGGTCACCGCGAGGCCGTCCACGTCGTCGAGCCGGATCGCGGCGGTCTCGAGCGCCCGGCGCACCACCGGCATCAGCACCTCGAGATGCCGGCGGGACGCCAGCTCCGGCACCACGCCGCCGTAGGGGGCGTGCACGTCGTCCTGGGAGGCCACGACGCTCGAGAGGATCTTGCGACCGCCGTCCACCACGGCGGCGGCCGTCTCGTCGCAGGAGGTCTCGATGGCGAGGACGATCATGTCGGCTCGATTATCGCGCGAGTTGGGAGACCGGCACCAGCCGGAGTCCCCGCGCTTCCCACCGGGGCACGTATTCCTTCAAGAGCCTCACCGTCAGCGGATGGCCGTGGGCGACCACGATCACCTCGCCCCGCCGCTCCGCCCAGCCCGCCACCTCGTCCCAGCGGGCCCGATCGCCCGCCTCCCCGCGCGCGTGGTCCACCAGGATCTGGCGGCGGGCCGCGCGCACCCCCGCGTCCCGCGCCTCGTCGAAGGCCACCGACTGGCTCGAGGTGTAAGCGTCGACCAGGAACAGGCGCCGCGCGGCCAGCACCTCGAGCACCGCGCGCATCCGCGGGCGATCCTCGGTGAGCCGCGAGCCCATGCGGTTCACCACCCCGACCGCGGACGCCACCGCCTCCAGATGACTGCCCACGAGCTGCTGGATCTCGCCCGGGGCCATGGACATCAGCAGCGCGCCCGGACCCGGGTCCACCTCCGGGAACCGGTACGGCTCCATCGGCAGCCCCAGCAGCACCTCCATGCCCGCGCGCGAGGCATCCCGCGCGATGGCGGCCGACAGCGGCAGCGCCGGCAGCACCGCGACCGTGAGCGGGCGCCGGATCTCGCGGAGGACGTCGAACACGTCACGGCGGCTGCCGAGGTCGTCCACGATGACGGCCACCCGGGGAGCCCCCGGGGGCAGCGGCACCGCCTCAGGGAGCGCGCGCGCGAGCGCGGTGGAGGCAGCGGGTGCCGTGGGCTTTCGGGCGGCACGGCCGAAGAGATCGGAGCCGAACAGGCTCGCCTCGCCGCCCCGCGCCTGCCACTGATCGAGGCCGACCACCGCGATGAGCAGCAGAATGATGATGCCGGCGAGAGCCTGCCACACTCTCGCCGGCATCGGTTCCCTCCGACCGCCTAGCGGGTCTGGGCCTGGGGCCCAGCCGGTCCCGGCCGGCCCTTGTCCAGGATCTTCATGGCCTTCAGCAGGTCGAGCGCCCGCTGGAGCTGCGGATCACGCTTGAGCTGCTCCTGCGGCGTCTCCGACACCGGCGGGGTCGGCACCGGCGTCTCGACGCCGGGCACGGCCGCCGCCACCTTCGGGGCCTCCACGATGATGTCGGGAGTGATGCCCTTGCCGTGGATCGAGCGGCCCTTCGGCGTGAAGTACTTCGCGGTGGTCAGCCGCAGGCCCGAGCCATCCGAGAGCGGGATGATGGTCTGCACCGAGCCCTTGCCGAAGCTCTGGGTGCCGATCACCACCGCG
The DNA here is from genome assembly GCA_963747235.1 of uncultured Candidatus Rokubacteria bacterium. Taxonomy (GTDB): domain Bacteria; phylum Methylomirabilota; class Methylomirabilia; order Rokubacteriales; family CSP1-6; genus CAMLFJ01. Next base: position 19,332 of record CAVVEU010000014.1, read on the forward strand.
CGGCCCCAGTCCTGGAGCGCGCCCGCCACGATCTCGGAGGCGGAGGCGCTGCCCTGGTTGACCAGCACCACGATGGGGAAGTCGGTGAACACGCGCTTGGCGTTCGAGGAGAAGCGCATGTTCTGGTTGCGCACGCGGCCCTCGGTGTAGACCACGAGCTTGCCGGACTCCAGGAACTTCTCGGTCACCTCCACCGCGGAGGTGAGGAGGCCGCCCGGATTGTTGCGCAGGTCCAGCACGAGGCCCTGGATCTTGCCGTCCTTCACGTACTTCTCGAGCGAGGTCTCCAGGTCGTTGGCGGTCTGCTCCTGGAACTGGCGCAGCTTGATGTACTCGATGCCCGGCTCGAGCTGATTGGCCCGGACCGACTGGACGCGGATCTGCTCGCGGGTGATGAGGAAGTCCTTCGGCTCGTTCCAGCCCTCGCGCACGATCGAGATCGTGATCTTGCTGCCCGGCTTGCCCCGCATGCGCTTGACCGCGTCGGAGAGCTGCATGTCCTTGGTCGAGAGCCCTTCGATCTTGAGGATGCGGTCACCGGGCTGGATCCCCGCGCGATAGGCCGGAGTGCCCTCGATGGGGGCCACCACGGTCAGCACGTCGTCCCGCAGCGTGATCTCGATGCCGAGCCCGCCGAAGCTCCCGCTCGTCTCGACCTGCATCTCCCGGTACATCTCGGGGTCGAGGAACGAGGAATGGGGGTCCAGCCCTCGAAGAGTCCCCTTGATCGCGTTGTAGATGATGTCCTTCGGCGCGACCTCGTCCACGTACTGGCTCTGCACGATCGAGAGCACCTCGGTGAAGAGGCGCAGGTTCTCGTAGGTGGCCGCGGTGTCGTTGCCCTTGCTCGCCACCCCGCCGCCGAGGGACAGGGTGAGGATGAGCAGCAGCGCGGAGATCATGACCACCTTCTTCATGTGCCGGATGGGCCGCATCGTGTACTCCTCCGTGTGTGCTGGTCTAGCTTCGTGGCCTGAGCCACTGCGTGGGATCTTGCGGCTTCCCTTCGTGCCGCACTTCGAAATACAGGCGCGGCCCCTGCAGCGAGCCGGTGTCGCCGACCGTCCCGATGATCTGCCCCTGCTTCACCTCGTCACCCTCGGTGACCCGGATGTCGGCGGCGTGCGCGTAGACCGTGTAGTACTCGCCGCCGTGATCCACGATGATCAGGTTGCCATAGCCCCGGAACCAGCCGGTGTAGACGACCTGGCCGGGGAACACCGCCGCGATGTTCGAGCCTTCATTGGCCTCGATGTCGATCCCGTTGCGGAACGTCTTCGTTCCGAAGCGCGGATTGACCTGCGGGCCATACTCGGCGACGACCCGGCCGTCCGCCGGCCAGGACAGCCGCCCGCGCAGGCCCGCGAACCCCGGACCCGGGCTCGCGTCGCCCGGCGCCGGCCGCGCGGGCCGACTCGGCGGCGGCACCTTCGCCACCGCCCGCCGCTGCTTCTCCTGCAGGTCGCGGATGAAGGCCTCGAGCCGGCGGGTGGCCTCGGACAGCTCGCCGACCATCCGGTCGTGGTAGGCGCGCTCGCCCTGCACCTTTGCGAGGAGCGCGCGCCGCTTCGCCGCTTCCTGATCGAACTCGGCGCGCTCCTGATCCGCCTCGGTGCGGAGCGACGCCATCTCCCGTCCGCGTGCTTCGACCCGGCTCTTCCGGTCCGCCAGCACCTCGGAGGTCACACGATACTCTCGAATCAGGCGGGCGTCCACCGAGGCCAGGGTGGTCAGGTGCCGGAGCTGCACCGCCTGCTCCACCGGGTCCGCGCCCGAGAGCACGATCGGCAGCACGCCGCCCTGGGCCTGCAGCTTGTAGAGCGCGCGCAGGCGCCGACCCAGCACGTCTTCCTGCCCGGAGCGCCGCGACTGCAGCCGCCCGATCTCGCCCTGCAGCTCGCCGATGTCGGACTGGGCCCGCTTGAGCCGCCCGTCCAGGGCCACGACCTGCTGGCGCTTGTCGCTGAGTCGCCGATCGATGCCTTCGAGCTCGCTCAGCACGCCCGCCTCGCGCTTGCGCGCGTCGGCCGCCTTCTGGCGCTCCTCGAAGAGGCGCTTCTGCGTCTGCTGCAGGTCCTGCTGCTTGTCGCCGATCTCGGCGCTCTCGCGCTTCGGGACCTGGGCCAGGGCCCCCGGAGCAACCGGGGCGAGCACCGCCGGGACGACCGCCAGGATCAGACCGAGCCGCCAGGCCGTCTCATACCTGGGCCCGCCCGCGCGCCAGCAGCCCGCCCAGCGCCCCCAGCATGGTCCCCGCGCCGATGAGCGCGAGCGCCTGCAGCGGCGAGAGGAACGTCACCCGCTCGAGGCCCAGCGTCATCGGCAGCAGCGGCTCGAGGCGCGGCACCGCGAGCGCGTAGGCGATCTCGAGCGCGGCGAGCGCCATGATCGCGGCGACCAGGCCCTGGGCCATGCCCTGCAGCAGCCGCGGCGCGCGGATCACGTTCTCGGTGGCGCCCACCAGCCGCATGATCTCCATCTCGTCCCGGCGGAGATGCAGCACCAAGGTGGTCGCGGTGGTCACGGTGAGGATCGCGGCGACCGCCAGCACCGCGCCGATCACGAGGCCGACGCCCTGGAAGAGGCGGCGGAACTGCGCGAGCCCGTCCACCCACTGGCTGCCGCCCTGCACTTCCTCCACTTCCGGCAGCGTGACGAGACGGCCCACCAGCGCGCGGGTGCCCTCCGGCGTCGCGATGGCCGCGTCGGGCGTCACCTCGACGGAGGCGGGAAGCGGATTGCGCGGAAGCTGCTCCGCGACGTCGGCCTGGCTGCCCAGCGAGCGCTTCAGCACGCGCAGCGCCTCCGCCTTGGAGACGTAGCGCAGCCGCTGGATGCCCCCCACCGCCTCGATGCGCTGCAGGAGATCGTCGAGCTTGGCGGCCACCGGCTCGTCTTTCAGGTACACGATGACGCGCACCCGGTCGCCCCACTGATCGATGGCCCGGCCCAGGTTGAGCGAGAGCAACCAGAAGCCGCCCAGGGCGGTGAGCGAGAGCGCGATGAGCAGGATCGCGGCCAGGCCGATGCGGCCGGCGCGCCGCAGATCGCGCATCGCCTCGTTCATGACGAAGCTGAACACTTATCCTTCGTCCTTCACGAGCCGGCCACCTTCGAGCTTCAGGGTGCGGCGCTTGAGCTGGGGCACGAGGCGGGCCTGGTGCGTCGCGAAGAGCACGGTGGTGCCGCGGCTCCAGATGTCCTTCACCAGCGCCAGGATCTCGTTGGCCATCTCGTCGTCCAGGTTGCCGGTGGGCTCGTCGGCCAGGAGCAGCCCCGGCGACTTGACGATGGCCCGGGCCAGCGAGGCCCGCTGCGCCTCCCCCTGGGAGAGCTGGTGCGGGAAAGCCTGGGCCCGCGCGGAGAGCCCCACCGCCTTGAGCGCGGCGAAGGCCTTGGGCGTGATGTCGCGGCGGGCCGTCCCCAGCACGCGGAGCACGAAGGCCACGTTCTCGAAGACGGTGCGCCCGGCCAGGAGCTTCGAGTCCTGGAACACGATGCCGATGGACCGCCGCAGGCGCGGGATCTCGGAGCGGCGGAGGGCGGCGACGTCGAACCCGGCCACGTCAATATCGCCTTCGGAGGGCATTTCGGCCGCGTAGAGGAGCCGGAGCAGGGTAGTCTTGCCCGCGCCGCTGGCGCCGCTCAGGACGACGAACTCCCCCTTGGCGACATGGAAGGACACGTCATTGAGGGCGGCCACACGAGAGGGGCCGGCACCGAAGACCATCGACACGTGCTGCAGCCGAATCATGGGCTGCAAACCATTCTATCTAACTATTGGACCTTTCGTATTTTTTCCTCCAACAACCGGTTCACCACGGCCGGATTGGCCTTCCCCTGGGTGGATTTCATCACCTGGCCCACCAGAAAGCCCAGCGCGGCCTTCTTTCCGGCCCGAAAATCGTCCACCACCTTGGCGTGCTCGCCCAGCACCCGGTCCACCGCGGCCCCCAGGGCACCCTCGTCGGCCACCTGGGTGAGCCCCTCGCGACTCACGATCGCCTGCGCCGTGTCGCCCGAGCGGTACATCTTCTCGAACACGTCCTTGGCGATCTTGCCGCTGATGGTGCCGTCGTCCATCAGGGCCAGGAGCCCGACCAGATTGGCGGGCGGGATCGGGCAGGCCGCCACCGCGCGATCGTCGTCCGCGGGCAGCTCGCGCAGGAGCTCGTTGAGCACCCAGTTGGCCACCGCCTTGGGCTTGCCGGCGCCACGGATGGCCTCCTCGAAGTAGTCCGCGAGGCCGCGGCCCTGGGTCAGGAGGTCGGCCTCGTAGGGGGAGAGCGCGTAGGCGCTCTGGAAGCGCACCCGGCGGGCCGCCGGCAGCTCGGGGAGCCGCGCGCGCACCTCGTCCACCCAGCCCGCGCGCAGGTCCAGCGGCGGCAGGTCGGGCTCGGGGAAATACCGGTAGTCGTGCGCGAACTCCTTCGAGCGCATCGACACCGTGATGGCCCGATCGGGATCCCAGAGCCGCGTCTCCTGGACGATGCGCTCCCCGGTCTCCAGCGCGCGCGCCTGCCGCCGCATCTCGTACTCGAGCGCGTCGCGCACGTTCCGGAACGAGTTCATGTTCTTGATCTCGACCTTGGTGCCGTACTCGACCTGGCCGTGCGGGCGGAGCGAGATGTTGGCGTCGCAGCGGAGCGAGCCCTCCTCCATGTTGCCGTCGCACACGCGCAGGTAGATCAGGATCGCGCGCAGCGTCTTCAGGTAGGCGGCGGCCTCCTCCGGGCTCTGGAGGTCGGGCTTGGAGACGATCTCCATCAACGGCACTCCGGCCCGGTTGAAGTCCACGCTGCTCGAGGGCGCGGTCTCGAGCGCGCCCTCGTGGACGAGCTTGCCCACGTCCTCCTCGAGGTGCACGCGCTGGATCCCGATCTCGCGCGGCCCGCCGCCCGCGTCCACCGCGAGGCGCCCGTGCTCGGCGAGCGGCTCCTCGTACTGGCTGATCTGGTAGTTCTTCGGCATGTCGGGGTAGTAGTAGTGCTTGCGCGCGAAGCGGTTCAGGCCGTTCACCCCGCAGCCGAGCGCCAGGGCGGTCATCGTGCCGAACTCGATGGCGCGCCGGTTGATCACCGGGAGCGAGCCGGGCAGTCCCAGGCAGACCGGACAGGTCTGGGTGTTCGGCGCCTCCCCGAAGGTGGCCCGGCAGCCGCAGAACATCTTGGTCACGGTCGCGAGCTGCGCGTGGACCTCGAGGCCGATGACTGTTTCGTAGCGCGGGGTCTCGCTCATAGCGTGGGCTTGCGGGTGTGCCAGGTGGTGGCCTGCTGGTAGGCGTGGGCCGCGCGGAACAGCGTCGCCTCGTCGAAGGCCCGGCCGATGAGCTGCAGCCCGATCGGCAGGCCGGTCTGGGTGAAGCCGCCCGGGATCGACACGCCCGGGCAGCCCCGCGAGGTTCACCGGGATCGTGAAGATGTCGTTCAGGTACATCTGCAGCGGGTCTTCCTTCTCGCCCATCTTGAACGCCACGCCGGGGGTGGTGGGCGCCACGATCATGTCCACGCGCGCGAAGGCCTGCTCGAAGTCGCGCCGCACCAGGGTCCGGACCTTCTGGGCCTGGCCATAGTAGGCGTCGTAGTAGCCGGCGGAGAGCACGTAGGTCCCCAGCATCAGCCGGCGCTTGACCTCGTTGCCGAAGCCGGCCGCGCGGGTCTTGCTGTACATGTCGATCAGGTCGCGCGCGCCGGGCGCCCGCAGGCCGTACTTCACGCCGTCGTAGCGCGCGAGGTTCGACGACGCCTCCGCGGGCGCGATGACGTAGTAGGCCGCGAGCCCGTACTCGGTGTGCGGGAGCGAGACCGGCTCGGTGCGGGCGCCCAGCTTCTCCAGCGCGGCGATGGCCTCGCGCACCGCGTGCTCCACCTCGGGATCCATCCCGTCGATGAAGTACTCCGCCGGAACCCCGATCTTCATGCCCGTCGATCCCCTGTCCGAGCGCGGCCCGGTAGTCGGGCACCGGCACGTCCACCGCGGTCGAGTCCATCGGATCGGCGCCCGCGATGGTCCCGAGCAGCACCGCCGCGTCCTCCACGTCCTTGGCGAAGGGGCCGACCTGGTCGAGCGAGGACGCGAACGCGATGACCCCGTAGCGCGACACGCGCCCGTAGGTGGGCTTCATGCCGAGCACGCCGCAGAAGGCGGCGGGCTGGCGGATCGAGCCGCCGGTGTCCGTGCCGAGGCTGAGCGCGGCGAGATCGGCCGCCACCACCGCGGAGGCGCCGCCCGAGGAGCCGCCCGGCACGCGGGCCAGGTCCCACGGGTTGCGCGTGGTGCCGAAGGCGGAGTGCTCGGTGGACGAGCCCATCGCGAACTCGTCCATGTTGAGCTTGCCGAGCAGGATCGCCCCCGCCGCGTTGAGCCGCGCGACCACCGTCGCGTCGTACGGCGGCACGAAGCGGTCGAGGATCTTCGACCCGCTGGTGGTGCGGATGCCGGTCGTGCAGAAGAGATCCTTGAGCGCGACCGGCACGCCGTCCAGCGGCCCCCGCGGGGCGCCCGCCTTGAAGCGGGCGTCGGATAGGGCGGCCCGGCGCAGCGCGTCCTCCCGGGTGACGGTCAGGAAGGCCCGCACCTGCGGATCGAGGCGCTCGATCCGGGCCAGGTACTCGGTGGTGGCCTGCGTGGGTGTGGCGGCGCCGCTCCGGTAGCGGGCCGCCAGCTCGTGCGCGGTCAGCGACGCCAGCATGCGGCCGCTACTCCTCGATGATCTTGGGGACGCGGAACAGGTCGCCCTGCCGGTCCGGCGCGTTGGCGAGCGCGTCGGACTGGGGCAGCGACGGATACGGCACGTCGTCCCGCATCACGTTGGTGACGGGCACCGCGTGCGAGGTGGGCTCGACGCCCGTGGTGTCCAGCGCGCGGAGCTTGTCGATGTACGTCAGGATGCCGTCGAGCTCGCGGCCCATCCGCTCCTTCTCGGCCGCCGACAGGTCGAGCCGGGCGAGCCGCGCCACGTGCTCGACGTCCTTCGGCGAGATCTTCGGGCCGGGGCCGGCCATCGCTAGATCTCCTCCAGGTGGGCGTACTGGAGCGACAGACGCTTGCGCCCCACGCTGGCGAAGTGCACGGTGGCGATCACGTCGGCGCCCTCGCGCTGGATGCCCACCAGCAGCCCCTCGCCCCAGCGCGCGTGGCGCAGCTTGGCGCCCAGCCGGAACGGGAAATCCTCGTCGGGCTCGGGCTCGGAGACGCCGGCCGGCGGCACGTGCACCGGCTCGGGCCGGCGCGCGTTGATCAGGTGGAGCTGGTCCTCCGGGATCTCGAGCAGGAAGCGCGAGGGCTCGGCGACCCCGTACCCCTGGATGCGGCGGTGCAGCGCGTAGGACAGCATCAGCCGCTCGCGGGCGCGCGTGATGCCGACGTAGCAGAGCCGCCGCTCCTCCTCGAGCTCCTCCGGCTCCTGCATCGACCGCGAGTGCGGGAACACCCCTTCCTCGAGACCGGTGAGGAAGACCACCGGGAACTCGAGCCCCTTGGCCGAGTGCAGCGTCATCAGGGTCACGCCGCCCGCCTCCGCGTCGAGCTCGTCGGTGTCGGCCACCAGGGCGATCGAGTCGAGGAAGGCCTCGAGGGTCACCGGCGTCCGCGCCCGCGCGCGAGCTGGCTCGCGATGAGCTCCTCGGACGCGGCCACCAGCTCCTCCAGGTTCTCGAGCCGCGCCTCGGCCTCCGCGGTGCGCTCCGCCTTCAGCGCGTCGCGGTAGCCCGAGGCCGCGCACACCTCGTCGATCAGCGCGGGCACCGTGAAGCGCGGCGCGCCGCTCCCCGAGGCGCGCGATGAGGCGGGCGAACTCCTCGAGCGCGCGGCGCGGCTTGCCGGTGATGTCGCCGGGCAGGGTCGCGCAGGCCATCAGGAGCGGGACGCCCGCCGCGCGGGCCGCGTCGGCCAGGCGATCGAGCGTGGCCTTGCCGATCCCGCGCGCGGGCGCGGCCACCGCGCGGCGGAAGGCCACGTCGTCGAGCGGGTTCGAGATCAGGCGGAGGTAGGCCACCATGTCCCGGATCTCGCGTCGCTCGTAGAAGCGCACGCCGCCCACGATCAGGTACGGGATGCCCGCGCGGCGCAGCGCGTCTTCCAGGACGCGGGACTGCGCGTTGGTGCGGTAGAACACCGCGACGTCCCGGTACTCGCCGCCCCTCGCCGCGCAGGCCCCGGATCTTCTGGGCCACGAAGGCGGACTCCTCGTTCTCGTCCCACGCCCGGTAGACCTCCGCCCGCTCGCCCTCCCCGTTCTCGGTCCAGAGCCGCTTGTCCTTGCGCGCGGTGTTGTTGACGATCACCGCGGAGGCGATGTCGAGGATGCGCTTGGTGGAGCGGTAGTTCTGCTCGAGCGCCACCACCCGGCAGTCCGGGTAGTCCTTCTCGAAGTCGAGGATGTTGCGCAGGTCGGCGCCCCGCCAGCGGTACACCGACTGGTCGGGGTCGCCCACCACGCAGAGGTTCCGGTGCTCCTCGGTGAGGAGCTGCACGATGCGGTACTGCGCGCGGTTGGTGTCCTGGTACTCGTCCACCAGCACGTGCGACCACACGGTGCGATACCAGCGCAGCGCCTCGGGCTGAGTCTCGAGCAGCCGCACCACGCGGAGCAGCAGGTCGTCGAAGTCGAGCGCGCCCGCGGCCTGGAGCTTCTCCTCGTAGAGCCGGTAGAGCGAGGCGAGGCGTTCTTCACGGGGGGTGCGCGCGGCCTGCTCCACGTCCGCGGGCGACAGCATCTGGTTCTTGCAGTGGCTGATGCGGTGCACCACCGTGCTGGGCGTCAGCGTGCGCTCGTCGAAGTCGAGCTCGCGCAGCGCCTCCTTCACCAGGCTCTGCCGGTCGTCCTCGTCGTAGATCACGAAGGACGGCGGGAGCCCGGCCTGGGCCGCGCGCTGACGCAGGATGCGCACGCACGCCGAGTGGAAGGTGGCGATGAGCGGCGGGCGGATCCCCGCGGGCAGCAGCAGGGCCTCGACCCGATGGCGCATCTCGGCGGCGGCCTTGTTGGTGAAGGTGACCGCGAGCACGTGCCGCGGGTCGATGCCCTCCACCGCCAGGAGATAGGCGATGCGGTGGGCGATGACCCGGGTCTTGCCGCTCCCCGCCCCGGCCAGGACGAGCACCGGGCCCTTCGTGGTGGTGACCGCGTCGCGCTGCGGCGGGTTCAGGGGGGCCAGGAGACTGTCCGCGGTCACTACGGGGTGCGACATGGGAACAAACGATAGCACAGGCAAGCCACCTCGCGGGGGTGAGGTGGCGACCGGAGCTCTCTTTCGTCCGTATCCGCTCGGCTCGCCTTCGGCTGCGCCTCGCCAAGCCACTGCCCCGGACAGTCGTTCCGGGGCGGACCTTGCGTACGTGCTACCTGGCGCTGCGTGCTACTCGACGGTGACGGACTTGGCGAGGTTGCGGGGCTGGTCCACGTCGCGGCCGAGACGGACCGCCATGTGGTAGGCCAGGAGCTGCATCGGGATCGACAGCAGGATGGGCGTGATCAGGTCGCCCGACGGCGGCACCGAGAGCATGATGGCGGCCTTGGCGGCCAGCTCGCGATCGCCCTCGTGGCCGATGGCGATCACCCGCCCGTCGCGGGCCCGCACTTCCTCGAGGTTGCTCATCATGCGGTCATACGAGCCGTCCCGCGGGGCCAGCGCGATCACCGGGAAGCCGTCCTCCAGCAGCGCGATGGGGCCGTGCTTCATCTCGCCGGCCGGGTAGCCCTCCGCGTGGACGTAGGAGAGCTCCTTGAGCTTGAGCGCGCCTTCGAGCGCGAGCGGATAGTTGATCCCGCGCCCCAGGAAGAGGAAGTTCTTGTGCCGGGAGAGCTCGCGGGCCAGCTCGGAGACCGCGGGCTCGAGCTCGAGCGTCCGCTCCATCAGCCGCGGCAGCTCCAGCAGGCCCTGGATGTGCTTGCGCCCGTCCTCGGCCAGCAGCATGCCGCGCCGCCGCCCGAGCCAGAGGGCCAGCAGGTAGAGGGCGATGAGCGTCGAGGTGAACGTCTTGGACGACGCCACCCCGATCTCGGGCCCCGCGTGCGTGTAGAGCGTGCCGGTGGCCTCGCGCGAGAGCGCCGAGCCCACCACGTTGGTGATGCCGACGATGGGCGCGCCCTTGGCGCGTGCCGCCTTGACCGCCCCGAGCGTGTCCGCGGTCTCGCCCGACTGCGAGAGCGCGATCACGAGCGTCTCGGGCCCGAGCACCGCGTCGCGGTAGCGGTACTCCGAGCCCAGGTCCACCTCGGCGGTGATCCCGGTGAGGCGCTCCAGCATGAAGCGGCCGACGATGGCCGCGTGATACGAAGTGCCGCAGGCCACCAGGACGATCCGCTGGATCCCGGCCGACGACGTCGGGGTCGAGCTGCACGTCGGGCAGCACCACGGTGCCGCCTTCCGGCTGCACGCGCCCGCGCATGGTGTCGGCGGCCGCGCGCGGCTGCTCGTAGATCTCCTTGAGCATGAAGTGGCGGTAGCCGCCCTTCTCGGCGAGGATCGGATCCCACAGGATGCGCGACGGCGTCCGCTGCACCGGCGCGCCGTCGAGCTGGGTGATCTCGACCCCGCGCCGCGTCACCACCGCCACGTCCTCGTCCTCGAGCACCACCACGTCGCGGGTATGCGACAGGATGGCCGGGATGTCGGAGGCCAGGAAGATCTCGTTCTCGCCCAGGCCCACCACCACGCTGCCCGCGCCGAGCTTCGCCGCCACGAGGCGGTCGGGCATCTGGCGGTGGAGCACGACCACCGCGTAGGAGCCGCGCAGCTCCCGGAGCGCGCGGCGCACCGCCTCGTCGAGCTTGGGGGCGTCCTTCAGATGGCGCTCGATCAGGTGCGCGATGACCTCGGTGTCCGTCTCGGACTTGAAGACGTGCCCCTCGGCCTGCAGGCGCTCCTTGATCGGCAGGTAGTTCTCGATGATGCCGTTGTGCACCACCACGAGGTCGCCGGAGCCATCGGTGTGCGGGTGCGCGTTCTCGTCGGTGGGCCGGCCGTGGGTGGCCCAGCGCGTGTGGCCGAGGCCGATGCGGCCCTCGATCGGCTTCTCGCGCAGCAGCGCCTCCAGGTTCTTGATGCGCCCGGCCGCGCGCCGGATCTGCAGGCCCTCGGCGCCGACCACCGCGATGCCCGCGGAGTCGTAGCCGCGGTACTCGAGCCGCCTCAACCCCTCGAGGACGATGTCGACCGCGTTCTTGTCCCCGATGTACCCGACGATTCCACACATGGGCCTGCTCCTAGTGCTTGGGCTTCTTGTCCTTCTGCTTCCGGGCGACCCATCCCTCGCGCGTCTCCTGCCGGCCGCGGGCCACCGCCAGCGAGCCCGGCGGCACGTTCTTGGTGATCACCGAGCCCGCCGCCACGTAGGCGCCCTCGCCGATGGTGAGCGGCGCCACCAGGCTCGAGTTGGTGCCCACGAAGACGCCGTCGCCGATCACCGTCTCGTGCTTGGCCACGCCGTCGTAGTTGCAGGTGATGGTGCCGGCCCCGATGTTCACGCCCTCGCCCATCTGGGTGTCGCCGACGTAGGACAGATGCGGCACCTTGGAGCCGCGCCCGATCCGCGACTTCTTCAGCTCCACGAAGTTGCCGATCTTGGCCTTCGCGCCCACGTGGCTCAGCGGGCGCAGGTGGCAGAAGGGACCGAGCTGGGCGTCGTCCTCGACGGTCGAGGACGCGAGCACGCAGTACGGCTTGAGCAGCACGCGATCGCCGAGCGTCGTGTCGGCCACGTGGCAGCCGGTGTTCACCACGCACTCGGCGCCCACCACCGTCCGGCCTTCCAGGATCACGCCCGGATGCAGCACGGTATCGGCGCCGATCGTCACGGTGTCGTCCACGTAGGTGGTGGCGGGGTCGATCACGGTCACGCCGGCGGCCATGAGCCGGTCGAGGATGCGCCGCCGCATGATGGCGGCCAGCTCCGCGAGCTGCTTGCGGTCGTTGACGCCCAGGCATTCGCTCGGATCCGCGGTGATCACGGCCTCGAGCCGCTGCCCCTGGCGATGCAGGATCCCGATCACGTCGGTCAGGTAGTACTCGCTCTGCTCGTTCTCGGGCGTGACCTGGGCCAGCGCGGGCCAGAAGCGCGCGGCGTCGAAGCAGTACACGCTGGTGCCGATCTCGCGGATCTGCCGCTGGGCCGGCGTCGCGTCGCGGTGCTCGACGATGCCCACCGGCCGGCCCTGCTCCCGCACCACGCGACCGTAGCCGGTGGGGTCCGCCACCTCCGCGGTCAGCAGCGTGGCCGCCGCGCCGGTCTGCACGTGGTGGTCCACGAGCCGCTTGAGCGTCGCGTCCGAGAGCAGCGGCACGTCGCCCGGCAGGACCAGCAGCGTGCCGGGGCCATCGCCGCAGGCGACGCGCGCCTGCAGCACCGCGTGCCCGGTGCCCAGGCGCTCCTTCTGCTCCACGAAGCCGGCCCCGGTCTCCGGGGAGACCGCCGCCCGCACCTCGTCGGCCGCGCGGCCCACCACCACGACGACCCGGCTTCCGAGCGTCCGGGCCGCGGTGACGGGATAGGCGATCAGGGGGCGCCCGCAGAGGCTGTGGAGGACCTTGGGCCGGTTCGAACGCATGCGCTTGGCCTCGCCGGCCGCGAGGATGACGGTGGTGAGCTGAGTCATTGTAAGAACCATCGTAGCACGCGGCATGCCACGCTCCCGGACCGCGGTTTCAGCCTCGAAAAGACGCGCGAAGCTGCGTCGATTGCCGCTCGATGCTAGCGCGTCCTGTTGCGCAGATGAGACAGGATTCGGTCGATCCTGTCGGGCAGAGGACACGAAAAGTCCATCGGCGCGCCCGTCGTCGGGTGCGCGAACGCGAGACCCGCCGCGTGGAGCGCCACTCCCCCGAGCTCGGCGATCAGCTCGGTCAGCCGGGCATCCCCGGCCGGCGCCGCGCGGCGACCCCGGTAGGTGTCGTCGCCCAGGAGCGGGATGCCCCAGCGAGGCCAGGTGCACGCGAATCTGATGGGTGCGCCCGGTCTCGAGCCGGCACTCGATCAAGGACACCGCCCCCGCCGCGGCGCCGAAGCGCTCGAGCACGCGGAAGTGCGTGACCGCGCGCTTGCCCTTGCCCTCCTTCAGCACCGCCATGCGCAGGCGCGAGTGCGGGTCGCGCCCGATGGCCGTGTCGATCACGCCCTGGGCCCGCCGCACCGAGCCCTGGGCCAGGCAGAGATAGCGCCGGCTGACGGTGCGCCGCGCGAGCTGGGCGGTGAGGGCGTCATAGGCCGCCTGGGTCTTGGCCAGCACGATCAGCCCGGAGGTGCCCTTGTCCAGGCGGTGCACGATCCCCGGTCGGCGGGGGCTGCCGACCCCGGCCATCGCCGGGCGCGTGCGCGAGCGCGGCCGCGGCCAGCGTGCCGGTGGGCCGCCCGGCCCCCGGATGCGTCACCATGCCCACCGGCTTGTCCACGACGAGCACGTGCTCGTCCTCGAACACGATGGTGAGCGCGACCGCCTCCGGCGGCCAGCCCATCCCGGGGCGGCGGCGGGATCGACACCTCCACCGCGTCGCCCGCCTGCAGCCGGTACGAGGCCTTCACCACCCGCCCGCCGACCACCACGCGCCCCGCCTCGATCAGCCCCTTCACGCGCATCCGCGACAGGCCTTCGAGCCGTGCCGCCAGCCACACGTCCAGCCGCGCGCCCTCGTCCGCCGCATTCACGACGCCATGCCAGTCCCGGGGGAGATCCGCCTCGGCGTCGCTCATCGGGACCCGGTCGCTGCCCGGGCAACCGCGCCGCGCACGGAGATCAGCGAGACGGGGAGGGCGGCGCCGTGAGCATGCGGAGCGCCAGCAGCACCACGCCGACGGAGATGGACGCGTCCGCCACGTTGAAGGCCGGCCAGTGGTAGCCGCGCCAGTAGAAGTCGAGGAAGTCCACCACCGCGCCGAAGCGCGCGCGGTCGATCAGGTTGCCGACCGCGCCGCCGAAGATGAGCCCCAGGGCGAGCGGGGTGAGCCGCCCGCCCGTCGGCAGCATGCGCAGGCCCACGACCGCCAGCACCCCGAGCGCGCCGATCGACAGCAGGGCCACGAGCCAGCGCCAGCCCGCGGGCGTGCCCGCGAGCATCCCGAAGGCGAGACCGGGATTCATCACGAGGGTGAGGGAGAAGAACGCGTCGATCACGTGGACCGGGCGGCCGGGGGCCAGGCGCTCGAGCGCCAGGTGCTTGGTGACCAGATCCAGGACGAGGACGACGACCGCGGTGAGGCCGGCCGACCTCACCGCTGGAGCGCCGTCACGACCGGGGCGCAGCGCTCGCAGAGGGTCGGGTGCGCGGAGTCCTCGCCCACGCGCGGGCTCCAGGTCCAGCAGCGCTCGCACTTCTTCCAGCCGAGGGTCTGCGCGGGCACGACCTCGAGGACGAGGCCGGGGATGTCCTGGCTCTCGTACCGCACCGCCTCCCCCGGGGCCCGCTGCTTGAGCCGCGTCCCGGAGACGTTGAAGAGGGTGGTGAGCAGGGCTTCCCCCTTGGCCTCGAGCAGCGGGAGCCACTGCTCCTCGGGCGCGCTCGGGACGTAGAGGACCGCGTCGATGCCCTTGCCGATCTTCCCCTGCTGGCGGGCGGCCTCGAGCGCGCGCGAGACCTCGCCGCGCACCTCGAGCAGCCGATCCCAGTCCGCGCTGAGCCGCTCGTTCAGCCACTCCCCGCGCTCCTCGGGGAAGGTGACGAGGTGCACGCTCTCCGGCTTGCCGCGCCCCGGGATGTGCGACCACACCTCGTCGGAGGTGAAGGTCAGGATCGGCGCCATCAGCCGCGTCAGCGCGGTCAGCACCTCGAAGCAGACGGTCTGCGAGGCGCGCCGGCGCGAGTCGTCGGGCGCGGACACGTAGAGCCGGTCCTTGATGATGTCGAGGTAGAGCGACGAGAGATCCACCGCGCAGAAGTTGTGGATGGCGTGGAACGCGACGTGGAACTGGTAGTCCTCGTACGCCCGCCGCACCCGCGCGATCAGCCCGCCCAGCCGCAGCAGGGCCCAGTGGTCGAGCTCGTCCATGTCGCCGTACGGGCGCCGGTCGCGCTCCGGGTCGAAGTCGGCCAGGGTGCCGAGGAGGAAGCGCGAGGTGTTCCGGATCCGCCGGTAGGCGTCGGCGAGCCGGTTCAGGATCTCGTTCGAGAGCCGGATGTCCTCGGACGAATCCTCCGCCGCCACCCACAGGCGCAGGACCTCGGCGCCGTACTTCGGGATCAGCTCGTCGGGGGAGATGTTGTTGCCGCCCGACTTGGACATCTTCCGCCCCGCGCCGTCCACCACGAAGCCGTGGGTGAGGACGGAGCGATAGGGCGGCTTGTCGCGCGTGCCCACCGCCTCGAGCAGCGAGGAGTGGAACCAGCCGCGATGCTGGTCCGAGCCCTCCAGGTACATCTCGGCGGGCCAGCGCAGCTCCGGCCGGGTCTCCAGCACCGCGGCGTGGCTGCAGCCGGAGTCGAACCACACGTCGAGGATGTCGGTCTCCTTGCGGAACTCCCCGCCGCCGCACGCCGGACAGCGCGTGCCCGCGGGCAGGAGCGCGGCCGCCTCCCGCGTGTACCACTCATCCGCGCCCGCGCCGTCGCGCATGATCCCGGCCACGTGCGCGATCAGCGCCTCGTCGAGGAGCAGCCCCTCGCAGCTCGTGCAGTAGAAGGCGACGATGGGCACGCCCCACACGCGCTGGCGGGAGATGACCCACTCCGGCCGGTGCGCGACCATGTTGTAGATGCGCTCCTCGCCCCAGCCCGGGATCCACGTCACCTCGTTCCGGATCGCGTCGAGCGCCTTCTGGCGCAGCCCGTGGCGGTCCAGCGCGATGAACCACTGCTCGGTGGCGCGGAACAGCGTCGGGTTCTTGCAGCGCCAGCAGTGCGGGTAGGTGTGCTGGAGCGGCACCTGGGCCACGAGCGCGCCGGCCCCGCGCAGGTGCTCGATGATGCGCGGGTTCGCCTCCCAGACGGTCTGGCCCGCGAAGTAGGCGACCTCGGGGATGAAGCGCCCGTCGTCGTCCACCGGGTTGTAGATCTTGAGGCCGGCCCGTCGGCCGAGCTCGTAGTCTTCCTCACCGTGGCCGGGCGCGATGTGGACCAGGCCGGTGCCCGCGTCCATCGCCACGAAGTCCGCGGTGAGCACCGGCGCGTCGCGATCGATCCACGGGTGCCGGGCCACCATCCCCTCGAGCGCCTGCCCCGGCACCGCGAGCGGCAGCGCGGCGCCGAGCCCCTTCACGCCGGGCAGGCGCAGGAAGGCCTCGAGCAGCGGCTGGGCGACGACGAGGGCCTGGCCGTCGAGCTCCACCGCGGTGTAGGTCTCGGTCGGGTGCACCGCGATCGCGAGGTTGGCGGGCAGGGTCCACGGCGTGGTCGTCCAGATCACGAGCGAGACCGGCCGGCCGCCGACCGCGCGGGCGATCTCCGCGGGCACCGTCTTGACCGGGAACTTCACGTAGACCGAGGGCGTGGTCTGGTCCTCGTACTCCACCTCGGCCTGGGCGAGCGCGGTCTTGCAGTGCATGCACCAGTGCACGGGCTTGAGGCCCTTGTGCACCAGGTCGCGGCCCACGAAGCGCCCGAACTCGCGCACGATCACCGCCTGGTAGGCGGGCGCCATCGTCCGGTAGGGATCGCTCCAGTCGCCGAACACGCCCAGGCGCCGGAACTCCTCGCGCTGGATGTCGATGAACTTGGACGCGTACTCGCGGCAGCGGCGGCGCTTCTCCATGGGGTCCATGGCCTGGCGCACGTCCACGCTCGCCTGGTCGAGGCCGAGCTCCTTGTCCACCTGGTGCTCGATCGGCAGCCCGTGGCAGTCCCACCCCGGCACGTAGACCGCGTTGTGGCCCAGCATGGCGCGCGATTTCACGACGAGATCCTTGAGGATCTTGTTCAGCGCGGTGCCCATGTGGATGTGGCCGTTCGCGTACGGGGGCCCGTCGTGGAGGATCCACAGGGGACGGTTCGCCGAGGCCTGCCGGATCCGCCCGTAGATGTCCATCGCCGCCCAGCGCTCGAGCCATTCCGGCTCCATCTTGGGCAGGTTGGCCTTCATGGGAAAGGCGGTCTTGGGCAGGTTTAGCGTGTCCTTGTAATCCATAGAGGGGTAACGCTAGCACTCCTCAGGGGTCCCGGCAAGAACGGGGCCCCCCGGAGCGGGCCGACGGCGGGCTACTTCTTGGGGGTCAGCGTGACGACGCGGGCGGCGCTGTCGATCGTGACGATGAAGTGGTCGAGGAAGTCGCGACCGAGCAGGCCGTCGCGACCCGCGCCGAGGCCGGAATCGTGCGAGACGACCATCAGCGGGCCGACCCGGGCGCCTTCCACCTCGATGCTCTCGATCCGCACCGCGAGGACGTTGGCGTCGCCGGTCACACCCTTGATCGAGCCGCGGACGGCATCCCGGTAGCTGATGCCCAGCGCGGCCAGGGCGGTGGGGCTGATCAGCGTCCCCTGGGCTCCCGTGTCGAGGATGAGCTGGGTGGTGCCGCCGCCGTTGATCTTGGCGGACACCATGATCGGCTGGCCGGGCGTGAACGGGATACGGGCCACCCCCACCGGGGCGCTCGGCGCCGCGGGCTCGGGTGTGGCGGGAGCGGGCGGCGGGGCCTGGCTCGGCGAGCCCACGATGACCGCCCCGCCGCGGAGCTGCGGCGGCACGCTGTTGATGCCCTGCGAGAAGCGCACCTCACCCCGCTCGTCGGTCCAGCGGTAGATCTGCGCGGACGCGGGCGCGATCGCGCCCGACAGCAAGCTGCCGAGCGCCAGGCCCGTCGCGAGGAGGGGGAGGAGACCTTTCATGGATACCTGATGGCAATTATACGGTTCCGGGGAATTTCCACGGGCGCCTCCCGTGGAGGCCCCAGGCTCCGGGCCAGGGCTCCCGGACAGGGCTGACGGGCAGCGCGCCACCGGCTCCAGGCGGTCTCGTAGACCACCAGCTCGTCGGCCCCCGCCACCTCGTTGTGAGCGAGCCTCACGCGGTACACGGGATGGAAGCGCTCGGCCATCGCCGAGATGGTCGGGAACCAGGCCGGGAAGACGATCAGGTAGTCGGGGCAGGCCTGCTCGAGATAGCGCAGGACGCCCGTCTCGCCATCCCGGCGGAACGGGATGATGGCGGGCGTGACCAGGCCCATCACGTCCACGACCTCGCGGCGCGAGATGTAGGCGATCGCGCCCACGTCGTTCAGCCCGATGCGCGCCGTGGGGGGCGTGTGGCTCGCGACCCAGTGGCCGAGATGCACCTGCATCGCCTCGATGTTCTGGACCGCCCAGCCGTGGCGCGTCGCCGCGGACGGCAGCGCCGCGACGGCGGCGATGAGGAGCGCGGCGGCGGCGATCCATCCCGCGCGTCCCCTCACCCATCCAAGCCCCCTCACCCATCCAAGCCCCCTCACCCTGCCCTCTCCCCCGGAGGGGGAGAGGGAGAAGAGCGGGGTGAGGGGGACGATGGCGACGACGAGGGCGAGCGGAAGGAGGTGGATGGAGTAGCGGCCCTCCTGGAAGGACGGGGCGCGGTAGGGTGCGAGCAGGGCCATCGCGAGCGGATGGAGCACGAGCACGGAGGCGGGCGCCAGCGCCGCGCGGCCGACGTGACGCCCGAGCCACCAGAGCCCCGGCAGCAGCAGGAGCGGCAGCAGCGCGTCCACCCGCCACAGCCAGCGCACCCATTCCGTCTCGAATTGCCACGGCCGCCCGAGCAGCGTCGTGTGGAGCGGCTCGCGCACGCCCGCGAGAAACCCGACGAGGCCGCCCTCGATCTTCGCCGCCGCCGTGGCCGGCAGCGGGGTCCCGGTCGTGACCAGATTGAAGACGACCCAGGGCGCCAGGAGCCCCGCGACCGGAAGGCCCCACGCCAGCGCGCGCCGCCCCGTGAGCGAGCCGCCCAGCCAGAAAAGCGGCAACAGCAGGGCGGTCTCGGGGCGAGCGAGCGCGGCAAGCCCGAGCGCGGCGCCCGCCGCCCAGGTGCCGCCGCGCGCGTGCCGCACGAGGGCGGCCGTCACCAGCAGCGCGGCGAGCGTGACCTCCATGCCGGACAGCGCGCCCCACACCATCGGCCCGGCCAGCGCGACGAGCACGGAGGCGAGGACGGCGACGTCGTGGCGCCCCGCCCAGATCAGGGCCAGGCGGCCGGCCAGCCACGCGGTCCCGAGCGTGGCGGCGATCCCCAGCGCCTTCGCCAGCACCGGGTGGCTGCCGAACACCGCGAACACCGCGCCGAGCGCGAGAGTCCAGAGCGGCGCGGTCGAGCCCGATACCGGCACGCCCGGGTTGTAGGAGAAGCCGCGCCCCTCGGCCAGATTCCGCGCGAACTGCATGTGGATCCACGAATCGTCGAGCGGGAAAGCCTCCACGCCGAGCACGCCCGCGAGCTCACGCGTTCTCAGCAGGAAGAAGCCGATCGCCAGGGCGAGGGCGGCGACCGGGGCGGCGACGGCGAGCGTCCGGCCCCTCACCGGGCGGCGCGCTCGAAGGTGTAGCCGGCGTACTCGGCGGGTGTGCGGGTGAGCGGCAGGACGTAGAGATAGCGGCCGTACGGGAGCTGGACTTCCCGCAGTCCGTCGGGCCGCGGTGTCGCCGGATCCCAGTGGTCCACGAACCAGACGAGCCGTCGAATCTCGGCGGGCAGCCGGATGTGCGAGCCCGGCGTGAGGATCATGGTGGCGGAGGACTGCGGCGCGTAGAAGCCGGGGGGCATCGGACCGACCTGCACCTGGTAGATCGGGTACTCCGGCATGTAGAACATCGCGTGGCGCAGCCACGGGTAGGAGCGCGGATTGCCGAGCTCGGTCACGAGCGCGGTATCGGAGGGCTCGTAGACGGTGCGGATGGTCTCGACGTAGGTGCGGATCACCGCCTCGTGCTCACGCAGCGCGGCCGCGGTGCGGCTCATGATCCAGTCGTGGAACTCGTCGCGCGCCCGCCAGATCCACCGATCGCCCCCGGCCCGGTGCTCGAACTCACGCGGCAACGGACGCGCGCTCACGAAGAAGCCGGTGTTGATCAGCACCAGCGGCAGCACCGCGGCGGCGGTGAGCGCCCAGCGCCAGTTGGGCCGGCGCAGCCGCTCGGAGCCCGCCGCGACCGCCCACACGAGGACCCGGCTCAGCAGGATCACGAGCGCGGGCAGGAAGGTCAGCACGTAGCCCGCCTGCCCGAAGTGCACGAGCGTATAGAAGATACCCGCCGGAAGCATCCACGCGAGCAGGAAGAGCTCGGGCGCGCGCCAGCCCACGCGGCGCGCGTACACCGGCAACGCGAGCGCCACCAGGCCGAGCGGGCCGAGCCCGACCAGGGTGGACTCGAGCAGGTAGCGCACCTGGGCGAGCGTGACCTCGAGCGAGCCGCCGAGCACCGAGGTCGGGAAGAGCACCGAGCCGTAGAGCTGCGTGGAAGCGGACAGGTAGGCGGCGGGACCACCGCTCAGCCACACCATCGGCACGAGCCAGGCGAGCACGGAGGCGACCAGGATCCCGCCCGCCAGCGCCAGGCGGCGCCGCGAGCGGACACCCCACAGCGCGCACCCGAGCCAGAGCGGCAGGAGCAGGAGCAGCACCGACTGCCGCACGCCGCCGGTGAGACCCAAGGCCAGCGCGCCACAGTAGAGATGCCGCACGCTGCCGCCGAGCGTGGCGTAAGCGAACCAGGCCACCACCGACGCGGCGAACGCTTCGCCGGCATAGGTGAGGCCCACCGAGCCGTAGAACCAGAAGAGCGGGCTGACCGCCAGCAGCGACGCCGCCACCAGCGCGGTGGCGCGATCGTAGAGCCGGCGCGCCAGCGCGTAGAGGACAAAGGTGGAGCCGGCGCTGAAGAGCATCGCGAGCGCCACGTAGGCCAGGGTGGGATCGCCGAGCGAGGCGTTGAGCAGACGGCCCAGCGCGACGTAGAGAAGGTAGCCCGGCGGATGCGGCTGGTGCTTGGCGACGTCGAACTCGCGGAGCGCGAGGGCGAACTGGACCGCGTCCCAGTTGTAGAGCATGCGGGCGCGATAGGGCCAGCGCGAGAGGAGCGTGACGACGGCAAGTCCCAGCGCCAGGCACAGGTCGCCGTGGCGCGCCACGCGGGCGATGCGAGAGGAGTCGAGGAGGCGGCGGGTGACGAAGTGCTTCAGGGGAGCGGAACTACGCCTTCTTCTCGTCGTCCTTCTTCACCGCGGCGGCCGTGTCATCTTCCTTCACCTCGGCCACGCCCTTCTTGAACTCCTTGATGCTGCCGCCGAGCGAACGGGCCAGATCGGGGAGACGCTGGGCCCCGAAGAGGATCAGTACGATGACCAGGATCAACAGCAGCTCTTGATATCCCAAACCGAACATGGCGGGACTCCTTTCCTTTTCCTGACGCCCCCTTACCCTACGCGCCCACCCCGGGGTTGTCAACGCGGCCGTGGCCGTCCCGGAGCACCCGGCGCTCCCCGACCCGCACGGTCACGCGCTGGGTGTCGAAGTACTCCATGAGGGGGATGGCGTACTTCCGGCTGACCCCGAAGAGGTCCTTGAAGTCGGCCGGCCCGATCTCCTTCTTCTGGCGCAGGAAGGCCACGAGCTGCTCCTGGATGGTCCGGAGCGCCTCGGCGTGAAAGAAGAGCGATTCTTTCACGCGCAGCAGGGTCCGATCCGCGACCAGGACCTGGAAGAGCTCGTGCTTCTCCGTGCCCTTGACGCCCAGCCGGCCCAGGGCCTCCTCCGGGTTCGGGGGCGCGGCGCCCGCGGCGCGGAAGTCGGCCTCGAGCCCCTTGACCACCCGCTCCTGGTCCGGGCTGAGCCGGATGGAGTGGGAGCCGAGCCGGACCTGGTCCCGCTCGCTCTTGACGACCCCTTCCGCCTCCAGCGCGGTCAGGAGCTGGGTGAAGACCCGCTCCTGGGCATTGCCAACCCGGCTGCGCAGCTCCTCCCGGGAGATCCCGCCACGCAGGGGGTTCTCGGCATGGAAGGCCTCGAGGAGGCCCAGCGTCTGGGCGCGCAGGCGTTCGTTCGCGTCACGATGCAGATACCACTCGCGATCCACCGCGAGCACACGGCCGTCATGCTGGAGCCGGTCGAGGAGCTGCCGGAGCTGGTCCGGGCCGAAGGGCGTCCGGGCCCGGAGATCGGCGACCCGCGCGCCCGCCACCCCGGCCTGCTTCAGATGCTCCTCCAGCACCACGGGAGGCTCGCCGGTGGCGAGCAGCGCCAGGTGGGCGGCGAGCGCGGGACCCTTCCGCTTGAAGCGCGGCGGCGCGATGTCGAGCACGGTGCCGCCGCCGATGGTCACGATGGGCGAGTAGGACCGCACCACGAAGCGATCCCCCGGCAGGGCCACCACCGGAGCCTCCAGCCGGAAGCGGGCATGACAGGATTCGCCGGGCGCGAGCTCGGGCCGGTCCACCGGCAGGACGCGCGCCATCACCTCCTGGGTGCCCACGTGGAAGCGGACGCGGTCGCGCGTCTTGACGGGCCGCGGCGCGTCCTCCAGGAGCTCGAGGGTGCCGTCGAGCAGGAGCGTCGACACCAGGGCGCCGGCGGGCGCGAGGACGTCGCCGCGCTCGATGGCCACGCGCTCCACGCCCTGGAGATTCACCGCGGTGCGCTGACCGGCGGTCGCCTGCGGGACGGTGTGGCCGTGCACCTGCAGGCCCCGCACCTTCGACTGAATGCCTCGCGGATACACCTCGACCTTGTCGTCGAGCGCGAAGCGCCCCGCGACCAGCGTGCCCGTCACCACGGTGCCGAACCCCTTCACGGTGAACACGCGGTCGATCGGGAGGCGAGCGGTGCGATCGGGATCCTTGGCGGGCACCGCGCGGGCCAGCTCCGCGAGCGCCGCGCGCAGCTCGGGCAGCCCCGCGCCCGTCTTCACCGACGCGGGGAGGATCGGGCAGCCCGCGAGGAAGGTGGGGGCGAGCGCGCGGCGCACGTCGTCGCGCACCAGCTCGATCCAGTCGGGCTCGGCCAGATCCGCCTTGCTGAGGACCACGAGCCCCGACGTGATGCGCAGGAGCTGGCAGATAGCCAGGTGCTCGCGCGTCTGCGGCATCACGCCCTCGTCGGCGGCGACCACCAGGAGCGCCAGATCGATGCCGCCCGCGCCGGCCAGCATGTTCTTCACGAAGCGCTCGTGGCCCGGCACGTCCACGATCTCGATCACGAGCCCGTCGGGCTCCTCCAGGAACGCGAAGCCCAGGTCGATCGTGATGCCGCGCGCCTTCTCCTCCGGCAGCCGATCGGTGTCGGTGCCGGTGAGGGCTTTGACCAGCGAGGTTTTCCCGTGATCGATATGTCCGGCGGTGCCGACGACGACGTGTCGCATCGTAGCCGTCGACTTGTTAGAGGGCGGTGAGGCGGGTGGCGAGGGGTGTGATGTCGGCGGCGAGGATCGTGCGGCAGTCGAGGAGGAGGCGGTCGTCGAGGAGGCGGCCCAGGACCGGCGGGCGGCCCGAGCGGAGCGCTTCGTCCAGCCGCTCGGCGGGGCGCTCGGTGGTGCCGAGGGCGATCGCCGCGGTGGGCAGGTCCACCGTGGGCAGCGCGCCGCCGCCCACCTGCGACGTGGACTCGACGAGCTGCGCGCCGAGGGCCCGCTGCGTCTCCGCGGAGAGGCGGGCGAGGATTCGCCGGGCGCGCCGGCGCACCGACACGGCGGGCTCGGTCAGCATTTTCAAGGTCGGGATGGTCTCGAGCGCAGTCCCCGCCTCGTAGGCGTAGAGCGTGGCCTCGAGCGCCGCGACCGTGAACTTGTCGATGCGCAGCGCGCGGTTGACCGGGTTGCGAGCCAGGCGCTCGACGAGGTCGGCCCGGCCCACCAGGATGCCGGCCTGCGGGCCGCCCAGGAGCTTGTCGCCCGAGAACGAGACGAGATCGACGCCGGAGGCGACCACTTCGGGCACGGTCGGCTCGTAGGGGAAGCCGTAGCGGGTGAGATCCACGAAGCAGCCGGAGCCCAGATCCTCCATGACCGGGATGGCGCGGGCGCGGCCCAGCTCGGCGAGCTCGCGGGAGGACACCGCGGCGGTGAAGCCGACGACGCGGTAGTTGGACGTGTGGACCTTGAGGATCAGCCCCGTCTCGGGCCCGATCGCGCTGACGTAGTCCTTGAGATGCGTGCGGTTGGTGGTGCCGACTTCCCGGAGGATGGCGCCCGACCTCCGCATGATGTCGGGGATGCGGAACTCGCCGCCGATCTCGATGAGCTCGCCGCGGGAGACGATCACTTCCTTGCCCCGCGCGAGGGACTCGAGCGCGAGCAGCACCGCGGAGGCGCAGTTGTTGACAACGAGCGCCGCTTCCGCGCCGGACAGCCGGCGCAGCAACCCGTCCACGTGCGCGTAGCGCGAGCCGCGCTCCTTGCGGGAGAGATCCATCTCGAGATTCGAGTACGCCGCGGCGACCTCGCGCAGCCGCTCCTGGGCGAGCGGGGACAGCAGCGCGCGGCCCAGGTTCGTGTGGAGCACCACCCCGGTGGCGTTGATCACGGGGGCCAGCGAGAAGAGGCCGGTCTGCGTGAGCGCGGCCACGACCCGGCGGCCGAGCGTGTCGGCGTCCGCGGCGGGCCCGCCCGCCTCCAGCAGGCGGCGCCGCTCGGCGGCCAGCACCTCCCGCACTCCCGCGGCCAGGCGGGGCCGCGGCACCCCCTGGAGCGCGCGCTCGCCGCCGAGCGCGCCGATCAGCGCGTCCACCGAGGGCAGACCGCGGAGCAGGGCCTGCGTGTCCGCCCCGCCGCGCTTACCCGCCCGCGGCAAGCTCGGTCTCCACGCGCTCCTTGACCCGCGCGATGACCTCGTGCGCCTCGCGCCGGATGGCCTCGACGCTGGCGCCCTCCCCGCGCACGCGCAGGAGGCGACGCACCGCGTCCTCGGTGAGGCCCGCCCACAGCTCGTCCAGGTCGCGCGGCGAGAACCCCTGGCCGCGGAGGGCGGCGCTCCACTCGCGCGCCAGCTCCTGCACGAGGCGGTCGCGCTCGAGCGCCAGGCGGCGGGCGCGCTTGATCAGCTCGGGAAGCCGCGGGGCCATGGCGCTATTCCTTCACGAGCCGGCGGACCGAATCGAGCAGGTTCGCCTCCCAGCGCCCGGTGGAGACGCACTGGAACACGCGATCGGTCTTGAGCTTGCCGGAGCCGCCACGCCGGTACGCGTGCGTGTTCATCTTGGTGTTGACCTGGATCAGCGTGGCCCCATCCCGCCCCGGCTGCACGAAGAGCGTGAACGAGCCCGTCGCCTCGCCCTCGAGCTGCACCTCGCCGATCCGCCCGCAGTCGGCGTAGACCCCGATCGGGGAGATGAAGTCGTCGGTCGAGATCACGCCCGAATCCTTGGCCACCACGCGGAGCGGCACGTTCTCCCCCGCGAGCGCCCGCACGAGCGCGCGCCACGTGGTGTCGTAGCCCGCGGCCGCTTCGTCGCGGTAGGGCGGCGGCGCGATCGGCGAGACGACGGGTCGCGCGCACCCGACCAGCGCGATCATCGAGAGGGCCGCCCCGATGGCGGTGGAGAACGCCGCGACGTCACGGCGAGAGGGCCGCGTCATGCGCATCATTCTACCCTTTGTGATGGTCGATCCCGCGATACGTGCGGATGAAGCGCACGATGCGGGCCTCGTCGAGGTCGTCGAAGGCGTCGAGCCGGGTCCACGCGGTGAGCGCGATGCGCGTGCGCATCCCCGGGTAGGGCGCCAGGATCACCTGCGCGTCGTACCGCCGCACGATCTCGGTCAGCTTGGCCACCAGGTCGGGGCACGGCGTGGTGCAGTGATACTGCACCATCACGCCGCCGTCCTCCAGGTTGTGGACCTGCAGCTCTCGCACGATCGGCTCGGTGTGGATCCCCCACGGGGCGATGTACGGCATGTGGGGCCCGGAGGTGGGCGGATCCGAGTTGTACGGCACGTGCGGCTCGGTGGCGAGCTGGATGTGCGCGTTGCCCTGATCCGCCAGCTTGACCCCCGGCAGATCGGCCGCCGCGCGATAGGCCCAGTAGCCGACGAGCGCCGCCGCCACGATCGCGACGGCGAGGCCGGTCACCAGCAGGCGCCGGTGACCGGAGCGCGCCGGCCGGATCGTCTCCACCTTGTCTGCCTTCTTCCTGTCCACTCGACGAATCCTCCGAGCCCGGACGACGAAGCGGAATGGCGGAAGCGTGTGGGAGTCGAACCCACCTCCGACTTGTCTAGAGCCGGACGCCGGATTTGAAGTCCGGGAGGCCCACCGGGATCCTAGACGCCTCCGTGCCAACTTCGCCTGAAATCAGAGCGTTTCAGTGTACCACCGAGCGGCGATCCCGGAGGCGGGCCGGGGGAGACCCGGCCGGGCCACGTGCTACCCTCGGCTGGTGAGCCGGATCTGGCGCTGCCTGGCACTGGCCGGCCTCGTCCTGGCGCTCCTGCCCGGCGGCCGAGCCGCCCAGGGCAATGGCGCGGGGCCGCGGTCGATCTCCCCCGCCGAGGAGCAGTTCCTGGAGCGCCACTGGCGCATGCCGATCGCGCCTCAGGGCCCGCCGCCAGCGTCGTTCGCGCCGCTGGAGGGCTCGCTGGCGCCGCGGGACTGCGGGGCCTGTCACCCGGTCCAGTACGAGGACTGGCGGGGCAGCATCCACGCCCGCAGCATGGGGCCCGGGATCGCGGGCCAGCTCGTGGAGCTCGCGCGGCGCGATCCGGCGGGCGCGCGCGCCTGCCTCATCTGTCACGCCCCGCTCGCCGAGCAGTCCCCGCTCACCCGGACCGCGGCCGGACTCGAGGGCAACCCGGCCTTCGATCCCGCGCTACAGCGGGAGGGCGTCGTGTGCGCGACGTGCCACGTGCGCGCGCATCAGCGCTTCGGCCCCCCGCCCCGGCCCGACGCCCAGGGGCTTCGCGTCCCGCGCGCGGAGCTTCCCCACAACGGCGCCACCTACACGGGCGCGTACGAGCGCGCCGAGTTCTGCGCCGCCTGTCATCAGTTCGGCCCGAATGGCCCGCGCCTCAACGGCAAGCCGCTCGAGAACACCTACGAGGAGTGGCGGACGAGCCCGGCCGCGCGCCGCGGGCTGGCATGCCAGAGCTGCCACATGCCGGACCGACGTCACCGGTGGCGCGGCATCCACGATCCGGAGATGGTGAAGTCGGGGGTGCGGGTCGCCCTGGTGCTGGACCGTGCCCGCTACCGGCCGGGGCAGCGGCTACGCGCGACCGTGACGGTTGCGAGCGTGAACGTGGGGCACTACTTCCCGACCTATGTGACGCCGCAGGTCGTGGTTCGCGCCGTGCTCCTCGGCGCCGACGGCCGGCCGATGGCGTCGACCGAACAGGAGGGCATCATCGGGCGGCAGGTGCCGCTCGACCTCTCGCGCGAGATCGCGGACACGCGGATTCCGCCGGGGGGGCGCTTCGTGCTGCGCTACGATCGCGGGCTCGAGGGGCCCGGGCTCGCGCTCCGGGTGACGGTCACCGTGTACCCGGACCACTTCTACACCGGCTTCTTCGCGGCCCTCCTCGAGACGGGAGCGGGCGCCGGCGAGGCGGATCTCCGCGACGCCCTGGAGGCGACGCGCCGCTCGCCCTTCGAGATCTTCGCGCGCGACGTGCCGCTGACCTGACGGCCGCGCGGCGCCCGACGGCTGGGGGCCGCCTGACCACCCGGCGCGGGCGACGGATCCACCGGCGCGATGTCGCCCATGTCCGGCTCGAGCTGCAGCGTGTCCGCGATCTTGGTGTAGCTCGAGAACATCTGCGTGACCCCGAGCACTTCCATCACGCCGCGGGGGCTCACGCCGAGCCGCCGCATCTCGGCCAGGTGGAAGGCGGTGCCGAACGGAGAGCGCGAGGTCAGCGACACCGCGAAGGCCAGGGCTTCCTTGAGGCGCCGGGAGAGGTGATTGTCGCCGAAGGCCCGCCGGACCGCCGCCCACACGTCCGCGGCATAGGCCGGATCGTGGGCCATCAGGCGGAAGGGCAGCGGCACCTCCGTGGCCCCGTAGAACGCGCGGAGGTCGTCGAACAGCGCGCGCGCCTCGTCGGGGACCGCGGCCGGATCGAGCGCGGGCAGGCCGGGCGTGCTCGCGCCGAGGGCGTCGGCCACCACGTTGAGCGCGTTGGTGATGCCCACCACGTGCGCCGCCTCGTACCACAGCGCGTCGTCCTTCATCCCCTGCAGCTTCCCGGCTGCAGTATGAGCGCGTACTCAGTAGTTGCAGGCGTTGACGCCGCTCACCACCGCGGCGACCATCTCCTTCTCGGCCCGTGAGAATTCGCCCGGGCTCATCGCCCGCTTCATCGCGCGCCCGTGGGGCCCGCCGAACTCGGCGTCCCACGCCATCACCCGGCTCATGGCCGGAGGCTGCGGGAAGTCGTAGGCGAACCATAGCTTGGACAGCTCGAAGAGCCGCTGGGCGGCCGCCGGGTACTCGGATGCGTCGCGGAGTCGGACGGTGGGCATGTCGTGCCTCCTGCCTGGGCTCAGCAACCGCCGGCCAGCGGTGGGAACACCGACAGCACGTCACCCTCGACCAGCCGCTGGTCCGGGGTGGCGTCGAGGCCGTTGACGACGGTCAGACGCTCCAGCTCGGGTGGAATCCTGAGGGAGTGTACCACCTGATCGACGGTGGTGCCGTCGGGGACGTCGAGCATCACGCTGTCCCCTCGCGTCCCCGGCGGCAGGTAGGCCCGCAGGGTCGCCGTGAGGTGAACCGCGACCTTCACGGTCTAGCGGAAGCCGCCCTGTTCCGAATCCGCGTGGCGCGCGCCGGAGGCGACGCGGAGCTTGTCGCCCGGAAAGATCCGCGCGCCGTGCTCGAGATCGTTCCAGCGCGAGAGCTGCTGGACGGAGACTCCGTACCGCTTGGCGATGCCGCCAATCGTGTCGCGCGGCTGCACGACGTGGAGGCCCGCGGCGACGCGTTCGGCAACCTGGATCTTCCGCTTACCGCGATCGCCCGTCCGGGACGCGATCGCCACCCTCCGCGCCTGCACCTCGCGATCGAGCCCGGCCTGGAGCGCGGGTGCGCTGCCCCGCGGGACCTTCAGGTGATACGGCGAGTCGGGCGGCGTCTGCTTGAGCCGGAGCTCGGAGTTGAGCCGGATCAACTCCTCGAGTGGAATGCCGGAGAGCGAGGCAACGTGCTGCAAGCTGCTGCCCCGAGGCACCGTGATCTGCTCGTAGCTCAGCGGCTCGTCCGGCCTGACCGAGAAGCCGTACTGCTCGGGCTCCTGGCCGATGATGGTCACCGCGTGGATGGCCGGGACGAAGTTCTTGGTCTCGTCGCGCAAGAAGCGGCTGTCCGCCAGGCTCCAGAAGTCCCGGGTGCCCGTGCCCTGGATCGCCCGCAGGATCTTCATCTCGCCCGCGTTGTACGCGGCCTGCACGAGCTCCCAGGAGCCAAACGTCTTGTAGAGGTCCGTCAGGTAGTTGGCGGCGGCCACCGTGGCCTTCTCGGGGTCGAGGCGCTCATCGAGCCACCGGTCCACGCGGAGCCCGTACTGCCGCGCGGTGGGGGCCATGAACTGCCAGAGCCCCTTGGCCCCCGCGCGGGAGACCGCGACCGGGTCGAAGCCGCTCTCGATCATCGCGGTGAACACCAGCTCCTCGGGAAGCCCCTTCTTGCCGGAAGATGTCCAGGGCCATCGGCAGGAATCGGCCGGAGCGGGTCAGCCATCGCTCGACGACCGCCCGCCGGTATCCCGTCTGGAACTGCTCCAGGAAGCGGAGGACCTGATCGTTCTGCTGGATCTGGTAGGTGGACACGCGCTGGGGGGACGCCGGCGTGGAGACGAGCGGGACGGCGGGCGGCCGCTGGATCGGCTCGATCTTGACCGCGGCCGGCGCGCCGGGCGTCGGCAAGAAGGCGTCGGCCCAGGGGTCGGAGTCCACCCGCGGGGTCGCCATGTCTCCGGTGAGGGGCGGCTCGGCGTTCCAGGCGCCACCCAGCTCGAGTTCCGCGCCCACCGCTCCCGGCACAGCCAGATGACTGGCTGCGAAGGACACGAGACCGAGCAGGAGGAGCCGGAGTAGAAGAGTCATCAGGTCAGTAGGAAGCATGAACTTTTTATCACGGGGGATTTTGGGGGTCAACAGGGCCCGGCCGGGCCGGATCCAGGAGATATCCCTTGACACTCGAGAGAGGGCCCACCTATCTTAAGCCGCCTTGAAAAAAGGCTTTTTTCGATATCGGTCCGGTCGAAGGGAGGTGACACCCACATGAGGAAGCTGGTAGCCCTGGTAGTGAGCACGGTCTTCGCGCTCGGCGTGGGCCTGGCGGTGCCGCAGACCTTCGCCCAGGCTCCCGCCCCGAAGGACGAGAAGAAGGGCGAGATGATGGACAAGAAGGCCGAGAAGAAGGCGGACAAGAAGAAGGCTGAGAAGAAGAAGATGGACAAGAAGGCGGACAAGAAGATGGACAAGAAAGACGACAAGAAGGAAGAAAAGAAATAGCGTCGACAGACGCGTGGGGCGCCACCCGACCGCGGTGGCGCCCTAGCGCCGTTTCTGGGAGTCTTTTCCGCTGGCGGGGGGACGCGGGGCCGCGGGAGACCCGGCTTCCTGCCGGGCTCCGGTCATCCAGGTATTGCGGTCGCTCATGGCGATCTCGACCGTCTCCGCCGACTCCACGGCCACACGCATCCGCCAGTAGGTGACCAGGGAATAGGTCACGTTGGACGGCACGTGCGGATAGCGCTTGGCATCCTGATCGCGCAGCTTGAAGCGCTTCGCCGTGTGCCCCCCTTCCCGCCAGGCCAGGACCAGCCACTCGCCCGCAGGCACGTCGCCGACCCGCGCTCCGCCCTGGGCGTCGGTGATCTCGCTGCGCACCAGCGCGCCCCCGCCCGCCGCGAGCAGGGCGCGCTCGTAGTCCACCCGCGCGGTCTCGATCCGGGTCACCGCCCGGGCATAGGCGTCCACCGAGTCGCGCAAGCCCGCCTTCACCGCGTCGAGCTCGGCCTCGAGGGCCGCCGAGTACGGCAGGAGCACGACCGAGACGTCCGGCTGAGGAGCCGGGGTGCCGCTGGGGCGGGTCGGCTCGACATATGCGCGCGCGGCCACCGCCCCCGGCGCCTGCTCGGCGCCCGTCTTGAGATAGGCCCCCACGAGGTCCGCGAGATCCTCGTCCGCGGCGGGCCCCGGGCCCGGGCTCAGCAGCAGCCCGGCCAGGACCAGCGCGGCCAGGCCGGCGCGGGCCCTCACGATGGCACCGCCTCGCGCGGGCGGGTGCGCCATCGATCGTGCATCCAGAGCCACTGCTCGGGCGCGCGCCGGATGGTCGCCTCGAGCACGCGATTGAACGTGCGCGTGTAGGTGGTGACCTGGCCGTCCTCCGGCGGAGGGAGGGCCGGGCCCACCTCCATGCAATGCCGCCCATTCGGCTCCCGGCGGAGGAAGATCGGCACCACCGGCGCCCCCGTCCGCAGGGCCAGCAGCGCGAGCCCCTTCGAGGTGGACGCCGGGGAACCGAAGAACGGCACGAACACGCCCTCAGCCCGGGTGGCGTTCTGGTCGAGGAGGATCCCCACCATGCGCTGGCGCTTCAGCGCGGTCAGCACTTCCCGCACCGCCTGGCGCTTGATGATCAGCTCCGCCCCGCTGCGACGTCGGAAACGGGCCGCCAGGTCGTCGAGGAGCGGGTGGTCGAGCGGGCGGGTCACGATGGACAGCGGCAGTCCGGTCAGCCCGTGGGCGGCGGCGAGGAGCTCCCAGTTGCCGAAGTGGGCCGTAAGGATGAGTACCCCTCGGCCGTGCGACGCCGCAGCCTGGACGTGCTCGCGGCCCTCCACCCGAACCCGCGAGAGCATGACGTGGGTAGGACGGAGGAAGTAACGGCACGCTTCGACCAGGTTCATGCCGACGTGCTGGAACGACCGGCGCCCGAGGCGCCGGATCCCGGTCGGGGTGCACTCCCCCCCGAAGGCGCGCCGGAGGTTGTCGAGCGCCACCGCCCGCCGACGCGGGAGCACCCACCAGAGCAGGATCGCCCAGGCGCCGGCCGACCGCGAGGCCGACGGCTGACGGAAGGTGTGCCAGCAGCCACGCGAACGGGACGAGCAGCCAGAGCCCCAGAGACGCCGCCA
Source organism: uncultured Candidatus Rokubacteria bacterium (assembly GCA_963747235.1). Lineage (GTDB taxonomy): Bacteria > Methylomirabilota > Methylomirabilia > Rokubacteriales > CSP1-6 > CAMLFJ01. Next base: position 51,290 of record CAVVEU010000014.1, read on the forward strand.
ACAGGCCGGCGCGGGAGCGCGGCGCGCTCATCCCAGGCGGGCGAGGATGAGGGCGGTGACCCCCCAGACCGCGGCGGCGATGATGGCCGAGAGGGGAATGGTGAGGATCCACGCCCAGACGATCTCGCCGGCCACGCCCCAGCGCACGGCGGAGAGCCGCTGGGTGGCGCCCACCCCCATGATCGAGCCGGTGATCGTGTGGGTGGTGCTGACCGGAATGCCGCCCACCGCGGTGCCGATCAGCATCACCGCCCCCGCCGTCTCGGCGCAGAACCCGCCGATCGGGCGCAGCTTGGTGAGCCGCATCCCCATGGTCTTGACGATCCGCCAGCCCCCCGCGAGCGTGCCGAGCCCGATCGCGGCGTGGGCGGCCAGGATCACCCAGAAGGGCACGTAGAACTCGGATCCGAGATAGCCGGCGGAGAAGAGGAGGATGGAGATGATGCCCATCGTCTTCTGCGCGTCGTTGGTCCCGTGGCCCAGGCTATAGCAGGCGGCCGAGACGAGCTGGAGCCGGCGGAAGAGCCCGTCCACCCGGCTCGGGCGGATCCTCCGCACCGCCCAGAGCGTTCCGACCATCAAGGTGAAGCCCAGACAGAGGCCGAGCACGGGAGCCAGCACGATGAACGCCAGGATCTTGAGGAGCCCGCTCGGCAGGAGCGCGCCGAACCCGGCCTTGGCCACCGCGGCGCCCGTGAAGCCGCCGATCAGGGCGTGAGACGAGCTCGACGGGATGCCGTAGTACCAGGTGATGAGGTTCCAGGTGATGGCGCCGCAGAGGGCGCCGAGGATCACCCACTGGTCCACCACCCCGGAGTCCACCACGCCCTTGCCGACGGTGCGCGCGACCTGGACCCCGAACCCGAACGCGGCCGCGAAGTTGAAGAAGGCGGCCCAGGCCACCGCCTGCATGGGGGTGAGCACCCGGGTGGAGACGACGGTGGCGATCGAGTTGGCCGCGTCGTGGAAGCCGTTGATGTAGTCGAAGACGAGGGCGACCAGGATGATGAAGATGATGATCAGCAGGGACCAGCTCATGCGGGGCGGGCGGTCCGCCTCACGCCATCTTGAGGGTGATGCCCTCGATGACGTTGACCACGTCCTCGCAGCGGTCGGTGATCGACTCCATCGTCTCGTACAGCTCCTTCCACTTGATGACCTCGATGGCGTCGGTGCCGCCCTCGAAGAGGGCCGCGAGCTGGTCGCGGAGCAGGCGGTCCGCCTCGTTCTCGAGGCGGTTCACCTCGACCGCGTGCTTGTGGTAGAAGGGCGACAGGGTGCGCAGGCAGTGCACCGCCCGGTCGGTCTCCTCGGACGTCTTCACGATGATCTTGGCCATCGCGATGCAGCCCTCGGTGGGGGCCTTGATCTTGTAGATGAGCAGGCGGTCGGCCACCGCGTCGATCAGGTCGAGCACGTCGTCGAGCCGGCTCGCGAGGGCGTAGATGTCCTCGCGGTCGATCGGGGTGATGAAGGTGGTGTTGAGCCGGCGCACGATCTCGTGGGTGAGCGTGTCGCCCGCGTGCTCGAGATCCTTGATCTGCTGGGCCTTCGCCTTGGCGTCCTGGTAGTCGAGCGTGAGCTCTTCCAGGACGCGGGAGGCCGACACGATGTGGGACGCCTGCTGCTCGAACAGATCGAAGAACTTCTCTTCCCGCGGGAGCAGGCGAAACACACCGGTATCCTCTCCCGGCCCCCCGCCGAAGTCAACGCCGGGGGCCGGGCGGGTTGACAGCCTCGGACCCCGGTGGCTAGGATGGCGGCCGTGGCACGCGAGACTCGCTCGGCCCGGCAGGTGCGCTGCCCGCGCTGCGGTCTCCGCCGCGCCTGGGCCGGCAATCCGCACCGGCCGTTCTGCTCCCTCGTCGTGCCGGCTCATCGATCTGGGCGACTGGCTCGACGAGCGCTACCGCGTCGCGGGGCCGGAGTTATCCACCGAGTCGGAGCCTCCGGAGTCCGGAGCTCCGCGCGACGGATGAGCGGGCTCTTCGACGATCCGATCGGCTACCTTTCCGGCCTGATCCTCAAGCTGCCGGCCCTGCTGATCGCGGTGACGGTGCACGAGCTCGCCCACGCGCTCGTCGCCGACCGCCTCGGGGATCCAACCGCGCGCCGGCTCGGGCGCATCACCCTGAATCCGCTGCCGCACATCGATCCGCTCGGTGCGCTGGCCTTCATCCTGGCGGGCTTCGGGTGGGCCAAGCCGGTGCCGGTCGAGCCGCGGAATCTCCGGCATCCGGTTCGCGACATGGCGTTCGTCGCCGCGGCGGGGCCGCTGTCGAACTTCGCGGCCGCCTTCGTGGCGCTCGTCGCGTTGCGGCTGGTCCTGCGGAGCGGGGGCGCGTTTCCGTTCGTGGCGGAGCCACTGGGCGGGGTGCTGTTCTGGGTCTACCTCTTCAATCTGGCCCTCGGGATCTTCAACCTGATCCCGCTGCCGCCGCTCGACGGCGGGCATTTCCTCCCCTACCTGTTCCCCCGCGCCTCGTGGCCCTTCATCCACCAGCTCGAGCAGGCGGGCCCGTTCCTGCTGATCCTGCTCGTGCTCTCGGGCGCCACCCGCTACGTGGTGGAGCCCGTGCTGAACCTGATCAGTGGCTTCTACCTGTCGATCGTCCGTCTGCTGATCTAGCCCCGATCGCGCGGGGCTGCGCGCCCTCGTGGCGCAGGAGCCAGCGCTTGCGCCAGAGCCCGCCGCCGTAACCGGTCAGCGCGGCGTCGCCGCCAATCAGCCGGTGACAGGGCACCACGAGGGAGATCGGATTGCGCCCGTTGGCCGCGCCCACCGCCCGCGCCGCCGCGCCGACGCCGAGCGCGCGGGCCAGCGCCCCGTAGCTCATGGTGTGGCCCGCCGGGATCCGCCGCAGCGCACGCCAGACGCGCTGCTGGAACGGGGTGCCTCCCGTCTCGACCGGGATGCGGTCTACCGCGGCCAGATCTCCCGCCAGGTACGCGCGGAGCTTCACGCTCAGGCCGAACGGATTACGCGTACGGCGCCGCGGCACGTCCGGGTAGCGCCCGGCGAGCTGCCGGGCGAGGCGCGCCCGCCCGAACTCGAGCGCGCAGAGGCGGCCATCGCGTGCCGCGATGGCGATGCGCCCGAGGGGGCTCTGGATCTCGTCGATGAGGATCATGGGGTCTCCGCAACAAAAGACTAGGCGCCCGAGCCTTTCGGCTCGAGCGCCTGAATTAACCCGGCAGCGACCTACTCTCCCACGCCGTTACCAGCGCAGTACCATCGGCCCTGGAGGGCTTAACTTCCGTGTTCGGGATGGGAACGGGTGTGGCCCCTCCGGCAACGCCACCGGGAATCGGAGTGGCAATCGAATACGTTGATTCTCGAGTGCAGCCAAGCACGTGTTCGCCTCAGCAGACTTATATGTATGAGTGCAACGTGGTCAAGCCGCACGGCCGATTAGTACCGCTCGGCTGAACGCCTTACGGCGCTTACACCTGCGGCCTATCAACCTGGTAATCTTCCAGGGGCCTTCAGAGGGCTTACGCCCTGGGAGGTCTCATCTTGAGGCGGGTTTCGCGCTTAGATGCCTTCAGCGCTTATCCCTGCCGGACATAGCTACCCAGCGGTGCTCCTGGCGGAACAGCTGGCACACTAGCGGTCCGTCCACCCCGGTCCTCTCGTACTAGGGGCAGCTCCCCTCAAACCTCCTACGCCCGCGTCAGATAGGGACCGAACTGTCTCACGACGTTCTAAAC
>CAVVEU010000014.1:60000-292988 GCA_963747235.1 uncultured Candidatus Rokubacteria bacterium
GGCTCCCGTCCACCTCGACCGCGCCCTGCTGGATCAGCCGCCGGGCCTCGGAGTTCGATGCGACCGTCCCTGACCACACGACCACCTTCCAGGCCGGCTCGCCGTCATAGGGGGTAGCCATGCCAATTATATCAATGTTTTTCAGGTACTTCCTCGGCCCTGAACCACCCGGGCGAACGCGGCTTCCGCCGCAGCGGCCGCGGCCTCGCCGTGGTACATCGCGGTCACGGTCCGGGCCAGGCGCTTCTTGGCCTCCATCGGGTGCAGGCGCCCGGAGCTCGGCGATCTCGGTCTCCGGCACGCGGGTCACCAGCTCGAAGTAGCGGAACATCAGCGCGTCGGAGACGGACATCAGCTTGCCGTACATGTCGGCGGGCGGCTCGGTGATGCCCACGTAGTTGCCGAGGCTCTTCGACATCTTCTGCACGCCGTCGAGGCCCTCGAGGATCGGCACGGTGAGGGCGACCTGCGCCTCCTGGCCGTGCGCGCGCTGGAGATCGCGGCCCACGAGCAGGTTGAACGTCTGATCGGTGCCGCCCAGCTCGACGTCCGCGCCGAGCGCGACCGAGTCGTAGCCCTGCGCGAGCGGATAGAGGAACTCGTGGAGGCTGATCGGCCGTCCCGCCGCGTAGCGGGTCGCGAAATCCTCCCGCTGCAGGATGCGCGCGACGGTCAGGTGCGCGGTCTCGCGAATGACGTGCTCGAAGGTGAGCGGACCGAGCCACTCCGAGTTGAACCGGACCTGGGTGCGGCTCATGTCGAGCACTCGGCCGAGCTGGGCCTTGTACGTCTCCGCGTTGCGGCGGATCTCGTCCCAGGTGAGCGGGCGGCGCGTCTCCGAGCGGCCGGTGGGATCGCCGATCATCCCGGTGAAGTCGCCGATGATGATGATGATCTGGTGTCCGAGGTCCTGGAAGTCGCGCAGCTTCTGGAGCACCACCGTGTGTCCGAGGTGCAGGTCGGGCGCGGTCGGGTCGAGGCCCAGCTTGACCTTGAGCGGCGTGCCGGTCCGCCGGGAGCGCTCGAGCTTGGCCCGCAGCTCGGCGTCCACGATGATCTCGGCGGCGCCCCGGCGGATGCGGGCGAGCTGCTCATCGACGGTGGGCTGGGCAATATTCACGCCTGTATAATAGCAATCCATGACGGAAGACCGACGCTCCAAACGCGCCACGCTCATCCGTCGGCGCTGGCTCCGCTGGGCGGTCATGGCCGCGCTGGTGCTGGTCCTCGTCACGGGCCTGGGCGTCGCCGCGTCCGCGTTCTGGGTGCTCACCATCCTGCCCGGCTCCCTGCCCTCGGTCTCCCAGCTCGAGCGGTTCGACGCGAGCGAGGGCACCAAGGTCTACGACGACAACGACGAGCTCATCACCGAGTTCCACGTCGAGCGCCGCATCTTCGTGCCCCTCGCCCAGATCCCCAAGGCGCTCCGCGAGGCGATCATCGCCACCGAGGACGCGCGCTTCTACTCCCACTACGGCGTGGATCCGATGGGCATCGCGCGCGCGGTCTACCAGAACTTCCGGCGCGGGCGCATCGTGGAAGGGGGCAGCACCATCACCCAGCAGCTCGCCAAGGTGCTCTTCCTCACCCCCGACAAGAGCCTCGAGCGCAAGCTCAAGGAGGCGGTGCTCGCGCTGGAGCTGGAGCGGCGCTACTCGAAGGACCGCATCATCGAGATGTACCTCAACCAGATCTACTTCGGCCACGGGGCCTTCGGGGTCGAGGCGGCCGCCCGCACGTTCTTCGGCAAGTCGGTGACCGAGCTCAGCCTGCCCGAGTCCACGCTGCTGGCCGGCCTGCCCAAGGCCCCGTCCACCTACTCGCCCTTCGAGCACCCGGAAGCGGCGAAGCGGCGGCGCGCCACCGTGCTCGCGCGCATGGTGGACGTCGGCTCGCTCCCCGCGCCGCAGGCCAAGAAGGCGTCCGACAGCTCGCTCGGCCTCATCCCGCCCGAGCGCCGCCGCACCACCGGCCAGCACTATCTCGAGTACGTCCAGCAGCAGCTCGAGGCCCAGTACGGCGCCGACCTCGTCTTCAAGGGCGGCATGCAGGTCTACACCACCCTGTCGCCGCTGATGCAGGTCAAGGCCGAGCGGTCGCTGCGCGAGGGCCTCAAGGCGCTCGAGTCGCGCCGGGTCGCCGCGGTCAAGGACAAGACCGTCGCGCCCCCGGAGCGCCCGGAGGGCGCGCTGCTCACCATCGATCCGCAGACCGGCTACATCAAGGCGATGGTGGGCGGCTACGACTTCTTCAAGAGCGAGTTCAACCGCGCGGTGCAGGCGCGCCGGCAGCCCGGGTCGGCCTTCAAGCCCTTCGTCTACCTGGCCGCGCTCGAGTCCGGCCAGACCCCCGCGAGCGTGGTGGACGACTCGCCGATCGAGTTCCCGGCCGGCCGGAACGGCAAGCCGTGGAAGCCCGAGAACTACGACCGCAAGTTCCGCGGGCCCATCACCTACCAGCAGGCGCTGGAGGAGTCGGTCAACGTGGCCGCGGTCAAGGTGCTCGAGAAGAACGGCATCCGCCGCACGGTGGACATCGCCCGGCGGCTCGGCGTCGAGAGCCCCATGGGGGAGAATCTCTCGGTCGCCCTGGGGACGTCCGACCTCACGCTGCTCGAGATCACCTCCGCGTACGGCGCGCTGGCCAACCAGGGGAACTGGATCCGGCCCACCGCCATCCGCTACGTGCTCGACTCCCAGCGGAAGCTACTCGAGGAGAACACGCCGCAGAACAAGCAGGTGGTCTCGCCCGAGCTCGCCTACGTCATGACCTACATGCTGCGAGGCACGATCGAGCGCGGCACCGGCGCGGCGGCGCGGGCGCTCGGGCGGCCCGCCGCGGCCAAGACCGGCACCACCAACGACTACTCCAACGCGTGGTTCATCGGCTATACCCCGCAGCTCGTCACCGGGGTGTGGGTCGGCTACGACCGCCCACGCAGCCTGGGCAAGGACGAGACGGGCTCACGGGTCGCGGTGCCGATCTGGACCGCCTTCATGCAGGAGGCGCTGGCCGGGACGGCGGTGGAGGACTTCCCGATTCCCGAGCGGGTGGTGCTGGTTCCGATCGACCTCGGCACCGCCGGGGGCTGTGTGCGGCCGGTGACGATGGCCTTCATCGCGGGGACGGAGCCCAAGGAGACGTGCGGGCCCGCGCGCTACGCGCCCGGGGTCTCCCCGCCGCGGGTCGAGCCGCCGCGCGTCGAGCCGGCTCCGCTCCCCGCTCCCGGCGCCGCGCCTCCGGCGCCCGCCGCGCCCGCCCTACCACCCCCGGGCGCGACGCCGACTCCGCAGTCCTAGCTGGCGGCAACTCCGGCCGCGACGTCGGCCCAGCGCTTGCCCGCGAGCAGGTCCCCGAACACCGTCGGAAGCTGCGAGGCGCCGACCCGGATCTGCTCCATCGAATCGCGGTCGCGGATCGTCACCTTGTCGTCGGCCCGCTCGCCCTTGTCGGTGTCGCCGACCGTCTGCACGTCCACCGTCACGCAATAGGGCGTGCCCACCTCGTCCTGCCGGCGGTAGAGGCGCCCGATCGCGGCGGTGTCGTCGTAGACCGCGGTGAGCCGGCGCGACAGATCTTCCCGGATCGCGTGCGCCTTGCGCACGATGTCGTCGCGCTTCTTGAGCAGCGGGAGGACCGCCACCGACACCGGAGCCAGCTCGGGATGCAGCCGCAGCACCACGCGCTTCTCGCCGCGGACCTCTTCCTCGCGGTACGCGTCGGCCAGGAAGGCGAGCAGGGCGCGGTCGACGCCCGCGGAGGGCTCGATGACGTAGGGCACCAGGTGCTCCTTGCGCTCCTCGTCGAAGTAGGTCAGCGTCTTCCCGCTGAACTTCGCGTGCTGCTTGAGATCGAAATCGGTGCGGTTGGCGATGCCCATCAGCTCGCTCCAGCCGATCGGGAACCGGTACTGCACGTCGGCGGTACGCTTGGAGTAGTGCGCCAGCTCGTCCCGCTCGTGCTCGTGCAGGCGCAGGTTGTCCGCCTGCAGCCCGTAGCGCTGGAACCACGCGAGGCAGTCCGCGATCCAGCGATCGTGCCAGTACTCGTCGGCGGGGCGCCCGTCCACCGTCTCGTGGGGGTTGACGAAGTACTCGATCTCCATCTGCTCGAACTCGCGCGTCCGGAAGATGAAGTTCCCCGGCGTGATCTCGTTGCGGAACGCCTTGCCGATCTGGCCGATGCCGAAGGGGAGCTTGCGCCGCATGGACTGGAGCACGTTGTCGAAGTTGACGAAGATGCCCTGCGCGGTCTCCGGTCGCAGGTAGGTGACCGACGCGTCCTCTTCCACCGGCCCCATGAACGTCTTGAACATGAGGTTGAACTGGCGCGGCGGGGTCAGCTCGCCCTTGCCGCAGTCGGGGCACAGGCTCCGCCGCACCTGGCAATGCGAGCACGCCTCCCCGGCGGGGATCGTGAACTTGTTCCCCTTGGTGGCGGGGCAGTAGTGGATCCACGGAATCTCGTCGATCTGGTCGGCGCGGAAGCGATGGCGGCACTCGCGGCAGTCCACCATGGGATCGGTGAAGTGATCCACGTGGCCGCTCGCCTTCCACACGGTGGGATGCATCAGGATGGAGGCGTCGAGGCCCACCATGTCCGCGCGGGCCTGGATGAAGTCGCGCCACCACACCTGCTTGATCTTGTTCTTCAGCTCGACCCCGAGCGGGCCGTAGTCCCAGCACGAGCCGGTGCCACCGTAGATCTCGCTCGACTGGAAGATGAACCCGCGGCGCTTGCAGAGCGAGACGAGCGTTTCCATCGTGACCATGGCGGTCAGGATAGCACAGCGGCGCGAGGGCTCCCCTCGCCCGGCCTTCTCACCCGGCCCTCTCCCCAGAGGGGAGAGGGAGAAAGATCACGGGCGCGGAGGCGTGGGCTCGGACACCAGCGAGAGCGAGCGGCGCGTCTGGGCGAGGAAGCGCGACGACAGCGGATAGCGGCCCATCAGCCGCGCCACCAGGCCCTCCAGGACCGCGATCAGCTCCGCGTCGAGCTCCGCGGCCAGGTTGAGCCGGAGCGCCTCCTCCCAGGAGAGCGCGCGGAGCCGCGTCAGGGTGCCCAGGAGCGCGCCGGAGAGCGGCATCGCGTCGGCCCCCGGCCGGCAGCCCGCGCAGACGAGCCCGCCCGCGGTCACGTCGAGGGCCGCGTCGGGGAACGGGGCGGGCCGCCCGCACGCCACGCAGCGGTCGAGCCGGGGGCGATGCCCGAGCAGATCCACCGCCCGCAGGCCGAAGCACACCGAGACCCGCGCGGGGCGACGGGTCAGCTCCAGCGCGGCGAGCGCCCGGACCAGCAGGGCGAAGAGGGCCGGATGGGGATCGCGGTCGGCCGAGAGGCGCGCGACCATCTCCACCGCCCACGCGCCCTGGCCGAGGCGCTCCAGGTTCTCCCGCACCTTCACGAACGGGCGCACGATGTCGAAGTGATCCACCTGGACCAGATCGCTCCGCCCGCCGTCGAAGAACACCATCTCGCCGAGCGTGAACAGCTCGAGCGCGCTCCCGAAGCGCGACCGGGTCCGGCGGGCCGCGCGGGCGATGCCCCGCACCTTGCCGTACTCGCGGGTGTAGAAGTCCACGAGGCGGTCGCTCTCCCCGAAGGCGCGCCGCCCGATCACCACCGCGCGGGTCTTGTGGAGCGGCATGTCAGGACGTGAGGAGGAAGCCGAACTCCCGGAGCGCCTTGTCGTCCTTGCGCCAGTCCGAGCGCACGCGCACGGTGAGATCCAGGTAGACCTTGATGCCGAAGAACCGCTCGAGATCGGTCCGGGCCGCGCCCCCGATGCGCTTGAGCATCGTCGCGCCCTTGCCGATCACGATCCCGCGCTGGGACTCGCGCTCCACGAAGATGATGGCGCGGATGTACAGGCACTCGGGGCGGTGGCGCTCGGTCAGCTCCTCCACCCGCACCGCGCAGGCGTAGGGTACCTCCTGGTGGGTGAGCCGGAAGATCTTCTCCCGGATCGCCTCCGCCACCCAGAACGTCTCCGGCTGATCGGTGAGCGCGTCGGGCGGGAAGTAGGCCGGGCGCTCGGGCAAAGCCGCCACGATCAGGTCGAGCAGGCGGTCACAGTGCTCGCCGCGCTCGGCCGACAGCGGGACGATCTCCGCGAACGGATAGGCCACCCGGTAGGCCGCGATCAGCGGGAGCAGGCGCGCCTTGGGGCTCACCAGGTCGGTCTTGTTGAGGCAGCAGTAGACCGGCGCGCGGCAGGCCTTGAGCCGGTCGAGCGCGTCGCGGTCGAGGCGCGCCGGGTCCTCGGTCGCCTCGGCCACGAAGCAGGCGAGATCCACGTCCTCCACCGCGCGGTCCGCCGTCCTGGACATGAGCTGGCCGAGGCGCCCGGCCCCCGCGTGCAGCCCCGGCGTGTCCACGAAGATGATCTGGGCGCCGGGCAGATGGCGGATCCCGGTGATGCGGGTGCGCGTCGTCTGGGGGCGCGGCGAGACGATGGCCATCTTCTCGCCGACCAGGCGGTTGAGCAGAGTGGACTTGCCCACGTTGGGCCGCCCGACGAGGGCCACGAAGCCCGCCCGGTGCGGAGACGCCATCAGGCCTCGAGGAGCCCGGCCCAGAGCCGCGCGGGGATCGAGCGCGGCGATCTGGAGCCGGGTGGGCCGGCCAGGATCGCGCGCGCTCGCTCGTGCATCCGGCGAGCCTGGCGCGGCTCGTGATCGTCGTAGCCGGCCAGGTGCAGCAGCCCGTGCACGACCAGCAGGTCCAGCTCGGTGGCCAGCGGCACCCCGAGCCGGCGCGCCTGGCGCGCCGCCGTCTCCACGGACACGATCACCTCGCCCCAGAGCCGGCCCGGACCGGGGCCGGCCAGGTCGAACGCGAGCACGTCGGTGGCCCGCCGGATGCCGAGGTAGCGCGTGTTGAGCGCCCGGATGCGCCGGTCGTCCACCACCGTCACGTGGACCTCACGGTCGGCCCGGCCGAGCGCGGCGAGGGCGCGGCGGGCCACCGTGCGCAGACGCTCGGATGAGACGCGGGTCCTCCGCTGCAGATTGGAGACCGCGACCGGCACGGGCGGGCCGGACCTCAGCCCGCTCCGCGCGACGACGGCTTCTGGACCCGATCGTAGGCGCGCACGATGGAGGAGACGAGGTCGTGGCGCACGACGTCGCGGTCGTCGAAGTAGATGAAGCGGATGCCGTCGATCCCCTGCAGCACCGTCTGCACCTCGATCAGCCCCGACGGGCGGCTGGCGGGCAGGTCCACCTGCGTGATGTCGCCGGTGACCACCATCTTGGAGTTGAAGCCCAGCCGGGTCAGGAACATCTTCATCTGCTCGGAGGTGGTGTTCTGGGCCTCGTCGAGGATGATGAAGGCGTCGTTGAGCGTACGCCCGCGCATGTAGGCGAGCGGCGCGATCTCGATGGCGCCCTTCTCGGAGAGCGCGCTCACCTTCTCGGGCTCGAGCATGTCGTAGAGCGCGTCGTAGAGCGGGCGGAGATAGGGGTGCACCTTCTCCACGAGATCGCCGGGAAGGAACCCCAGGCGCTCCCCCGCCTCCACCGCCGGCCGCGTGAGCACGATGCGCGCGACCTCGCGCTTCAGCAGGGCGGAGATCGCCATGGCGACCGCCAGGTACGATTTCCCGGTCCCGGCCGGGCCGATCGCGATGACCAGGTCGTGCCCGCGCACCGCTTCCAGGTAGCGCTTCTGGTTCGCGGTCTTCGGGGTGATGAAGCGGCGCCGCGAGGGCACCGAGATGGCGTCGGCCAGCACCGACTTGACGTCCGCGCCCGGCTCGTTCCCCGCGATGCGCAGGGCCGAACGGATGTCGGCCGCGCCGAGCGTGGGCCGCTCCCGGAGCATGGCCACCAGCTCGCGCATGACCCGCTCGACCTCGATTACCTGCCGCTCTTCTCCACGAAGAGTCACGTCGTGGCCGCGCGCGGTGATGCGCACGTCGTACTGCGTTTCGAGCTGGCGCAGGTGCTCGTCGTGACGGCCGAGAAGGGCGAGGTGATTGAGGTCCGGAGGCAGGACGATCCGCCGGGTGACGCCGGTGGCTTCAGTCAACGAAGGCTCATTCCTTTGCCCGGGAGCATATCACGGGGATCCGAGCCCTTCCACGAGGCGGATCCCGAGCTCGCGGAGCTGCTTGGGGTCCACCGGAGCGGGCGCGTCGGTGAGCGGGCAGGTGCCCTTCTGGGTCTTGGGGAAGGCGATGACCTCCCGGATGGACTCCTGCCCCACCATGTTGGCGGCGAGGCGGTCCAGGCCGAAGGCGATCCCGCCCATGGGCGGCGCGCCGAACTCGAGCGCCTCCAGGAGGAAGCCGAAGCGCGCCCGGGCGTCGTCCTTCGAGATGCCGATCAGGCCGAAGACGCGCTCCTGGACCGCGGGCTGATGGATGCGGATGGAGCCGCCCGCCGCTTCCTGGCCGTTCAGCACGAGATCGTAGGCCTTGGCGCGGGCGCGGCCCGGGTCGGATTCGAGCAGGGGGAGGTCCTCGTCGCGGGGCGCGGTGAAGGGATGGTGGACCGCGTCCCACCGCTTCTCGTCGGCGTTCCACTCCACCAGGGGAAAATCGATGATCCAGGCGAAGACGTCGCGATCGGTCGGGATCAGGTTGAACCGGCGCGCCAGGTCCACGCGCAGGCGCCCCAGCACGGTGGCCGCGACGGCGGGCGTGTCGGCCACCAGCAGCAGCAGGTCGCCCGTGGCCCCCTCGAGCGTCTCGAGGAGCCGTGCCTGGATGGCCTGGATGAACTTGGCCACCGGGGACTGAATCCCATCCGCGTTCACCTTGATCCAGACCAGCCCCTTGGCGCCGGCCTGCTTCGCCTCCGCGGTGAGATCGTCGAGCTCCTTGCGGCTCATGCCGCCCGCGCCGGGCACGCAGAGGCCCTTCACCGCGCCGCCGGCGGCCACCGTCTGGGCGAAGGCCTGGAACTCGCCGCCCGCGAACAGGGCCGAGCAATCCTGGAGCTCCAACCCGAAGCGCAGATCGGGCTTGTCCGAGCCGTAGCGGGCCATCGCCTCGTCGTACGGGATGCGCGGGAACGGCCGCTCGAGCTCCACGCCCTTCACGCGCCGCCACATCTCGGCCACCAGCCCCTCGATGATGGGCAGGAAATCGTCCCGGTCGAGGAACGACGTCTCGATGTCGATCTGGGTGAACTCGGGCTGGCGGTCCTTGCGGAGATCCTCGTCGCGGAAGCAGCGCACGATCTGGAAGTAGCGCTCGAAGCCCGCCACCATCAGGAGCTGCTTGAAGAGCTGCGGCGACTGCGGGCAGCGCGTAGAAGCTGCCCGGGCTGCAGGCGGCTCGGCACCAGGAAGTCGCGCGCGCCCTCCGGGGTCGAGCGCGTCAGGAACGGCGTCTCGACCTCGAGGAACGCCTCGGCGTGGAGATAGTCGCGCGCGGCCCGGCAGATCTGATCGCGGATCTGGAAGGCGCGCAGGACGTGCGGCCGCCGCATGTCGAGGTACCGGTACTTGAGCCGCAGCGTCTCGTCGATCTCCGCGTCGTCGTCGAGCTGGAACGGCAGCGGCCGCGATTCGTTGAGGATGCGCACCTCGGAGACCTGGACCTCGACGCCCCCGGTGGCCAGCTTCGGGTTCTCGGTGCCGGGCGGACGCGCCGACACCGTCCCGCGCACCGCCAGCACGAACTCGGTCCGCACCGCCTCCGCCTTGGCGTGCGTCCCGCCGCCGGCGCCGGGGTTGAACACGCACTGGGTGAGGCCTTCCCGATCGCGCAGGTCGATGAAGAGGAGGCCCCCATGGTCCCGGCGGCGATACGCCCAGCCCATCAGCGTGACCGCCTGCCCGACGTGCTCGCTCCGCAGCGCGCCGCAGCTATGGGTCCGCCGCCAGCCGCCCAGGCTCTCCATCACGCGCTCGTCTCCCCCGCCCCGCCCGCGCGCGGCTCGCGCCACTCCACCGCGCCATCGGCCCCCAGCACGCCGATCTTCCGGTACCCGCGGGCCTCGAGGTCCTGGAGCTGCTTGCCGAGCCGCTTGGCCCGCGCCTCCAGGAGCACCTGCTTGCCCTGCTCCCGCAGGTCGCGGGCAAGGGCGAGCACGGGTCCGAGGGCGGCCTCGGCCTCGTCGAAGACCAGCACCACGCGCTCGCCGTCCGCCTCGGCCGCCGGCCCGCGCTCCAGGAGGAGCGAGATCACACGCTCGAACCCGATCGAGAAGCCGGTGGCGGGAACGTCCCGCCCGATGAACTTGCCGACCATCCGGTCGTAGCGCCCACCCCCCGCGATCGACGCGGTGCCTCCGCCGTGCTGTACCTCGAAGATGGGCCCGGTGTAGTAGCCCATCCCGCGCACGAGCGTGGCGTCGAACATGAGCCGGAAGCGGCCGGCCGCCTGCGTCTCGACCGTGTCGAGGATGCGCTGCAGGCCGTGCCACACCCCGTCGTCCACGCGCGCGCCGAGGAGCGTGCGCAGCGCGGCCGGCGTGGCGCTCGAGGCCAGCAGGTCCAGCATGCGGTTCACCGCATCGGCGGCGTGCCCGGCCTCCCGCAGCTCGGCCGCCACGCCGTCCCGGCCGATCTTGTCGAGCTTGTCGAGCCCGATGAACACCGAGCCCGCCCGCGCCGGATCGAACCCGCAGTGGGCGACCAGGCCCCCGAGGAGGCGCCGGTCATTGATCCGTACCGTGAGGTCCTTGAGCCCCAGCGCGGCGAGCGCCTCGGTGGTGGCCAGGATCAGCTCGATCTCCGCCACCTCGGACGCCACCCCCAGGATATCGATGTCGCACTGGGTGAACTGCCGGTAGCGGCCCTGCTGCGGCCGCTCCGCCCGCCACACCGGCCCGATCTGGATGGCCTTGAGCGGCTGGGGGAGCTTCGCGAGATTGTGCGCGTAGTAGCGGACGAGCGGCACCGTGAGATCGAACCGCAGGCCCAGGTCGGCCAGGTCCTCCGCGCCGCCCGCCGCCGCGAGCTTCTCACCGCGCTTCAGGATCTTGTAGATCAGCTTCTCGTTCTCGCCGCCGTCGCTCCGGAGCAGCAGGCGGAGGCTCTCCACCGCGGGCGTCTCGATGCGGACGAAGCCGTGGCGCCGGTAGACGGTGAGGATCTGGGCCATGGCCCAGTCGCGCACCGCGACTTCCTCGGGGAGCACGTCCCGCATGCCGCGGGGCGGCGAGGCATCGAGCCGGGGCTCGCGCCGTTGACTCTCTTCCGGGATCGCCAGGGGGGACCTAGTCTTGAGGCACGGTCATGATGATCTGCGTCTCGCCGCCCGCCTTCAGGAGGACGTTGTTGTACCGGACCACGGCGGCCATGATCGTCGGCTGGGCGGAGTCCTCGGTCTTGTAGGCGCCGAGACAGGTGATGCCGCCCTCGAAGCCCGAGTTGATGGACTGCAGCCGGAAGCCGGCCGGTCCCTTGAAGACCACCGCGAGCAGGCCTTCCCGCACCAGGTTCTGGGGCACGATCAGCTCGTCCACCCCGTCCCCGTCGAGGTCCACCGCGAGCGGGGTCGGCTCGATCTTGAAGAACTTGCTGCGGTCCGTCCGCGAGCTCACCGTCGCCCCGACCAGCTCGACCGTCATGTAGCCGCCGCCGACCGAGGTGGAGGAGCGCCACAGCTCCTCGCCCTCGTTCACGATCTGCAGCCGGTTGAACTCGTCGATGAGGGCGAGCGACCGCGTGTCCTTGCCCATCACGTTGGAGAAGGCGGCACCCATCGGCCGGAAGGAGCTGGACACGCGCAACGTCTTGTCGGCGACGAGCTTGCCGTTCTTCAGGATCATCTGGTCGGCCTGGCCCGGCGTGAAGAAGTTCTCGGAGCTGTAGCGCTGGGTCCACAGCGTCTGCTTCACGCCCTCACCCTTGAGGTCCACCGCGAACAGGAAGTCGGACACGTACTCGACCATCGTGAACGGCTTGCCGTCCCGCGAGGAGATGACGAACCCGTTGAGCCCGACCCTCGGCGCGTACCGGTTGCCGATGACCTCGAGGTTGCCGTCGCCGTCGAGATCCGCGAGCTGCAGGGAGAGCACGCGCCCCAGGCTGCGCACCGACCGGCTCCACTCCGGCTCGACCTTCTGATCCACGATCCGGTACATGTAGATCTGGTCGCCGTCGCTCACCACCATGCGGGGGATCTTGTCCTTCGGAGCGACCGCGAGATCCATGGCCAGCACCGGGAACTTGAACTTGGCCACCTCGCGCAGCGGCAGCGAGTTCTCGCCGGTCGAGTAGCTGCCCGCCTCGAGCTCCCCGCCCAGGAGCCGCTGCAGGAGCGAGCGGGGCTTGGCCTGGGGCGGGTTCGCGGGGCCGCCCTGCGAGAACCGGGGGCCGGGATTGGCGGCCCGCAGGGTCGAGGGAGGCACGAAGAACGAGGTCGTGACCGCGGCGTCCGCGCGGGGGGCCGCGAAGAACCGCACGTCCATGAAGGGCCGGCCCTGGACCCGCGTGAAGTGGACGGCCAGGATATTGTCCGCCTTGAAGCGCTCGGCGGCCTCGCGGACACCCTTGCCGGCGAGGAAATCGGCGGCGGTCAGGCGCTGCTGGGCGAGGAACACGTTGATCGTGTCGCCCATGGTCACCTTGAACCGCCCGGTGGCGGCCAGCCGCTCCACCAGCTCCTGGGTCGCGGTCTCGACCAGGGTCTCTCTCAGGCTTCCCAGGAGGGGCAGGAGCACGATGCCGACCTTGCCGGAGGAGACCCGGAACCGGTCGCCCGCCTTGATCTCGACACCCGCCGGCGGTGTCGCCACCGCGAAGCCCTCCTGCGCCTGGGTGATCCGGGCGAGGCCCAGCGCATCCTCGGCGCGCCCCAGCAGCTCACCGGTCCGCGGGTGCTTGATCTCCCGTCCCTCGCGGAAGAGCTCCACGTCCAGGCCCGGCCGTGCGCCGGCCTTCGCGCCCGCGTTGAGCGTCAGCGCCCCGGGCCGGACCTCGAGCACCTCGCCCTCGAACTTGGGGAAGAGATCCAGGAGCTGCTCCACCAGGGCGGTCATCGGGGCCGAGCTCGCGGGACCGGGGGGCGGCGCCGATGCGGCCGGCGACTGGGCCGAGGCGCTCCCCGCCGCGAAGACGGCCAGGAGGAGCAGCGGTGCGATGTCGCGAAGACGTCTGCCCATCAATCCCTCGGCGAGGCTCCCTCGAGGTTGGATCGGTCGGCGCCCCGCCGACGCTCCCAGGCCACCACGGCCTTGAAGGTCGTCGCCTGCGGCGGGTGCTGGACGACGATGTAGACCCAGTCCGCGAACGACGGGTTCGAGCTCTCTCCGACGATGGCGGCAATCCCCTGTCCGAGCGCGGTGGACCGGGACAGATAGCGGTCCCACAGGACGGGCCCCCGGCTCCTCGTAGAACCGCACGAAGTCGAGCGGGTAGGTCACCGCGGTCTGCGGGGC
Organism: uncultured Candidatus Rokubacteria bacterium; assembly: GCA_963747235.1. Taxonomy (GTDB): domain Bacteria; phylum Methylomirabilota; class Methylomirabilia; order Rokubacteriales; family CSP1-6; genus CAMLFJ01. The sequence goes on from CAVVEU010000014.1 coordinate 73,338, forward strand.
CGGCGAGCCGGTCACGCGATACGGCAGGTAGTGGCGAAGCGTCGGCGGACTCGCCCGCCGCGACCGGCACCCCCTGGAGCGCGACGTGCACCACTTCCTGGGTCCGGGTCGTCGTCGGGGCGATCACCCACACGCTCCGCTCACCCGGATTGCCCACCCAGACCACCTCGTCCCACCGCCGGGCCCCCTCCGCCGGCTTGATCTCGGCGATCACCTTGACGGCCCGGAATGACCCGGCCAGGGCCTCCCAGCCGTAGCGGAAGGTGCGATCGGTCAGCATGGCCCCACTCGGGACCCGCTCCGAGTCCAGCGCCCGTCCCAGGCGCTCCATGACCAGATCGCCCGCGCCCGTGCCGAGGGGCCCGTCGAAGTAGTGGACGAAGCTCTCTCGGTAGAGATTGGCGACCTGGAGCCGGTACTCGGCGGCCGCGGCCGGGACCTGCGAGGCCCAGGATCAAGGCCGCGCTCAGGAGAGCCTTCCACATGAGCGTGACTATACGTCGCCTCCCGGGTGGCGGCAAGAAACCCTGAAAAGACAACGGGCCCGGGGGTTGCCCCCCGGGCCCGAAGCTCCTGCGGTCTCGCGTGTTAGAACGTGAAGCGGACGCGAGAGGTGAGCATGAACGGGTCGTTGGTGTTGCGCGCCAGCGTTCGGAGTCGGTGACCCCGTCCAGCGCCGGCCCCATGAACATGTAGCCGAACTGGTTGTCCCAGGTCAACCCGGGGGCGAACCGCCAGGTGATCAGGGCCATCAGCTCGGTACCGACATAGCGCTTGCTGTCACGCGGCGTGGGACCCGTGAACACCGGCGTGATACCGGCACCGCGCGACTGTCGCGCCGTTGCGATCCATCTTCTCGGCGCGTCCAGTGCACGTTCGCACCACCCATGACGCTGAGCTCCGGGGTGATGGCGTAGGTGGCCTTGGCGCCGACCTGAACGCGGCCGTACTTGTCCCAGCCGATGCTGGTTGCCGGGGTATGCAATCCGGCCGGCAGCCTCGTTGAAGGCGTTGAGGTAGTCGATACCCAGCGACGTGATCGAGCGTACCCCAGTCCGCCAGGTAGCCCGTGTCCGTCGTCAGCGGCTGGAAGTACCGGACGGTGCCGAGCGTGTTGTTGCGAGCGCTGTTACCCGTGCGTGTACATGACCAGGCCTTCGAGGAGCAGCGGCCCGAGCTGGAACCCGGCACGCACGTCGACGAGCCAGGCATCATGTCGGGGTAGTACTTCCGACCGGCACCGCTCCGCTCGGAGCGAAGGAGCGCCGGCTGGCGATGACCGCCTTGTTACCGAACTGGTACAGGACGGTCGGATCGAGGGAGAACGGCCCCATCCGGAGCCGGGCGTCCAGTCCGACCGTGTACCGGTACTCGTTGATGCCACCGCGCACGTCGCCGGTCGGGGAGTACGCGGTCGTGGTGTTGAGGCCGCCGCGGCCGGCGCGGGCGCTGCCGTTCGTGGTGCCCTGGGCGTAGAACATCGAGAACATCGGCTTGATGTCCAGGCCCTTGAACGGCGTGATCTCGGGCGCGATGATGTACGCGAAGTCATCACCACGGTTCTGCGTGCTGAGCACGCCCGCCGGAGCCACGCCGGGGGTGGCCGTGTGGTCCTCGTGTCCGTCCCGACGAGGCTCTCCTCGACCTGGACGTAGGTCCCCACGAACTTGAAGTTCGGGGTGATCTGGCTGGTGATGCTCACGCCGGGGAAGTCACCCGTGGCGTAGACGGCCAGCTTGTAGTTGGCCAGCGCGCCGAAGGGCTGAGCGCCCAGGCGGGCCGTGGTGGGTACCGGGATCAGCGGCATCGGGAACTCGACGTACAGCCACTTGACCTCGATGATGCCGCGCGAGTCCGTGTTGAGGTCGAAGCTGCCGTCCGTGCCGAAGCCCGTCTGCACGGCGGTGCCGGAGGCCGCGCCGGCGTTCACGATGGTCGAGTCGTTCGACCCGGTCTGACCGTAGACGTGGTCGAGCTCGAGGCCGAGGACACCCTTGGCCTTGCCGACTTCGCCGATGATGTCGAAGCGGCCGCGGGTGCGGAAGTACCACATGCTGTCTTTGCGGTTGAAGACGCCGCCGTTGTAGTTGGCCATGTTCTGCGAATACGAGGTGACGTTGTCGATGAGGCCGTTGATGGTCACCTTCGGGGCGGGCGCCTGGGCGAATGCCATGGGCGCCGCCAGGGCCACGAGGGCCAAGGCGAGCATCAGGACGGCAAGACTCGTCCTTTTCATTGAGACTTCTCCTCAATCAGGTGGATGACGTGCATTCCTGCAGCGTGTGCTTCCTGACTTCCCGCGATACGCGCGACGACGGTACTTCTGGAGAGACGAGTGTTTTGCCTTGTCACCTCCCAGGGAGAAAGAATAGGAAAATGCTTGACCTTTTTACCGCGAACCCGGTTTACGGGTCAAGAAAAAATCCGGCGGGGATATCGCGGATTAACTCCAACTAAATCAGCTACTTGGGCTCAGGGCCCATCGCTTTCAGCACCTCGTCTGCCCGCTTACCGAGCATGGAGGCCGGCTCGAGGTCCCGGGCAGCTCGGAGGTGGACCTTGGCTTCCGCCTGCCTACCTTCCCTCTGCAGCAGTACCCCGAGCCAGAAATGCGACGGCACCAGCCGCGAATCGAGCTGGAGCGCCGATCGGAACGCGTCCTCGGCGTCCTTGCGGCGGTCGAGCGCCCAGTACGCATAGCCCAGGTTGTTGTAGGTGCTCTCCGGCCGGTTGTAGATGGTCTGGGCGAGCGCCTTGCGGTAGGCGACGATCGCGTCCTCCCACTTGGCCTGCTCGGCGTAGGCGGAGCCCAGGTTGTGGAACGCGTCGGCATAGGTCGGATCCAGCTCCACCGCCTTCTGGAACTCGAGCTGCGCGTCCGGGTGGCGGCCGATGTTGAGCATCACCGCCCCGACCGCGTTGTGGTAGACCGGGTTGCGCGGCTCGATCTCGACGGCCTGCCGCAGCGAGGACAGCCCGAGCGAGATTCGCCCCTCCGAGATGCTCCTGACACCCGCCTCGTAGGACGCCTGGGCCTCGAGCTTGCGGATCTCATCGTCGGCCGTCGTCGTCGCGCACGCGGGGAGCCATGCGGCGGCGCACAGGGCAATGACCGACGCGCTCCTTGACACCCTCATGATCGCCATGTATTCCTTTGTTTCATGCCAACCTACGAATACGAGTGCCCGCGCTGCCCGCGTGTCTTCGAGATAAAGCAGCGCATCACGGAGCCGGCGCTCGTAACCTGCGAAGTCTGCGGCGGGCCGATCCACCGGCTGCTGTCGGCGGCCCCGTTCATCCTGAAGGGCGAAGGCTGGTACGTCACCGACTACCCGTCCGAGTCTCGGAAGAAGGCGAAGGAGTCCACGTCGAAGGAGTCGACGTCGAAGGAATCATCTGGCAAGGAATCCACCGGGAAGGACTCGGCGGGGAAGGAATCGGCGTCGAAGGGAGATGGCGGAAGCGCCGAATCCAAGCCGGCGACGTCATCGGAACGCAAGTCTAGCACGGACGGCGGCGGCAGCTCCCCTTCCTCCACCACAAAACCAGCCGCGGGCACCACAAAACCGGCCGCGGGCACCACGAAACCAGGCGCAGGAACCGCAAAGCCAGCCGCGGGCAAGCCGGCCGCCGGCTCCTGAGGGGCCGCCGTCACAGCATCGACCGGCCCGGGAAGACGCCGCCCCGCCACCTCCAGCACCAGCCCGCCGGACCCTGGAACCTCGACGAGCCGAGCAGCCGGAATGGAGGTCAGCAGATTGCCGAAGCGGTCGGCGTCGAGCACCTCGCCCACCAGCCCGCCGGCCTCAAGACGGCAGCCGGAGAACCGAAGGCGCACCGGATCGGAAACCACCGGACCGAGGCGCTCCAGCGGGACGCCCGGCGCGCGGTGATCAGGCCCGGCATGAGGACTCCCCTCACCGCTGCCCTCTAGCCCCAAAGGGGAGAGGGGTCTAGCGGTCGCGATCGACGACGAAATCCGCGACCAGGAGCAGCGTGTCCTTGTCGTCCGAGCTCGGAAAGGACCGGAGCGCGTCCTTGGCGCTCCGGACATACTCGTGGGCCCGCTCGAGCGCGTACTCCACGCCCGCGTGCTTGACCACGAGCCGGCGGATCTCCTCGATCTCCTCGGGTGAGAGGGCGGGCTGCTTCAGCAAGGTGTGGATCCGGTCCCGGTCGGCCGGCCCCGCCCGCTCGATGGTGGCGATCAGGGGCAGCGTGCGCTTGCCTTCCTTCAGGTCGGCGCCGACCGCCTTGCCGAGCCGCGCCTGGTCCGCGACGAAGTCGAGCGAGTCGTCGCTGATCTGGAACGCGATGCCGATGTCGAGCCCGTAGCGCGTCAGGCCCTCCACCTGCTCCGGGCTCGCCCGCCCCAGGAGCGCGCCGATGCGGCAGCAGGCCGACATGAACGACGCGGTCTTCTGGGTGATGATCCGGAGGTAGTCCGCCTCGCCGGTGCTGCCGCTCCGCTTGCGCTCGAGCTGGAACACCTCGGCCTCGGTCATGGACACGGTCGCGCGGGCGAGCGTCTCGAGAACGCCGGGGTCGCCGTCTTCCACCATCAGGGCGAAGGATTTCGAGTAGAGATGGTCGCCCACCAGGATCGAGGCGTCGTCTCCCCAGCGGGCGTTGGCGGACGGCCGGCCGCGACGCAGCGGCGCCTGGTCCACGACGTCGTCGTGGATGAGGGTCGCGGTGTGCAGCAGCTCGACGACGCAGCCCATCCGGATGGCGCGCGGCCCCTGGTAGCCGGCCAGCCGGGCCGCGATGAGGAGCAGGATCGGGCGCAGCCGCTTGCCCCCCGCCCCCGCGATGAACTCGCCCATCTCGTGGATGAGCGGGACGGGCGACTCGATCTCGCGCCCGATGGCGGCCTCGATCGCGCCGAGCTCGGCGCCGATCGCGACCGCGACGCGGTCCTTCAACAGAGCTTCGAGCGGGGTGGGCGCGTTCACCGAAGAGGGGTGGAGGCGCCGGCTACCGGAGCACCACCCGGTCCTTGACCTGAACCTGCACCCCCGCGGCGGCCTTCTGCACCTCGACCACCGAGAACTTGTCGCGGACCTCCACCACCCGCCCCGAGGCCACCTCCTCGTCGAGCTCGCCGAGCAGCTCGCCGGTGATGGGGTGGACGATGGCGACCTTGTCACGGCGGACGCTCACGCCGGTGCCGAGCTTGACCCCGTCGCTCGCGGCCAGGTCGATGATGACGCGGGAGGTGTCCACGAAGACGACGTAGCCGCGGGTCGCCGACTGGGTCGCCACCCGGCTGGGCGCGTCGGTGCGCGTGGTGTTCGACACCGCGGCCGCCGCCGCGCTCCGGTTCGTCGGGACCGTCGGCACCACGTTCTCCACCTTGTAGGCCCCGCCCTGCCGCGCGCTGATGCGCCCGCCCCCGGGCGGCGCCCCGTACTTGGCCACGACCTCGGGCGGCGCGATCAGGGTGGACTGGCCGAAGATGAAGGACTTCACGGTCGTGGGGACCTTGTCCTCCTCGACCCAGATGTACTCCGGCTCGCTGGCGATGTCGCAGCAGCGGGGGTTCTTGATCAGGAGCCACTTGGGCTCGGCCGGTCGGATGTTGACCGAGGGGTCGTTCTGCGCCGCGAGCCCGACGTACTCGCGCCAGCCCCGGCCGCCACAGCCCGAGACCGCGATCGCGATGAAGCCGGCCAGAACAAGCCACTGCCCGCGTCGAAAGGTCGTCATGACGCCCAACAGCATACCAGAAGCCTCCCTCATATCCGCCCTGCCGCGGGCGGAGGCTCAGTCTGTCGGGATGGGCTCCCAGGGGAACCGCTGCTCGGCCGTGTCCTCGGACCGGGTCAGGGCCGCCCGCCGGGAGAACAGGGCCGTCCCGGTCACCGCGGAGATCCAGGTGATGTCCAGATAGGTGACCCCCCGCCGCTCGATCAGCATCGGGACCAGCCAGCCCGAGACCTCCAGGGTCTTGCCGGAGGCCTTGGCCTTGCCGGGGCTCACCAGCAATTCCTCGCTCCGCGTCTTCTGGCTGAGGAGATGCTCCTGCACCACGGTGGGGTCGGCGACCTGGAACCGCTTGGTCTGCTCGAGCGCGTGGGCGAGCATGAACGGCACCCGCCGCAGGTCCGCGTTGGCCTTGGTCAGGTCGGTCGCCGGGGCCACCGCGACGCGGATCCGGCCCTTGGTGATACGCACCCCGTCCTCGGGCTCGGGCGCGGCCTTGCCGTCGGCCGGCACGAAGACCGCCTCCGAGTACTGCGGATGCAGGCGGACGATCTGGGCGTAGCCGAGAATGTCCTCGTAACGGCCCAGGGGCCGGCCATTGATGGGATGCCGGAAGGCCTCGCCCTTGCGGAACACCGAGTACTCCTGCCCCGGCTGCACCCCGCTCTTCTCGGTGAGATCGATGAAGAGCCGGTCGCCCTCCGCCGCGACCACCAGGCCTTCGGCGGGCGGGAAGGCGCTGACCACGTCCTGGATCAGGAGGCCGAAGGTCGCGCCGACCTGGTCCGCGGTGCCCGCCCCCGCCGGGGGGCCCCGCAGCAGGGCAACGACTAAGGGCGAGGGCGACGCACCCCTCACCCGCCCTCTCCGCGAGGGGACCGCGTTCGCTAGAAGACGACGGAGGGCTGGTGGACACCGAAGACCCGCCGCAGCGTGTCGCAGATCTCGCCGAGCGTCACCTGCGCGCGCACCGCGGTCAGGATGTGCGGCAGCAGGTTGTCGCGGCCGCGCGCGGCCCGATCCACCGCCTCGAGCGCGCGGGCGGCGGCGGACGCGTCACGGGTCCGGCGAATGACCGCGAGGCGCTCGGCCAGGGCCTGGCCCACGGAGGCGTCCACCTGGAAGAGGTTCGCGGGCGGCGGCTCGTCCATGACGAACTCGTTCACGCCCACCACCACGCGCTGCTTGGCCTCCACGTCCTGCTGGTAGCGGTAGGCCGCCTCCTGGATCTCGCGCTGCATGAACGGGATGGCGTGCACCGACCCGCCCAGGCCGTCGATCTTGGCGATGTAGGTCTCGGCCTCCTCCTCGATCCGCTTCGTGATCCGCTCGATCGAGTAGGAGCCGCCGAGCGGATCCACGATGTCGGCGACGCCGGACTCGTGGGCCAGGACCTGCTGGGTGCGGAGCGCGAGGCGGACCGCGGCCTCGCTCGGCAGCGACAGGGCCTCGTCCATCGAGTTCGTGTGCAGCGACTGGCAGCCCCCCAGCACCGCGGCCAGGGCCTGCACCGCCACGCGCACGATGTTGTTCTCCGGCTGCTGGGCGGTGAGCATGCTGCCCGCGGTCTGGGCGTGGAAGCGGAGCATCCGCGAGCGCGGATCGCGCGCGTCGAAGCGGTCCTTCATGATCCGGGCCCACAGCCGCCGGGCGGCCCGGAACTTGGCCACCTCCTCGAGGAGGTTGTTGTGGGCGTTGAAGAAGAACGAGAGCTGCGGCGCGAACTCGTCGACCTTGAGTCCCGCCTCCTGCGCGGCCGTCACGTAGGCGATGCCGTTGGCGAGCGTGAAGGCCACCTCCTGGGCGGCGGTGGAGCCGGCTTCCCGGAGGTGATAGCCCGAGATCGAGATCGTGTTCCAGCGCGGCACCCGCTCGCGGCAGAACGCAAAGGTATCGGTGATCAGTCGCATGGACGGGCCGGGCGGGTACACGTAGGTGCCGCGGGCGATGTACTCCTTCAGGATGTCGTTCTGGACCGTCCCCGAGAGCCGGTCCGACGAGACGCCCTGGCGCTCTCCCACCGCCATGTAGAGGCAGAGCAGGATGGAGGCGGTGGAGTTGATCGTCATCGAGGTCGAGACCCGGTCGAGCGGGATGGCGTCGAACAGCGCGGCCATGTCCTCCACGCTCGAGATCGCGACCCCGACCTTGCCGACCTCGCTGCGGGCCACCTCGTGGTCCGCGTCGTAGCCCATCTGGGTCGGCAGGTCGAAGGCCACGCTGAGGCCGCTCTGCCCCTGCTCGAGGAGATAGCGGAAGCGCTGGTTGGTCTCGGTCGCCGAGCCGAAGCCCGCGTACTGGCGCATCGTCCAGAACCGCCCGCGGTACATCGTGGGCTGCACCCCGCGCGTGTACGGGAACTCGCCCGGGAAGCCCAGGTCCCGCACGTAGTCCACCGCCGCGGTATCCGCGGGCGTGTGCAGGCGCTCGACCGGCGCGCCGGCCGAATCGGTGAAGGGGCCCGGGCGCTCGGGGGACCGGGCCAGCGAGGGCTTGAGCGTCCGCTCCTCCCACTCGCGGCGGGCCTGCTCGAAGCGCGCCTGCTCTTCCGGCGTCATAGGGACCGGATCACAGGGGGATATTCCCGTGCTTCTTGGGCGGGTTGCTGTCGCGCTTGGTGTGCAGGACCTCGAGGGCCTGGATGAGCCGCCGCCGCGTGTCGCGCGGCTCGATCACCTCGTCGATGTAGCCCCGCTCCGCCGCCACGAACGGGTTGGCGAACTTCTCGCGGTACTCGCGCACCTTCTCGTCCTTGACCGCGGCGGGGTCCGGCGCCCCGTCCATCTCGCGCCGGTACAGGATATTCACCGCCCCGTCGGGGCCCATCACCGCGATCTCGGCGGTCGGGAACGCGAAGTTGGCGTCGCCCGCGGATGTGCTTGGACGACATCACGCAGTAGGCGCCCCCGTAGGCCTTGCGGGTGATCACGGTGAGCTTCGGCACCGTGGCCTCGCAGAAGGCGAAGAGCAGCTTGGCCCCGTGCTTGATGATGCCGCCGAACTCCTGGGCGGTGCCGGGCAGGAAGCCGGGCACGTCCTCGAAGGTCACCAGCGGGATGTTGAAGCAGTCGCAGAAGCGCACGAAGCGCGCGCCCTTGACCGAGGCGTTGATGTCGAGACAGCCGGCCAGGTGCGCGGGCTGGTTGGCGACGATTCCCACCGGACGGCCCCCGAGCCGGCCGAAGCCGATGACCAGGTTCGGCGCGAAGGCGGCCTGGACCTCGAAGAAGTACCGGTCGTCGAGCACCGGCCGCACGATGTCCTTGATGTCGTAGGGCCGGTTCGGCTGCTCCGGGACCACCGTCTGGAGCTCCTCGTCCACCCGGTCCGCCGGATCCAGGGTTGCGCGAAGGGGCGGATCTTCTGAGTTGTTCTGGGGCAGGAAGGTCAGCAGCTCGCGGATGAGGGCGAGGCACTCCTCCTCGTTCTCCGCCGCGAAGTGGGCCACCCCGGAGGTGGCGCCGTGGGTGGAGGCGCCGCCCAGCTCCTCGAACGAGACCTCCTCGTGGGTCACCGCCCGGATCACGTCGGGCCCGGTCACGAACATGTACGAGCTGTTCTTGACCATGAACACGAAGTCGGTGATCGCCGGCGAGTAGACCGCCCCGCCCGCGCACGGCCCCATGATGGCCGAGATCTGGGGCACCACCCCCGAGGCCAGGGTGTTGCGCAGGAAGATGTCGGCATAGCCGGCCAGCGAGACCACGCCCTCCTGGATCCGCGCCCCGCCCGAGTCGTTGAGGCCGATGATCGGGGTGCCCGTCTTCATGGCGAGGTCCATGATCTTGCAGATCTTCCGCGCGTAGGCCTCCGAGAGCGAGCCGCCGAAGACCGTGAAGTCCTGGGCGAACACGAAGACCGGCCGGCCGTGGATGCGCCCCGCGCCGGTGACCACCCCGTCCCCCGGGATGCGCTGCTCGTCCATGCCGAAGTCCACGCTCTGGTGGACGACCAGGCGGTCCATCTCGTTGAACGAGCCCTTGTCGACCAGCAGCTCCACGCGCTCGCGCGCGGTCTTCTTGCCCGCGTTGTGCTGCCGGGCGATCCGCTCGGGGCCGCCCGCGAGCTCGGCCGCCTCGTTGCGTCGTCGGAGCTCGTCGAAGCGATCGTGGAGGGGCATGGCGGGACCTCTGCTGATGGAGTATAGGGGCCGCCGTCCAGGAAAGTCAATGAATGCGGGCGCTTCTCGGCCCCTTTCATTGACTTGCGCGATACCCCCTGCCATACTCGATTCCCGATGACCCCCCTCGCGGTCGGCGTCATTCTCGCCTGCGTCGTGGCGCTCACGATCGTGCTGATCTCCACCCTGCTCTCGATCAAGAAGACGGCCGCGCGCGCGGAGAGCGTGCTCGCCCAGGTGGAGCGTGAGGTCCGTCCGATGGCGAGCGAGCTCGAGAGCCTGACCGGGGAGCTGCAGAAGCTCTCGCGCAACGCCAACGACAACCTCCAGCGGATCGGCGGGATCGTGGATCGCGTCGAGGACATCTCGGTGCAGGCGGCGCGGGTGGTCGGCGCGGTGGGAGGGCTCACGCGCATCGGACAGTACGCGGGGATGGCGGCCGGGGTGAAGCGGGGCGTCGAAGTCTTCCTTCACCGGCTCAAGGATCGACACCACTGATCGGCGACACGGCCAAGGAGAAGACCATGGCGGACGAACGCGGAAGCGATGCGGCGGGTTACCTCGGGTGGTTCTTCCTCGGCGCCATCGCGGGCGCGGCGGCGGCCGTCCTGCTCACGCCCAAGTCCGGGCGCGAGACGCGCGAGCTGCTGGCCGAGCACAGCGGCGACCTCTTCAAGCGCGCCCAGGACGTGGCGGGCCAGGCGCAGGATCGCGCGGGGGATCTCTTCGACAAGGGCCGCGAGTACTTCGAGGAGCAGGCGCAGCGGCTGACCACCGCCTTCGAGGCGGGCCGCTCGGCCATGAAGGACGAGATCACCCGGGGACGGTCCAGCAACTAGGACATGGCGGAGGTCGAGCTACCCAAGCCCGACGAGCTGCACGAGCACGCCGCCAATTCATTCAGCCGCCGGGTCGCGCTGGTCACGGCCATCTTCGCGGTGGTCCTGGCCATCGCGGCCCTCGGCGGCAACCACGCGATGAAGGAGATGCTGCTCGCCCAGCAGCAGTCCTCCGATCAGTGGGCCTTCTACCAGGCCAAGGTCATCCGCGAGCACCTGTATCGGGCGCAGAAGATGCGGCTGGAGGCGGACCTGGCCGACCGCGCGCCCGCGGCCGCGCGCGAGAAGCACGAGGCGCTGCTCCGGAAGCTCGACGAGGAAGAGAAGCGCTACAACGCGGAGAAGAAGGACATCGAGAAGGACGCCAAGAAGCTGGAGGCCCTGCGGGACGGCTTCCAGGCCCGCGATCCCTACTTCCTGGTCGCGGAGGCGCTGCTCCAGATCGCCATCGTGATGTCGTCGGTGTCCATCCTGGCCCGCTCGGGCGTGATCTTCTCCTTCAGCCTCGTCCTGGCCATCGTGGGCGCCGTCCTCACCGCCAACGGCTACTTCATGGTGCTCCACCTCCCCTTCTTCCACGGCGGCCACTGGGGAGCATCCCCTCGGAGGGGGCGCCTGACGCCGCCTTCCGAACCTCCCCCCAAGAAACAGGTCGCGCGGGCGAAGCCCGCGCTCGAAGCGGCCGGGTCTAGCGGCGGAAGTCGGCGCGGGTCGGCAGCAGCCGGTCGGCGATGAGGTTGCGCATCATCTCCACGGTGCCGCCGCCGATCGCGAACATGCGGGCGTCGCGCGCCATGCGCTCGAGCGGCAGCCCGCGCCCGTAGCCGGCGGCGCCGTGGATCTGGAGCGCCTGGCCCGTCACCTCCTGCGCGATCTCGGCCGCGAAGGTCTTGGCCTTGGCCGCTTCGAGCGCGTCCGGGAAGCCGGTGCCCGCGTTGGCGGCGGCGCGATGGATGAGCAGGCGCGCGGCGTCGAGCTTGATCGCCATGTCGGCCAGCTTCCAGCGGATGCCCTGGAACTCGCCGATGGCCCGGCCGAACTGGCGCCGGGTGCCCGCGTAGGCCAGCGCGAGCTCGTACGCGCCCTGCGCGAGCCCGAGGGCCACGGTGGCGGCGCCGAGGCGCTGGCCGTTGTAGGCCTCCATCAGCTTCTTGAATCCGTCGGGCGGCCCGACCAGCACGTGATCGCGCGGCACGCGGCAGCCGTCGAAGTGGAGGCGCCCTTCCGGGATGCCGCGCAGGCCCATCGTGTGGTCGCGCTCGCCGACGCGAAACCCCGGCGTGTCGCGCTCGACGAAGACGCCGCCGATGCCGCCCGCTCCCGCCTTCCCGCCCATGCGGCAGTAGACGAGATGCAGGCGTGACGTCCCGGCCCCGGTGATCCACCGCTTCTCGCCGTGGAGCGCGTAGCCCTCGGGCGCCTCGTCGGCGCGGGTCACGAGATCGGTGGCCGCCGAGCCCGCCTCGGGCTCGGTGATCGCGATCGCGGGCTTGTCGCCCTCGAGCACCCACGGGAAGTAGCGCCGCTTCTGCGCCTCGCTGCCGTAGGCGGTGAGCGCGCCGACCACCCCCAGGCTCCCCTCGACCACGATCCGCGCGGTGACCCCGCAGGCGCGCGCGATCTCCTCGACGACCAGCAGGACGTCCAGGATCGACGCGCCCGTCCCACCGTACTCCTTTGGAATGGTGAGCCCCATGAAACCGGCCTGGACCAGGTCCTTCACGTTGTCCCAGGGGTATTCCTCGGCGGCGTCCCAGCGGGCGGCGCGGTCCCGGAAGACGGTGTCGGCCAGCGCGCGCGCGCGGGTCTTGAGTACTTCCTGCTCGGCGGTGAGATTGAAGTCCATGCCGGCGCCCCTCACCCTGCCCTCTCCCCTGAGGGGAGAGGGAGATCAGCGATCAGATGTGGATCGGGTGGCCGAGCGCGGCCAGGACCGCCTCGAACGCGGCCTCGGACAGGGTGGGATGCGCGTGCATGGTGTGGACGAACTCGTCCAGCGTGGCCTCGAGGGTCCGGCCCACCGCGAACTCGTGGATCAGCTCGGTGGCCTCGGGCCCGACGATGTGCACGCCGAGGATCTCGCCGGTGGCCTTGTCCGCCACCACCTTGACGAAGCCCTCGGTCTCCCCCTGCGCGACCGCCTTGCCGCTCGCGGTGAACGGGAACTTGCCGACCGCGATCTCGCGCCCGCCCGCGCGGGCCGCCGCCTCGGTGAGCCCGATGGACGCAACCTGTGGATGGCAGTAGGTGCAGGACGGGACATTCCCATAGTCGACCGGCCGCGGGCGACTGGCCCGCGATCGTCTCCGCGGCCACGACGCCCTCGGCCATCGCCTTGTGGGCGAGGAGCTGATGGCCCGCCATGTCGCCGATCGCGTAGATGCCCTTGACCGAGGTCTCCATGGTCGCCGACACCGTCACGAACCCACGCTCGGTCGCGACGCCCAGCGCCTCGAGTCCGAGCCCCTGCGTGCGCGCGGCCCGCCCCACCGCCATCAGCACCTGGTCGGCCTCGAGGGTCTCGGTCTTGCCCTCGGCCTCCACCTCCACCGAGACCCCGGCGCCGGCCGGCGTCACGCTCTTGACCTTCACGCCGGTGCGGATCGTGATGTCGCGCCGGGAGAAGAGCCGCGCGATCTGCGCGGAGGCCTCCTCGTCCTCGATGGGCAGCACGCGCGGAAGCGCCTCCAGCACGGTCACGCTGGCGCCGTAGGCCGCGTAGACGTCGGCGAACTCGATGCCCACCGCGCCCGCGCCGATGACGATCAGCGAGCCGGGCCGGGCCTCGTTGGTGACCGCGCCGGTGGAGGAGACGATCCGCTTCTCGTCGATGGTGACGCCGGGGAGCGACCTGGGCTCGGACCCGGTGGCGAGGATGACCGCCCGCTTGGCTTCGAGCGTGGTCGCGCCGTCCTTGCCCGCGACCTCCACCACGCGAGCGCTCTTGAGCGTGCCCCGGCCGAGGAAGAGCGTGATCTTGTTCTTCCGGAAGAGGAACTCGACGCCCTTGGCCATGCGGTCGGCCACCCGGCGGGAGCGCTGCACCGCCTGGGCGTAGTCGGCCTTCCACTCGCCCACCGTGATGCCGAACTCCTTCGCGCGCTTGAAGAGGCCGACGACCTCCGCGTTCCTGAGGAGCGCCTTGGTCGGGATGCAGCCCCAGTTGAGGCAGACGCCGCCCGGCCGGTCGTCCTCGACGGTGGCCACCGAGAGCCCGAGCTGCGCGCAGCGGATGGCGGCCACGTAGCCGCCGGGACCGGTGCCCACCACCACGACGTCGAACGGCTGGGTGGCCATGGGCTAGACCAGGAGCCGCAGGGGCTCTTCGAGCAGCCGCTTCACGTCCTGCAGGAACCGCGCGCCCATCGCGCCGTCCATCACGCGGTGATCGCACGAGATCGTCATCTTCATGCGGCGGCCCACGCGGAGCTCGCCGTCCTCCACCACCGGCTTCTGCAGCACCGAGCCCACCGCGAGGATCGCGCCCTCGGGCGGGTTGATGATCGCCGAGAACTCCTCGACGTCGTACATGCCGAGGTTCGAGATCGAGAAGGTGGCCCCGGATATTTCCTGCGCGCGCAGTTTACCTCCGCGCGCCCGGTCGGCCAGGTCCCGCGACTCGACCGCGATGCGGGCCAGCGGCTTCGCGTCGCAGTCGCGCAGGACCGGGGTGATCAGGCCCTGGTCGAGCGCCACCGCGATCCCGATATGGGCCCGGTGGTGCACGCGGATGGCCTGGCCGTTGAGCTGGGCGTTGACGCCCGGGTTCTTGAGCAGGGCCAGCGCCACCGCCTTGATGACCATGTCGGTCACCGAGATCTTGGGCTGGCCGTCGAGCGCGTTGAGCCGCTCGCGCAGCGCCCACGCCTCGTCCATCGCGACTTCCGAGGTGACGTAGAAGTGCGGGACCGGCGCCTTCGACATCGGCATGCGCTTGGCGATGGCCGCGCGCATCGGCGACATCGCCACGTCCTCGAACTCGGCCTCGGGCCGGGGCGGGATCACGAACTGCGGCCGCGCGGGGACCGCGGTCGGGCGCGGGGCACCCGCCGGCTGGGGCGCGGCCGCGGGCACCGCGGCGGGGCGCGGCGCCGCCTTGGCGGCCTCGACGTCGCGGCGGATGATGCGCCCGCCCGGGCCCGTGCCCTGGATCAGCTGCAGGTCCACGCCGGTCTGGCCCGCGATCTTGCGGGCGAGCGGCGAGGCCTTCACCCGGCCGCCCGCGAAGACCGGCGCGGCGCCGGCGGGGCCGGCCGCCGCGGCGGCGGGCGCCATCGGCACCACCGCGGTGGTGGCGGGCACGGACTGGTAGCTCTCCATGGCCGGCAGCGGACCGCTCGCGGCGGCCGGCGCGGCGGGGCGGGCGGCCGCGGGCGCCGGGGCGGCCGCCGCGGGCGCGGGAGTCGCGGGCTTCGCGGGCGCGGCGGTCAGGCTCGAGATGTCCTCGGTCGGGTCCGCGATCACGCCGATCATCTCGCCCACCGGCACCGTCCCGCCCTCCTCCACCACGATCTTGCGGAGGACGCCGGCGCCGAAGGCCTCGATCTCGACGTTCGCCTTGTCGGTCTCGATCTCCAGGATCACGTCGCCGCCCTTGACCGCGTCGCCCACCTTCTTCAGCCACTTGATGACCTTGCCGGTCTCCATGGCGTCCGACAGCTTGGGCATGAACACCTTGGTGATCATGCGTTGCACACCTGCCGGATCGCCGCCGCGATCTTGGCCTTCGACGGCGTCTTGAGCAGCTCCAGGTTCTTCGCGTAGGGCATCGGCGCGTTCTCGCCCGTGACCCGCAGAACCGGCGCGTCGAGATCGTCGAAGGCGGTCTCGGTGATCTGGGCCGCGATCTCGGAGCCCATGCCCGCGAAGCCCGCGCCCGCCTCGAGCACCACCGCGCGATGCGTCTTTCGAACGGACCCGATGATGGTCTCGGTGTCCATCGGCCGGAGCGTCCGGGGATCCACGATCTCGATCGAGATCCCCTCCTTGGCCAGCTCCTCCGCGAGCTCGAGGGCGCGGTACATCATGCCCATGTAGGCCACCACCGTGACGTCGGTGCCCTCGCGGCGGATCACCGCCTTGCCGAGGGGGATGAGGAACTCCGGATCCTCCGGCACTTCACCCTTGACCGCGTACAGGGTCTCGGCCTCGATGAAGATCACCGGATTGTCGTCGCGGATGGCCGACTTCAGCAGCCCCTTGGCGTCGGCGGGCGTCGAGGGGCGCACCACCTTGAGCCCGGGCACGTGGTAGAAGTACGTCTCCATGGACTGCGAGTGCTGCGCGGCGAGCTGCGCCGCCGGCCCGCCGGGACCGCGAATCACGAGCGGGATATTGTATTGCCCGCCGGACATGTAGCACATCTTGGCCGCCGAGTTGACGATCTGGTCGAGTGCCAGGATCGAGAAGTTGAAGGTCATCATCTCGACCACCGGCCGGAGCCCCAGCATCGCGGAGCCGACACCCACGCCGGTGAAGCCGGATTCGCAGATGGGGGTGTCGATGATGCGCTTGTCGCCGAACTCCTTGAGCAGCCCCTGCGTCACCTTGTAGGCGCCGTCGTAGAGACCGACCTCCTCGCCCATCACGAACACCCGCGGGTCCCGCCGCATCTCCTCGCGGAGGGCCAGGTTGAGCGCCTCCCGGTAGGTCATGACCGCCATGGCGTCAGGCCTTGTACACGTCGGTGAACAGCTCCGACGGCGGCGGCTCGGGCGAGGCCTCGGCGAAGGCGACCGCCTCGTCCGCGAGGTCGTTCACCGCCTTCTCGATGTTCCGGACGTCGACCTCGGTGAGGATGCCGTCCTTCAGGACGCGGTCGGTGAACAGCGCGATCGGGTCCCGCAGCTTCTCGCGCTCGACCTCTTCCTTGGTCCGGTAGACCGAGCCGGCCGGATCGCGCATGGAGTGGCCGCGAAAGCGGTAGGTGCGGGCCTCGATGAGAGCGGGCGTCTTGTCTCGCCGCGCCCGCTCGACCGCGCGCGCCACCACGTCGCGCACCGCGAGGACATCCATGCCGTCCACCGCCTCGCCGGGCATCCCGTAGGTCTCGGCGAAGCGCCAGATATCGGTCTGGGAGAGGGCGCGATGGATCGCGGTGCCCATCGCGTAGCGGTTGTTCTCGCAGATGAAGATCACCGGGAGCTTCCAGAGCGCGGCCAGGTTCATGGACTCGTGGAACTCGCCCTCCGGCACCGCCCCGTCGCCGAAGTAGCACAGCACCACCTGGTCGCCGCCCTGGTACTTGATCGCGAAGCCGGCGCCTGCGGCCAGCGGCAGGTGCGCGCCCACGATGCCGTGGCCGCCCAGGAAGTTGACGCTCTTGTCGAAGAGGTGCATCGAGCCGCCCTTGCCCTTGCTGAGGCCGTCCATCCGGCCGAACAGCTCGGCCATGATCCGGCGCGGGTCGGACCCCTTGGCCAGGCAGTGGCCGTGCTCGCGATAGGACGAGACCGCGTAGTCGTCCACGCGCACCGTCGAGGTGGCGCCCACCGCGACCGCTTCCTGCCCGATATAGAGGTGAAGGAAGCCCCCGATCTTGCCCAGCGCGTACATCTCGGCCGCCTTCTCCTCGAAGCGCCGGATGAGCGCCATCTGCGTCAAAAGCCGCCGCGCCAGCTCCGCGTCGAGCCGGGTCTGGACCACCGCGGTCTTGGTCTGCGCCATTCGGTCTGCCTCCTGGGTCCTGCTAGCCGCGAAGCGTGCTCAGCTCGTCCACCGAGAGGCGGCGGCGGAGCCGGAAGATCGTCACGATGATCGCGAGGCCCACCGCGACCTCGGCGGCGGCCACGCACAGCACGAAGAACACCAGGGCCTGGCCCTCGGTCGTGCCGTGCCGCTGGCCGAAGGCCACCAGTGCCACATTCGCCGCGTTCAGCATCAGCTCGATGGACATGAAGATCACGAGCGGATTGCGCCGGATCAGGACCCCGAGCACGCCCATGGTGAACAGGACCGCGGACAGCGCGACGTAGTAGGACTCGGGGACCATCCTACGCCCTGCGCTTGGTCAGCGCCATGACTCCCACGATGGCGACGAGCAGCAGCACCGAGGTGACCTCGAACGGGAACAGGTAATCGGTGAAGAGCACGCGCCCCACCGCGTCCGTCCCGCCCGGCAGGTGCGGCTTGGGCGGGCCCGCGAGCACCGTCGAGCGCAGCACCAGCGCGACCAGGATCAGGAACACCGCGGCCACCGGCACCGCCAGCCAGCGCTGCCGGCGCAGCGGATCGGGCCCCGTCTCCTCCTTGCCCGGGATCAGCACCATGATCGCGAAGACGAAGAGCACCGCGATGGCGCCCGCGTAGATGATGATCTGCACCGCGGCCAGGAACTCCGCGCGCATGGTCAGGAAGAGCGCGGCCACCGTGCTCAGGTTGATCGCGAGGAAGAGGGCGCCGTGGATCGGGTTCCTCCGCAGCAGCATGCCGGCCGCGGAGCCGATCGCGAGCAGGGCCAGCACCGCGAACGTGAAGAGGCTCACCGCGGCTTCCGGGCGGGCGGGATCGGCACCGGCGACGTCGGGACCCCGTTGGGGCCGGCCGGCTCGAGCGCGAGCAGCGTGTCCTTGGTGTAGATCATGCTCTGGCGGTCGTAGGCCGAGAATTCGAGGATGCCGGTATCCATGCGGATGGCGTCCTCGGGACAGGCCTCCACGCAGTAGCCGCAGAACACGCACTTGCCCAGGTCGATGTCGAACCGCTCGGGCACCTTCTCGATCTCGGGATTGGGGTGCTCGGTGGCCACGATGTAGATGCAGTGGGCCGGGCACACCGTCTCGCACATCATGCACGCCACGCAGCGGGGCGAGCCGTCCTCCCGGCGCACCAGCCGGTGCAGGCTGCGCAGCCGCGGGGAATACGGCCGCCGCTCGTCGGGGTACTGGATGGTGACCGCCCCGCGCGCGCTCTTGACCCGGAAGACCACGTGCAGGGTGTGCCGCCCGAGGTTGGCGAAGAAGTGCTGGGCGGTCAGCGCCAGCCCCACCAGCACCTCGACCACGTAGAAGCGCTGGCGGAGGCCGAGGCGGCTCGAGTGCCTGGGATCGGCGGGGGTGTTCGTCGTCTGGTAGGCCATGGCTCAGGGCTTCCCCACCGCCAGCAGCACGAGGCCGGTGACGAGGATGTTGAGGACCGACAGCGGGAAGAGGGCGAGCCAGCCGAGCCGCATCGCCTGGTCGTAGCGGAAGCGGGGCAGCGTCCACCGGATCAGCATGAGGAACCAGATCATGACCACGACCTTGGTGAGGAAGGCGGTGACCTGCATCCCCACCACCGCCAGGTGCGGCAGCGCCAGCGTCGCGCCCCAGGGGAACACGAAGCCCGAGGCCTGGAGATACGGAATCTGCCAGCCGCCCAGGAACAGCGCGGTGGTCATGCCCGCGATCACCACCGTCTCCAGGAAGTCGGCCATCGCGAACATGCCGAACTTCATCCCGCTGTACTCCACGAAGTACCCGATGATCTCCGACTCCCCTTCCGGGGTGTCGAACGGAATCCGCTTGGTGGACGCGATGCCCGCGGTCAGGAACAGGATGAAGGCGAGGGGCTGGGTCAGGATGCCCCACGCCGGGATCCAGCTCCCGAGGAACTGCGGCAGCAGCGGCTGGCCCTGACCCCGCGCGATGTCCTGCATGTTGAGCGAGCCGTACACCATGACCACGCCCATGATCGAGGCGCCGATCGCGACCTCCGCCGAGATCATGAGGGCGGCCGCGCGCTGGCCACCCAGCAGGGCGTAGTTGTTGGCGGAGGCCCAGCCCGCCATCATGAGCCCGTAGACGCCCAGCGAGATCATGCCGAGCACGTAGAGGATGCCCACGTTGAGCGTGACCGCCTGGAGCTGGATCTCGCGCCCCAGGATCTGGAGCGTGTCGCCGAACGGGATCGTCGCGAAGGCGGCCAGGCCGAAGAACACCGACACGAACGGGGCGAGCTTGAACATCAGCTTGTCCGCGCGCGCGGGGGTGAAGTCCTCCTTGGTCAGCATCTTGACCGCGTCGGCCAGCGGGTGGAGCAGCCCCAGGATGCGAATGCGGAAGCCGACACGGAGATGGACGCGCGGTTGGCGCCGATCCGGTCCTGCATGATCGCGGACTGCTTGCGCTCGACCCAGGTCAGGAGCCCGCCGAAGTTCAGCACCACGAACATGACGAAGCCGACCGGGATGGCCTGGAGCAGGAGGTCGAGGGCCACGCCGCTCATGCCTTCACCACGAGGCCGGCGTCGCCCATCGCCCGGTAGGTCATGCCCGCGAAGGCGGGGACGTGGCCGGCGAGCGCGGTGAAGACCTGCTCGGCCCGGGTCGCGGCGAGCGCGGGATCGGCGCCGCCCAGCGCGCGGCCGAGCCGGCCCAGGATGTCCCAGTCCGCCACCGCCTCGCCGAGCGGCTCCACCACCGTGCGGAAGCGCTGCACGCGTCCCTGGAAGTTGGTGAAGGTCCCCTCGCGCTCGACGTAGGCCGCGCTCGGCAGCACCAGGTGCGCCCCCGCGCTGGTGGCGTTCGCACTCGGGCCCTGGAACACCACCATCTCGGCGGCGGCGAGGGCCGCGGTCACGTCGGCCGCGGGCAGCCCCGAGTCGAGGAGATCGTGCTGGAAGATCCACAGCAGCTTGATCCGCCGCTGCCGCGCCCCGTCCAGGATCGCGGCGGTCTCTCCCTGGGAGAGGCCGATCAGCTCGGCCCCGCGCCGGTTGGGATTCTTGTCCGCGCGGATCAGGAGATCGTCGTCCTCGCCCGGCACGCGCGGCGGCACCCGATGGTCCACCGCCCGGATGCCGAGCTGGCCCGCGATCCGCTGCAGCGCGAACAGGTCCTCGTTGGACATCTGGGGCGAGGCCAGGATCCCGATCTCCTCGGGCCGGTAGCGCCGGAGCGCGCCCACCAGGTCGGCCACCGCCTCGTCCCAGCCGAGCTGGACGTCCTTGCCGCCCGCGCGCCGCACCGGCGTCAGGAGGCGGCTGTCGTCGTCGATCCAGCGGAAGCCGTAGCGGCCCTCGTCGCAGATCCACCACCGGTTGACGTCGGCGTTGTGGCGCGGCTTGATGCGCGCGATGCGGCGGCCCTGGTTGTGGTGCAGCCGCCGCCGGCTGTGGTGCACCTCGATGTTGCAGCCCCGCGCGCACCCGTTGCAGACCGAGCGGGCGGTGTCGAGGTACCACACGCGCACCTGGAAGCGGAACTCCCGGTCGGTGAGCGCGCCCACCGGGCAGATGTCGATGACGTTGCCCGAGTACTTGTTCTCGAGCGTCTTGCCCGGGAAGAGCCCGATCTCCGAGTGGTCGCCCCGGTTGAAGATGCCGAGCTCCCCGGTGCCGGTCACCTCGTCGCAGAAGCGCACGCAGCGCGAGCAGAGGATGCAGCGCTCCGCGTCCAGGATGACGTGGGGGCCGAGCGGCACCGCCTTGGGCTTGTGGACCTTCTCGTCCACCATGCGCGGGTCGTAGAGGCCGTGCCGCATGTAGTAGATCTGCAGCCAGCACTCGCCCGCCTGGTCGCACACCGGGCAGTCCAGCGGGTGATTGACGAGGTGGAACTCCATGATGGACTTGCGGGTCTCGAGCACGCGCTCGGTCTGCGTGTGGACGACCATCCCGTCGGCGGCCTGGGTGTTGCAGCCGATCTGCGGGCGCGGGTTCTTCTCGATGTCCACCATGCAGAGCCGGCACTGGCCCGCGATGCTGAGGCCGGGGTGATAGCAGTAGTGCGGCACCTCGGAGCCGGCCTGCCGGGCGGCCTCGATGAGGTTGGTGCCGGGGGCGACTTCGACTTCCTTGCCGTCGATGGTTAATTTAGGCATACGTGAGCTTAGGCATCGCGCGGGATCAAGGCCTCGAACTCCTCGCGGAACTTCTCGATGTAGCTGACGTAGGGGCCGACCGCGCCGTCGTAGAAGGCGCAGATGGTGGTGCCGGCGCCGCGCTTGGCCACGTCCAGGATCGTGTCGAGGTCCTCCTTGCGGCCCTTTCCGTCCACGATCCGGTGCGCGATCTTGTAGATCCAGCCGGTGGATTCGCGGCAGGGCGTGCACTGGCCGCACGATTCGTGCGCGTAGAAGCGCGCCACCACCATCAGGGCCTCCGGGATCGAGACCGTCTCGTCCATCACGATCACGCCCGCGGAGCCGATCATGGTGCCGGCCGCCTTGAGGCCGTCGGCGTCCATGCTCACGTCGATCTCGTCCGCGGTGAGGATCGGGGCCGAGGAGCCGCCGGGCACCACCGCCTTCAGGCGCCGCCCGTCGCGGATGCCGCCGCAGTGGTCGTAGATGAGCGAGCGCAGGGTCACCGACACCGGGGCCTCCACCACGCCCGGCTTCACCACGTGGCCGGACACCGAGTAGAGCCGGGTCCCGCCCTGGGTCTTGGTGCCGAGCCCGGCGAACCACGCGGCGCCCCGGTTGATGATGTGGGGCACCGCCGCGATGGTCTCCACGTTGTTCACGATGGTGGGCTGCCCGAAGGCGCCCTTGATCGCGGGGAACGGCGGCTTGATCTTGGGCCAGCCCTTCTTGCCCTCGAGCGAGGAGAGCAGGCCCGTCTCCTCGCCGCAGATGTAGGCGCCCGCCCCGCGATGGATCACGATGTCGAAGTCGAAGCCCGAGCCCTGGATGTTCCGGCCGAGCAGCCCCGCGTCGTAGGCTTCCTTCACCGCGCCGCTGAACACCTGCCACGGCTTCACGTACTCGCCCCGGATGTAGACGAACCCGACGTGCGAGTCGATCGCCCGCGCCGCGATGATCATGCCCTCGATCAGGGCGTGGGGATCGCGCTCGAGCAGGTAGCGGTCCTTGAACGTGCCCGGCTCCCCCTCGTCCGCGTTGATCACGAGATACTTCGGCGCCGTCCGACCCTTGGGGATGAAGCTCCACTTCATGCCGGTGGGGAAGGCGGCGCCGCCGAGGCCGCGGAGGTTGGACTTCTTCACCTCCTCGGTGATCGCGGTGGGCTCCATCGCGAGCGCCTTGGGCAGCGCGGTGTACCCGCCGGTCTCGCGGTAGACGCCCAGGGTGTGCGAGCTCGGCCGATCGAAGTTGCGGGTGAAGATCAGCTCGGCCATCAGGAGAGCCCGTCCAGGATGCGGTCCACCTTCTCCGGCGTGAGCAGCCCCTCGTAGCGCTCGTCCACCTGCATCATCGGCGCCTGCTCGCACGCGCAGAGGCATTCCACCGTGAGCAGGGTGATGCGGCCGTCCGCCGTCGTCTCGCCGACCTCGACGCCCAGGCGCTGCGTGAGGTGCTCGACGATGGACTTGGACCCGAGCAGGTGGCAGGAGAGGTTGTGGCAGACCGAGACCACGTGACGGCCGGTCGGCTGCTGGAAGAAGAGCGTGTAGAAGGTCACGACCTCGTGGACGTGGGCCGGCGACATCTCGAAGAGGCCGGCCACGTACTCCTCGATTTCCAGGGATATGTATCCGAAGACCTCCTGGGCCTGGCGCAGCACCGGCAGCAGCGCGCCTTGCTTGTCGGGGTACAGGGCCTGCAGCCGGCGGACTTCTTGTAGCTGTTCTGCCGTGAACTCAGGCCGCTTCGCGTCTGGCATGGGCTAGCGGTCGCAGCTCCCCGCCGATCATGTTGACGGAGCCGAAGGTGGGAATGATGTCGGCGACCATCTCGCCCTCGATCATGCGCGGGATGGCGGCCACCGGGATTCAAGCACGGCGGGCGGCACCGGACGCGGTACGGGCGGTCGGTGCCGTCGGACACCACGTAGAAGCCCAGCTCGCCGTTGGCCCCCTCCGCCGCGAAGTACGCTTCGCCCGGGGGCGGGCGAATGCCGTAGCCCTCCATGACCAGCATGAAGTGGTTCATCAGCCCCTCGATCGAGCCGTAGGCCTCCGCCTTCGTCGGCAGGGTCACCCGCTTGTCCTGGGTGTTGACGCGATCGTGAGCGCCGCGGTCCTGGCCCTGCAGGTTGGGCGAGAGCTTGATGGGCAGGAGCAGCAGGCCCTCGGTCTTGCCCTGCTTGCCCATGTCCACGTAGGCCGCGGGATCGATGGCCTTCCCCTCCCAGTCCACCTGGATGGCGCCGCCCGGCAGGCCGTCCAGGGCCTGCTCCGCGATGCGCATGGACTGCTCCATCTCGGCCATCCGGACCAGGTAGCGGTCGAAGTTGTCGCCGTTCTTGCCGAGCGCGATGTCGAACGGGATCCGGTCGTACGCCCAGTAGGGCTGCGTCTTGCGCAGGTCGAACGGCACGCCCACCGCGCGCAGCAGGGGCCCGGTGATCCCCCACGCGATGGTCTCCTCCCGGCTGAGCGCGCCCACCCCGACCATCCGGTCCATGAAGATCCGGTTGCCGGTGACGAGGGTGTGCACCTCCTCGAGCACCTGCCGGGTCTCCGCGAACGCCTTCTTGACCTTGAGATCGAAGCCCGCGGGCAGATCCGCCTTCACGCCGCCCACGCGCCCGTAGGAGATCGTCAGCCGCGCCCCGGTGACGTCCTCCACCAGCTCCCAGAGGAACTCGCGCGCCTTGATCATGTAGAGGAACACGGTGAAGGCGCCCAGCTCCATGGAGCCCGCGCCCACGCACGTGAGGTGGTCGCAGATCCGCGAGATCTCGCTCATGATCACGCGGATGTACTTGCAGCGCTCGGTGATCTCGATGCCGAGCAGCTTCTCGATCGCCGAGCTGTAGCCGAAGTTGTTGATCAGGGGCGAGACGTAGTTGAGGCGGTCCGTGTAGGGGATCGCGTTGTTGTACGAGCCCGCCTCGCAGTCCTTCTCGAACGCGCGGTGGAGGTAGCCGATCTCCACGTCGGTCTTGACCACCGTCTCGCCGTCCAGCTCCGCGAAGATGCGGATGATCCCGTGCATGGCCGGGTGCGCCGGCCCCATGTTGACGTAGAGGTGCTGGGTGCCGTCGGCGCTCGATCCCTCGCCCAGGAACAGCTCGCGCGTCTTCCGCTCGGCCATCAGAACCCTGACCCCTTTTTCATATCCGCTCGGCTCGCCTTCGGCTTCACCTCGCACTACACCTTCGGGCCAATCAGAGGCTGGCGGCGGTTGATCGGGTAGTCCTTGCGCAGGGGATGGCCCTCGAACTCCTCGTACATCAGGAGCCGGCGCAGGTCGGGGTGGCCGGCGAAGCGGATGCCGAACATGTCCCACACCTCGCGCTCCTGCCAGTTGGCGATGGGCCAGAGGCCGGAGGCGGTGGGAACCACGGGGTCGTCCTGCTCCACCGGGACCTTCAGCCGGACGCGATGGTTGTGCGCGACGGAATAGAGATGGTAGACGACCTCGAAACGCGGCCCGTCCTCGCGACCCGGGAAGCGGCTGTAGTCCACCGCGGTCAGGTCCACGAGCATGTCGAAGGCCAGCGCGGTGTCGTCCCGGCAGAAGGTGAGCGCCGGCACGATCCCCTCGCGGCTCAGCACCGCGGTGTGGTCACCGCGGTAGTCGTGGGTGGCGAGGATGCGATCGCCGCAGCGCTCGCGCAGCCGGGCGAGAATCGCGTGTCCGTCCATGTCGGCGTCCCGGGGCCGGGATCAGTAGCGCTGGGCGCCCGCCGCGATCTTGTCCTGGAGCTTCATCAGGCCGTCGATGACGCTCTCCGGGCGCGGCGGACAGCCGGGGATGTAGACGTCCACGGGGATGATGGTGTCGATCCCCTGGACCGTCGCGTAGTTGTCGTAGAAGCCGCCGGTGCAGGTGCAGACGCCGAAGGCGACCACCCACTTGGGCTCGCACATCTGGTCGTAGATGCGCTTGAGGACCGGCGCCATCTTGTGGCTGATGGTGCCCACCACGAAGAGCACGTCGGCCTGGCGGGGCGAGAAGCGCGGCAGCCCGGCCCCGAAGCGATCCACGTCATAGTGCGAGCACGCGGTCGCCATGTACTCCATGCCGCAGCACGCGGTGACGAACGGGTACTGGAAGATGGAGTACTTGCGGGCCCAGCCGATGGCCTCGTCAAGCTTCGAGGTGAAGAACGCGCCTACTCCCATTCGAGCCCTCGCTTCTTCCAGATGTAGAGAAAGCCCAGCATCAGGATGCCCAGGAAGACGAGCATCTCCACGAAGCCGAACCAGCCGAGCTGGCGATACATCGCGGCCCACGGCCAGACGAACACGAGCTCGATATCGAAGATGATGAAGAAGATCGCGATGGTGGAGAACTTGATCGCGAAGCGGCCCTCCGGCAGCATCACCGGGTCCTTGCCGCACTCGAACGGCTCCTGCTTGACCGGGAGGATGCGCTTGGGCGCGATCAGCAGCGGGATGCCGAGCAGCGCCCCCGCCACGACCGCCGCCACCGCGAACACCATCAGGATCGGGACGTAGTCCATTTATTTGCCGAGCGCGTCGGTCTGTGCTTCTTGGCGTGATAGGAGGAGCGGACGAGGGGGCCGGACTCGACGTGGGCGAAGCCCATCTCGCGACCCCGGACCGCCAGCTCCGCGAACTCGTCGGGGTGGTAGAAGCGCGAGACCGGCAGGTGCTGGGCGGACGGGCGCAGGTACTGGCCGAGCGTGAGGATCTTCACGTCCACCGCGCGGAGGTCGGCCATGGTCGCCAGCAGCTCGTCCCGCTCCTCGCCCAGGCCCAGGATGATGCCCGACTTGGTCACGAGCCCGGGCGCGGCCGCCCGGGCGCGGCGGAAGAGCTCGAGCGTGCGCTCGTAGCGGCCCCCGTGACGCGCCACCTTGTAGAGCCGCGGCACCGTCTCGGTGTTGTGATTGAGCACGTCGGGCGCCGCCTCGATGACCGTCGCGAGCGCGGGCGCGCCGCCCTGGAAGTCCGGGATGAGCAGCTCGACGCGACAGCCGGGGGCGTGGCGGCGAATCGCCCTTGTGGTCGCCGCGAAGTGCGCGGCCCCGCCGTCCGCCAGGTCGTCCCGGTTCACGGAGGTGATGACCACGTGCTCGAGCCCCAGCTCACCCACCGCCCGGCCCACGCGCTCCGGCTCCTCGCGATCCTCCCAGACCGGCCGGCCGTGGGTCACCGCGCAGTACCCGCAATTGCGCGTGCACACGTCGCCCAGGATCATGAAGGTGGCGGTGAGATCCTCCCAGCACTCGCCGATGTTCGGGCAGTGCGCCTCCTCGCAGACCGAATGGAGGTTCCACTCGCGCATCAGGCCCTTGAGCCGGATGTACTGTGGTCCGCCCGGCGCGCGCACCTTGAGCCACGGTGGCTTGGGTGAGTCGGCGGGACGCTTGATGTCGAGAAGTGGTAGGGAAACTCCCATCACTATTGTCCTTTGGCCCCTCGGGCGGCGTCATTATGGCACATCTTTCACAAGCCGCCAACCGAGGGGGCCGCGGGATGCCCTGGCCTGCCTCCGGGCGCCTCAGCGCCCGGCCGGGATGGCCGAGTGCACGGCGTTGCTGATCACGTCCATCCGCAGGCTGTGCCACGGATCCGGCCACCCGGCTGTTCGTCAGGTAGGCGAACGACACGCCGGAGTCCGGGTCCGCCCAGCAGTAGGACGACCCCACGCCCCCGTGGCCGAACGTCCGCGGGGAGGCGATGCTGCCGAGCCCGCGGATGGACTCGGTCGTCCCCCGCACGTGGGGACCGAGGGCGCGGTGCATCGGCATGCCCATGTAGCCGTCCACCCGATCGCCCGTGACGCTACGCGTGACGTACTGGACCATGCGGGGCGAGAGGAGCCGCCGGCCGTCGAGCGTCCCGCCGGCCGCCAGCATCTGGTAGAACGCGGCCATGGCGCGCGCGGTGGCGTAGCCGCCCCCGCCCGGGGTCCCGGCGCGGCGGAACTCGGCGTTGTTCTCCTCCGCCCGCTTCACCTGGCCGGTCCCGCGTCGCGGCGGGCTCGTGCATGTCCACGGCCCGGTCGTGGCGGGCGTCCGGCAGGCCGACGAAGAGCTCGTCGCCGAGCCCGAGCGGCTCGATGACCTGCTCCCGGATGAACGCCCGGTAGTCGGTCTTGCTGAGCGCCTCGATCAGCACCGCGGCCACCCAGTGCGCGGCCCGGCCGTGATAGTGCACCCGCGAGCCGGGCGTCCACTCGAGCGTGAAGGCCGAGACCGTCCGGCGCAGCAGCTCGTGATCCTCCCAGGCGGCCTTCGGCACGTCCGCGTTGGGAAAGCCGCCCTGGTGGCTCAGGAGCTGGACGATCGTGATGTCGCCCTTGCCGTTGGCCTCGAAGCCCGGCACGTGATCGGCCACCCGATCCGTGAAGCGCAGCGCCCCCTGCTCGGCGAGGATCCACACCGCGCACGCGGTGATGACCTTGGTGTTGGAGTAGAGCAGCCAGAGCGAGTCCTCGCGCGCGGGCACGCGGGTGGGGTCGAGGCGCGCGTCGCCGAAGCTCCGCGCCAGGGCCAGCTTGCCCTCGCGCGCGACCGCGATCTGGGCCGCCGGGTACCGCCCTTCCGCCAGGTGCCGCGTGATCAGCTCCTGCAGGCGCTCGAGCGCGCGGACGTCGAAGCCCAGGGACGAGGGGGTGGCGGAGGACAGGGGAAAGGCCATGGGGGTCTCCTTACGAGGGCTGCCTCAGGGAGTTGACCAGATCCACGACGCGCACCAGCTCGCTGCCGTCCCGCACCATGTGCCGGTCGCCCGCCTGCCCCCAGCGGAGCACGCCGTCGCGATCGATCACGAAGGTGGACCGGTAGGCCACGTTGCGGTCGGCGTCGAGGACGCCGTAGGCGGAGATGACGGTGCGGTGCACGTCGCTCAGGAGCGGAAACGGGAACGGGTGCGCCTTGAGGAAGGCGGTGTGACAGAAGGGGCTGTCGCCGCTGATGCCCAGGAGCACCGCGCCGCGCCGGGCCAGCTCGGCCGCGGCCTGACCCAGGCCGGTGAGCTCAGGGGTTCAGATCCCGCCGAAGTCATAGCAGTAGAAGCCCAGGACGACGTCGCGGCCCCGGTACTCCCGGAGCGAGATGGGGCGGCCCTCGGTGCTGGGCAGCTCGAAGTCCGGCGCGGCCTGGCCCCACCGGAGCGGCATCATGCCCGGGATTCTCGTGGATACCGGCCCCCGGGTCAAGACCACCCCGCGACCGCCGCCTCGGGATTACAATTGGCGGATGAAGACGCGCGACCTCCGCATCGACCGCATCCAGCCGTTGTTGCCCCCCGCGATCCTCATCGAGGAGCAGCCCCTCTCCGAGAAGGGGTCGCTCATGGTCACGCGCGCGCGCGAGGAAGTGTCCGACATCCTGGCCGGCCGGAGCGACCGTGTGCTCGTGGTGGTCGGCCCGTGCTCGGTCCACGATCCGGCCGCCGCCCAGGAGTACGCGCTCCGCCTCCGCAAGCTGGCCGAGGAGCTGGCGCCGGATCTCTGCGTCGTGATGCGCGTGTACTTCGAGAAGCCGCGCACCACGGTGGGCTGGAAGGGGCTCATCAACGACCCGCACCTCGACGGCAGCTTCGCCATCAACGTGGGACTGCGGCGGGGCCGCCGGTTCCTGCTCGACCTCGTCGAGATCGGGCTGCCCGCGGGCTGCGAGTTCCTCGACCCGATCTCCCCCCAGTTCATCACCGACCTCGTGACCTGGGGCGCCATCGGGGCGCGCACGACGGAAAGTCAGGTGCATCGCGAGCTGGCGTCGGGCCTCTCGATGCCGGTCGGATTCAAGAACGGCACCGACGGCGGGGTGCAGATCGCCATCGACGCGGTGCGGGCCGCCGCCCATCCCCACAGCTTCCTGGGCGTCACCGAGCAGGGCCTCGCCGGCATCGTCTCCACCCGCGGCAACGTGGACTGCCACGTGATCCTGCGCGGCGGGCAGAGCGGCCCGAACTACGACGCGGCGAGCGTCGGGAAGGCGCTCGCCGCCCTCCGCGCCGCGGGGGTGCCGCCGCGGCTGATGATCGACACGAGCCACGGCAACAGCGAGAAGGACTATCGCCGCCAGCCGAAGGTGGCGCAGGAGATCGCGGCCCAGATCGGCCGGGGCGAGCGCGGGATCATCGGCGTGCTGATGGAGAGCTTTCTCGTCGAGGGCCGTCAGGATCTCACCGATCCGGCGCGCCTGGTCTACGGCCAGAGCATCACCGACGCCTGCCTGAGCTGGGAGATGACGGTGCCGGTCCTGCAGGAGCTCGCGGCGGCGGTACGCGCCCGCCGGGCGACACCTATCTAGTCGCGTCCATCTAATGGTGCCGAAGGGGGGACTCGAACCCCCACGGGTTGCCCCACACGCCCCTCAAACGTGCGCGTCTGCCAATTCCGCCACTTCGGCGCCAGCGAGCAGAAAGTATGCCGTCGGGCTATGCCCCTGTCAATGCGCGGCTCTTACTGGGGCGGGGCCGACCGCCCCGGAGCCTGGCGAATGGACTGCTCCAACTCGGGGGTCACGCGGCGCATCTGATCGGTGATTCGCGCGGCGTCGAGGGCGGTGCCCACGGTGCGCGGGGTGATCAGGAGCAACAGCTCGGTCTTCTCGATCTTGTGCTCGACGGACCCGAAGAGGTAACCCAGGATCGGGATCCGGCTGAGCCACGGGATGCCGATGCGGATCAGGGTGCGCTTGTTCTGGATGAGACCGCCCAGGACCAGGGTCTGGTTGTTCAGCAGCACGACCGAGGTCTCGGCCTCACGCTTCGTGAACCGCGGGCGAGTTGATCGGCGGCGGCTCGTTCTCGCCGACCTCGTTGACCTCTTGCTTGACGTCGAGGGCCACCGTCCCCTGCTCGCCGATCCGCGGGGTCACGGTCAGGATGATGCCGGCGTCGCGGTACTCCACGGTCTGGGTGATCGCGTTGCCGGTGATGCCGCCGGTGGCCACCGGCACCTGCTGCGAGGTGACGATGGGCACCGAGGTGGACACGTTGATCACGGCCTTGCGGTTCTCGGTGGTCATGATGGACGGGTTCGACAGCACGTTGACCCGGTTCTCGCTGGCCAGCGCGTTGAGCGCGGCCAGGAACTTGTCCGCCGCGAAGGCGAAGACGTTGAACCCGACCGGGACCGCGCCGCCCAGGGGGATGATCGACTGGGCCGGGCGGCCGGGGAGCAGGCCCGACGGCGACGAGCTCACGTCGAAGCGGCCCGATCGGACGGCCCACTCGACGCCCAGCTTGGTATCGTCGGTCAGCGTGACCTCCGCGGCCAGTACCTCGATGAGGACCTGCCGGGGCATCTTGTCGAGCTTCCGGATCGTGTCCTCGATCTCCCGCCACAGACGCGGGTACGTGGTCACGATGATGGCGTTCGTCACCTCGTCGGCGACGAACCGGATCTCCACCGTGGGGGGCGTTCCCTCTCCCGAGACCCCGGGAAAGCCGATCACGGGCGGACGAGGCGCCGTGGCCGCGATGGGCGCCGGCCCGAGCGCGGGCGGCAGCGCCGCTGGGCCGCCGGGATCGGTCCGCCCGTAGGAGCCGGAGATGCTGCTGGAGGTCCGCAACGACTGCTGGGTGCCGGTGATCGCCGGACCCCGGTCGCCCCGGCCGTAGATGGCGTCGAGCGTCGTCGCCAGGTCTCTCGCCTTCGTGTTCTCGGCGAAGTGGATGAACACGCGCTGGCCACCGTAGATGTCCACGTCCAGCTTCTCGATCAGGCGGCGGATCGTCTCCATGTCCTGCTTCCGCGCGTGGACGACGAGCGAGTTCGAGCGGCGCTCGGGGACGATCAGCGGCCGATCACCGCTCGGCACACCGGCGGCACCCGGGACGGCAGGAGCCGGTACACCGGTCGGCGGCGGGGCTGGCGGTAGGGCGGGCAGGCCCGGGGCGCCGGCGACCGTCGGCCCCACACCGAGACGGCCACTGCCGAAGAGCTGCGCGAGCAGCTGGGCCAGCTCCTGCGCATCGGCGTGCTTGAGGGAGATGATCTGGAGCTCGTTGAGCGCCAGCTCCACGTCCACCAGCGTCAGCATGCCGAGGAGCCGGCGGATGTTGGCGGCGGTGTCGGTCATGATCAGCAGGTTCGTCTCGCGGTGCGCCGTGATGGCCCCCTGGGCCGGGACGAACGGGCGCAGGAGCGTGACGGCGTCCTGGGCATTGATGTACTGCAGCGGCACGATCTGCGTCACCATCTCGTCGGGCGGCAGGGCGTCCGCGACTTCGCGGCCCACTACGGTCTTCACCGGCGTCTGGGGTGCGCCTTCCCGCGGGATGATGCGGTAGAGGTTGCCCGAGCGCACCGCGGCCAGCCCGTTGACATCGAGGATCGTCAGCAGCACCGCGAAGACCTCGTCGCTCGAGATCTTGCCGATGGTCTGGACGGTCACCTTCCGCCCGCGGGCGCCCGGAGCGAGCACGTAGTTGAAGCCGACAATCTCGGCGGCGGCCTGCACGACCACCTCGACATCGGCATTGTCGAAGTTGAGCACGAGCTGGCGGGCGGCGGGCTGCCCCGCCGCCGGCGGGGCCGTCTCGATCGGCGCGGCGGGTGGAGGTCCGGGCGGCGGCGTGATCGCTTCGGGCTTCGCGGCCGGGCCGACCGATGGGGGTTCGGCCGTCTCGCTGGGGAGCTCGGCCCGCACGGCGCGCGGCACGGCAACCGGCTCGCTGGAGACCTCGACGCGAGGGCGAACAGGATCGCGGCCGGCCGTCGCGCTCACGGGCGGGGGCGCGGTGGAGACACAGCCCGGCAGGATGACGCTGACGAGCAGCCAGGACGCGATCGCCGCCCTCATCGCGTATTGGTTTCCGGCACCGAGGACAGCTGCACGCGAGGAGCCGGCACGCCCGGAGCGGGCGCGGCGGCGGGCGGGCCATTCACGGTCGGTGCCGACCTGCGAGCCGGCGCGCCCGCCCTTCTGGGCGGGCGATGACAACACGATCCGCACTGATGGACTGCAGGCGGCCACCCGAGACGGTATCGCCGATGGCGTAGCCGAAGGGGCGTTTGGCCACCGGATCCTCCGGGTAGGCGCGGCTCGTCCGGCCATCCATCGCGATGCCGGGCAGGAGCGGCTTGGGCCCCTTGCTCACCGTCCCCCCGACCGGAGCCTCGGAGCGGCTGGGGCTGAAGAGGTTCTTGGCCGTGATGACACCATATGTTGCCGCCCCGGCGGCCACGGGATCCGGGGCGGGCACCGGGCCAGCTCGGCCGCCAGGCCCTCGACGACCTTCACGTCCGGGTCGAGTCGGGCCCAGGACCGCTCCTGCCTCGGGAGGAAGCTCAGGACGGGACTCCGGGGCGTCTTCGGGACAAGAGACCGGCGCACGCAGGATCTCCGCCAGTCCGGAGACCCAGGCCTCCGCGTCGTCGCCGGAGAGCCAGACGGCATCGTAGCGTCTTCCAGCGGACCAGCGGCATCATGATTCCGGGAGAAGTCGTGACCTCGGGGGCACTTAGAGAGCAGTGGGCGTCCTTACTGGCCTTCGTGGTTCCGATCTAGCCGCCACCCGGCCGGCATCACCGCCCGCCGTCCCCATCGACGTACCCAGGCCTCCGGGCAATCCGGGCGCCTATTGCAGCCTGACGAAGGCGGCCACCGACGGGACGCCGTTGGTGTCGACGATGAAGAGCATGTAGTCGCCGGGCGGGGCCATGTTGGCGTTGGCCGGGGCCTGGACATCGAGCGCGCCCGTCGTCGGGTTGAACGTCAGGCTCAGATAGCGCTGGCTGGTGTCGAAACCGTGAGTCACGGAGCCGAGCCGCAGGAGCGAGACGGTCGCGATCTCCGACCCGTTCGGCGTCGTCACCGGGAACGTGGCGCCATAGGCCACCTGGGCGGGCGCGGCGGTGATCACCGGCCGCGCTCCCTTGAAGAGATAGGGCGGTGAGTAGAACTCCGCGGTCAGCTGATCCTCCGTCGCGCCACCTCCGAAGCGGCCGCCGCCCGCCAGCAGGACCCGCCCGTCGGGAAGGAGGAGGGCCGTCGAGTGATAGAGACGTGGGACCTGGTTCGCGGCCATCGTCGTCCACGTCTCGCTCTCGGGAGACCAGAGCTCGGCCGGGAACACCGCCTGGCTCGAAGCGTACGGGTCGGTGTTCCGGCCGCCGCCGGTCGCCAGCACGTTCCCGTCGGGCAGCAGCGTGAGGTTGTGATAGGCGCGGCCAAACGCCATCGGCGCCGTCTGCCGCCAGGCGGGCGACGGCAGATTCATGTCGAGCACGTAGGTGTTGGGGCTGGACGAGAAGTAGGGCGGGTCGGAGTTCGCCGACGTTCCGGACTTCACGATCCGACCCAGGCGATACATGGCCGCGCTGTGCGCGTCCCGCGCCACTGGGTCCACGACCGTCCACGTCTGCGTGCCGACGTTGAGGGTCCGGGTGACGGTCGGATCGTCGAACGCGCTCGTGAGGAGGACGCGCCCATCCGGTAGCACGAACAGATGGGGATACTCGGGCAAGGCCAGCGCGGCCGCGTTCAGTGCGGTCCACTGGTTCGTCGCCGGGTTGTAGATCTCGGGAATCTCGGCGCTGCACCGGTAGCAGTCCACTTCTCCGGAGACGACCAGCGCGCGCCCGTCGGGCAGCGTGATCACGGTCGGGTACCAGCGGCCTTGCGTCATGGACGGAAGCGCGGACCAGGTGCCGGTCGTCGGCGAGAACACGTTCGCGTCGCGAATCCCTTCGAAGTTGGCGAAGTGGCCTCCCGCGACGAACACCCGACCGTCCGCGAGCAGGGTCTGGCCCGCGCAGAAGATATTGTCGGGCTGCGAGGCCAGGGTGAACACGTTGGTGCTCGGGTTCCAGACGTACGCCCGGCCGTTCTGGTCGGCGCCGTCCCAGACGAGGAGCCGCCCATTCGGCAGGAGGGTCGCGTGCACCGCGACCAGCGGCCACGAAGAGACCCCCGACCACTGCCCGATCGCGGATGCGGTCGTGCTCGTGACGGTCACCGGGACCGGGCTGGAGGTCGTCATGTTCCCCGCGGCATCTCGGGCCCGCGCCGTCACCACGTGCGGGCCGGGCACGACCGTGGTGGTGTTCCACTGCCGCGAGTACGGCGGCGCGGTGACCTCGGCGCCCAGCGCGACGCCGTCGATGAAGAACTGCACCCCGGCCACGCCGGTGTCGTCGGAGGCAGTGGCTGTCACCGTGATCGTGCTCGCCACGGTGGCGTTCGCCGCCGGCGCGATGATCGCGACGGTGGGCGGAGTGGTGTCGCCACTGGACGCGTAGGTGAGGGACACGGTCCGGCTCCCGGTATTTCCGGCTGCGTCGCGCGCCGTCACCGTCAGCACGTTGACCCCGGCCTGCAGGACGATGCCCGCGGCCGACCATGTCGTCATCCCGGTCGCCGACCCGCTCCCGCCCCGGTCGTTACTCCACGTCACCTGCGTCACCCCGACGTTGTCCGCCGCGGTGCCGGTGAGGGTGAGCGGACTGACGATGGCGGCCGGCGTCGTGATCACCACCGTCGGCGGGGTGGTATCACCCCCCGACGGGGTGTAGGTCACGGTGAGGACGTCGGTCGCCGTGTTGCCCGCCGCGTCCCGCGCCGTCACCGTCAGCACGTTCGCCCCCGCCTGCAGCGCGATCCCGCTCGCCGTCCACGCCGTCGTCCCCGCCGCCGTCCCGCTCCCCCCCCGGTCATTGCTCCACGTCACCTGCGTCACCCCGACGTTGTCCGCCGCCGTCCCCGTCAGCGTCAGCGGACTCGCCGGCGCCGTGTACGTCGTCTCCGTCGTCGGCGTCGTGATCACCACCGTCGGCGCCGTCGTGTCCGGTGTCGGCGGCGTCCCCACCGGTGTCGCCCCGTCCGCCTGGACCTCCGCCTGGCTCAACGCCCGGTTGTAGATCCGGATCTCGTCCAGCCGCCCCAGGAAGAACTCCCCGTAGGGCACGTTCCCCCCGATCTGCAGCGTCGTCGTCACGCTCTCCAGCACCCCGCCCCGCGCCGCCGTCGCCACCTGCGCCCCGTTCGCGTACACCCGCAGCTGCGCCCCGTCCCACGTCAGCGCCACGTGCGTCCACACGTTCAGCGGCACCGCCGTCGGCCCGCTGATGTAGTTCATGGTCCCGTTGAACGTCCCGCCCCCCGTCGGCCGCCGGTTCCCCGACGACGTGCCGGCAGTCAGGAAGTACACGTCCTGTTCCCGGAACAGGATCGTCCGCCACCCCGTCTGATTCGCCGTCGGCATCACCCACGCCGACAGCGTCATCGCGGTCGTCAGGTTCAGCGACGCGGAATTCGCCACCACCACCATGTTGCTCGTCCCGTTAAAACTCAGCGCGCTCCCATACCGCCCCTGCGTCGTCCACGTCGCCCCCGAGATCACCCCCGTGTTGTTGTTCCCCGACGCGTCCGCCGTCGTCGTCCCCGCCCCTTCGTTGAACCCCCACGCCGCCACCAGCCCGGGGATCGTGGACGGGGAGTAGGTGACGGTGAGCAGATCGGTGGCCGTGTTGCCCGCCGCGTCCCGCGCCGTCACCGTCAGCACGTTGGCTCCGGCCTGCAGGACGATGCCGGCCGCGGACCACGTCGTGGTTCCCGTCGCCGTGCCACTCCCACCTCGATCGTTGCTCCACGTCACCTGCGTCACTCCGACGTTGTCCGCGGCGGTGCCCCCCATCGTCAGCGGACTCGCCGGCGCGGTGTACGTCGTCTCGGTGGTCGGTGTGGTGATCACCACCGTCGGCCCGGTGGTGTCCGGCGCGTACGTCACGGTGAGGACATCGCTGCCGGTGTTGCCGGCCGCATCCCGGGCCGTGATCGTCAGCACGTTGGCGCCGGGCTGGAGCGCGATGCCCGCGGCCGACCACGTGGCGGTGCCCGCCGCCACCCCACTCGCCGCCCCGGTCATTGGTCCACGAGACCTGCGTCACGCCGACCGCGTCGGCCGCCGTCCCGCCCACGGTCAGCGGGCTCGCGGGCGCGGTGTAGGTCGTCCCGCTCGTCGGCGTCGTGATCACCACCGTCGGCGCCGTCGTGTCCACCGGGGTGTAGGTCACGGTGAGGACGTCGGTCGCCGTGTTGCCCGCCGCGTCCCGCGCCGTCACCGTCAGCACGTTCGCCCCCGCCTGCAGCGCGATCCCGCTCGCCGTCCACGCCGTCGTCCCCGCCGCCGTCCCGCTGCCGCCCCGGTCATTGCTCCACGAGACCTGCGTCACGCCGACCGCGTCGGCCGCCGTCCCGCCCACGGTCAGCGGGCTCGCGGGCGCGGTGTAGGTCGTCCCGCTCGTCGGCGTCGTGATCACCACCGTCGGCGGGGTGGTATCACCCCCCGACGGGGTGTAGGTCACGGTGAGGACGTCGGTCGCCGTGTTGCCCGCCGCGTCCCGCGCCGTCACCGTCAGCACGTTCGCCCCCGCCTGCAGCGCGATCCCGCTCGCCGTCCACGCCGTCGTCCCCGTCGCCGTCCCGCTCCCCCCCCGGTCATTGCTCCACGTCACCTGCGTCACCCCGACGTTGTCCGCCGCCGTCCCCGTCAGCGTCAGCGGACTCGCCGGCGCCGTGTACGTCGTCTCCGTCGTCGGCGTCGTGATCACCACCGTCGGCGCCGTCGTGTCCGGTGTCGGCGGCGTCCCCACCGGTGTCGCCCCGTCCGCCTGGACCTCCGCCTGGCTCAGCGCCCGGTTGTAGATCCGGATCTCGTCCAGCCGCCCCAGGAAGAACTCCCCGTAGGGCACGTTCCCCCCGATCTGCAGCGTCGTCGTCACGCTCTCCAGCACCCCGCCCCGCGCCGCCGTCGCCACCTGCGCCCCGTTCGCGTACACCCGCAGCTGCGCCCCGTCCCACGTCAGCGCCACGTGCGTCCACACGTTCAGCGGCACCGCCGTCGGCCCGCTGATGTAGTTCATGGTCCCGTTGAACGTCCCGCCCCCCGTCGGCCGCCGGTTCCCCGACGACGTGCCGGCAGTCAGGAAGTACACGTCCTGTTCCCGGAACAGGATCGTCCGCCACCCCGTCTGATTCGCCGTCGGCATCACCCACGCCGACAGCGTCATCGCGGTCGTCAGGTTCAGCGACGCGGAATTCGCCACCACCACCATGTTGCTCGTCCCGTTAAAACTCAGCGCGCTCCCATACCGCCCCTGCGTCGTCCACGTCGCCCCCGAGATCACCCCCGTGTTGTTGTTCCCCGACGCGTCCGCCGTCGTCGTCCCCGCCCCTTCGTTGAACCCCCACGCCGCCACCAGCCCGGGGATCGACTGGGCGATCGCGCGTGCCGGCATCATCACCGCGAGTACCATCGCCAGGAAGACGAGGAACAGCACCGTGCGGTGGCTCCGTGTCGCCGTACACGGCATCGCGTCCCCTCGCGCGGCATACCGCGCCGGTCTTGCGAGTGCCCTGCGAGCTGTCGTCAAACGTGAACGTCGAGTGGCGGGCAGCGAGCGGAGATGCGACCGGCGAAAGCGAGTAGCGGGCAGGAGCGTGCTCGATAGCATCGTGCGACCTCGAGAATCGGGCAGGCACCGCAACAAGGTTGGCTAGATATGGAGCCGCGGGTGATCTTTGTCAAGAGTGCACGGCGGAATTCCTGTCGAGCCGCGGAATTTCTTTCCCCGGTGGGTATGCAGATCTTTCTCGGTGGGTAGTGCGCTTCCGTATTCGAGTGCCGGTGGTACTATCGGACCCCTTTTTCGGGCGGCCTGCTCAGCGCTCGACCGGGTAGCCGCGCCCCTGCCACGCCTCGAACCCATTCTCGAGGACCAGGAGGTTACGGTACCCGTTGCTGCGGAGCAGCTCGTAGAGCGGGGTCACGTCGTCGATGGGACAGGCGCAGTAGAGCACGACGATGATCCCCGGGGGAAGCTCGACGAAGCGATGCTCGATCTCGTCCAGGGGGATGGAGCGAGCGCCGGGCAGCCGGCCGGCCCGGTAGGCGTCCGCGGGACGGAGGTCGACCGGGAGCACCGGAGCCCGGCCGCTCTCGATGAGATTTCGGAGGGCGTCCGCGGTGATCGTCACGACCGACCGGGACGTCGGATGGCCGGACCACGCCAGAGCGGTCGGCCCGATCAGGGCCCAGGAGGCCAGCGCGAGCAGTCGGCGTCGCGTGTGCACCGGGATCAGCGGCCGAGGCGCAGGATGCGTCCCACCCGCGACTGGCGCAGGCGCGGATCGAGCGCGTCGCGGATCCCCTCTCCCACGAGGTTGTAGGAGAGCACCGTGACGAGGATGGCGAGGCCCGGGTAGAGCGTCATCCACCACGCGATCTCGATGTAGTCACGCCCGTCGTTGAGGATGTTGCCCCACGTGGCGTAGGGCGGCTGGACGCCCAGCCCCAGGAACGACAGGCCGGCCTCGGTGAGGATCGCGGCGGGGATGCCGAGGGTCATGGCGACCAGGATGGGCGCGATGGCGTTCGGCAGGATGTGGCGGAAGATGATGCGCATCGCTCCCGCCCCCACCGACTCCGACCAGATCACGAACTCGCGCTCCCGCAGGGTCAGGAACTCCGCGCGCACGAGCCGGGCCACGCCCATCCAGCCGGTGAGGCCGATCACGGTCATGATCGTCCAGATCGACGGTTTGAGGAACGCGAGCACGGCGAGCAGCAGGAAGAAGCGCGGGAAGACCAGCATCAGGTCCACCAGGCGCATCACGATGTTGTCCACCATGCCGCCGTGGTAGCCGGCGGCCGCGCCGAGCAGCACCCCGATGAGGGCCGCGATGCCCACCGAGACGAAGCCCACCGCGAGCGAGATCCGCGAGCCGTAGAGCACGCGCGAGAGCACGTCGCGGCCGAGGGGATCGGTGCCGAGCCAGTGGCTGCTCGACGGCGAGGTCAGGATCTTCTTGGTGTCGGGCCGGTTGGGGTCCCACGGGGCGAGCACCGGGGCCAGCACCGCGAGGGTCACCAGCACCAGCACCACCGCGCCGCCACACACCGCGAGCTGGTTGCGGGAGAACGTGCGCCAGAACTGGCGCATCTCTCCGCGCGAGCGACTCGTGGGCGCCACGTCAGCGGCTCCGCCGCCGCCCGCCGAAGCGGATGCGCGGGTCCACGAGGCCGTAGGTGATGTCGGCGACGAGGTTCGCCACCAGGGTCAGCGTCGCCACGATCACGAGGTTCCCCATCACCACCGGGTAGTCGCGGGAGAAGACCGATTGCACCATGAGCTGGCCCATCCCCGGGATGGCGAAGATGGACTCGATGATCACGCTGCCGCCGATGAGCCCGGGCAGGGCCAGGGCCAGGATGGTGACCACCGGCAGCAGCGCGTTCCGCAGGGCGTGCTTGCTGATCACCACCCGCTCCGACAGCCCCTTGGCCCGCGCGGTCTGCACGTAGTCCTGGCGCACCACCTCGAGCATGCTCTGCCGCATGTAGCGCGAGAAGCCGGCGAGCCCGCCGAAGGTGGCCACCACGATGGGCAGGACCAGGTGCGAGAAGAAGTCCCACTGCTGCTGCCAGAAGGACAGGTATTCCCAGTTCAGCGAGCGCAGGCCCGAGATGGGCAGCCAGCCGAGCTGCACCCCGAAGAGGATCATCAGGAGGAGGGCCAGCCAGAAGTCCGGGGTCGCGAAGCCCACGAACACGAAGATCGTGGTGATCTTGTCGTAGAGCGAATACTGCCGGGTGGCCGAGAGCACCCCGATGGGGACCGCGAGCCCCACGATGATCGCCATCTCGATCAGGTTCAGGAACAGCGTGACCGGCAGGCGCTCGCCGATCTTGGTGAGAACCGGGCGGCCGTCGGGCAGGAAGGAGCGGCCGAAGTCGAGGCGGACCGCGCGCTTGAGCCACTGCCAGTACTGCACGTGGATGGGCTGGTCCAGCCCGAACTCCTTGATGAGCCGCTCCTTGACCTCGACCGAGGCGTTCGGGTCCTCCGGGGTCAGGAAGTCCAGCGGGCCGCCGGGCGCCAGGCTGATGACCACGTAGGAGACGAAGGTGATGCCGAGCAGCAGCGGGATCGCGAGGAGGAGCCGGCGGAGGGCGAAGAGCGCCATCTAGCCGGACGTATAGCGCTGTTGTTGCTTCGGGACGAACCACTCCGTGAAGTTGTGGAGGATGCCCGACGGGGCCGGGCTCACGCCGCGGATCCGCGCGGCGACCACCGGCAGCGCGTCCGCGGTGTAGAGGAAGATCATCGGCAGGTCCTCGGCGAGGATCTGCTGGATCCGGTGATAGGACTGCACGCGCTCCGCCTGGACGCAGGAGGAGCGCCCGAGCTCCAGGAGCCGGTCCACTTCCGGGTTGGCGTACCCGGTCCGGTTCATCTGGTCCGGGCCCCGCTGCGAGGAGTGCCACACCACGTACTGATCCGGGTCGGTGCCGCTGCCCAGGCCCAGCACCACCACCTCGAAGCGCCGCGGCTTCACGAACTCCTTGATGAAGGCGGCCCATTCGATGAGCTGGATGTCCACCTGGATGCCGATCTCCTTGAGGCGCTGCTGGATGAGCTCGGCGATCTTCTTCCGCTCGTCGTTGCCCTGGTTGGTCCGGATCGTGAGGGTGAACGGCTTGCCGTCCCGGTCCTCGATGAGCCCGTCCCCGTCGCGGTCCTTCCAGCCCGCCTCCGCCAGCAGGGCCTTGGCCTTCTCCGGGTCGAACGGGAATCGCTTCACGTCGTCGGTGTAGGCCCAGGTGCCGGGACGGATGGGGCCGGTCGCCTCTCGGGCCAGGCCCAGCCGTACGCCGTCGATGAGCTCCTGCTTGTTGATCGCGTGGGCGAACGCCTGGCGAACCCGCAAGTCCGCGAACCGCGGATCCTTGAGGTTGAAGCCCACGAAGGTGTAGCCGCTCCCCGGATAGCGGAACTTGTGGTACGCCTTCCGGAACGCGGGGTACTCGGTCTGCCGCGCGTACTGGATGCCGGTGAGGCTGCTCGCGTAGTCGACGCCCTGGGCCTTCAGCTCGAGAAAGATGGTGGCCTGGCTCGGAATGACGCGGTAGACGATGCGGCTCAGGTACGGCCGGCCCTCGAAGTAGTCCGGGTTGGCGACCAGCACCACCTTCTCGCCCGCCTTCCACTCCTGGAACCGGTAGGGGCCGGTGCCGACCGGATGGCTGTTCTGGGGCGACTCGCGCAGCGTGCC
The DNA here is from genome assembly GCA_963747235.1 of uncultured Candidatus Rokubacteria bacterium. Taxonomy (GTDB): domain Bacteria; phylum Methylomirabilota; class Methylomirabilia; order Rokubacteriales; family CSP1-6; genus CAMLFJ01. The sequence continues at coordinate 114,816 of CAVVEU010000014.1, forward strand.
CGCCTCCGCGAACGACTGCAGGACGTGCTTGGGCAGCATGTAGGTGTTCCACGTCTCCAGCGCCCGCGCGTACGGCTTGTCGTAGGTCACCCGCACCGTGTAGGGATCGGGGGCCTGCACGTCCTTCACGAGCATGAAGCCTTCCTTGAAGGGCGCCGGGGTCTTCGGATTGATCATGGTCTGGTAGGTGAAGAGCACGTCGTCGGCCGTGAACGGCCGGCCGTCGTGCCACTTCACGTCCCGTCGCAGCTTGAAGGTCAGCTCGAGACAGTCGCGGCTGTAGGTCCACGATTCCGCCATCGACGGGACCATCTTGAGGTCCCGGTCGAGCTTGACCAGCCCGTCGTAGATCATCCCGCCGACCTCGTGCGAGGACTGGTCGGAGGTGAGGCTCGGGATCAGGCCGCCGATGTCGCCGATCGACGCCTGGATGAACGTGTCGCCGTAGGCGGGGGCGCTACCCATGACCGGCACGTCCTCGGATCGGCTCTCGATCGGCCCATTGCAGGCCGCCACGAGCAGACCGCCGGCGGCCCAGGCCAGCAGGGAGCGACCGGGCGCCCGATGTCTCGGCATTGGGCCGGCGGCTACTTCTGCGGAGCGGGCGAAGGCGTCGGGACGGCCGCGGGAGCGCCGGGCGTGGTCGCGGGCGCCGCGGGCCCCGACGCGGGCATGATGGAGACCGCCCGGCGATGCGACATGATCGAGAGCCCGAACGAGGTGATCATGAAGACGGCCGCGACCACCGCGGTGGCCTTGCCCAGCACGGTGGGCGTGCCCATCGAGCCGAACACCGCCTGGCTGCCGCTGCCGCCGAAGGCGGAGCCGATGTCGGCGCCCTTGCCGGCCTGGAGCAGCACGAGCCCGACGATCACCAGGCTCACGATGATGTGGATGGTGACGACGAGAATGAACATGGTCAGGCCTACTCCTTCGAAGCGCCGCTGCGGGCGGCCGACTTCTTGGCGATGGTGATGAATCCGGGCCCCTGCAGGCTGGCGCCGCCCACGAGGACGCCGTCGATGTCCGGCTGCTCGGTGAGGGCCTGGGCATTGTCGGGCTTGACGCTGCCGCCGTAGAGGATGCGCATCGACTGCGCGAGCTCCTTGGACGCGACCTCGGAGACGAGCCCGCGAAGGTAGCCGTGCACCTCGGCGGCTTGGCCCGGCGTGGCGTTGACCCCGGTGCCGATGGCCCAGACCGGCTCGTAGGCGAGCACGCAGCGCGCGAGATCCTCGGGCGAGAGCCCGGCGCAGCCGGCGCGGAGCTGGCCCTCCACCACCGTGAAGGTGAGCCCCTGGCGCCGCTCGGCTTCCGTCTCGCCGACGCAGAGCACCGGGCGCATGCCGTGACGCAGGACCGCGCCCACCTTGCGGTTGATCTCCTCGTCGGTCTCCCGGAAGACGTGGCGCCGCTCGGAATGCCCGATCAGGACCCAGCGACAACCCAGCTCCGCGAGCATCGCGGGCGAGATCTCGCCGGTGAAGGCGCCCTGCTCCTCCCAGTGGCAGTTCTGGGCCCCGAGCGCCACCGCGGCGCCCTTGAGCACCTCGGCCACCGCGGGCAGCGCGGTGAAGGGCGGGCACACCACCACCTCCACGCCGCGGGGCCGCTTGAGCCCGTCGCGGATGGTCTGGGCGAGCTCGCGCGCGACGGCCTGCGTGCCGTGCATCTTCCAGTTGCCGACCACGAGCGGGGTGCGCATCAGGACGCCTCGTCGAGCGCGGCCACGCCCGGGAGCACGCGGCCCTCGAGGAACTCGAGGAACGCGCCGCCCGCGGTGGAGACGTAGCCGATCCGGTCCATGACGCCCGCCTGCTGCACCGCCGCGATCGTGTCGCCCCCGCCGATCACCGAGAACGCACCGGAGTTCGCGACCGCGCGCCCCACCCCGAGGGTGCCCGCCGCGAACGGCTCCTTCTCGAAGACGCCCATGGGGCCGTTCCAGATGATGGTCCGGGCGCCCTTCAGCGCGGTGGCGAACTGGGTGACCGTGGCGGGGCCGATGTCGAGGCCCATGAGGTCGTCCGGGATCTCGCGGATGGCGACGGTGCGGAGCCCGCTCACCGCGTCCACCCCCGCCGCGGCCACCACGTCGACCGGCAGCCGGAGCGGAACGCCGCGAGTGCGCGCCCGCTCCAGGATGGCGCGCGCGGCGTCCAGGCGGTCGGGCTCGAGCAGCGAGCGCCCGACGCCGTGGCCCATCGCCTTGAGGAAGGTGAACGCCATGCCGCCGCCGATCGCGAGGCCGTCCACGCGGTCGAGCAGGTGCTCGACCAGGCCCAGCTTGTCGGACACCTTGGCCCCGCCGAGCAGGGCCCAGAGCGGACGCTCGGGCCGCTCGAAGATGCGCTCGAGCGCGGCCAGCTCGCGCGCCATGAGCAACCCCGCGGCCGCCGGCTTGAGATGGCGGGCGATGCCCTCGGTGGAGGCGTGGGCGCGATGGGCCGCCGCGAAGGCGTCGTTGACGTAGACGTCCGCCAGGCCGGCGAGCGACCGCGCGAAGGCATCGTCGTTGGCTTCCTCCTCCGCGTGAAAGCGCAGGTTCTCGAGGAGCACCACCTCACCCGGCCGGAGGGCGCGCACGCGCTCCTCCACCTCCGGCCCCACGCAGTCCGGGAGCAGGGGCACCGGGAGGCCCAGCAGCGCTTCGATTCGCTCGGCCACCGGGCGCAGCGAGTACTTCGGATCGGGCTTGCCCTTGGGGCGCCCGAGATGGGAGGCGAGGATCAGCGCGGCGCCGCCCTTGAGGCAGCAGTCGATGGTCGGCCGCACCGCGGTGATCCGCGTGTCGTCGGTCACCCGCGCGCCCTCCAGGGGCACGTTGAAATCGGCCCGCAGGAAGACGCGCTTCCCGGACAGATCGAGCTGATCGACGACGAGCTTCGCCACGGATGGGGCGGCGCGGCAGCGGGCCCGGCTACAGCGACCGGGCCATGTAGCGGATCAGGTCGCGCACCCGGGACGAGTAGCCCCACTCGTTGTCGTACCACGCGAGCACCTTGACCAGGTTACCGTCCACGACCGCGGTCGAGGGCAGATCCACGATCGAGGAATGCGGATTGCCGTTGAAGTCCACCGACACGAGCTCCTCGTCGGTGGCATCCAGGATGCCCTTGAGCGGCCCGGCGGCGGCGGCGCGGAACGCGTCGTTGACCGCGGCCGGGGTGACCGACTTGCCGAGCTCCACCGTGAGGTCGACCACCGAGACATTGGCGGTCGGGACCCGGATCGCGATGCCGTCGAGCTTGCCCTTCAGCTCGGGCAGCACGAGGCCCACCGCGGTCGCGGCCCCGGTGGTGGTGGGAATCATGCTCACCGCTCCCGCGCGGGCGCGGCGCAGGTCCTTGTGCGGGAAGTCCTGGATCGGCTGGTCGTTGGTGTAGGAGTGCACGGTCGAGGCGAAGCCGCGCTTGATGCCGAAGTTGTCGAGCAGGACCTTGGCCACCGTGGCCAGGCAGTTGGTGGTGCAGGAGGCGTTCGAGACCAGCTCGTGCTTGACCGGATCGTACTTGCCCTCGTTGACGCCGAGCACGACCGTGATGTCCGGGTCCTTGGCGGGCGCGGTGATCACGACCTTCTTGGCGCCGGCCTGCAGGTGCTTGGAGGTCATGGCCCGATCCCGGAAGACACCGGTGGACTCCACCACGATCTCGACACCCATCTCGCCCCACGGCAGCGTGGCCGGATCCTTGGCCGAGCAGACGCGGACCTCCCGCCCGTTGACGAAGATGGCCTCGCCCTTGGCCTTCACCTCGGCGTTCAGCGCGCCGTGGACGGAATCATGCTTCAGCAGGTGGGCCAGCGTCTTGGCATCGGCCAGATCATTGACCGCCACCACCTCGAGATCCGAGGACTCGAGCGCCGCGCGAAAGAAAACCCGGCCGATTCGTCCGAACCCATTCACCCCGACACGCACTGCCATGGGCGCTCCCTTTCCTGTTTGTCTCGGTTTGTCGAATACTTCCGGTCCACGGAGGACTCTGATTATAGCGAGCCCGGGCGGTGAGGCGCAAGCATGCCCCGGAGTCGTGGCTAGACCACCCGGGCGCACCGTCAGGGCACCCGACCACCGCGGCGCCGCCCTCCCGGAGGCAGCGGGCGCACTCGGAGAGGGTCGCGCCCGTGGTGAGGATGTCGTCCACGAGGAGCACGTGGCGGCCCGCGACGAGGTCCGGCCGGCGCAGCCGGAAGGCGTCGCGCACGTTCGCCCGCCGGGCCGGGGCGTCGAGCTCGGTCTGCGACGGCGTGGCCACCGCGCGGACCAGCACGTCGTCACGGACCGGGACCCGCCAGGCCCGCCCGACCCGCCGCGCCAGCAGCGAGGCCTGATTGAAGCCGCGCTCCCGCTCGCGCCGCGGATGAAGCGGCACCGGCACCAGCAGAGCCGGGACCCCACCCGGGAGCCGGCCATCCATGGCCTCGACCAGCAGATCGCCGAGCGGCGCCGCGAGGGCCCGCCGACCCCGGAACTTGAACGCGTGCAAGGCCTCGCGCATCACGTCCTCGTACCGCGCCGCGCTCCGCGCGTAGTCGAACCCCGGCGCCCGCCTCCGGCACGGGCCGCAGAGCGGCCCGGGTCCGGAACGAGTGTCCGCGGACTGGAGTGCGGAGACCGTCGCTGCGCCGGAACGAATGTCCGCGGACTGGGGGAGTGCGGGGGCCATTTCTGGGCCCCCGCATATGAAGAGGGGCATACCGCATACCCGACACCACGGTGGCCCTATCCGCCCAATCGCCAACCAACAAGAACCGCACAGCGGATCTCGCCGCCCGACATCCAGCCGCACCGCGCACACGGCGCAGAACGGCGGGAAGACAAGGTCCACCAGGGCCCCCGCCCACCGGCGCCACAGGCCGGCGTCGGGACGCGCGGGGTCTAGGGCCGGGACGTGTTCCAGCGACGGCAGGTGGGACAACGGTCGATCCAGCGGGCGTGGGCGGCGCCGCACGTCGCGCAGCGATGCGGCCATTCGATGCGATCGCTCTCCCGGAGCGCGCGCCGATACTCCTCCATCGCGTCCCGGAACTGTCCGCGCCGCTCGAGGATCGCCCCGAGGTAGGCGTGGATGAGGGGCAGCTCGGGCGCGCGCACCTCCATCTTCTGGAACTGCTCCGCGGCCTCGTCGAGCATCGCGAGCTCGAAGTAGACGCGGCCCAGCCCGAAGGCCAGCGCCAGGTTGTCGGGCTGGCGGGCGAGTGCGTCCTGGTAGAGCGAGATCATCCGCGTGGGGCGGCCCTCGGCGCGGTGGAGCTGCTCGATCCGCGACAGCACCGGCAGGGCCGGCTGCGGGCCCTCGGCCGCCCGCTCCCAGACGCGCAGCGCCTCACGCGGCTCGCCCGCCTTGAGGTGCGCCTCGCCCAGGAGCAGGGCGGCGGGCACGAAGTCGGGCTGGGCGCGCAGCGCGTCCTTCAGGTGCGAGATCGCGCCGGCGCGGTCCTCCTTCGCGAGCCGCTCCCGGCCGATCTCGTAGTGCAGGCCGGCCAGCACGGTGCCCTCCGCCGCCCGCTCCTCTCGCGGGGCCGCCTGCACCACGCGCGCCTGGATCTCGAGCGCCTCGGCGAAGCGCCCGCGCTCGATCAGCGCATCGCGTCCCGCCTGGGCGGCCCCGGGACTCGCGGGCTCGCGCGGAGCGTCGGCCAGCCCGCGGACGGGAGGGACGGGCGCACCGCGCGGCGCCGCCTCGAACGGGTCGCGCCGCGCGTAGGAGCGCGTGACGTCGCGCAGGATGCCGAGCACCAGGGCCAGGCCCGCGCCCGCGCCGAACACGACCGCGATCAGCGCCATCAGGGGGATGTCGAAGGCCCAGTCGCCGCCCAGGGCGACGTGCGCGTGACTGGGATTGATGGACGTCAGGTAGGTGACGACAATGGCGAAGAGAAGGCCGACGACGAGCCCGAAACGGATCGACACGGACGGAATGGAGCGGCGGCGCTAACGGGCCGCGGTACGCTCTTCCTCTTCGATCGCGCGCTGGCACTCGATGCAGTAGCGCGCGTCCGGCACCGCGTCCAGGCGCTTGTCGGCGATGGGCTCGCCGCAGCGCTCGCAGTCGCCGAACCCGCCCTCGGTGATCTTCTGCAGCGCGAGCGCGACTTCCTTCAGCCTCCGTCGCTCACCGTTGCCCAGCTCGAACAGGAACTCGCGATTGTAGGCGGAAGAGGCCTGGTCGCCCAGGTCCTTGATCGAATCGTCTTCGGGGCCCTTCCCATAGAGGATGTTCCGGCCCACCTCCTCCTCGAGCTGGCGATGCTTCTCCTCCAGCTTCTTGCGGAGCTGAACCAAACGATCTTTCTTCATCTCTGGCCTCCTGTCGCTTCACGCGGCGTCGCCGCTAGTCGCGCAGGCTACCATGGGGTCCCAGCCAAATCAATCCCGGGCGCCCGCTCCCTCGACCGAAACGAGCGGCGCGTCACCCCACAGCCGCTCCAGCGAGTAGAAGCCGCGCGTCTCCTCGAGGAACACGTGCACCACCACGTCTCCGTAGTCGAGCAGGAGCCAGCCGCTCTCCGCGCTGCCCTCGTTGTGGCGCGGCCGCACACCCTCGGCGCGCAGCGCGCCGCGGACCGCGTCCGCGATCGTGTCGGCCTGGGGGGTGGACCGGGCGCTGCAGACGAGGAAGAAGTCGGCCACGCTCGACAGCCCCTCCAGATTCAGCACCACCAGATCGATCGCCTTCTTCTCCAGGGCCGCGCGGGCGGCCACGCGCACGACGGCGTCGGCGGACAGGATGGCCATCAGGCCTCCGGGCGGTAGAGCCGCTGGTCTCGGATGTAGGACACCACCGCCTCGGGCATGCGGAAGGCGAGGCTCCGGCCCTCGCGGGCGCGCCGGCGCAGGTCCGAGCCCGAGATGGGCAGGGACGCCGCGTGCAGCAGGATCGGCGCGGGGTCGTCCGACAGCTCGGCCCCCGCGGGCACGAAGCCGGCCAGGCCCAGCTCCCGCATCACCTTGAGCGCGGCGGGGGTCTCGGGGTCGAATCCCATCCCATTGCGCGGAATCACCACCAGGCGCGCGAGGGCCGCGACGCGCCGCGGCTCGCGCCAGCTCAGCAGGTCCAGGAACGTCTCGGATCCGATGACGAGGTGCAGCCGCCCCCGATCCTGCAGCGCGGCCAGGGTGTCCACCGTGTAGGACGGGCCGCTCCGCCTGATCTCGACGTCGGAGACCTCGAAGCGCGGGTGCTCGCGGACCGCGAGCGCGGTCATCCGGTAACGATGGGCGGCGGGCGCCAGCTCGGCCGCCGGCTTGTGAGGCGGCTGCGCCGCCGGCACCAGCAGCAGGCGATCGAGGCGAAGGGCTTCGCAGACCTCGTCGGCCACGAGGAGGTGGCCGAAATGGATCGGGTTGAACGATCCCCCGAAGACGCCGACGCGCGGCTGCAGGCGGCTACTCCCGGATATGCCCGTCGCCCCAGACCACGAACTTGGTGGTCGTCAGCTCGCGCACCCCGACCGGGCCCCGGGCGTGAACGCGGGACGTGGAGATGCCCATCTCGGCGCCCATCCCGAACTGGCTGCCGTCCACGAGCCGCGTCGACGCGTTGACGAGGACCGCCGCCGCATCCACCTCCTGGGTGAAGCGCCGGGCGCGCCGCAGGTCGCGCGTCACGATCGACTCGGCCAGCCCCGAGCCGTGCCGCCGGATGTGGGCGACCGCGTCCTCGAAGCTCTCGACCACCCGAACCGCCAGGATGTAGTCGAGATACTCCGTGTCCCAGTCCGCGGGCTCGGCCGCGCGGGCGCCCGGCATCAGGGCGCGGGCCCGCTCATCCGCGCGCGTCTCCACGCCCGCCTCCGCGAGCCGGGCGGCCAGCCGCGGGAGGAAGGCGGGCGCGACGGCCGCGTGCACCAGCAGCGTCTCGAGCGAGTTGCAGACGCTGACCCGCTGGGCCTTGGCGTTGACCGCCACCGCCACCGCCATGTCGAGATCCGCACCCTCGTCCACGTACAGGTGGCAGAGCCCCTTGTCGTGCTTGAGCACCGGGACCGTCGAGCGCTCCGCCACGAGCCGCACGAACTCCTCGCCCCCGCGCGGGATGATGAGGTCGAGGTAGCGGTCCAGCGTGAGCATCGCGAGCACCGCGGCACGGTCCGCCGTCTCCACCGCCTGGATGATCTCGGGGGGCAGGCCCGCCTTCTCGGCGGCCCGGGCCAGGATCTGGGCCAGCATGGTGTTGGACTCCAGCGCCTCGCTCCCGCCACGCAGCAACACCGCGTTGCCCGACTTGAGACAGAGGCCGGCCGCGTCCGCGGTCACGTTCGGTCGCGACTCGTAGATGAAGCCGATGACGCCCAGGGGGACGCGCACGCGCGCGATCTCGAGCCCGGAGGGCCGGCGCGAGGTCTCGACGGTCTCGCCCACCGGATCGGGGAGGCCGGCCACGTGGCGCAGGCCCGCCGCCATCTCCTCGATGCGGCTCTCGGTGAGCGTGAGGCGATCCACGAAGGCGCGCGGGTGGCCCGCGGTGCGGGCGCGCTCCAGATCCTGCCGGTTGGCCTCGAGGATCGCGCCCGACTTCTCCTCGAGCCCACGCGCCATCTGGGCGAGGGCCTCGTTCTTGGTCCGGCTCGGAGCCAGCGCGAGCACGCGCGCCGCCTCCTTGGCCGCCCGCGCCTTCGCCTCGACATGTGCCGCCGCGTCCATGCTTGCCCCTCTCCTCGCTTCCATCAGAGGATCACCAGGTTGTCCCGGTGGATCACCTCGTCGACACCCTTGTAGCCCAGCGTCTTCTCGATGTCCCTCGTCTTCGCGCCCCGGATCCGCCGCAGCTCGCCCGCCTCGTAGTTCACGAGGCCCCGCGCGAACTCCTGGCCGTCCGGCAGGGTCAGCGCCACTACCTCACCCGCGTGGAACTCTCCGCTCACCTCCACCAGGCCGGAGGGCAGCAGGCTCGTGCCCCTCTCAGTTAAGGCCTTCTTCGCGCCCGCGTCAACCGTGAGCCGCCCCTGGGGCGGCACCGCGAAGGCGATCCACCGCTTGCGCGCGGCGAGGCGGTCGTCGCGCGGCTGGAAGTACGTCCCCACCGGCTCGCCCTTGAGCAGGCGCTGGAGGATCCCGGCCTCGCGCCCACTCGCGATCACCATGGGGATCCCGGAGTTGCCCGCCTTCTGCGCGGCCTCCAGCTTGGTGCTCATGCCCCCCACCGACACGGTGGCGGAGGCGTCGAAGACCATCTTCTGGATGTCGTCGGTGATGGCCTCGACGGTCTCGAGACGGCGCGCGCCCGGATCGCGGCGGGGATCACCGGTGTAGAGCCCGTCCACGTCGGTCAGGAGCACGAGCAGGTCGGCGTCGATGAGGTGCGCGACGAGGGCGGCCAGGTTGTCGTTGTCACCCACCTTGATCTCGTCCACCGCCACCGTGTCGTTCTCGTTGACGACCGGCAGCACCCCGTAGTCGAGCAGGGCGAGCAGCGTGTTGCGGGCATTGAGGTAGCGCGAGCGATCGCTGATGTCCTGGCCGGTGAGCAGCACCTGGCCCACCGGGATGCCGTGCTTCTTGAACGCCTGCTCGTACTCCCACATCAGCGCGGACTGCCCGACCGCCGCCGCCGCCTGCTTCTCGGGGATCGACTGGGGCCGCCCCTTCAGGCCGAGGCGCGCCACCCCGGTGGCGATGGCGCCCGAGGTCACGAGCGCGACCTCCCGCTTGTCCTGGACGAGGGCGGCCAGGTCGCCGGCGAGGCGACCGATCGCCTCGCCCGAGGGGCCTTCTCCCGGCGTGGTGACGAGCCCGCTGCCGACCTTCACGACGATCCGACGAGCGCGGCTCAGCGCGCGGCGGGCATCCATGGCTCGCTCGCCAGGCGCCGGGCCATCTCGTGGACCAGCGCGGGCAGGCCTTCCCCGGTCACCGCGGAGATGGCGTGAAAGGTCAGGTGGTGTGCCGCGCAGAAGCGCTCGACGGCCGCGCGCGCCGCCTCGGTGCCCGGCAGCTCCACCTTGTTCACGGTCACGATCTGCGGGCGCGCGGCCAGCTCCTCCGAGTACGCGCCCAGCTCGTCCTGGATCGCCTGGTAGTCGGCCAGCGGATCGCGGCCGGTGGAGGGATCGAGATCGATGAGGTGCACGAGCACCCGCGTGCGCTCGGTGTGGCGCAGGAAGCGGTGCCCGAGGCCCTTCCCCTCCGCCGCGCCCGGAATGAGGCCGGGGAGATCGGCGATGACGAAGCTCTGATCCTCACCCGCCCGCACGATGCCGAGCGAGGGGACGAGCGTCGTGAAGGGATAGTCGGCGATCTTGGGCTTGGCGGCCGAGAGCCGCGAGACCAGCGTGGACTTGCCCGCGTTCGGGAAGCCGATCACCCCCACGTCGGCCAGGAGCTTCAGCTCGAGGTGAATCCAGTGCTCCTCGCCCGCCCGGCCCAGATCGGCGCGGCGCGGGGCGCGGTTGGTGGAGGTGGCGAAGCGCGCGTTGCCGCGCCCGCCGCGGGCTCCCCGCGCCACCTGCAGCCGCTCCCCGGGCGTGGTGAGATCGCCCAGGGGCGCGCGCCCGTCCCGCTCGGAGACCATGGTGCCGAGCGGCACGCGCAGGACGGTGTCGAACCCGCTCGCGCCCTGCTTGTTGGAGCCCTTGCCGTGCTGCCCGCGCTCGGCGGTGTAGTGGCGCTTGTAGTGGAAGTCCAGCAGGGTGGTGATGGACGGATCCGCCTCGAGGATCACGCTGCCGCCGTCCCCGCCATCGCCGCCGTCGGGGCCGCCGCGGGGGACGTACTTCTCACGCCGGAAGCTGATGCACCCGGCGCCGCCATCGCCACCCTTGACGAAGACATCGATCTCGTCGACGAACATGGCGTGGTGGCAGTCCGGCGGGGCCGGATCGGCTCAGGCGGTCTGCTGCTGGGCGATGCTGATGTACTTGTCGTCGCCCTTGCGCTCGAACTTCACGTAGCCGTCGGCCTTGGCGAACAGCGTGTGGTCCACGCCCAGGCCCACGTTGGTGCCCGGCTTGAAGCGGGTCCCGCGCTGGCGGACGAGGATGCTGCCGGCGGTGACGAACTGCCCGCCGAAGCGCTTCACCCCCAGCATCTGGGGATTGGAGTCGCGACCGTTTCTCGAGCTGCCGACACCCTTCTTGTGCGCCATGGCCTAGACCTCGATCTTGGTGATGCGCACCGCGGTCATGGTCTGCCGATGCCCGCGGTGACGCCGGTAGTTCTTCCGCCGCTTGAACTTCACGACCAGGACCTTGGCGCCCCGACGCTCGGCCACCACCTCGCCGGTCACCTTGGCGGAGGCGAGAGCCTTCGAGTCGATCGTCACCTGCCCGTCCTGGTTGACCAGGAGGACCTCGGTGAACTCCACCGCGGCGCCCTTGTCCTTGCCCAGCCGCTCGACCCGGATGACCTGCCCCGGAGCGACGCGATACTGCTTGCCCCCTGTCGCGATCACCGCTTCCATGCCGACGACCTTTCCATTTCGAGAGACCAGTTTGTGAATGCCGCCCGTGGGAGCGACTATCTGACCACAAGCTCCGGCCGAAAGTCAAGCCGGACGGGGCTTTAGGCGCCCTCAGGCCGTCTTCATGTAGTCGCCCAGCTTCTGGCGGAGGAACAGCCGCGAGCGGTGCACGCGCGACTTCACGGCGGGCAGGCTGATGTGCAGCGTCTCGGCGATCTCCGGGTTGGAGAGCCCCTCCACGTCGTGCAGCAGGAACGCGGTCCGGTAGTCTCCCGGCAGATCGTCGATGGCGGTGGTCAGCAGCTTGCGCAGCTCGGTCTGGAGCGCCGGCTCCTCGGTGCGCCCCGACCAGTCGCGGACCGGCTCCGCGTGCTGGCCGAGCTCGTCGAAGCCGGGCGTGAGCGCGTCCCAGGAGATCTCGTTGCGCTGGCCATGCCGGCTGCGGAGCTTCTGGTACGCCGCGTTGGCGGTGATGCGGTAGACCCAGCTCCCGAAGGCGGACTCGCCCTTGAAGGTGTCGATCTTGCGGGCGGCCGTCCAGAGCGCGTCCTGCACCACTTCCTCCGCGTCCTGCTCGTTGCTCGTGATGCGGATGGCCAGCCGGTAGACCCGGTCGCCGTAGGTGGCGATCAGCTCTTCCGGCGCGCCGGGCTCCTGCGCGCGCAGGCGCGCCACCAGCTCGGCGTCCCGATCCACCTTCTTCGGGCCTCCCGCGGTGTCCTGATGTCCGTTCGGTGCGTGCAGCGTCGTCATGCTCGGTTCCTGTAGAGCGTGAGGTGCGCCTTCAGCTCCTCGACGCATCGTTCGATGACCGTGATGTCCCGGGTGACCTTGCCCAGGAGAATGGCGCCCTCGAGTCCGCCCACGAGGAACTGGGCCACCCGCGCGGCGTCCGCGTCCGCGCGAAGCCGGCCGCTCCGCTGGCCGCGCCGGATCGCCTCCGCGAGATGGTCGCGGTAGACGTCGAAGATGCCGGCGAGCTGCTGGCGGAAGCCCTCGTGCACGTCCGAGAGCTCGGACGCGAGATTGCCCATCGCGCAGCCGCCCACGCAGTTGCGCTGCCGCTGCGAGTCGAGCACGCGATCGAAGAAGGCGTGGAGCTGGTCGACCGGATCGGCATCCGTGTCCGCGAAGGCGGGCCCGAGGCCCCGCTCGACAAAGGCGCGCCTGATCCGATCGATGATCGCGTAGCCGAGGTCTTCCTTGCTCTTGAAGTAGTAGTAGAAGTTGCCCTTGCCGACCCCGCTCTCGCGCAGCACGTCGTCGAGCGAGGTGGACTGGTAGCCCTGCACGTGGATGAGACGGGACGCCGCGTTGAGGATCTGATCGCGCGTCGCGGCGCCCTTTTGGCTCTTGGTCTCGGGCTGGGCCTTGGTCTCGCTGACTACCACGCTCTCGCTCGCCATCGTCTCGCTCCTGTTTGGGCAATACCGACCAGTCGGTACAGAATAGTAGCGGGCGAGACCCGCCTTGTCAAAGAATGTATCCAGTTGTTCAGAATTAGACAGTGCTACCAGCTACTTACAGTCCGGCAGGGACAGCAGCTTGAGCAGGTCGGCGGTCAGGTCGTAGAGCTGAGCGCAACCCGAGCTCCCCCCGAGCGAGGTCTGGATCCGCTTGCGGAGCAGCGCGTCAGCCGGCTGGTCGAGCAGCGACCGGATCTTGCCCTGGGGCTCGCTGCAGATTCCCGCGTAGGGCAGCCGCGAGGTGACCGAGTCGGCGGCCACCACGGTGCCCCGGTCCAGGTCGAGCTCGTAGTGCAGGTCGAAGCCGTGCACGTTGTCGTGCATCGAGTGGAAGAGATGGAGGCGCCGGCCGGTGAGCACCAGCCGCGCGACCTTCTTCCTCGTGAAGACCTTCCGGGCCCCGGGGGGTGGGCTGTAGAGCGCGGCCACCATCGGGGTGGTGACCGGCCGGATCCCGAAGAGGGCATGCCCGGCGTCGCTGTACGTGAAGCAGGAGTCGGGGAGGTCCGCCCAGCCCGTCGTGTCGAGCCGCCAGCACGCGAGCGCGTCCCCCGGGTCGAGCCCCTTGGTGGTGGCCACGGGCAGCTTGGTGACCTGGCGGGCCAGCCGGGCCACCTCGATGCCCGCGTCGACGAACAGGCCCGCGCCCGATCGGCTCCCGCAGAGCTCGGCCAGGCGCTTGGTGAATCCGCCCACCATCCGCGTGCCGGCCAGCCCCGGAAAATCCGCCGCGATGGCCGCGTCGGCCCCCACCAGCGCGCGGGCGCTCGCGGCCTGGACCTCGTACCCGGGCGACGGGGTCGCGACCAGGCTGACCTCGACCGCGCGGTCCGGGTCGGTGATCCGCACGGTGTGGGTGAACGCCGCGTCGTGGGTGTTGTCCACCCACCCCTCCATCACCCGCTCGTAGCGGTCGCGGCCGATGAGGAAGGGCGACCCGATCACTTGCGGAGATATTTCCCGGGATCGGCGTCGAACCTGGTCTTGCAGCCGACCGCGCAGAAGTAATAGGTCTGCCCCTGGTACTGCGACTGCGCGGCCGCGTGCTTCGGCTCCACGTCCATCTGACACACCGGATCCTTGGCCATCGTCATCGCTCCTTTCGACAGGTCTGGGTGACGGGATCGAGCATACCGCTCCTAGCGTCCGGAGAACCGCGAGAAGACGTCGAGCAGCTCGTCCATCTTCCGCTGGCGATCGCGCGTGCTCGGCGCGCGAACCGCCTCCGCGACGCACGCCTCGAGGTGCTGGCCCAGCAGGAGCTTCTGCACCTGCTCGACCGCCCCCTGGACCGCGGCGAGCTGCAGGAGGATGTCCACGCAGGACTTGTCCTCCTCGACCATGCGCTGGATCCCCTGCACCTGGCCTTCGATCCGGCGCAGCCGGCCCAGCGCCTTCGTCGTCGTCTGGCTCTCCATCGTCGTGTCCTCAGGCCGGCCGGCGGTGCCGGAGCATGCGCAGCACCCAGTACCCCGCGAGCGCGGCCAGCAGATGTTTGAGCGTGTGCCCGCTGACCACGCGGGTCGCCGAGAGAATCCACCCGTCCAGGAGCTCCGGCACCTTGGCCGCCGCGTAGGTCACCGCGGCGGCCAGGAGCTCGCCCCCGCGCGTATAGCGGGGCGGCAGCCACCACAGCATGAGCGGGATCGCGACGACCGGATAGAACTGGACCAGGGCGTAGAGCCGCAGATCGCCCGTGCCCCGCTGCTCGGTCCAGTGCCAGTAGATGACGGAGCCCACCGCGATCACGATGAGGGGGCCCAGCAGCCACAAGCCCACCCTCACCCCGATCCGCTCCGCGATGGTGGCGGCCAGGAGACCCATCAGGGTGATCGCCAGCGGCAGCCGGTCCCAGGCCAGCCGGGCGTTGCCCGGCTCCCAGTGATAGTACGCAGAACCGAATCCGGTCAGCAGCAGGCCGCCGAAGAAGACCGCGTACGGCCACCGCTCGCCCGGCTCCCGGAAGGCGCAGCCTCCGCCCCCGCCGCCCGCCACGAAGGCCAGACCCAGCGCGCCGACCAGGAGAAACCCGGCATTGGACAGCACGTTCAGGACATTTGGGATGCCGAGCCACGGGCGGGAGTCCGCCAGGCGGTGGTACGCGGGATCTTGGGGAATCGGCGGGACCAGCAGGAAGGCCGCGGCGGCCAGCACCGCGAGCCCCCCGATCAGCCCGATCGCGCTCCGCCGTCCCATCCGGCTTCCCAGCTTATACCCTACCCGGGTAGGTGCAGGCGAGCCGAGATCGGCCCGGGCGCGGTCAGAGCTCGGGGAAGAGAGACGGCTGAGCGGTGGCGGCCGCGGGGCGCGGGCGGCGGACGCCGGCGCGGCGCTCGGCGCCCCGCTTGGGCTTCGGTTTGCGCGGCTCGCGCGGCAGCTTCACCCACCCCTTCTGGTGCGCGATCTTGTCGCCCTGCTTGATCACGGTCAGGTCCACGAGGCGCGCCAGGGGATGCGTCAGGAGCTGCATGTACTTCTGCCAGTACCGGGGCGAGTACGCCCACGTCTTCATCTGGTCCACCGCGAGGGTCAGCGCGGCGCGGTCCCCCTTCGTGGCGGCGAGCCGGAGCTGTCCGACGATGACGCCGCGGCTGATACGCGAGGGTCGAGTCACGGGCTACTTGACGGTCAGCTCGTACTGCTCGCGATGATAGGACCCCATCGCCTGGATCACGATCTTCCGCCCGATCAGGGCCTGCAGCTTCTCGAGGCCCTCCCGCTGGCTCGACTCGAGGTGATGGGCCATCTCGGGGTGGACGCGGATCACCACGTCCCGCCCGACGCCCTCCTTGTGCTGCGCCTGGATCTTGCGGAAGATCTCGGCGGACAGGGTCACGTCCGACTTGACCACGCCGCTGCCCTTGCAGGTCGGACACGGGGCGCAGAAGAGCGACTGCAGGCTCTGCCGGACCCGCTTGCGGGTCATCTCGACCAGGCCGAGCTCCGAGATCTCGAGCACGTTGGTGCGGGCCTTGTCGTCGGCGAGCGCGTGCGTGAGCGCCTTGAACACCTGGTCGCGGTGCTCGGCCCGTTCCATGTCGATGAGGTCGATGATGATGATCCCGCCAAGGTCCCGCAATCGGATCTGGCGCACCACCTCGGTGGCCGCTTCCAGGTTGATCTTGAGCACCGTCTCCTCGAAGTCGCGCTTGCCCACGTACTTGCCGGTGTTGACGTCGATGGCGACCAGGGCCTCGGTGTGGTCGATGACGATGTAGCCGCCCGACTTGAGCCAGACCCGACGCCGGAGCGCCTTCTCGATCTCGCGCTCGATGCCGGTGGCCTCGAAGATCGGCTGGTCCTTGTCCCACTGCTTGACCCGGTCGGCGAGCTGGGGCACGAGCTGGCTGGCGAACTCGAGGCACTTCTCGTAGGCGGCGGGGCTGTCGACCAGGAATTCCTCGATCTCGGGGGAGAAGAGGTCGCGCACCACCCGGAACGTGACGTCCATCTCCGCGTGGAGCACGGACGGGGCCTTGGCCGACTCGAACCGCGTGAGAACCTGGGCCCAGAGCCGGCTCAGGAACTGGATGTCGGCGGCGAGCTCCTCCTCACCCTTGCCCTCCGCGACGGTCCGGACGATGAATCCTCCCGTCTGCGCGGGCAACCCCTTGACGATGGCGCGAAGCCGATCCCGCTCGGCATCGTCGTGGATCCGGCGCGACACCCCGACGTGGTGCGACTGGGGCATCAAGACGATCGAGCGGCCCGGGATGGACACGAAGGAGGTCACCCGCGCCCCCTTGGTGCCGAGCGGCTCCTTCGAGACCTGCACCAGAACCTCCTGGCCCTTGCGCAGCATCTCCTCGATGGGCGCGACCGCCTGCCGGCGCGGCTCGACCTCCCCGTCGCCGTCCGCCTCGCCCTCGTCCACCACGTCGGCGGACTCCTCCTCCACGGGCGGCGCGGCCTGGTCGTCCGCGCTGAGCTTGGCGGTGTAGTCGCCCGCGTAGAGAAAGGCGTCCTTGGCGAGCCCGATGTCGACGAACGCGGCCTGCATGCCGGGCAGCACGTTGGTGACCACGCCCTTGTAGATGTTCCCGACGATGGAGCGCCGGTCGGCGCGCTCGATGTACAGCTCGGTGAGGAGATTTCCATCCTGGACGGCGAGACGAGTTTCCGTCACACCGGCGTTGACGACGATGCGCTTTCCCACGGCCAACCTCGATCCGGGGTCCCGGCGGGGGACCCGGCCAGCAATAATGCGGTTAGTGGAACTGCCGCATTCGGATCGAGATCAGGAGACCCAGCGCTGTCAACGAGACCACCATGGACGATCCGCCGTAGCTCATCAGCGGCAGCGGAATCCCCACGATGGGGAGCAGGCCCGTCACCATCCCGATGTTGATCAGGATCTGGACCGCGAACACGCTCGTCACGCCGAGGGCCAGGATGCGCCCCCGCGTTTCCCGCGTGCCGGCCGCGATCTCGAACCCCCGCAACACCAGGAGCGCGTAGGCCACGATCAGCACGAGACAACCCAGAAACCCCCACATCTCCGCGAACACGGCAAAAATGAAATCAGTGTGCCGCTCGGGGAGAAAGGCCAGGCGGCTCTGCGTCGCGCCGCCGATGCCCTTCCCCAGGAGCTGGCCCGAACCAATGGCGATCTTCGCCTGAATGACATTGTAGGCCGTTCCGAGCGGATCGCGGAACGGATCGAGATAGACCAGGAGCCGGTCGCGCTGGTAGGGCTTGAGCACGAACCAGGCAAGCGGCATGAGGGCCACCGACCCCAGCGCGAGCCCCCCCAGCACCTTCATGCGCAGGCCGAGGCCCACCAGGGTGGCTCCCAGCACCGGGACCAGCACCAGCGCGGTGCCCAGGTCCGGCTGCTTGACGACCAGGAAAAACGGTACGCCGAGCAGCACGAAGGTGCCCACCAGGGCCGCCCGGCTCAATCGCTCCCCGCGGGCCGAGGTCAGCGCCCAGGCCAGGGTGATGATGAAGATCAGCTTGAAGAGCTCCGAGGGCTGCACCGTCAAGGGCCCCACGTGGATCCAGCGCCGCGCGCCCGAGACGGTGCGGCCCAGGATGAACACCGAGAGCAGGAGCCCGAGGCCGATCACGTAGAACACGGGGGCAAATCGCACCAGGTTCCGGTAGTCCACGCTGACCACCACCAGCAACCCGATCATCCCGACGCCCACCCAGGAGAGCTGGCGCCACATCAGGGCCGAGATTCCGCGCCCCGGGTTGAGGCTCCAGAGACAGGTGAGGCTGAGCCCGATGATGAACAGCGCGGCGCCCAGCAACAGCCAATCGACGTTCTGGAGCAGCCGCCGGTCCATCTTCAGCATCAGCCGGACTCGCCGAGCGTCACCTGGGCCACCTTCTGGAGGAAGATGGCTTCGTAGATCTGCCGCGCGATCGGAGCCGCAACCTGGCCTCCCTTGCCGCCCCGCTCCACCAGCACCACCACGACGTACTGGGGATCGTCGACCGGGGCGAACGAGGCGAACCACGCGTGGTCCTGCCCCTTGGAGGAGTCGCTCTTCGAGATGGTCTGGGCGGTCCCGGTCTTCCCCGCGATCTCGAACCCGGGCACGCGGGCCAATGCCCCGGTGCCGTCCTTGACCACCGCGGCGAGCGCGTGGCGCAGGAAGCCCCAGACGACCGGGGAGAGGTCCACCCGCTCCGTCATCTGGCTCGACGAGCCGTAGGCGAGGGTCCCGTCCGCGCGCTCGACGCGCTGGACCAGCCGCGGCTTCCACATCACGCCGCCGTTGGCCACCGCGGCCATCATCCGCGCGATCTGGAGCGGCGTCACCAGGAGCTGCCCCTGGCCGATCGACATGTTCACGGTGTCGCCCGGCAGCCAGGCCCTCTTGGTGCGCAGGCGCTGGGCGGGCGTGAACGGCACCAGCCCGAAGCGCTCGCCGCCCAGGTCGATGCCGGTGGGCGACCCCAGGCCGAAGGCCTGCGCGTACTTCGCCATCATGTCGCCGCCCACCTTGAGCCCGGCCTGGTAGAAGAAGATGTCGCACGACTGCGCGATGGACTGGTGCAGGTTCACGTGGCCGTGCCCGCCCGGCTTCCAGTCCTTGAAGGTCCAGTTGCCCAGGGTGAACTCGCCGTTGCAGTAGATGTTGTCCATCGGGGTCAGCGAGCCTTCCTGGAGCCCGGCGGCCGCGACGATGATCTTGAAGACCGACGCGGGCGGGTACATGCCCTGCAGCGCGCGGTTCATGAGCGGAGACATGGGATCGCGCACGAGGCGCACCCACTCGTCCCGGTCCAGGTTTCCGGTGAGCCGATCGAGCGGGAAGGCGGGGCTCGAGGTGAGCGCCAGCACGTCGCCGTTGCGCGGATCCATCACCACCACCGAGCCGGCCTTGCCGACCATCGCGCGCTCCGCCGCTTCCTGGATGCGGCGGTCGATCGTGGTGATGACCTGGGCGCCCGGATCGGGCTCCTCGCGCCGCATGATCTGCACCGGCCGGCCGAGCGCGTCCACCTCGATGCGCTCGCCGCCGTCGCGCCCGCGCAGGTGCTCGTCGAGGAGCCGCTCGAGGCCGGACTGCCCGATCATGTCGCCGCGGCGGTAGCGGCCGCCGCTTCATCTGCTCGTCGCTGACTTCCCGGACGTAGCCCAGGAGGTGGGCCGCGAACGTGCTGGTGGGATAGGTGCGCTGGGGCTCGACCTCGACGATGACGCCCGGGAGCTCGAGCTTGCGCTCCTCCACCATCGTGACGTCCTCCAGCGACAGGCCGCGCCGCACCCGCACCGGGCGGATCGAATCCGCGGGCACCTTCTCCAGCGCCTCCATCAGCTCGCCCACCGGCATCTTGAGCAGGACGGCCAGCCGCGCCAGCACCTGGTTCCGGTCCTCCATCTCGCGCGGGATCAGCGAGAGGGTGAAGGCCGGGCGGTTGTCCACCAGCGCGAGCCCGTTCCGGTCGAAGAGGATGCCCCGGGGCGCCGCGACCGGACGGATGCGGATCCGGTTCCTCTCCGACAGCTCCTGCATGCGGCCGCCTTCCAGCACCTGGAGGTACCAGAGCTGGCCGACCAGCGCGACGAAGCCGATGGAGCTGACCACCGCGAGCGCGAGGACGCGCCGGCCCCAGGCCTCCCGACGATTGGAGAGCGCCGCGCTCACGACTGCCACGAGCGCCTCCGCATCAGCTCGTAGCCGGCCTCGGCCAGGATGCACAGGGTGCCGATCAAGCCGTTGTAGAGCGCCTGCGGCAGGATCACGTGGAGCATCAGCTCACCGAAGGCCGCCGGGTAGTGGAACATCTGCAGGAGGAGGAATCGCGCGAGCCCCTCGGTCACGCTCAGCAGCACGAGGCCGGGCACCTGCACGAGCGGATTCGTGACCCAGAAACGGCCCACCAGCAGGCCCATGCCGAAGCCGGCCAGTCCCTTGGTGAGCGCCTGCACGCCCACGAGCCCGCCCCCGGTGGCGTCCTGGAGCAGCCCCGCCACGAAGCCGGCGAGACAGCCGGACTCCGGCCCATTGCGGAGCGCGATCAGCACGGTGAGGATGAGCGGCACGTCGGGCGTGACCCCGCCCACGCCCCGCGCCGCGACCACGGTGGACTGCAGGACGCCGCCGCCCACGGTGACGAGGAGCAGGAGCAGACGCAGGCCCATGGCTAGCCATCCGACGGGAACAGCGCCGCCACGTCCTGGGTCGTTTGCCCGGTGAGGAGCAGCACCTCCTCGACGCGGGAGACGTCCACGGCGGGCGTGAGGACCGCGAAGTGGAACAGGGCCGAGCCCTTGTCCTCGATCTTGACGACGCGGCCGACCGGCAGACCCTTGGGGAAGAGCGTGCCCAGGCCCGAGGTGACCACGAGGTCGCCCGGCGCGACGCTCGCCGCCGTCGCGCGCCATGAACTTGAAGCGCACCGCGCCGCCCGCGTCCCCTTCGACGAGCCCGGCGGTGCGGGTGCGCTGCACCACCGCGCCCACCGTGGAGGCCGGATCGTTCAGGAGCTGGATGACCGCGGCGCTCCGGTGCACCTGGACGACGCGCCCCACCAGCCCGTCCGGCACGATGACCGGCGTCTGCTGGGCGATGCCGTCGCCGCGCCCGCGATTGACGGTCAGGGAGCGCACCCAGCCCCCCGCCTCGCGCCCGATGACCTCGCCCGCCACGGTGGCCAGGGGCAGCCGGTCCCGCAGCACGAGGAGCCGGCGGAGCCGCGTGTTCTCCTCGCGCGTCTCGCCGGCCTGGAGCGCCTGGACGCGGAGCTGCTCGTTCTCGCCGCGGAGCGTGACCACCTCCCGGCGCACCACCTTCCAGTCGACGTAGTTGGCCCAGAAGCCGAGGGCGCCGCGATGGACGCGCACCAGCAGGCTCTGGACCGGGGTGAGCACGACGGCCAGCAGCTCGCCCGCCCGCCCGGTGCCGCCCCCGCGTGTCTGCACCGTCAGGAGCAGGAACGACACGAGTAGCACCGCGAGAAGGATCCCGTATCTGCGAACTCTCACCGCTCCGTCACCCCGCGGTCGCGATCGTCCTGGCCAAGGCCGCGCGCCGAGGCCGTGCGCTCAGGCGGGGATCGCCACCTTCTTGAGGAGCTCGAGCTCGTCCAGCACCTTGCCGGTGCCGAGCGCCACGCAGGACAGCGGGTCGTCGCCGACCGTGATGGGGAGGTCGGTCTCCTGGCGCAGGAGCAGATCGAGGCCGCGCAGCAGCGCGCCGCCGCCCGTGAGCACGATGCCCTTGTCCACGATGTCGGCGGCCAGCTCGGGCGGCGTCCGCTCGAGGCAGGTCCGCACCGTGTCCACGATCGCCATGACGGGCTCCCGCAGCGCTTCGCGGATCTCCTCGTCGGTGACGACGATGGTCTTCGGGATCCCGTCGATCAGGTCGCGGCCCTTCACCTCCATGGTCATGCGCTCACCGCCCATGGGGTAGGCCGACCCCAGCTTGATCTTGATCTCTTCCGCGCGCCGCTCGCCGACGAGCAGGTTGTAGTGCTTCTTGATGTACTGCACGATGGCCTCGTCCATCTCGTCGCCCGCGATGCGGACCGACTTGGAGTAGACGATGCCCGAGAGCGAGATGACCGCCACCTCGGTGGTGCCGCCGCCCATGTCCACGATCATGTTGCCGCCCGGCTCCTGGATGGGCAGGCCCGCCCCGATCGCCGCCGCCATGGGCTCCTCGATCAGGTAGACCTCGCGCGCGCCGGCCTGCATGGCCGAGTCGCGCACGGCCCGCTTCTCGACCTGGGTGATTCCCGACGGCACGCCGATGACGATGCGCGGGTGCACCAGGGTCCGGCGCCGGTGCACCTTGTTGATGAAGTAGTGCAGCATCTTCTCGGTCACGTCGAAGTCGGCGATGACCCCGTCCTTGAGCGGCCGGATCGCCGTGATGTTGCCCGGCGTCCGCCCGAGCATGGCCTTGGCCTCGTGCCCCACCGCCAGGACCGAGTGGTCGGCCTGGTGGATGGCGACGATGGAGGGCTCGTTCATGACGATGCCCTCCCCGCGAACATAGACGAGGGTGTTGGCCGTGCCCAGATCGATGGCAAGGTCATTGGAGAACAGCCCGGCGAGAAGGCTAATCAGCATAGGCCACCCTTATCAAATAGGTCGTTTGAGACGGGGTCGAGCTCACGGCTGAGTCTAGCACCCTGATTTTTTCGCAACAAGGAAATCGTAGGCTTTTCGGCAAGATGGACAGCACGCGCGACCGCCGCTCGGGATCTCCAGGCGGTCCCGCGGAGGCGGTCGGTAAAACGGGCGGGATTTCGGTCAGTTAGGGTGACTCGACCCTCGGCCGGGCCAGGGTCGGCGCGATGCGGTCCCGGTAGAGCTGGACCGCGTCGCGGATCACCTGCTCGGCCGCGGCCCGCCCGCGGATGCGGTCGACGTCGACCGCCTTGTTCTCGAGGACCTTGTAGTCCAGGAAGAACCGCTGCATCTCCTTGAGGCGGTGCGGGGGCAGCTCCGCGACGTCCCGGTAGTGGGCGTACTCCGGGTCGTCCACGTGGACCGCGATGATCTTGTCGTCCTGCCCCTTGTCATCGCTCATGGTGAGGACGCCGATGGCCCGGGCCCGCAGAATGCACAACGGCACCACCGGCTCCTGGCCGAGCACGAGCACGTCGAGCGGGTCGCCGTCGTCACAGTAGGTCCGGGGCAGGAAGCCGTAGTTGGCCGGGTAGTGGACGGCCGAGTGGAGCACGCGGTCGAGCCAGAGCAGGCCCGTCTGCTTGTCGAGCTCGTACTTCACCTTGGAGCCCTTCGGGATCTCGATCACGCAGCGAAAGTCGCGCGTGATGTCCGGCCCGAGATCCACGTCGTGCCACGCGTTCACGACCCGAGTATAGCGCCCCGGTTGGATCTGCCGGCTTCGCTGTGGCACCATGCCGGCGCCGGCGAAAGGACACGATCGTGGACGATCTCGAGGTCTGGTTCGACAAGGGCGTGACGGACGGCCTGCCCGTGATCCCGCCGTCGCGGGAGCGCGTAGAGCGGATGCTGCGCGGCACCACGCGCGATCGCGCAGGAGCTGGTGGGCGAGGTCGCGCCCAACTACGGCCGCGCGACGGTCGAGAAGGTCGCGGTCAACGCGGTGATGGCCGGCTGCCGGCCGGAGTACCTGCCGGTGGTGCTCGCGGCGGTGCAGGCGGTCACCGATCCCGCCTTCAACCTGCACGGCGTCTCGACGTCCACCCACTTCTCCGCTCCGCTGCATCGTGGTGCACGGCCCGATCCGGGAGCGGATCGCGCTCAATTGCTCGTTCGGCGTGTTCGGTCCCGGGCACCGGGCCAACGCCACCATCGGCCGCGCCCTCCGCCTCGTGATGATCAACCTGGGCGGCGCGAAACCGGGCGAGACGTCCATGTCCACCTTCGGCCATCCCGGCCGCTACACCTACTGCATCGGCGAGCACGAGGAGGCGAGCCCGTGGCCGCCCTATCACGCGGACCGCGGGCTCGCGGCCGGAGCGACAGCGCGGTGACCGCGTTCGCGGGCGAGGCGCCCCACGGCATCTCCGATCACGCCAGCCGCACCGCCCGCGCGCTGGCCGGCTCGCTCGGCTGGTCCATGGCCTCCCTGTGGAACGCCAAGCACTTCCCGCTCTACTCGCACACCATGCTGGTGGTCGGGCCGGAGCACGCGCGCACCTTCGGCGACGAGGGCTGGAGCAAGCGCGATCTCATGCGTCATCTCTTCGAGACGATCCGCGCCCCGTACGCGAGCCTCCAGCCTGCCGAGGACAACGGGGAGGGCACCAACCTGCGCTTCGCGAAGGGAGCCGCGCCCGCGCCCGGACCAGATGATCCCCAAGTTCCCCTCGCCCGAGGAGCTGCACGTGGTGGTGGCCGGCGGCACCGCCGGGCGCTTCTCGATGGCCATCCCCGGCTGGCTGGGGACCCGCAACGGCTCGCGGCCGATCACCGTTCCCATCCGGGATATCGCTTGACAGGCCCAGGACGCTCGGCTAGGCTGCGGGGCAGGTTACGGGTCACTCGGTAGTCGGATTCAGAAGCTCGATACCAACGCCGCGAGGACCTCAAGTCCGCGTGGCGTTTTTGTTTGCCCTCCGCTTCAGGAGGGCACCCCCGTCATGGTGACGGGGAATCACCGAGGCGTTCAACGTCTCACGGAAAGAGGACAGTAGATGGCTCAGGGCAACGTGAAGTGGTTCAACGACGCGAAGGGGTACGGGTTCATTTCCCAGGAGGATGGCGAGGACGTGTTCGTGCATTTCAGCGCCATTCAGGCCCAGGGCTTCAAGAGCCTGGCCGAGGGCGATCGAGTCGAGTTCGAGGTCACCCGGGGGCCGAAGGGTCTCCAGGCCGCGAACGTCCGCAAGGTCTAAGCGTCGCATCCCCGGGCCCCGGACCTCTCCGGGGCCCGGCTTCCCCCCTGCAGAAACAGTCTTGACAGTGGTTCCGCCCCTTTGCTAACCTGCGCGCGATTTCAGGACCCTGAAGTGTTGTTCTCTCGTACGTGAACGAAACTCGGTTCCAGGGAACGGTGGCGCCATGAGGACCTCGGTCCTCAGTGGCGCTTTTTTTGTTCCCCCCGCTTCCGGGGGGAAACCCCAGCCATGGTGGCGCGGGGCCTAGCGGGCGGTCCATCCCCGCCCAAGAGAGAGGGAACAGACGTATGGCACAGGGCACGGTCAAGTGGTTCAACGACGCAAAGGGGTACGGGTTCATCCAGGTCGAGGGCGGAGAGGATGTCTTCGTCCACTACAGCGCCATCCAGGCCCAGGGCTTCAAGAGCTTGGCCGAGGGCGACAAGGTCGAGTTCGAAGTGACGAAGGGGCCCAAGGGGCTACAAGCTTCCAACGTTCGGAAGTCGGCGTAAGCGTCGCCGACCACTTGACGGCCCGCCGGGGAGATCCGGCGGGCCGTTTCTTTCTCTCGCCCCGTCCCGACAGATCCCGACAGAAAAAAGAACCCCGACGGATGCTGCGGCGGCAGTCTTGCGCTTCCGCTGCCGTGCCGCCCCGCTGGTGAAGAGCGGGTCCGTCGGGGCCGGTGGTTCCTGGGTCCTCCAGGGCCACCTGCAACTGCTACTTCGGGGCCTTAGGAGGCGACCACCTCACAGATCACCGTAGGGGTACACATCGGCTGGATCACCTCCCTTTCTCGGCGCGGCCCATCCTGGGCCCAGGACCCGCTCACCTCGCTCCGGACGCCGACTCCCGGCGGGAGGCTCGGTCACGTTGCTTCCGGCGAAATTGCCGGAAAGGAACGCTCAAAGGAGCCTGTGTTCGCTCCGACCGATTTCGGGGTCATCGTACATGAGGCCGACGCGGCGGGAAAGCATTTTTCACTTCACGACGATCCGCCCCGCGTTCTTCTCGATCACGCCCTTGCCGACGCCGTCGACCTTCTCCAGATCCTGCGCCTTCTTGAACGGCCCATGGGCATCCCGGTACTCGATGATCTTCTGCGCGCCGCCCGGGCCGACGCCCGCGAGCTTCATGAGGTCCGCCTTCGACGCCTCGTTGATGTTGACCTTGCCCTCCGCCTTGGCCTTGGCGGGCTTGTCGTCCGCCATCACCGCGCCCCCGCCGAGACACCACATCGCCAGCACCACCGCCCCCAGCCATCGCGTCGTCTTCATTACCCACTCTCCTCCTGGAATTGAGATGAGCTGCTGACGCGATTCCACGCCGCGGGACGCGGGCGGTCAATGCGGACAATTTCAGACGGGCGGGTGTATCTACTATTCGGCGGAGGGGTCGAGCGTATCGAGGTAGGCCTGCCACTCCCAGACGAGCAGCGATTGCTTCCTGGTGTTGCAGTCCTTGCACGCGGGCACCATGTTGGCGCGGATCGAGCGGCCGCCCCGCACGAGCGGCACCACGTGGTCGAGGGTCAGGGCCTTCGCGCCGACCGCGCGCCGGCAGTAGTGGCAGAGGCCCGGCGCGACGCGCCGCCGCCACCACGACGTCTGGCGGAGCTCGCGCGCCCGCGCCTTCTCGCGGCGCAGCGTGTCGTCGTCGACCTCGCGCGTGTAGCGATCCTCGCTCACCGCTCCTCCCCCGCGACGGTGGAGAGCCGCAGCGAGAGCTCCTCCCACTCCTTCATGAGCCAGGCGACCCGCTCCTCCGTGTCCTTGCGCGACTGGGCGATCTCGCGCGCCTTCTGCCCGTCGCGGTAGAGATCCGGGTCGGCGAGCGCCAGCCCGATCTCCTGCTGGCGCGCTTCCAGCTCCTGGATTTGCGTTTCGACCGCGGACAGGCGGACTCTTGATGGCCTTGATCTCGCGGTCGATGGCCTTGGCTCTTGCTGTCAGCCGTCTCCTTCTTCAAGCTCTTCTTATGCGGGGGCCCAGAAATGGCCCCCGCACTCCCCCCGTCCGCGGACTTTCGTGGATCGCGGACACCCGTTTGATCCGCGGCGTTTCGTTCCGGCGCGGTCGACCGTTTCGGCGCGGTCAACCGGTCCGGCGCCGTTGACCCTTCCGACGCAGTCGGCCGTTTCGGCGCAGTCGGCCGTTCCGACGCTGTCGAGCGCTCTGCCGCTGTGGCGGCCGCGGTGGCCTTGGCCTCGAGGTAGTCGTCGTAGGTGCCCAGGTGGGTGGTGAGGTGGCCGCGGGCGACCTCGACGACCTGGGTGGCGATGCGGTTGATGAAGTAGCGATCGTGGGAGATGAAGACGATGGTGCCGGTGAAGCCCGAGAGCGCGTCCTCCAGCACCTCCTTGGACGCGAGGTCCAGGTGGTTGGTGGGCTCGTCCATGCACAGCAGCGCGGCCGGGCGCGCGAGCATCTTGGCCAGGGCCAGGCGCGCCTTCTCGCCGCCGGACAGCACCGCCACCTTCTTGCCCACCGAGTCGCCGCTGAAGAGGAAGCTGCCGAGGATGGTGCGCAGGCGCGAGATCTGCGCCTCCGGGGCCGCGTGCTCGAGCTCCTCCAGCACGGTCCGCGACGGATCGAGCGCGTCGAGCTGGTGCTGGGCGTAGTACTGCACCTCCACGTGGGAGCCGAGCAGGCGCTCGCCGCGGTCGAACTCGAGCGCGCCGGCCAGCATCTTCAGCAGCGTGGACTTCCCCGCCCCGTTGACGCCCACCAGGGCCACCCGGTCGCCCCGCTCCACCTGGAAGTCCATGCCCGCGTAGACCACGTTGTCGCCGTAGGCCTTGTGCACGCCGATGAGCCGGCCGACCAGGCGCCCGGTGCGCGGCGGCTGCGGGAACGAGAAGTGGATGCGGCGCGCCGCCGCCTCGGTCTCGATCCGGTCCATGCGGTCGAGCATCTTCACGCGGCTCTGCACCTGCCGGGCCTTGGACGCCTTGTAGCGGAACCGGTCGATGAACCGCTCGATCTCGGCCACGCGCTTGGCCTGGTTGCGCGCCTGCGCCTCCAGCAGCGCCTGGCGGGCCTCGCGCTCCACGAGGAAGTGATCGTAGTCGCCGTGGTAGATCGTGACACCGCCCCCGCCGAGATCCGCGATGGCGGTCACCATGCGGTTCAGGAAGTACCGGTCGTGCGAGACGATGACGACGCGTGCCTTCGTAGGCGGCCAGGAAATTCTCCAGCCACCCGAGCGATTCCAGGTCGAGGTGGTTGGTGGGCTCGTCGAGCAGCAGCAGGTCCGGGCGCAGCAGCAGCAGGCGCGCCAGGGCCGCCCGCATGCGCCAGCCCCCCGAGAACTCGGCGAGCGTCCGATGGATCGCGCCCGATTCGAACCCGAGCCCGTCGAGGATGATCTTGGCTTCCGCCTCCAGCCGGTAGCCGCCCAGCGCCTCGAAGCGATGCTGGACCTCGCCGTAGGTATCCGTGAGGCCCGGTGGGGCGTCGGGCCCCGCCATGCGGGCGGCGAGCGACTCGAGCTCGGGCCTCGAGCCGCCAGACCTCGTCGAAGCCGGAGAGCGCTTCCGCGAGCACGGTGCGCGTCCTCGCCGCCGGTGACCTCCTGCGGGAGATAGCCGACGGTGACGCCGGTGTCCTGATGGACGCGGCCGGCGTCGGGCTCCTCCACGCCGGCCAGGATGCGGCAGAGCGTGGTCTTGCCCGCGCCGTTCGGGCCCACGAGCCCGATCCGCTCGCCGCGCCCGATGCGCCACGACATGCCGCGCAGCAGCTCCTGGCCGCCGTAGCCCTTGGATACCGCGTCGAGACTGATCACCGTCGTTCGCTCCGCAAGATCCCCTATCCCCCCGCCGCTATCCCATGACCTGGACGCGCTCGGGCGCGATCTTGTAGATGACGCGCACCTCGCCCGGCTTGCGGTAGGGATACTTGTCCTGCCCGAGGTACTTCTTGGCGAGCGAGTCGATGTGGGCGTCGGCCCCCGACTCGGTGACGTCGGTGACGCGGCCGCGCACCTGCAGGTACCGGTACGGGTTGTCCGGATCCAGGATCGAGAGCGCCACCACCGGATTGCGCCGCAGGTTCTTGTCCTTCAGCC
Source organism: uncultured Candidatus Rokubacteria bacterium (assembly GCA_963747235.1). Lineage (GTDB taxonomy): Bacteria > Methylomirabilota > Methylomirabilia > Rokubacteriales > CSP1-6 > CAMLFJ01. The sequence continues at coordinate 143,530 of CAVVEU010000014.1, forward strand.
GGCCCTTGGCGGTATTGAAGCGGACGTGGGTGCCGTCGAAATCCACCCACACCGGCGTCACCTGCGGCGTGCCGTCGCTGTTCACGGTGGCCAGGTTGGCGAACGCCTTCTTCTGCAGGATGTCCTTGTAGCCGTCGGGAATGCTTGCCATGGCTCTTCTCCTTTTCGGTCGATCTCAGCTTCGGTCGATCTCGGGCGGTCCAACCGGCCCGCCGTCGGTGAGGGCCCGCGCGCGCTCCTCCGCGAGCCCACGGACCGCGAGCAGCAGGCGCACGAGGCATTGCTGCACGAGCTGCGAATCCTGGGCGGTCGGATCCGCCATCCAGTCCTGCGCCCACTCGCGCTTCTCGGCCTGGAACCCGAGCGTGGGCGACAGGGCCTTCAGGCGAAGCAGCATGTCGTCGGCCGGCAGGCCCGAGGCCCGCAGCCGCGCCACCACCGCTCCCCGCACCGCCGCGTTCCAGATCCCGGTCAGCGCCTCCAGCAGCGCCGCGTAGCAGGTGCCGGCCGGTCGCTCCTTGAGATGCTCGATGACCATCCCGAGTAGCGGGTGGGCGGCCGGTTCCCCCTGCTCGTCCACCCCGAGCAGCCCGGCCAGCAGGGGCTCCTTCGAGAGATCGGGAATCCCCTCCAGCAGGCGGATCAGCTCCGAGACCGGGACGGCCGGCAGGCCGGCGAGCCGATCGAGCAGGGGAATGTCCGCACCGCCCGGGCCGCTCACGCGTTGGTGCCCGATGGGCTGACCGGCTCGCGGCTGACGGCCAGGTCACGCACCTGCCCCCGAGGCACCAGGAAGGCGGACAGCAGCGCGGCCACCGCGATCAGCAGGCCGACCACGAACACCCCGCCGATCGCGTGGGCCAGCACCGGCCGCATCTGGCCCAGGAGGGCCTCCCCGAGCGTCGCCCGGGTGATCGGATTCACCGCGAGATCGGGATGGGCGGCCAGCCACCGCAGGGGCTCCTGGAGCTGGGCGGGCGCGGTCGCGACCAGGCCGTCGAGGGCGCGCTCGAGCCGGTGCGTCATCGCCGCCCCCATGACCGAGACGCCCACCGCGCCGCCCACCGTCCGGAAGAACCCGGTCAGCGAGGTGGCCGACCCCAGCAGGGACCGCGGCACCGAGTTCTGCACCGCGATCAGCATGGGCACGAAGACCAGCCCCATGCCGACGCCGGCGAGCGTGATGTCACGGGCCGCGGTCAGCCGCGTGAGCGACTCGTCCCAGCCCGCGAGCAGGACGAAGGCGAGCACGAGCGCGCTCATCCCCGCCACGACGACCCGACGGTACCCCACGCGCATCACGAGCCGGGCGCCCACCACCGAGAAGACCACCCAGCCCAGCACGAACGGCGTCAGCACCCAGCCGGCCTGCGTCGCGGTGCTCCCGGTGACGGCCTGCAGGTAGAGCGGCACGTAGGTGATGGCGCCGAACATGGCCATCCCGGAGAGCAGGCCGGTGGCCGCGGCCGCCCGCAGCATGGGATTGCCGAAGAGACGGAGCGGAATCACCGGCTCGGCCACCCGGCGCTCCACGAGGACGAACACCACGAGCAGGACGGCCGAGAGCACGAGCAGCCCGACCCCGCCCGGCCGGCGGGCCTCGCCCGCTCCGATCTCGACCATGCCCACCAGCAGCGCCGAGATCGCGGCCGCGAACACGCCCATGCCGAGCAGGTCGAACGAGGCGCGGGGCCGGTCGCGGCGCTCGTCGCGCAGCCCGATCGCGATGGCCGCCGCGGCGAGCAGGCCGAACGGCAGGTTGATGTAGAAGACCCAGCGCCAGGACACGCGATCGGTGAGGAGCCCGCCCACGAGCGGGCCGACCAGGGACGCCACGCCCCAGACGCTCGAGAAATAGCCCTGCATCTTCGCCCGCTTCTCCACCCCGTAGAGGTCGCCGACGATGGTCATGCCGATCGAGATCAGGGAGCCCGCGCCCAGTCCCTGCAGCGCGCGGAACGCGATGAGCTGCTCCATGCTGCGTGACAATCCCGCGAGCGCCGAGCCCAGGAGGAAGAGCGCGAGCCCGGCCAGGTAGGCGGGCCGTCGGCCCAGCTGGTCCGCGAGCCGGCCCCAGATCGGCATCGTCACGGTCGAGGTCAGGAGATAGGCGGAGAACGTCCATGAGTAGATCCGGATGCCGCCCAGGCTCGCGATCACGGTGGGCATCGCGGTGGCCACCACCGTCGATTCCATCGCGGCCAGGAACACGGCGGCCATCACGCCGCTCAGCACGAGCCGGCGGCGCGCCGCGGCGTCCAGCTCCCCGCCCATCAGTGGCCCCCGGTGCAGCCCGCGCACCGGCAGAGCGCGCGGAGCGTGGAATACGGATAGAGGCTCTCGCGGCCGTCCAGCCACACCACCCGCAGCGTATCCGGGAGCTTCTTGATCTCCTTCGGCCACGTCATCTCCTGCGTGAGGGCGGCCGCCTGATCCGCCTCGCCGCCCGCGGGATCGTCCAGCCGGAGCCGGTCGAACGGATAGATGCTGCCGTGATCGTCCGCCCAGGTCACGCCCACCGCGTAGCGGCCGACCAGGTGCACGTCCTTCGGCTGGGCCGGATCGGGCTGGCCCACGATGGGGAGGAACTTCCCGAGCGGCGTCACGCCCCACCTCCCGCGGCGGCCCGCGCCTCGAGCCGGCGACCGGCGAGCAGATAGTGGACGGCCACGTTCTGATGGGCGCGCCACGTGGCGGCGCGGCGGCGGACCGCCGGCTCACTCATCGCGCGGCCTCGACCGTAGAAATGCTCGAAGGCGCGCCGCACCGCCAGGTCGCCGGCCGGACACACGTCGCCCCGGCCGAGACAGCGGGCCAGGAACCACTCGGCGCTCCAGCGCCCGAATCCACGCACCGCAGTCACTCGCTCGATCACCTCGTCGTTGGGCAGGCCGGCCAGGGCGTCGAGGTCGAGCGCCCCCGAGGCCACCTGCCGAGCCAGTCCGACGACATACTCCGCTTTCATCGTGGTGAGCTGCATTCGCCGCAGGTCCGCCACCCGCGCGCCGGCCAGCACCGCCGGCTCCGGAAACGCATAGAGCGCCTGGCCGCCCGCGGCGATGGGCTCGCCGAAGCGCCGCACCAGCCGCGCCCGCACCGTGAAGGCGAAGCGCAGGTTGACCTGCTGCGCGCACACCGAGCCCACCAGCATCTCGAACGGTCCGGGCGACAGGGTCGGGCGGAGCCCGTAGAGCCGTGACGCGAGTCCGCTCAGGACCGCATCGCCGGCGGCCGCCGCATAGAAGGACGGCAGGTCCAGGTCCAGCCCGCAGATCCGCCGCACGTCGGCGACCGCCGCGTCCACCGCCCCCGCGCGCCGCACTCCGGGAACCGAGACGCAGAGCCGCGGAGCGTCGGGGCCGCCGTGAGACCGCAGCTCGTATCCACGCCACCGCCCGTCCCACTTGACGGCCCGCCGGAATACACCGTCGGCGAAGCGGTTGGCCGGGTCTTCACCCCAGAGGTGGAACCGGGAGAGCGTCCCGGCCACGTCCAGGGGACCCGGGACGACGAAGCTTGCCTCCATGACGGCGCCTCAGTGTACCAGAGGCGCCCGGAGAGCGGAACGCGACGCCCGGCTCAGTGTCGCCCGGCTCAGTGTCGCCCGGCTCAGTGTCGGATGTCGAAGTAGATGGGCCCGGGGGGGAGCGGCCCCGCGCCGTTGAGGCGCTTGATGACGAAGTTGAACTCCAGGATCTCCGCGGCGTAGGGCTCGAGCACCGTCCGCATGGCGGGATCGTGCGGGAGCGGCATCAGGACATGGTCGAGGCCCGCCTCCCGGAGGGTGTTGGCGATACCCGAGAAGGCGCGGAAGCCCCCCGCCCCCTTGAGGGTCACGTCATAGGCCTTGACCGCCCGGACCACGTCGGGGTCCAGGCCGCGCCGGACCCGGTCGTCCCAGAGGGACACCCAGGCGCTGCCCCCGGGGCCGAACGCGGTCAGGCTCCCCATGTAGGCACCCTTGGGGTATGGCGTGAAGAGCTCGGAGACCAGGTACCGGGGCACGAAGTGGTGGAGCGAGACCTCCCCGAACCGCCACGCGGCATGGGCCGGGTCGCCGAGGGCATCCACCTTCCGGATCCGTACCGCGGGGTCGGGCTCGAACCGGGCCAGGTCCAGGATCAGATAGTCGAAGCGGGCCGCGGTCTCCCAGCCCAGCGCCCCGACCATCTTCATTGACGCGGTGTTGGAGACGCCGATCAGGCCCGTGACATACCGGCAGCCCTGGCGCTCGAGCCACTCGGCTCCCGCCTTCATGAGCCGGGTGCCCAGGCCCCGGGCCTGGTGGCCCGGCGCGACGCGGGTATTGAACGAGTAGCCGGCCGCGCAGGGCTGACCGGCCACGCGGACGGGGGTCAGGGCCAGGCACTGCACGCCGACCACCTGGCGCTCCACCTCGGCCACCAGGACGTGGGTACGGTCGTAGGCGGCCATGCGGGAGAAGAAGTTCCGGCGGGCCTGGAGCATCCTGGCGCGCGAGTCCGGGGCGGCGCCCTCGAGGGCCTGCAGCGCGTCATGATCGGCTGCGGTCGCGGTCCGGATCGTGACGAGGGGCGCCTGCAGGGCCGGGAACGAGGTCATGTCGGCCCAAGAATACTCATCTGAATTCCTTCAGCAAGCCCGACCAAGGCCCCACGCCAAAGGGGTACCCGCGGACATCCGACGCCTTATGTCCGTCTACTTCTTCAAGCTCTCCATATGCGGGGGCCCAGACATGGCCCCCGCACTCCCCCAGGCCGCGGACAGTCGCGGACATCCGGCACTACCGGCGCAGGTGATAGGGCACGTCGGTCACGACCACGTTTCTCCGGAACAGGAGCGCGCCCTTGATGACCAGCGCGGTCTGGTTGTGGAGGAGCTGCTGCCACCACTTGGCCGGGATGAACTCGGGGATGACGATGGTCACCATGTGGTTCTCGCCGAGCGCGAGGAGATGGTCCACGTACTCGAGCAGCGGCGACAGCAGCAGCCGATAGGGTGAGGTCAGCACCACGAGCGGCACGCCGAAGCCCCACTTGCCCCACTTCTCCTCGAGCCGCCGCGTCTTCTCCGGATCCATCTCCACGTAGACCGCCTTGGCCGACGGCGAGAGCGTGCGCGCGTACTGCAGCGCCTGCACGACCCCCTTGTGCAGGTCGCCCACCAGGACGAGCACGGTGTGCTGCATGGGAGGCGGGCCCGCGTAGCCGTCGAGCGAGAGCTGACCGGCGACCTCGCGATAGTGGCGGTTGATGCTCACGAAGCCCGCGATGAGGGCGCCCGCGATCACCACCACGATCCACGCGCCGTCCGCGAACTTGGCGAGCGCGGTGACCACCATCACCAGCCCGGTGGTGGTGGCGCCCAGCCCGCTGATCAGCGCCTTCGGCCGCCATCCCACGGGCCGGCGCGTGAGCCAGCGGCGCACCATGCCCACCTGCGACAGCGTGAACGACGTGAAGACGCCGAGGGCGTAGAGCGGGATCAGGGAATGCGTGCTCCCGTCGAAGAGCGCGATCAGGGCGGACGCGGCGACCGCCAGGATGATGACGCCGTTCGAGAACACGAGCCGGTCGCCCCGGCTCGCGAACTGCCGGGGCAGGAACCCGTCGCGCGCCATGAACGACGCGAGCCGGGGGAAGTCGGCGAACGCGGTGTTGGCGGCCAGCGCCAGGATCACCATCGAGACGCCCTGGATGAAGTAGTAGAGCAGGCCGCCCCCGAAGACCTCGCGGGCGAGCTGGGAGACCACCGTCTCCTGGTCGTGCGGCACGATCTGGTAGCTGGCCGCCAGCACCGTGATGCCGAGGAACAGGGTGATCATGATCAGTCCGAGGATCGCGAGCACGGCCTGGGCGTTCTTCACCTCCGGCGGCCGGAACGCGGGGGTGCCGTCCGAGACCGCCTCGATCCCGGTGAGGGCGACCGCGCCGGAGGCGAAGGCGCGCAGGAGCAGGAACACCCCGAGCTCGGCGAGGGGCGGCGGCGGGGGCGCGACCGACTCGACCGGAGGGCGGCCCCAGATCGCGAGCGCCGCGAACCCGTAGATCATGAGCAGGGCGTACCCGGCGATGAACAGATAGCTCCACACCGCGAACACCCGCCCGGACTCGCGGAGGCCCCGCAGGTTCGCCACCGCGACGAGCACCACGAGGCCGACGCCGAGCAGGACGCGGTACGGATAGAGCACGGGAAAGGCGGAGGTGAGCGCGGCGACTCCCGCGGAGACGCTGACCGCCACCGTCAGGGTGTAGTCGATGAGGAGGGCGGCGCCCGCGGTCAGGCCCGGGAACACTCCCAGGTTGTCCTTGGCCACGATGTAGTCGCTGGCGCCCTGCGGGTAGGCCGCGATGTTCTGACGGTACGACAGGATCACGATGCCGATCACCGCGCCGATGCAGACCCCGATGGGCACCGAGAACGCGAGCGCGCCCACGCCCGCGAGGAGGAGCACACGAAGAATCTCCTCGGTGGCGTACGCGACCGAGGAGAGGTTGTCGGAGGCGAAGACGGCGAGGCCGGTGACGGGGCCGAGCCGCTCGTGGTGGGCCTGGGCCGTGGCGATCGGCGTGCCCACGAACCATCGTTTGAGCTTGGAGAGATTCACCGGAGATGGAAGGGGACGTCGACGACCACGACGCCCTTGCGGAACAGCAGCGCTCCCTTGATGAGCAGGGCGGTCTGGTTGTGGAGGAGGTGCTGCCACCAGCGGGCCGGCACGAACTCGGGGATCACGATCGTGACCACCTGGCGCTCGCTCAGCGCGAGGAGGTGGTTGACGTAGTCGAGGAACGGGGTGAGCAGCGACCGGTAGGGCGACGTCAGCACCACCAGGGGGATGCCGAGCCCCCACTTGCCCCACTTCTCCTCGAGCTTCTGGGTCCGCTCCGGATCCATCTCCACGTAGACCGCCTTCACCGACGCGGAGAGAGTCTGCGCGTAGCGCAGCGCGGACGCCACGCCGCGGTGCAGGTCCCCCACCAGCACGAGCACGGTGTGGTCGATCGGGGGCGGCCCGCCGTAGTCGTCGAGCGAGAGCTGGCCCGCCACGTCCGCGTAGTGGCGGTGGATCATCATGAAGAGCGCCACCAGCATGGGGATCAACAGCACGACCATCCAGGCCCCGTGGCTGAACTTGGTGACCGCGATCACCAGCATCACGAGCCCGGTGGTGGCCGCCCCCACCGCGTTGAGGACCCAGCGCCACCGCCAGCCCGGCTCGCGCCGCGTGAGCCAGCGCCGCACCATGCTCGCCTGCGAGAGCGTGAAGGAGAGGAACACACCGACCGCGTAGAGCGGGATGAGGGCGTGGGTGGCCCCGCCGAACAGCGCGATGAGGAGCGCGGCGAGGCCGCCCAGGATCAGGATCCCGTTCGAGAAGACGAGCCGATCCCCGCGGGTCGCGAACTGGCGGGGGATGAAGCCGTCGCGGGCCAGGAAGTAGGCCAGCCGCGGGAAGTCGGCGAAGGCGGTGTTGGCCGCGAAGACCAGGATGAACATGGTGACGACCTGGATCTCGTAGTACAGGAGCCCGTCCCCGAAGATGAGACGGGCGAGCTGCGAGATCACCGTCTCCTCCGCCCGCGGCACCACGTGAAGGTGGCGGGCCAGGAACGTGATGCCGACGAACAGGGTGATCAGGATGATGCCGAGCCACGCGAGGACGGCGCGGGCGTTGCGCGCCTCCGGGGGCCGGAAGGCGGGCACCCCGTCGGACACCGCCTCCACGCCGGTGAGGGCCGCGCAGCCGGAGGAGAAGGCGCGCAGCACCAGGAAGAGCGACAGGTCCTGGGTCGTCGCGAGATCGCCGGCCGGCGGCGGCGGCGTCTCCCATCCCGCGACCCAGCGGACGAACCCGTAGGCGAGCATGCCCGCGAAGCTCACCACGAAGAGGTAGGTGGGGACCGCGAAGAGATTGCTCGACTCCCGCAGGCCGCGCAGGTTCATGGTCGCGATGCCCGCGATGAAGAGCACGCCGAGCGGGATGCGATAGTCGTACAGCGCGGGGAACGCGGAGGTGATCGCGGCCACGCCCGCGGCCACGCTCACCGCCACCGTCAGCACGTAGTCGATGAGCAGCGCCGCTCCGGAGACGAGCCCGGGCACCTGGCCCAGGTTGTCCTTGGTGACGATGTAGGAGCCGCCGCCCAGGGGATAGGCCAGGATGGTCTGCCGGTACGAGCTCACCACCACCGCGATGAGCACCGCGATCGCGAGGCCGATCGGAATCGAGTAGACGAGCGCGGCGGTGCCCGCGATCACCAGGACGAGCAGGATCTCCTCGGTGGCGTAGGCGACGGAGGAGAGCGCGTCGGACGAGAACACCGCGAGCGCGGACGTCTTCGAGAGCCGCTCGTGCCGGGCCTGCGCCGTGGCGAGCGGTGATCCCACGAACAGCCTCTTCACGGCGCTGATCTTCATCGTCCCTGAGGCACCTACGCTAGAGGCGGGGGCGCCCGGGTGTCAAGCATTCGCGTCTCCCGAGACGGCCCGCGTCACGCCGACTTCGGTCCGTCCGGCCCCGGGCCGCTGCCCGGCTTCGGCTCGGGGGGCGCGTCCGGCGTCTCCACGCCGCGCTTGAACTCGCGGATCGCCTGCCCCAGCGAGCGGCCGAGCTCCGGGATCTTCGCACCACCGAACAGCACCAGCGCGATCAGCAGGATCAGCATCAGCTCCTGAGCACCCAGACCGAACATGCGCATCCTCCTCGACGGTAGGATCTCGACCACGATGCGGGCGGAGACACCGCCCGGGAACGGCGCGTGGAGAGGAGACTAGGCGAGAGGTGGAGCGCGGAAGCGGACGCGGGCGGGCGCGACACCGCGCGGGCCCGCGGGCGGGCCCGGCGCGACCATCGCGAGCGCGGCCAGGAGCGGGATCACCCCGCCCGCCGCCGCGGCCAGCGCGGGCAGCCGCTCGGAGAGCGGGAGCGGTCCCGCGTCGCCGTCGTCGCCGTCGAAGTAGCTCGGGGCCCACGCGACGTCGGCGGTCTCGAGGGTCACCGTCGCGGCGAGCGCCAGGTGCAGCAGCGCCAGCCCCAGCACCACGAGCGTCCGTCGCTCCCACATGCCGCCGAGCCTACGGCCGTGGTGCCCGCGTGTCAAATTCGGCCCCGATCCGTCTCGACGGGTGCGATGCTGAAGGCCGAAGCCTCATGAACATCCTGGTCCCCGACATCACCATCGTCGAGAAGGTGCTGCGCGCGGGGGTGGTGTACGCGTTCCTGCTCGTGGCCTTCCGTCTCTGCGGCAAGCGGCAGCTCGGCCAGCTCAGCGCCTTCGATCTCGTCGTCCTGCTCCTGATCAGCAACGTGCTGCAGAACGCGATGATCGGGGACGACAACTCGCTCACCGGCGGGATCATCGGCGCGGTGACCATCCTCGTCCTGAACTCGGTGGTGGCCTATCTGACCTTCCGCTTCAAGCGGGTCGACCGCGTGGTGGAGCACTCCCCCACCGTGCTCGTCCGCCACGGCCGCATCATCCGCGACAACCTGCGGCGGGAGCGGCTCGGTCCCCGCGATCTGCGCGCGGCCCTGCGTCACCACGGGGTCGTCTCGCTGCGGGACATCCGGTACGCCTTCCTGGAGGAGGACGGCCACGTGAGCGTCGTCACCCGCCGGCCCGCCGGCGAGTGAGTCCCCGCGTCGGCGAGGGTTCGTGAGCGATCTCCACGAGTTCGTCGGGCACTGGGGTTACCTCGCCATCTTCGTGGTCGTGGTGCTGGGCAACGTGGGCCTCCCGGTGCCGGAGGAGACCATCCTGGCCCTCGCCGGCTACCTGGTCTGGCGTGGCAAGCTCCGCCTCTCCCTGGTGCTCGCGGTCGGCATCGTGAGCGCGGTGGTGGGCGACAACATCGGCTACTGGCTCGGGCGTCGCTACGGGCAGACCGCGATGCCGCGTTACGCGCGCTGGGTGCTCGGCCACCCCGAGCGCCTCGAGACCATGAAGGCGTTCGTGGGCCGCCGCGGGCCGCTGGCGGTGTTCGTCGCCCGGTTCGTCCCCGGCGTCCGCTTCACCGCGGGGCCGCTCGCGGGGGCTCTCGGGATGCGGTTCGCGGCGTTCCTCATCGCCAACGTGGCGGGCGCCCTCGTCTACGTGCCGGTGGTGGTGGGCGCCGGCTACGCGGTGGGCTACGGCTTCGGGGACTACGTGGAGCGCCTGCGCTACGTGGTGGGGGAAGTGGAGCGGATCGTGCTGATCGTCGTGCTGGTCGGCATTCTCGCCCTCGTGGCGGTGCGCATCGTGCAGGCGATGCGCCGGCGCGACGCGGTCTGAATCGCCGCGGCGACCGGACGCGCGGCGCGCCCGATCGCCGCGGCCCCGGCTCAGTGCCCCCTGGCCTCCCCGAAGCCGTCGGAGCCCTGCAGGCGCTCCGCGGTGCCCGGGATGAACCGGCGCTCCAGCTCCTGGAAATGTGAGACCCGGGCCATCACGTGGTGGCTCTCGGTGGGATGGCCCGCCTTCAGCCGCTCGAGCGTCCACTGGGCCTGCTCCTCGTTCTTCACCAGCTCCTGCATGAAGTTCCACACCGAGTGCATCGCGGCGTGGGCCCCGAACAGCGTGATGAAGATGAAGCGATAGCCGAGCTCGCCGAGCTCCCGGAAGGTGAGCGGATTGTCGTCCTTGTGCCAGCGGAACGACGAGGAGTAGTTGAAGGCGAGCGGCAGGTTCGGATGGGTCTCCTTCATGGCGCGCGCGAACTCGATCGCGGGCCCCCGGTCCGAGTTCGACAGCTCGGCCCAGACGAGATCCACGCCCGCGTCGGCGTAGGCCCGGCCGCGCCAGATCGCCTCCTCCATGCTCCCGCCCACCGCCCCGTAGGCGTCGGTGCGCGCGATGACCACGAAGTCGCGGTCGAGCCGGTCGCGCTCCGCGAGGGCGGACCGGTACTTGCCGAGCGCTTCCTCGCGCGACACGATCGTCTTCCCCGCGATGTGGCCGCAGCGCTTCGGGAAGCGCTGGTCCTCGAGGTGGATGCCCGCCACCCCGGTCTTCACGAACTCCTGCACCGTGCGCATCGTCGAGAGCGCGTTGCCGTAGCCGTCGTCGGCGTCCGCGATGATCGGCACCTCGACCGCGCTGGCCACCATCGACGCCGCCTTCGTCACCTCGGTCATGGTGAGGAAGCCCATGTCGGGCCAGCCGTTGAGCATGGCCAGCGAGTAGCCGCTCAGGTAGATGGACTTCATGCCGGCCTGCTCGGCGATCTGGGCGTCGAGCGGCGAGTAGATGCCGCCGGTGAAGAGATAGGGCTCATCCTGCAGCAGCCGGCGGAACGTCTTTCCCTTGGACTCCATCGTGACGCCTCCCTCGGAGCGATCGCGCCGGCGCCATGGCGAGCGCGCGCCGGCGGCAATAGGTGTCGGAACGGATCAGGCCTGGGCGGCCCAGGGCAATTCCAGCAAGCTCTCGGCGCAGGCCGAGCAGTAGCTGGCGGACTCGAGCTCATACGAGCACGCGGGGCAGCACGCGGCCCCACACGCGATACAGCCTAGGTGGTTGAACGAGAACTGGACGTCGGTTCCGCAGCGGCACTGAGCCCCCATTGGCTCCTCCTTGAGCACGAGATGCTCTCGGATGGAGACAAGAAGCGTTCCAGGGCTCAGAACGACCGGAACTAGCTGATTAGGCTACCTGTATGCAAAGCGACGACACAGCAAAAGAGACACGTATGACTCACTCCAAGTGGGGATATTTCTGCGTAGTCTAGCTGTAAGAGATTGATCTGGATGGAGTTTTCGTACATGATCCAGAATGAGTCTTCAATGACTCATATATGAGTCATCTATGGCTCACTCTTGAATTTCTTAGTATTTATCGAGTACTTGGATAGGAGCCGGTGGAAGTTGCGCCGGGTGATCCCGGCCTTCCGGGCCGCCACCGAGATGTTGCCACGGGCCTCGGACAGGAACCGGGCGACCGCCTCCTTCTCGAACATGGACACCACCCGCTCCTTGGCCTGGACGAAGCCCTCCTGCGTGGTGACCCGGATCGGACCCGACTCCTGGAGGTAGAGAGGCAGGTGCGCGACGTCGATCTGCTGGCTCGATGAGAGGACCACCGCCCGCTCGATGATGTTCTCGAGCTCGCGCAGGTTGCCGGGCCAGCTATAGCGCTTCAGCATGTCCAGCGCGTCCTGGGACAAGCGATCCACCTTCTTGTTCACCTTGGCCTCGGCCTTGCGGAGGAAGTGATAGGCGAGGACCGGGATGTCCTCGCTGCGCTCGCGCAGCGGCGGAAGGACCACCGTGAAGGCGTTGAACCGGTAGAACAGGTCCTCGCGGAACTCGGAGCCGGCCAGCGCCTTCTCGAGGTCCCGGTTGGTGGCCGCGATCACCCGCACCCGGACCTTCCGGGTGACCACGTCGCCGACCGGCTTCACCTCCCCCGCCTGCAGCACGCGCAGCAGCTTGCCCTGCATCTCGAGCGGCATGTCCCCGACCTCGTCGAGGAAGATGGTCGCGCCGTCCGCCTTCTCGAAGAGGCCCACCTTGTCGGCCACCGCGCCGGTGAAGGACCCGCGCTTGTGCCCGAACAGCTCCGACTCCATGAGGGTCGGGGTCAGCGCGGTGCAGTTGACGGTGACGAGCGGCTTGTCGCGGAGGTTCGAGTAGCGGTGGATCGCCCGCGCCACCAGCTCCTTGCCGGTGCCGGACTCTCCGCGGATCAGCACGGTGGTCGGCGTCTGGGCCACCCGGATGACCTGCTCGGCCAGCTCCCGCATCTTCGGGTTCTGCCCGATGATGAGCTCGCCCTCGTCCTTGGCCTGCAGCTCCCGGAGCATGAGCGAGTACCGGTCCTCCAGCTCCTCGCTGCGCTGCCGCTCGGCCAGGAGATCCCACATGAACTTGGCGCTCGCGCCCCCCATCACCTCGGCGCCGGGCGGCTTGAAGCGCTGGATGGCCTCCTGCACCTGGGCGTTGCCGGTGACGTCGATGATCAGGTCGACCCGCGGATCCGCGACGACCTCGCGCAGGTCGGTGCTCACCGCGATGTTGAGGCGCCGGGCCAGCTCGAGCCCAGGGGCCCAGGAGTTCACGTCGGCGACCCCGATGATGGTGACGGTGGGATCGCCGCTGAACATCTCGAGCAGGGCGCGCCCGCCCTTGCCCGCGCCGACGATGACGACCCTGGTCACCTGCCCGGCTAGAAGGGCTGGGCCTCCGGGCGCTTGGCGAGGCGCTCGAAGGAGGCGTACTCGGGGATGAACGTGACCTGGACCTTGCCGGTGGGCCCGTTGCGCTGCTTGCCGATGATCACGTCGGCCACCCGGTCCCCGTCCTCCGACTGCAGGCCGTACCGCTCGGGCCGGTAGAGGAAGAGGATGACGTCGGCGTCCTGCTCCAGCGCGCCCGACTCGCGCAGGTCCGAGAGCTGCGGCTCCTTGCGCTCGCGGGTCTCCACCGCGCGGGAGAGCTGCGACAGCGCGACCACCGGCACGTACAGCTCCTTGGCGAGGGCCTTGAGCGAGCGCGAGATGTCCGAGATCTCCTGCTGGCGGTTCTCCTGCTGGTGGCGGCCGCGCATGAGCTGGAGATAGTCGATGACGATCAGGTCGAGGCCGTGCTCCGCCTTCATGCGCCGCGCCTTGGCGCGCGCTTCGAGCACGGTGAGCGCGGGCGAGTCGTCGATGTAGACCGGCGCCTCCGCGAGCCGCCCCGCCGCATTGGTGAGGCGCGTCCAGTCGCGCGGGTCGAGATAGCCGGTGCGCACCTTGTGGGAATCCACCTTGGCCTCCGCGCACAGCAGCCGCTGCACGAGCTGCTCCTTGGACATCTCGAGGCTCAGCACCAGCACCCGCTTGTGGTCCTCGACCCCCGCGAACTTGGCGATGTTCAGCGCGAAGGCGGTCTTGCCCATGGAGGGCCGGCCCGCGATGATGATGAAGTCGCTGGGCTGGAAGCCCGAGGTCATGCGGTCGAGGTCGTCGAAGCCGGTGGCGAGCCCGGTGATGTGCTCCTTGCGGTCGTACAGCTTCTCGATGTGCTCGAAGGTGTCCTTCAGGATGGCCCGCACCGGGAAGGCCGAGCCCTGCATGCGCCGCTCGGAGATCTGGAAGATCAGCCGCTCCGCGTCGTCGAGCAGCTTGTCCACGTCGTCGCGGGCCTCGTAGCTCTGCCCGATGATCTCGGTGGCGATGCGGATGAGGTCGCGCAGGAGCGCCTTCTCCCGCACGATCGCCCCGTAGGACAGCAGGTGGGCCGCGGTCGCCGCCTCCTCGACCAGGCTCGCGAGGGCGGCCGCGCCGCCCACCTCTTCCAGGGTCGCGCGACGCTTCAGCTCCTCCGACACGGTGAGCAGGTCCACCGGCTCGTTGCGCTCGAAGAGCGCGAGGGTGGCGTCGAAGATCTTGCGGTGCCCTTCCTTGTAGAAGTCGGCGGGCTTGAGGAGCTCGATGGCCTTGGGCAGGCTCTCCCGCTCCAGCAGAATCGCCCCCAGCACGGCCCGCTCGGCCTCCAGGCTGTGGGGCGGGATCTTGGAGGTCAGCAGGTCGGTGAGGGTGGCCACCGCTACTCCCGGGTCACGGACACCTTCAACTGGGCGGTGACGTCGTGATGCAGGCGCACCGGCACCGAGAACTCGCCGAGCGTCTTGATCGGCTCGTCGAGCGCGATGCGGCGTCGCTCGACCTCGATGCCGTGCTGCGAGAGGAAGCTCGCGAGATCGGCGCGACCCACCGAGCCGAAGAGCCGGCCCTCGTCGGAGGCCTGCCGGCGCTGGGCGAAGTGCAGGGCCTCGATGGCCTGGGCCTGGCTCTGCGCGTCCGCGTGGAGCTTCGCCGCCTGCGCGTTCTGGCGCGCCTTGATCTGCTCGATGTTCTTGAGGTTCGCCGGGGTGGCGTGCAGGGCGAGCTTCTGGGGCAGCAGGAAGTTGCGCGCGTAGCCGTCGGAGACGTCGCGGACCTCGCCGCGTCGGCCCAGGGTCGGCACGTCGTCCATCAAGATGATCTTCATGGCAAGATGATCTTCATGGCGTCACTCGGCGGTCTGGGCGAGCAGGGCCACCGTGCGCGCGCGGCGGACGGCGCGGGTGAGCTGCCGCTGATGGCGGGCGCAGCTCCCCGAGATGCGACGCGGGGTGATCTTGCCGCGCTCCGAGACGAAGTTGCGGAGCCGGCGAATATCCTTGTAGTCGACGAGGCTGACCCGGTCGACGCAGAACTTGCAAACCTTGCGGCGACCGAACCGACGCCGCTTGACGGGCTTTCCACCTGGCGGAATGGCTTGTTCCTCCTCTCGGAACGGGACTGCTTGGAACGGGACTGGCTAGAACGGCACCTCGTCGTCGGCTTCACCGGCGCCCGCCTCGACCGGCTCGGGCACCCCGCCGGGCGCGGAGGCGGCGGCGGACTTGCTGCGTCCCATGAACTGCACCCGCTCCGCGACGACCTCGACGACGCTGCGCTTCTGGCCGTCCTTCGTTTCCCAGTCGCGAGTCTGCAGCCGTCCCTCGACCATGATCGGGCTGCCCTTGTCGAGGTACTCGCCGCAGCTCTCGGCCTGCTTGCCCCACACGACCACGGTGAGGAAGCAGGTCTCTTCGCGCTTCTCCCCACCCTGCGTGGTGTAGTTCCGGTTGACGGCGAGCCGGAGATCGGCCACCGCGGTGCCGCTCGGCGTGTACCGCAGCTCCGGAGTCCGCGTCAGATTGCCGATCAGGAATACTCGGTTCAGGTTCGCCATCAGACGACCTCCTCCACTGCCGGAGCCGGCGGCTTCGGCGCCGTCCGGACCCGCTTGGGCGCCGGAACGCGGGTCGTGAAATACCGGAGGACCTGCTCGTTGAGCTTCAGCTGGCGTTCGAACTCCTTGATGGTGGCCGGCTCCGCCTTGGACTCGAGGACCGCGTAGGTGCCCTCGCGCTGCTTGCGCATGTCGTAGGCCAGCCGCCGCTTGCCCCAGCTCTCCGCCTTGCCGATTTCACCGCCGAGCGTCTTGAGCGTCTCCTGCACCTTGGTGAGGAGCGCGGCCACTTCTTCCTCGTTCAGCCGGGGATCCAGGATCAGTAGGGTCTCGTACGGGTACAAATACTCACCTCCTCGCCAGTTTCGCTAAGTTTCGCTATTTGAAGCGCTTAACGTTACCAGAGCCTGCCGTGAAAGACAACCTCGGTCAAGAGTGCACAAAAGAGTACGGCCCTTGCCGTCGCCGGCAAGGGCCGCCCTCCCGCACCCGGCCGCTCTCGCCGGGTCTAGAAGTCCCCGTGAGGCATCGGCGGGGCCGACGCCGGCTTGTCCTCGGGCAGGTCGGTGATCAGCGCCTCCGTCGTCAGCAGCAGCGAGGCCACCGACGCCGCGTTCTGCAGCGCCACCCGCTCCACCTTGGTGGGGTCGATGATACCGGCCTGGATCATGTCCACGAACTCGAGCGACTCCGCGTCGAAGCCGCGGGTCACCACCTTCTCGGCCTTGACCTTCTCCACGATCACGCTGCCCTCGAGCCCCGCGTTCTCCACGATCTGGCGGATGGGCTCCTCGAGCGCGCGCTTGACGATCATGGCGCCGACCTTCTCGTCGCCTTCCAGCTTCAGGCTGTCGATGGCGAGGGAGGCCCGCAACAGGGCCACGCCGCCGCCCGGCACGATGCCTTCTTCCACCGCCGCGCGGGTCGCGTTGAGCGCGTCCTCCACGCGGGCCTTCTTCTCCTTCATGGCCGTCTCGGTCGCGGCGCCCACCTTGATGACCGCGACGCCGCCGGCCAGCTTGGCCAGCCGCTCCTGCAGCTTCTCGCGATCGTAGTCCGAGGTGGTCTCCTCGATCTGGGCCCGGATCTGCTTGATGCGCCCCTCGATGGACGCGGTCTTGCCCGCGCCTTCGACGAGCGTGGTGTTGTCCTTGTCCACCACGATCTTCTTGGCCTTGCCGAGGTCTTCCAGCTTGATGTTCTCGAGCTTGATGCCGAGATCCTCGGTGATGGCCTTGCCGCCGGTCAGGGTCGCGATGTCCTCCAGCATGGCCTTGCGGCGGTCGCCGAAGCCGGGGGCCTTCACCGCCGCGGTGTGCAGCGTGCCGCGCAGCTTGTTGACCACCAGGGTGGCGAGCGCCTCACCCTCGATGTCTTCCGCGATGATGAGGAACGGCTTGCCGGAGCGGGCCACCTGCTCGAGCAGCGGCAGCATGTCCTTCATCACGCTGATCTTCTTCTCGTGGATCAGGACCAGCGCGTCCTCGAGCACGACTTCCATGCGCTCGGCGTCGGTCACGAAGTACGGGGAGAGATAGCCCCGGTCGAACTGCATGCCCTCCACCACGTCCAGGACCGTCTCCGCCGACTTCGACTCCTCGACGGTGATGACCCCGTCCTTGCCCACCTTCTCCATGGCCTCGGCGATCAGGCTGCCGATGGTCTTGTCGTTGTTGGAGGCGATCGTCGCGACCTGCGCGATCTCCTTCTTGTCCTTGGTGGACTTGGACATCCGCTTGAGGTCCTCGACCACCACGTCCACCGCCTTGTCGATGCCGCGCTTGAGCCCCATGGGGTTGGCCCCGGCGGTGACGTTCTTCAGGCCCTCACGGATGATGGCGTGCGCCAGCACGGTGGCGGTGGTGGTCCCGTCGCCCGCGATGTCCGAGGTCTTGGACGCGACTTCCTTGACCATCTGCGCGCCCATGTCCTCGTAGTTGTCCTTGAGCTCGATCTCCTTCGCGACCGTCACCCCGTCCTTGGTGATGGTCGGGCTGCCGAACTTCTTGTCGATGACCACGTTACGGCCCTTCGGGCCCATGGTCGCCTTGACGGCCGCCGCCATGATGTTGACCCCGCGCAGCAGGGCCGCCCGTCCCTCGTCGCTGAACATGACCTGCTTCGGCATGCTGAGTCTCCTCCGATTCGATGGAATTGGCCGCGCCCCTGTGGGCCCGGCCGGGTTTGTTTGGGTTGCGCTCCTCGAAGGAACTACTCGATGATCGCGAGCACGTCCTCTTCACGCAGGATCAGGTACTCCTCGTCGTCCAGCTTGACCTCGGAGCCCGAGTACTTGCCGAAGAGGATCTTGTCGCCGGCCTTCACGTCGAGGGGGATCTTCTTGCCGTCCTCGTTCACCTTCCCGCCCCCCACCGCGATGACCTTCCCCTCCTGGGGCTTTTCCTTCGCGGTGTCCGGGATGATGATCCCGCCCTTCTTGACCTCTTTCTCCTCTTCCCGCTTCACGAGAATTCGGTCATGCAACGGACGAATCTTCATAGTCAACGCGCCTCCAGATAGTAAGATGTTTGGCCTTGCGGGCTGGTCCCGCTGCAGGGCTTAGCACTCAACCAAGCCGAGTGCTAATATAGCAGCGCTTCCCGGGATGTCAATTCAAAAAGAGCCTTAAAAATAAGCACCTTGGAAAGGCAGGCTCATGGCCACTGGCGCCGGTAGACCCGCGATCCTGATCTCCCGTCAGCTGCCCGAGCCGGCCGTCCAGCTCGCGCGGAGCCGGGCCGAGGTCGACGCGTACGCCAACGACGCGCCCATGCCGCGGGCGGAATTGCTCGAGCGTCTGGCCGGCAAGCAGGGCCTCATCTGCGTGATCAGCGAGGTCATCGACGAGGCGCTGCTCGCGACGCGGCCGGGCCTGCGCGTGGTCTCCAACGTCGCGGTGGGCTACAACAACGTGGACGTCGCGGCCTGCACGCGGCGCGGCGTCGTGGTCACCAACACGCCCGACGTGCTCACCGACACCACCGCCGACTTCGCCTGGACCCTGCTCATGGCCACGGCCCGCCGCCTGGTCGAGGCCGATCGCTACACGCGCGAGGGCCGCTTCCGGCAGTGGGAGTACATGCTGCTGCAGGGCGGCGACGTGCACGGCAAGACGCTCGGCGTGGTCGGCTTCGGGCGCATCGGCCGCGCCATGGCCCGGCGCGCCCTGGGCTTCGGCATGCGCGTGCTCTACCAGGACGCGGTGGCCGCCGATCCCGCCACCGAGCGCGCGCTCAACGCCACCCGCGTGGACCTGGCCACCCTGCTGCGCGACGCCGACTTCGTGACCCTGCACACCCCGCTCATCCCCGAGACGCGCCACCTGATCAACGCCGAGTCGCTCCGGACCATGAAGAAGACCGCGTACCTGATCAATGCCGCGCGCGGCCCGGTGGTGGACGAGGCCGCGCTGGTGGCTGCCCTCACGGAGGGCCGGATCGCGGGCGCGGGCCTCGACGTCTTCGAGGAGGAGCCCACGGTGCACCCGGGGCTCATCGGGCTGTCCAACGTCGTGCTGGCGCCCCACATCGCCAGCGCCTCGCACGAGACCCGCCTTCAGATGGCCACGCTCGCGGTCGAGAACTGCCTGGCCGTGCTGGAGGGCAAGACCCCGCCGACGCCGGTGAATCCCGAGGCCTTGAAGCGCGCCTAGCCGTGGATCTCCTGCTCCTCGACCGGGTCACCAAGCGCTTCAGTCCGGCGGACCCGCCCGCGGTGGACGGCCTCTCGCTCCGGGTGGCGGAAGGCGAGATCCTCGCGCTGCTGGGCCCGTCGGGCTGCGGCAAGACCACCACGCTGCGCCTGATCGCCGGTCTCGAGAGCCCCGACGCGGGCACCATCACCCTGCGCGGGCAGGTCGTGGCCGGTCCCGGCCGCGCCGTCCCGCCCGAGGAACGCGGGATCGGCATCGTGTTCCAGGACTACGCGCTCTTCCCTCACCTGACCGTCGCCGACAACGTGGCCTTCGGCCTGCCGCGCGCGGCGCGACGGGGCCGCGTCGAGCACGTGCTCGACCTGGTCGGGCTCGGCGGCTTCGGCCCGCGCTACCCGCACGAGCTCTCGGGCGGCCAGCAGCAGCGCGTGGCCCTGGCGCGCGCCCTGGCCCCCGCGCCGGCCCTGATGCTGCTCGACGAGCCCTTCTCCAACCTGGACGCGGACCTCCGCGCCCAGATGCGGGACGAGGTGGAGCGCATTCTCCGGACCAGCGGCACCACCGCGGTGTTCGTCACCCACGACCAGGAGGAGGCCTTCACGCTGGCCGATCGCGTCGGCGTGCTCCAGGCCGGGCGCATGGAGCAGCTCGCGCCCCCGCAGGAGCTCTATCACCGGCCCGCCACGCGCTTCGTGGCCGCCTTCGTGGGCGCCGCCGACTTCCTTCCCGGCCGGGTGACCGCGCAGGGCATCGTGACCGAGGTGGGGACGTTCGCCAACGTGGACCAGCTCCCGGCCGGGGGCCGGGTCGACGTGATGATCCGCCCCGACGACATCACCTTCGTGCCGCAGGCCGACGGCGCCGGCACGATCACCCGCCGCTACTTCCGCGGCTCGGAGACGGTGTACTGCATCCGCCTGCCCTCGGGTGACCGGGTGCATTCGTCTCAGCCCTCCGCCTCGGTGCTCCCGACCGGCATGCGGGTCCGCGCCGAAGCCCACGTCCTCCACGTGGTCGCCTTCGAAAGGTAGTCCCCACCTCATATCCCTCTCCCCCGAGGGGAGGGTGAGGGGTCGCAGGCTACCGTCGCGACGACGTGAGCCGGATCAGCAGGATCACCGGCAGCAGCCCCACCGCCACCAGCGTCAGCGCCGGCACCGCCGCCTCCTGCCACATCGATTCCGCGGTGCGCTCCCAGATCTCCACCGCCAGGGTATTGAGCCCGAAGGGACGCAGCAGCAGGGTGGCCGGCATCTCCTTCATCGTCTCGACGAAGACGAGCACGACCGCGGTGAGCAGCCCGCCCCGGATGAGCGGCAGGTGCACGCGGCGGAGCGCCGAGCCCGCCCGGGCGCCCAGCACCCGCGCCGCGTCGTCGAGGCTCGGCGGGATCCTGCCGAGGCTCGCGTCCACCGTCTGCAGGCCCACCGCGAGGAAGCGCACCACGTAGGCCAGGATGAGGCCCGCCGCGGAGCCGGTGAGCAGCAGCCCGAGCGGCCGGCCGAGCGCGCGCTCGAGCGCGGGCACCAGCGCGTGGTCGGCCCAGGCGAGCGGGAGCAGCACGCCCACCGCGATCACCGCGCCCGGCAGCGCGTACCCCATCGAGGCGAGCTGGGCCGCCACGCGGACGGTGGCGGTCCCGTGCAGCCGCCCCGCGTAGGCCAGCAGCACCGCGAGCAGCGAGGCCACCGCGGCGGTGGCGCCCGCGAGCGCACAGGTGTGCCAGAGCAGCGTGGCGAAGTCGGGCGCCACCTGCCCCGCGCGGATCGCGCTGATCGCCCACCACGCGAGCTGGCCCACCGGGAGCAGGAACGCGAGCGCGAGCACGCCGACGCAGGCGCCGGTCGCGGCGGCGGCCCGCCACCCGGCGAGGCGCACCGGCTCCACCACCGGCCGGCGCCGGCCGCTCTGGGTGAAGCGGGCGCGGCCACGCGAATGCCGCTCGAGCAGGAGCAGGCCTGCCGCGAAGACGAGCAGCAGGCTGGCGAGCTGGGTCGCCGCGATGCGGTCGAACATCCCGTACCAGACCCGGTAGATCGCCTCGGTGAGGGTGCGGTAGCCGAAGCTGGCGACGGTGCCGAAGTCCGCCAGCGCCTCCATCATCGCGAGGGCCACGCCGGCGACCAGCGCCGGGCGCGCCATGGGCACCGTGATGCGGAGGAACGCGGCGCCGCGCGACCGCCCCAGCATCCTGGCCACCTCGACGGAGGCGGCGCCCTGCTCGCGGAAGGCCACGCGCGCCAGCAGGTACACGTAGGGATAGAAGACCAGTGTCATCATCACCACGACGCCCGCGAAGGAGCGGATCTCGGGCAGCCGCGCGCCGGCGCCGATCCAGCGGCGCAGCCCGCTCTGCAGCGGCCCCGCGTACTCGAACAGGCCGATGAACGCGAAGCCGATCACGTAGGCCGGCACGGCGAGCGGCAGGATCAGCGCCCATTCGAGCACGCCGCGCCCGGGGAAGCGATGGTGCACGACGAGCCAGGCGAGCCCGCCCCCCACCACCAGGGTGCCGACGCCGACCCCGACCAGCAGCAGCAAGGTCTGCCCCACGAGCTCGAGGAGCTGGGTGCGCCAGAGATGGAGCCAGACGTCGCCCGCGGGAATCGCGAGGGAGGAGACGACCGCCGCGATGGGCACCGCGAGGACCGTCGTGATGCCGACCGCGAGCCAGGTCCAGAGGGACGGCCCCGCCGGCCGCAGCGCGAACACGCGGCCGGCGGGCCCTACCGCCACCGCGGGCTTACTTGTACCCCGCCCGGTCCGCCAGCTTCGTCGCGGCCGCCTGGAACTCGCCGGCCGCCGCGATGTTGGTGTCGTCCTGCTTGAACTTGCCCCATGAGGCGATCAGGGGATTCACGCCCGCCTGCGGATTCGCCGGGTACTCGAAGTTGGAGTCGGCGAACATCTGCTGGGCCTCGGGGCTCGTGAGGAACTCGATCAGCTTGATGGCCTCGGCGCGGTTCTTCGCGTGAGTCGTGACGCCCGCGCCCGAGATGTTCACGTGCGTCCCGGTCGTCTGCTGGTTGGCCCAGAAGGCGGCCACCGGGAACGCCGCGTCCTTGGCCAGGATGCGCCCGAGGTAGTACGTGTTGGTCAGGGCCACGTCGCACTGCCCGGCCGCGACCGCCTCCAGGATCTTGGTGTCGCCCTGGATGAGGGTGGGATTGTTGGCGACCCAGCCCTTCACGATGCTCTCCGCCTTCGGCTCGCCGTACCGCTTGATCATGGTGGCCAGCAGCGACTGGTTATAGATGTGGGTCGAGCTCCGCAGGCAGAGCCGGCCCTTCCACTTGGGATCGCCGAGCGCCTCGTAGGTGGAGAGCTCCTCCGGCTTCACCTTCTTGGTGTTGTACATGATGGTGCGGGCGCGCACCGTGAGCCCGACCCACCGGCTCTCCGGATCGCGCAGGTGGGCGGGGATATTGACCTGGATCTCGGGCGAGTCCACCTCGGCCGAGCAGCCCCGCGCGCGCCGCGTTCCAGAGGTTGCCCGCGTCCACGCTGATCAGCACGTCGGCCGGCGTCTTGTCGCCCTCGGCCTTCAGGCGCTCGAAGAGCGGGCCGGACTCGCCGCCGAAGCTCTTCACCACGATGCCGGTCTTCTTGGTGAAGGCCTCCATCGCCGGCTCCTGCCCGTAGTGCGCGCGCGCCGAATAGACCATCACGTCCGCGCTCTCGCCCGTGGCGGCCACGCTCGCGGCGGCCAACCCGAGCGCCACCGCCAGGATCCGGGCCCCGCCTCGTCTCGTCTGCCGTGCCGTCATGGTCGTCTCTCCCTCGCCGTGCCGTGGTGGGTGAAGCGGAGAGTGAGGCTACCCTAACCATCAGAGTGTGTCAAACCTAAAACGGGCGGGTAGAATGCCTCATGGACCCGCAGCTCTGGGCCTTCCTGCTGGTGGCGACCCTGCTCGCGGTGACCCCGGGGGCGGACACCCTGCTCGTGGCGCGCAATGTCCTCGGGCGCGGCCGGACCGCGGGGCTCGCGACCATCGCCGGCATCGCCGCGGGCTGCTTCGTCCACGCCGCGCTCTCCGCGGTCGGGGTCTCGCTCATCCTGGTGCGCTCGGCGGAGGCCTTCCACGCGCTCAAGTGGGGCGGCGCGGCCTACCTCATCATCCTGGGCATCCAGTCGATCCGGGGCTGGTGGCGCGCCGACGACGTGGCGCCGGCCGCCGCGGAAACGGATCGGGAGCGGACGGGAGCCCGACGGCTCCGGTCCTTCCTGGAGGGGCTGCTCACCAACGTGCTGAACCCGAAGGTGGGGCTCTTCTACCTGGCGTTCCTGCCCCAGTTCATCGGGCCGGGCGATCCGGTGTTCGCGCGGTCGCTGCTCCTGGGCGGGCTGCACGTCGGCATCGGCGTCGTCTGGCTCTCGCTGCTGTCGTTCTCGCTCGTGCGGATCCGCCCGCTGGTGGAGAGCCGGCTCTGGCGCGCCCGGCTCGAAGGCGCGAGCGGGGCGGTGCTGATCGCGCTCGGGGTCAGGCTGGCTGCCGAGCGCCGCTGAGGCCCGCGACCCGCTCGAGGCGCCGGCCCAGCCGCTCCAGGCGGTGCTCGAACGCGGCGAGCACGCGCGCGGAGGCGCGGTGCCGCCGGGCGAGCGCCAGGGCCTGCTCCACCACCTGGAGCGCCGCCGCGAGATCGCGCCGGCGATGCTCGTGGACCTTGGCGATCTCCTCCCACGGCCGCGGGTCGAACTCGCGGGGTGAATGGGCCGCCGCCTCCCACAGCGCGCGCGCCTCGTCCCAGCGCGCCAGGCGCTTCTCGCGATGCGCGAGCCGCAGCAGCAGGCGCTCGCGCGAGGGCGTCGGCAGCCCGGTGTCGAGCGCCAGGCGATAGCACGCCAGGCTCCGCTCCGGGTCCGCGCCCTCGAGCATCCGGCCGAGACCGGCCAGCGCTTCCGGATCGAGCTCGGGATGCGGCGCGCGCGCCACCGCGTCCGCGACCCAGCCGGTGAGCGCGGCGAGCGAGAGGATGTCGTGCCGGTTGTGCTCGAACACGCGCGGCAGCTCGTCCGGCCGCTTGCGCCGCAGGTACTCGAAGTACACGGTGGGGATCAGCGCGCCCGGCAGGTCGTCGTCTCGGAGAAAGCCCAGCACGTCCTGCTCGACCGTCCCGAGCCGGCAATCGGCCAGGCGCGCGCTCCAGAGCCGCCGCGCCGGGCCGAGCAGGTCCACGTGGAAGACGTCGCCGGGAAACCGGCGGCGGCCGAGCACGAAGCGCGTCTCGAGCAGCGGCAGGTCGAAGCCGGCCCCGTTGTAGGTCACGAAGCCGTCGAACTTCCGGAACGTCTCCTCGAGGACGGTCAGCAGCGCCGGCTCCTCGTCGAGATCGCGCATGAAGAACTGGCGCACCTCGAACTCGTCGCCGTCGAAGAAGCCGACGCCGACCAGGAACGCGTAGGTGCCGGTCCCGCCCGCGAGCCCGGTGGTCTCGGTGTCGAGGTAGAGCAGGCGGCGCCCGTCGGCGACCGTCTCGCCGCCGCGGCTCAGCAGGGCCAGCGCGGCCGGCGTGGCCTCGCGCGCGGCCAGCAGCGGCTGCGCGCCGTGCCGGTGGCCCACCGGGTACCGGCGGCGCACCACCAGGAGCTTGCCCGCGCTCGGTCTCCTCGACGGCGCCGCTCGAGCAATGCCTCCAATGTCGGGCGGGCCGCCGCCGAAGACGAGGCGAGCGGATTCGACGTCCGCGTCTTCGCCTCGATGCGGCGAATGATCCGGGTCAGCTCGGTGAGATCGCGCGCCACGGGGACGGAAGGGTCAGCGCCGGGCCACGAGACGCTTGAGGATCGCGAGCGTGATCGGCTTGGCCTGGCGCCCCACCTCGTTCACGGGCCCCACGCACGAGGGACAGCCGCTCCGGCAGCCGCAGGCCTCGAGCGTCTCGAGCCCGCGCGCGAGCAGATCCGGCAGCACCTCGAAGATCCGCTCGGCCAGCCCGATGCCGCCCGGCTGGTTGTCGTAGAGGTAGATCGTGGGCGTGAAGGTCTCGCCCTGGAGGAGCTGGGCCCGCATGGTCTCGCGCGTCACCACCTGCCCCGCCTGCGACGGCGAGCCGTCGCCGAGCCACGCCCCCACGTCGCGGATGTCGCACAGCAGGAAGATCGGGGCCAGGCTGTGGAGGAGATGGGTGAGCGCGCGGAGCCCGTCCACCAGGTCGTCGCGGCGCGGGGAGATCTCGGCGAGCAGCCCGGGATGGAGCGTGAGCCAGACGCTGGTGGTCTGCATCTCCTGCTGCGGCAGCTCCACCTCGCCCGAGCCCACGTTCTCCAGCGTGCCCATCTTGATCTTCTTGAAGCCGACGACCTTCTCGGCCACCAGCACCTCGCCCTGCTCGGCGAGCAGGCCGGGCGTCTCCTGCCGGCCGAAGCGCTGGAGGATCCACACGCCCTTGGCGCTGATCGCGTCGGTGAAGTAGTCCACCTGCACCCGCTTGACGTAGGCCACCTTCTCCTCGTCCTCGCGGTAGTGGAGCTCCTGCACCTCGAAGGGATCGCCCTCCAGCATGTAGATCGCCTTCGGATAGATCATGGAGAAGGCGCTCTTCCAGTCCACCTCCGCGATGATCTGCCTTCGCTTGACCTGGGCCGCGTCGCGCGCCGTGGTGTCGATGACCAGGAAGTTGTCGGAGGTGACGGTGCGCAGCGAGATGTGGTCGGCCGGATAGGTCTCCGAGCTCCAGTGGAAGTGCTCCCCCGCCCGGTGGAGCACCCCCTCGTCCTCGAGCGCGGCCAGGTGCGCGGACACGTCGCCACCGAAGGCCTCCTCCGCTCCGATCGGCAGCTCGAAGGCCGCGCACTTGACGTGGTTGATCAGGATGAAGGGATTCTCCGGATTGATCCGCGCGTGCTCGGGCGACGCTCCGAAGAGATAGTCGGGATGCGCGGCCAGGTACTGGTCCATCGGGGAGCTGGTGGCCACCATCACCGCGGCGGACTCGCCGGTGCGCCGGCCCGCGCGACCCGCCTGCTGCCACATGGACGCGATGGTGCCGGGATAGCCCGCGAGCACCGCGACGTCCAGGTGCCCGATGTCGATCCCCAGCTCGAGCGCGCTCGTGGACACCACGCCGAGGACGTCGCCCGAGCGCAGCCCCTGCTCCACCTCGCGCCGCCGCAGCGGCAGGTACCCGCCGCGGTAGCCGCGCACGATGCCGGAGTCGCCCGTCTTGTCCTCGACGCCCTTCTTGATCGAGGCCAGCACGACCTCGGTCGAGAGGCGGCTCTGGCAGAACACGATGGTGGCGACCTTCTGCTTCAGGAAGCGCGTCGCGAGCTTGGACGCCTCGCCCAGATAGGGCGCGCGGATGCCGAGCTCGGGATTCACCACCGGCGGGTTGTAGACCATGAAGGTCTTCTCCCCGGTGGGCGCGCCGCTCTCGTTCAGCTCGACCACCGTCTCCCCGGTGAGCCGCTGCGCCAGGTCGCCGCGGATTGGCGATGGTGGCGGAGGCCATGATGAACTGCGGCGTCGCCCCGTAGTGCCGGCAGATGCGCTTGAGCCGGCGCAGCACGTTGGCGAGATGGCTGCCGAAGACGCCGCGATAGGCGTGCAGCTCGTCGATCACGACGTACTTGAGGTTCTGGAAGAGGTTCACCCACTTGGTGTGATGCGGCAGGATCCCCGAGTGCAGCATGTCGGGATTGGTCAGGACCAGGTTCGCCCGCGCGCGCACCGAGCGGCGCGCGTCCTGCGGGGTGTCGCCGTCGTAGGTGAACATCCGCATGTCGGGCAGCGTCTTCGACAGCTCCATCAGCTCGGCGAGCTGATCCTGCGCGAGCGCCTTGGTGGGGAAGAGGTAGAGCACCCGCGCCTCCGGCTGCTGCACCAGCGCCTGGAGCACGGGCAGGTTGTAGCAGAGGGTCTTGCCGGAGGCGGTCGGCGTGACCACCACGAGGTGCTCGCCCTTGGCCACCGTGTCGAAGGCCTTGGCCTGGTGCGAGTAGAGCTGCCCGACGCCGCGCGCCTTGAGCGCCTCCACGATGCGGGGGTCGAGCGAGGACGGAAACGGCGCGAACACGGGGGGTTTGGCGTCGAAGTGCCGGAGCGGCGGTGATGAGCGGGCCGGTCTCGAGCGACGTCAAGAGCTCATCGAGGAGCTCCCGGATTTGCATGGCTCATCCTATGTTTAGTGAGCGCGGGTTGTCAACTTCGGGCCCCCTGTGCCACGCTAGACCACCGTGACGACGGCGCTCCGATTCCTGCCGCCGCTCGCGTGGTCGGTGCTGATCGCGTGGTTCTCGGGCGCCCGGTATCACGGGGGCGCCACGGCGCCGCTCGTCGAGCCCTGGCTGCGCGCGCTCCTGCCCTGGGCCACCCTCGAGCAGATCGCGGGAGCCCACTGGCTCCTGCGGAAGACCGGCCACGTCGTCGAGTACGCGGTGCTCGCCCTGCTCTGGCGCCGCGCCCTGGCCGGCCCGGACGCGTCCGCGCCCTGGCGGTGGCCCCTCGCGCTCGCGGTGCTCACCGCCGGGCTCGACGAGATCCGCCAGGCCCTGACGCCCACCCGCGAAGGACGCGTCGCCGACGTGCTGCTCGACGGCGGCGCGGCGGCGGGCGCCCTGCTGGTGGCCGCGCTCGGCGCGCGGCGCGCCGCCGACGGGCTCGCGTGGGTCCTGCTCTGGGCCGCCGCCGCCGGCGGCACCGTGATGCTCGCGATCGATGTGGCCGCGGCGGCGCCGTCGGGCTGGCTCTGGCTGAGCGTGCCCGCCGCGTGGCTCGCCCTCTGGGTCTGGCGGCGGAGGCGCGCCCGCGCGTGAGCGATCTGCCCGCGTGGCGGCAGGGCGACCTGCCGCACGCGCCCGCCTACACCCCCATCAACCTGGTCCGGGTCATCGGGCCGGGCGCGATCCTGCTCGGGGTCTCGCTGGGCGCGGGCGACTGGCTGCTCGGCCCGGCCGTCGCGGTCGCCTACGGCCCGGCCCTCCTCTGGATCTGCACGCTGTCGATCCTGCTTCCAGGGCGTGCTCAACGCGGAGATGGCGCGCTACACCCTGGCCACCGGCGAGCCCATCTTCACGGGCTTCATGCGCCAGCGGCCGGGCGCGCGCTTCTGGGCCGCCGGCTACTCGCTGCTGCATCTGGCCCAGGTCGGCTGGCCGGGCTGGGCGCTCGCGGGCGGCTCCGCGCTGGCCGCGCTGCTGCTCGGCCGCGTGCCGCGCGCGGAGGACCGCGACGCGGTGGTCGGCCTCGGATTTCTGATCTTCCTCGGCGCGGTCGGCCTCCTGCTCCTCGGGCGGCGCGCCCAGCGCGCGCTCGAGATCACCGAGTGGATCATGATGGCGTGGATGCTGGGGCTCCTCGTGGCGCTGGCCGCCCGCTTCGTGCCCGGGCGGGCCTGGGCGGTGCTCGCGTGGAGCTTCGCGGGGCGGCCGCTGTGGGAGCCGGGGTGGATCCCGTCGAGCTTTCCCGCCGCCACGGTCGACTGGGCGCTCATCGCGGCCTTCGCGGCCTATTCCGGCGCGGGCGGCACGATCAACGCCATGCTCACCTACTGGCTGCGCGACAAGGGCTTCGGGATGGCGGGCACGGTGGGCGCGCAGCCGACACCGGTGGGCGATCAGACGATCCTGCTGCCGCGCGACGGGGCCATCTTCCCGCCCAGCGAGGCGAACCTCGCCAAGTGGCGCGAGTGGTGGCGCTACCTCCGGGCGGACCTCTCCTATCTCTGGACGGCCGGCTGCCTGATCGGCATGGGGCTGCCGGTGCTGCTCGCCCTCGACGCGATACCGCCGGGCACGGACATGGGGGGCTTCGGGGCGGGCGCGGTCTTCGCGCGCGAGCTGGCCCGGCGCTACTCGGGGCTGCTCTGGCTGCCCGCGCTGCTGACCACGCTCTGGATCTTCTTCTCGACCCAGGTCGGCATCGTGGAGGGCTTCGCGCGCAACGTGACCGAGATGCTGTGGACGGCGGGCGTGCGACCCGCGACCGCGGGCGCGGGCTGGGTCTACTACCCGGTGCTCGCGCTCTTCGTGCTGGCCGGGTGCCTCGCCATGACGGTGGGCGACCCGCTCACCGTGATCGTGATCGGCGCCAACGTCGCGGCGCTGAACTTCGCGGTGCTGTCCTTCCACACCCTGCGCCTCAATCGCGCGCTGCTGCCGGAGGCGCTGCGGGCGCCGCTCTGGCGCGAGATCGTGGTGGCGGTGGGCGGGCTCGGGTTCGCCGCGCTGGCCCTCCTCGCGGCGGCGGCCCGGCTCGGGCTGCTCGCCGCGCCCGGCCGCTGAGCGGACGCGGCCGAGCTACGCCGCCAGATGACGCGGCCGTTCACGCAGCACGAGCTTCAGATCGGCGAGCGCCTCGATGCGCTCGGCCGGGTCCGCCCGCCACCGCGATCAGATCCGCCGCGTAGCCCGGGGCCACGCGCCCGATCACCTCGCCCAGGCCCAGGCACGTCGGCCGCGGTCGACGGTGGCGGAGCGGATCGCCTCGAGCGGCGTCATGCCGTACTTCACCATCAGGGCGAGCTCGGGCAGCAGCGAGCCGTGGAAGTTGAGCGGCGTGCCCGAGTCGGCGCCCGCCGCGATCCGCACGCCCGCGCGATGCGCGAGCTGGAAGCTCGCGACGTGGGCGGGCATGACCTCCTCGGACTTGCGCACCATGAACGTCGGGAATCCCCGCCGCGAGCGCCGCCCGCCGCGATGGCGGTGGGCGCGTTCAGGGTGGGCACCAGGAAGGTCCCGTCGCGCCGCATGTGGGCCACGATCTCCTCGGTGAGGAAGATGCCGTGCTCGATCGAGGTGATCCCCGCGTCGATCGCCTCGCTGATCCCGGTCGCGGCCATGGCGTGGGCCGCGGTGCGCCGCCCCGCCTTCGGCTAGCCTCCTCGATGGCCGCGCGCATCTCCTCGAGCGTCAGCTGGGGCGAGCCGGGCTCCACCCCCGGGGTCATCACGCCGCCGGTGGCGATGATCTTGATCACGTCGGCGCCCGCCTTGAGCTGCTCGCGCACCGCCTTGCGCGCGTCGTCGGGCCCGTCGGCCTCGCGGCCGAGCCAGTGCCCGTGCCCGCCGGTCATGCACACCGGCCGGCCGGCGGCCAGGATGCGCGGCCCGTCGATGAGCCCCTCCTGGATGGCGCGGCGCGCCGCGATCTCCACGTACTCGCGGCCGCCCAGGTCCCGCACCGTGGTCACCCCGGCGCGCGCCGTCTCGCGCGCGCGCAGCAGCGCCTTGATCGCGGTCAGCGCCAGCGGCTCCTCGCGCAGCGGCCGCACCGGATCGGCCTCCGCGCCCGAAGCAGAGGTGCACGTGGCAGTTGATGAGCCCGGGCAGGAGCGTGTAGCCCGCCAGGTCGACGCCGTTGCCGCGCGGCGCCCGCGCGTCGTCCACCACCGCGGTGATGACGCCCGCTCCTCCACCACCGACGGCGCGGCCGCGCACGGGCTCGGCCCCCGTGCCGTCGATGATCCGCGCCCCACTCAGCACCAGCGTGTCGGAGGTGTCCATGGGCCCTCGGGGTCAGACCTTGAGGCGCGGGTCGAGCGTGTCGCGCAGCCCGTCGCCGAAGAGGTTGATGCCGAGCACGGTGATGAGGATCGCGAGGCCCGGGAACGTGGCCAGCCACCACGCGGTCGAGAGATAGACGCGGCCGTCGGCGAGCATGCCGCCCCAGGTGGGCGTGGGCGGCTGCACGCCCAGCCCCAGGAAGGACAGCGCGGACTCGATCACGATCACGCGCGCCATGTCGAGCGTGGCCACCACCAGCCAGGGCGTGAAGGTGTTCGGCAGCACGTGGGTCATCAGCACGCGCCAGTGCCGGCTGCCGAGCGCCACCGCGGCGTGCACGTACTCGCGCTCGCGGATCGAGAGCACCTCGCCCCGCACCACCCGCGCGTAGACCACCCAGGACGACACGCCGATGACGATGATGATGTTGCGCAGGCTCGGCCCCAGCACGCCGATGACCGCGATCGCGAGCAGGATGAACGGGAAGGCGAGCTGGACGTCGGCCAGGCGCATGAGGAAGTCGTCCAGGCGGCCGCCGAAGTAGCCGGCGACGAGCCCGATGATCATGCCGAGCACGCCCGAGATCAGCACCGCGGCCAGCCCGACCAGCAGCGCGATGCGCGAGCCGAAGATGATGCGCGACGAGGATGTCGCGGCCCGAGGTGGTCGGTGCCGAGCGCGTGCACGCGCCCCTGCGCGTCCTGCCAGCCCGGCTCCCGCAGGCGCTGGCCGATGTCCTGCTCCAGCGGATCGAACGGCGCGACGAGCGGGGCGGCAGCCGCGGCCAGCATCACCGCCAGCACCACGAGCAGGCCGAAGAGCGCGGTGCGGCGCCGCACCAGCCGCCGCAGCAGCGCCACCCACTCGCGCTCCGCCCAGGGGCGCGCGCGCGCCGGCGGCGCGACCGCGGGCGGCGGCGGCGGCGCGGAGCTGCGCGCCTTCGGCGGGCGTGGAGGGCGGCAGCGCGGCCATCAGCGGTACCGGATGCGCGGATCGAGGTAGGTGTAGACCACGTCCACCAGGAAGTTGACGATCACGAAGGTGCTGGCGAGCAGGAACACCGCCGACTGCACGACGGGATAGTCGCGGTTGAAGATCGCCTGCACCGAGAGCCGCCCCACGCCCGGCCACGCGAAGATGGTCTCGGTGATCACGGAGCCGCCGAGCAGCGTGCCGAGCTCGATGCCCACGATGGTGACGATCGGGATCGACGCGTTCTTGAGCGCGTGCTTCCACACCACCGGCGGCTCGCCGACCCCCTTGGCGCGCGCGGTGCGGATGTAGTCCTGGCCGAGCACCTCCAGCATCCCGGAGCGCGTGAGCCGCGTGATGCGCGCGGTGGTGAAGAGCCCGAGGGTGATCGCGGGCAGGATCAGGTGCTCGAGGCCGCCGCGCCCCGAGGAGGGCAGCCAGTTGAGCCGCACCGAGAAGACCAGGATCAGCATGATCCCGAGCCAGAAGGTCGGCATGGCCTGGCCGAGCAGCGCCACCACCGTCGAGACGTAGTCGACCGCGGTGTTGCGCTTGACCGCCGAGATGATGCCGGCCGGGATGGCCAGGCACAGCGCGATGAGCAGCCCCGCGCCCGCGAGCTGGAAGGTGGCGGGCAGCCGCTCGAGCACGAGGCGCCATCGCGGGCTCGCCGTGGCGCAGGGACTCGCCGAAGTCCCCGCGCACCGCGCCCTTGAGGAAGCGGAGGTACTGGACGGCCACCGGATCGTCGAAGCCCATCGCGGTGCGGAACTTCGCGATGTCCTCGGCGGTCGCGTCGGGCGGCAGCAGGAGCGCGGCCGGGTCACCGGTCAGGTGCAGGATCAGGAACACCACCATCGAGACCCCGAAGAGGACGAGCAGCGACTGCCAGAGGCGGCGCAGCAGGTACGACTTCACGAGCCCGACGCGCTCCAGCCGGGCCACCGCCTCGATGTGCGGGGTGTGCGGGAACATGTCCACCGGCTGCACCCACTCGAGCCGGTAGCCGCCGCGCACCAGCTCGCCCAGGTCGCGGGCCAGCGTGGTGGGGTTGCACGAGACGTAGACGATGCGGCGCGCGCCGAGCGTGATCAGCGCGTGCAGCGCCTTGGGATGGAAGCCCGCGCGCGGCGGATCCGCCACCACCACCTCCGCGGTCACTCCCTTCGCGATCAGGGAGGGCAGCACGAAGCGGACCTCGCCGCACACGAACGTGCAGTTGGTGATGCCGTTGGCCGCCGCGTTGCGCTCCCGCGTCGTCCACCGCGGCCTGGGCCACCTCGACGCCGTAGACCCACCGGGCGCGCCGGGCCAGGAGCAGGCTGATGGCCCCGGTGCCCGAGTAGAGATCGTAGACCGTCTCGGTTCCGGTCAGGCCCGCGGACTCGAGCACGAGCTCGAAGAGGCGCTCGGCCTGCCGGGTATTGGTCTGGAAGAACGAGCTGGCCGAGACCTGGAAGGTGAGCCCGCCCACGCCCTCGCGGATGTGGTCGCGCCCGCCCAGCAGGTGCTCCTCGACGCCGACCGCCACGCTGGCCTTCTTGGGGTTCACGTTCATGACCACGCTGGTCGTGCCCGCGTCGCGCGCCTGCAGGCGCTGGGCGAGCGGGGCCAGCTCGGAGACCGCGGGCGCGGACGTCACCACGTTGGCCATGAGCTCGCCGGTGTGGGTGCCCTCGCGCAGCATGAGGAAGCGCAGGAGCCCCTCGCCGCTGTCCTGCTCGTAGACGGTGAGCCCGCGCTCGATGAAGAAGGCGCGCGCCTCGCCGAGCAGCGCGTTCATGCGGTCGGACTGCAGCAGGCAGCGCTCGATGTCGAGCACCGAGTCGTAGCGATCGGCCTCGTGGAGCCCCACCACCAGCGGCTCCTTCGCGCCCCGCGCCACCGTGAACTCCATCTTGTTCCGGTACCCGAAGGTCTCGGTCGCGCCGATGATGGGCCGGACCTCGATGCCCTTGAGGCCGCCGAGCCGCTCCAGCGCGTCCACCACCTGCTTGGCCTTGAAGGCGAGCTGGGCCGGATAGGCCATGTGCTGGAGGCGGCAGCCGCCGCAGCGCCCAAAGTATGGGCACGGCGCCTCGACGCGCTGCGGCGACGGCTCCTCGATGGCGTCGATGACGCCCGCGGCCGAAGCGCGAGCGCACCTGCACGAGCCGGACCCGGAGGCGATCCCCGGGCAGGCCGCCCGGGACGAAGACCACGTAGCCATCGGCCCGCCCGACGCCCTCGCCCCCGAAGGCCAGGTCGTCGATCGTCAGGGACAGAATCTCCCCGCGTTTGGGTCGCGCCATGGTAGCGACACTATAAATGTCGCTACGATCGGAGTCAATTTGCCCCCGCCTCGTTCAAGCTGGCGAGTACATACCCGGTCAAGTATCATGGATCCACGATGCGCTCGGGGCGCTTCTCCTTTCCGGTCCGTGTAGGCTCGATGCTGACCGCCGCCCTGCCCGCGCTCGAGGAGCGCCTGCTGGGCGAGCGCATCCGCCAGGG
Organism: uncultured Candidatus Rokubacteria bacterium; assembly: GCA_963747235.1. Classification (GTDB taxonomy): domain Bacteria; phylum Methylomirabilota; class Methylomirabilia; order Rokubacteriales; family CSP1-6; genus CAMLFJ01. Next base: position 177,753 of record CAVVEU010000014.1, read on the forward strand.
CTGGCGCGGGGCCGTCGGCGCCGAGCTGGCCCATCGCAGCCGGCCCGGCGATCTGCGGGCCGGCACGCTCACGGTAATGGTCGACAATTCCCCCTGGCTCCAGGAGCTCTCCATGCGATCCGCGGAAGTCCTCGAGGCGGTCCGCGCCCGGTTCGGACCGACCGTCACCGCGCTACGCTTAAGCCTCGCCGGGCCCGCGCCGGCTCCGGAGCGCCCGGCCTCCCGCCGCGCCGCGCCCGCGGCCCCGCTGCGGCTCGACGCCGACGAGCTGGCCCTCGTGGAAGGCGCCGCCGCGCCGGTGCGCGACGAGGCGCTCGCTTCCACCGTTCGACGCATCATGGCCAAGGGCCTCATCGCGCGCCGGGGCGGGACCCTCATGGTGGTCCTGCTCGCGGCGGGCGCGCTCGCCGGCTGCGCCACCACGCAGACGAGCGAAGCCGAGCCCGCCGCGGCCCAAGACCATCACGATCCCGCCCGGCCGCCGGGCGGTCGGCGTCCAGGGCGAGGCCTACGACCACTACGTGATCGCGCAGATGGAGGCCCGCGCGGGCCGGATGCCGCAGGCCATCGCCCAGCTCCGCGAGGCCATCAAGTTCGATCCCAACACCGCGGTCCTCTGGATCCAGCTCTCCCAGTGGCTGATCCGGATCAACGACACCGCGGGCGCCTTCACCGCCGCGCAGAAGGCCGTCGCGCTCGAGCCCAACAACGCGGGCGCCCACATGACGATGGCCGACCTCTACAAGCGCCAGCGCAAGCCGGCGGAGGCGGAGGCCGAGCTGGAGCGGGCGGTGGCGCTCGATCCGCAGACGCCGGACGGCTACCTGGCCCTGGCCCAGCTCCACTTCGAGGGCAAGAGCTACGACAAGGCGCGCGCGGTGCTGGGGCGGCTGGTCGCCGCGCGCCCGAATCTCTCGCAGGGCTACTACCTGCTGGGCCGCATCGGCATCGAGAACGAGCAGTGGGACGAGGCCCTCACCAATCTCAAGCGCGCGGTGGACCTCGACCCGGATCACGACGGGGCGTGGTCCGCGCTCGGCTTCGTCTACGAGGCCCAGAACAAGCTCGACGACGCGGTCGCGGTCTACAAGGAAGCGCTCAAGGCCAACCCGGACAACGCGGCCTTCGTGGAGCGCCTGGGCGACCTGCTCGTGAAGCTCGGACGCTACGGCGAGGCCCAGAGCGAGATCGAGTCGCTGGTGGACTCCCTGCCGCGCGATCCGCGGGTGTGGCTGAAGCTGGGCGCGATCCACTACGAGCAGAAGCAGTACGACAAGGCGGTCGCCGCCTTCCGTCAGGCCGTCTCGCTCGAGCCCGGCAACATGCGGACGCGCTACTACCTGGCCACCGCGCTGATGGACTCGGGCAAGGACGACGAGGCCCGGAGCGAGCTGGAGAAGATCCTCAAGGCGGATCCCCGCTCGGTGGACGCGCGCGTGCAGCTCGGCTTCCTCTACGGGCGCGCCAAGCGCTACGACGAGGCGGTGGCCACGCTGCAGGAGGCGGTGAACCTCGAGCCCAAGCGGCCCGAGCTCTTCCTCTACCTGGGCACCGCGCTCCAGCGCGCCAGCCAGTACGATCGCGCCGCGACCGTGCTGCGCGAGGGGCTCTCGGTGGACGACAAGAACAAGGATCTCCACTTCCAGCTCGGCGTGGTGCTGGAGAAGCAGCAGCGGTTCGACGACTCCATCAAGTCGTTCCGCCGCGTGCTCGTCATCGACCCCAAGCACGCCGAGTCGTACAACTACATCGGCTACATGTACGCGGAGAAGGGCACGAACCTCTCCGAGGCCATCCAGCTCATCCAGCAGGCGCTCGCGCTCGAGCCCGAGAACGGCTACTTCATCGACAGCCTGGGCTGGGCCTACTACCAGCAGGGGCGGTATCCCGAGGCCCTGCGCGAGCTGAAGCGCGCGGTGAGCCTGGCCAAGGAAGACCCCGTGCTCTACGAGCACCTGGGCGACGCCTACCTCAAGAACAACCTCGCGAACGAGGCCATCGAGGCGTGGGAGAAGTCGCTCCAGGTGGACCCGAACGCCCCGACCGCCCCGCAGGTGAGGAACAAGATCCGGGACACGCGGGAGAACCAGCTCCGGGTCAAGGGTGCGCCGCCCAAGGCCGAGCAGAAGTAGCCGGCTCCGCTGGGCCGGCGGGCTCCTGCTGGCCGCCAGCCTGTCCGCCTGCGCCACCGTGGCGCCGGCGCCCGCGCCGCCGCCCATCGCCGAGGAAGCCCGCGCGGCCCTGGCCCGCATCGAGCAGCATCGCCGCTCGCTGGTCGATCTCCGGTCGCTGGCCGACATCACGGTGCGCCGCAGCGGGCGCGCGCAGCGCCTCTCCGGCGTCATGCTGCTCCTGGGGGAGCCCGCCTCGCTCCGCTTCGAGGCGCTCGCCCCCTTCGGCACGCCGGTGCTGATCGTGGCCGGCGACCCGCAGAGCCTCACGCTCTGGGAGGTTCTCGACAACCGGGCCTATCTCGCCCCCGCCTCTCCGGACGCCAACCGTCGCTGGCTCGGCCTGGCGCTGGGCGGCGAGGATCTCGTCGCGCTGCTCGGGGCCCGCGCCCGGCCGCTGCCGGACCCGACCCGCGTGGAGCTGGTCGCCCCCGACGAGACCGGCCCGTCGCTCCGGCTCACCGGGCGCGACGTCGAGCAGCGCATCTGGTTCGACCCCGCCAGCGGGCAGGCGAAGCAGATCGAGTGGACCGGCAAGAACCCGGCGCGGGTGACGTTCACCCCGACGCCGCCGGACGCCCCACCGGCCGGGCTCAGGCTCGAGACACCGGACGGGACGCTGCGCGTCTCGGTCACCTACCGCGACCCCAGGATGAACACCGCGCTCGACCCCGCGCTGCTGAAGCTGACTGTCCCGGAACACGTTAGAATTCAAGACTTCCGTTGACACTATTTCGCGGCGCATGGTAGCCTACGCTGCCTTGTCGAAGCGGTCACGGGGCAGCATGGAGGTGGTGCTTCGCACCTCCGCCAAAGTGAACCTGGCCCTCGAGGTGCTGGGCAAGCGGGGCGACGGGTATCACGAGATCGCGACGGTGCTGCAGGCGGTGGACCTGTTCGATCGCCTGAAGCTGGAAGCGGCCGACACCCTTTCGCTGCACACGGACGATCCCGACTTGCCCACCGACGATGGCAATCTGGTGATGCGCGCCGCCCGTCTGCTCCAGAAGGCGGCGGGGATCGAGGCCGGGGCCCGGATCCGGCTGATCAAGCGCATCCCGGTCGCGGCGGGGCTGGGCGGCGGATCGAGCGACGCGGCGGCGACGCTCTGGGGGCTCAATCGGCTGTGGCGGCTCCGCTGGCCCAAGGCGCGGCTGCGGAGCTGGCGGTGGAGCTGGGCATGGACGTGCCGTTCTTCCTGGGAACGGGACGCGCGGTGGCCAGGGGGCGCGGTGAGCATCTGACCGTGCTGCCCGGGGGCGGCGGCTACGCCCTGGTGCTGGTGAACCCCCGCGTGCCGCTGTCCACGCGGGAGGTGTACGGTCGGGTTCCGGTGGGCTGGCGGGCCGAGCCCACCGGCACGGAGCGGGTGATCGAGGCGTTGAGGACGCGCAACGTGACGCAAGCTGGCGGGGGCGTTGACGAACAATCTGGAGAGCGTGGTCGAGCCGGTGTTGCCGGTGATCGGCCGCATGAAGGCGGCCCTCTTGGCGGCGGGCGCGCTTGGAGCGATCATGTCGGGCAGCGGACCGACCGTGTTCGGGATGGCGCGCTCCCTGGACCACGCGCGCCAGATCCGCACCCGGGTGAGCCGGGCGGGCTGGGGCTGCTGGGCGGTCCGCACGAACTCCGGCCCCGCGATCCGGGTGACCCGATGAAGCTGAACGGGATTTTACTGGGGCGTCGTTCAGTGGTAGGACTCGGGGCTTTGGCCCCCGCAATGGAGGTTCGATTCCTCCCGCCCCAGCCACACAGGGGTCGAGTCGCCGCCTAGCCGCAGTGGCTGGCGAGGCGCAGCCGAAGGCGAGCCGAGCGGATACAAGAAGAAGAGCGGCAACGTCAGTCACGGGAGACGAGTCTGACCATGGCGTACGATCTGAAGCTCTTCTCCGGCAACGCGAACCGGCCGCTGGCGGAGGAAATCGCCAAGACCCTCCACGTCCCCCTGGGCGACGCGGACGTCTCGCGCTTCTCCGACGGCGAGGTGTACGTGCAGATCAACGAGAACGTCCGCGGCCAGGACATCTTCGTGATCCAGCCCACGTGCCCGCCGGTGAACGATCATCTGATGGAGCTGCTCGTGATGATCGACGCGTTCAAGCGCGCGTCCGCCCGGCGGATCACCGCCGGTGCTGCCCTACTACGGCTACGGCCGCCAGGACCGCAAGGTGCAGGGCCGGATGCCGATCACCGCCAAGCTCGTGGCCGACCTGCTCACCGCCGCCGGCACCCAGCGCCTGCTCGCGGTGGACCTCCACGCCGGGCAGATCCAGGGGTTCTTCGATATCCCGGTGGATCACCTCTTCGCCGCGCCGCCCGTGATCATCGACTACCTGGCGAAGAAGGACCTGAAGGACCCCGTCCTCGTCTCGCCCGACGCGGGAGGCGTGGAGCGCGCGCGGGCGCTCGCCAAGCGGCTCAAGGCCGGGCTGGCCATCATCGACAAGCGGCGCGAGGGCAACAACGTGGCGGTGTTCATGCACCTCATCGGCGACGTCAAGGACAAGGACGTGGTGATCGCCGACGACATGATCGACACCGCGGGCACCCTGATCCAGGCGGTGGACGCGCTCCGGCGCGAGGGGGCGCGGCGCATCCTCGCCTGCGCGGTGCACGGCGTGCTCTCCGGCCCCGCCATCGCCCGCATCAAGGAGTCGATCCTGGAAGAGGTCATCATCACGAACACGGTTCCGCTGACGCCCGAGCGGCAGCTGTCCAAGATCCGCGTTCTCTCGGTCGCCCCGCTGCTCGCGGAAGCGATCCGTCGCATCCACGACGAGGAGTCCGTCTCGACCCTCTTCGTGTAAGACCAAACTTTCACTTGAAGGAGCTGAGTCATGGAAATGCGTGAGTTGACCATCCGGAAGCGCGAGGGCATCGGCAAGGGCCCCGCCCGGCGCCTGCGCCGCGCGGGCCAGGTGCCGGCCACCCTCTACGGCGGCGCGGGCCCGGTGAACGTGGCGGTGACGCCCAAGGACGTCCTCCGTCTCATCCACGGCCACGAGGGCAGCACCCAGCTGTTCCGGGTGACCTTCGAAGGGACCACGGACGCCAAGATGGCGATCATCCGGGACATGCAGTTCGATCCGGTCTCGGAGAACCTCATCCACGTGGACCTGCAGGAAGTGGCGATGGACCGCGCCATCCAGGTCACGGTGGCCGTGCACCACGTCGGCGAGGCCATCGGCGTCAAGGACACCCAGGGCATCCTCGAGATGGTGCTCCGCGAGGTGCGGGTCTCCTGCTTGCCCGGGAATATCCCGGATCACCTCGAAGCGGACATCACGAACATGGCCATCCACGACGTGCTGACCGTCAAGGACCTGAAGGTCCCCGAGGGCGTGCGCGTCCTCAACGACCCGAACCAGGCCGTCGTCACGATCGCCCCGCCGGCGGCCGAGGAAGCGGTGGTGGCGGCCGCGGCGACGACGGAAGCGACGGCGGCCGAGCCCGAGGTGCTCACCGAGCGCAAGCCCAAGGAGGGGGAAGCCGCCGAGGGCGACGCGAAGGACAAGGGCGAGAAGAAGAAGTAGGTGGCCCAGGCCATCGTCGGCCTGGGGAATCCGGGCCCGGAATATCGCAACACCCGGCACAACGTGGGCCAGCGCGTCGTCGACGCGCTGGCCCATCGCATTCATGCACGCTTCGAGCGCGACAGCGGCCACGCGGTCGCCGCCGGCCGCTGGCAGGGCGAGCCGCTCTACCTCATCAAGCCGGGCAGCTTCATGAACGTCACCGGCGCCCCGGTGGCGCGGCTCGCCCGCAAGCTCCACCTGGGCCCCGCCGACCTGGTCATCGTCTTCGACGACCTGGATCTCCCGCTCGGCAAGGTGCGCGTGCGCACCAGCGGCAGCGCGGGCGGCCACAACGGCGTGCGCTCGCTGATCGCGGCCTTCGGCACCAACGACCTCCGCCGCGTCAAGATCGGCATCGGCCGGCCCGGCCGGCCCGGGCGAGGATCGGGATCGCGTCTCCGATCACGTGCTCTCGCCGTTCTTCCCCGAGGAGCAGGAAGCGATCGCCGCGGCCTGCGACGAGGCCGCGGACGAGGCGCTCCGCCTCGTGGAGCGCCGCTGAGGGCCCCGCGCGCGATGAGCCCCGCGTTCCGGCTCTCCGCGGGCAGCGGCGGCCTCGAGTGGCCGCAGGTGCTGGCGCTCCTCGCCCGCGAGGCGCGCACGCCGATGGGCCGCGAGCTGGCGACCGCCACGCTCCCGTTCACGGATCCCGGCGCGATCCGGCGCGCGCTCGGCGAGACCCGCCAGGCCCGGGCCGCGATGGGCCAGACCGGCGTGCCGCCCTGGGAGGGCATCCCCGACGTGCGGCCCACGCTCGAGACCGCGCGCGTGGTGGGCTCGGTGGCCGAGGCCGCGGACCTGGCCGCGCTGATCCCGCTGCTGGAGGCGGCGGGGCGCCTGCTCGCCTACGGCCGCGCCATCCAGCCGGTGGCGCCCGATCTCGCGGCGGCGCTCGCGGGCTTCCCGCGTCAGACCGAGCTGGCCGACCTGCTCCGGCGCTCGCTCGACGCCGACGGCCAGGTGCGCGACGAGGCGTCGCCCGCGCTGCGCCGCGTCCGCCAGAGCATCCGCGACCTGCGGCGCGATCTCGTGAAGCGGCTCGAGGCCTACTTCGGGGCGCCCAACGCCGACACCACGTTCCAGGAGCGCTACGTCACGGTCCGGCACGGCCGCTACGTCCTGCCGATCCGCGCGGAGGCCAAGAGCCGCCTGCGCGGCATCGTCCACGACCGCTCGCAGAGCGGGGCCACGCTCTTCGTGGAGCCGGAGGCGGTGGTCGAGGCCAACAACGACCTCGTCCAGGCCGCGCGCGAGGAGGAGACCGAGATCCTCCGCGTCCTGGCCGCGCTGACCGACGCGGTGCGGGCGGCGCTGCCCGAGCTCGACGACCTGGTGGCGGGCATCGGCGGCCTCGACCTGATCTTCGCCCGCGGCGCCCTCGCCGAGCGCATGGACGCGGTCGAGCCCGCGATCGCCGACGAGCGCGACGTGGTCCTGCCCGGCGCGCTGCAATCCGCTGCTCCTCGCCCAGAGCTGGGCAGCCGACGGCGGCCGCCCCGTCATCCCCATGGACATCGAGATCGACGGCCGAGCGCCCGCTGCTCGTGATCACCGGCCCCAACGCGGGCGGCAAGACGGTGGCGCTCAAGACCCTGGGCCTGCTCGTGCTCATGGCGCAGTCGGGCTGCCACGTGCCCGCGCGCGACGGGGCGCGCCTGCCCGTCTTCTCGCAGTGCTTCGCCATCGTCGGCGACGAGCAGAGCGTGGCGGAGAACCTCTCGACGTTCTCCGCCTTCGTCAAGCAGCTCCGCGAGGTCCTCGAGCGCGTGGACGCCCGCTCGCTCGTCCTGCTCGACGAGCTGGGCGCGGGCACCGACCCCGACGACGGCGCCGCGCTGGCCCAGGCGGTGCTCGAGGACCTGGCCGAGCGCGGCGCGGTGGTGCGTGGCCTCCACCCACCTCGAGCCGCTCAAGGGCTTCGCCTCCACGCATCCGAAGGCCCGCAACGCCTCGGTGGAGTTCGATCGCCGAGCGGCTCGCGCCCACCTTCCGGCTCATCTACGATCGCCCGGGGCAGAGCTACGCGCTCTCCATCGGCGCCCGCCTCGGCCTGCCCGCCGCGCTGATCGAGCGGGCGCACGCGCATCGCTCCACCCAGCAGCGGCAGCTCCAGGAGCTGCTGGCCCGCCTCGACGACCGCGATCGCAAGGACGCCGAGCGCGGCGCGCTGCTCGAGCGGCGCGAGGCGGAGAGCGCGGGGCTGCTCGCGCGGGCCCAGGCCGAGCTCGAGGCGGCGCGGACGAGCGCGCGCGAGACCATCGCCCGCGCCAAGGCGGAGGCGCAGCGCCTGGTCACCGAGGTGCGACGGCACGTGAACGAGGAGTGGGACCGGCTCAAGCGCGCCGAGAAGAGCCGGCCGGAGCTGGAGCGCGCGCGCAAGCGACTGGTGGAAACCGCGCAGAAGGTGGAGCACACTGCGGGGGCCACCGGGCCCGAGCCGGACGGGGCGGGCCCGGTCACCGTGGGCGATCGCGTCGAGATCACGCACCTCGGGCTCAAGGGGGACGCGCTGGGCGTGGACGGCGAGACGGTGACGGTGCAGGCGGGCGCGGTGACGGTGAAGGTGCCGATGCAGGCCGTCGCGGGTGATCCAGCGTCAGCCCGCTCGCCCCCGGGCGGAGCCTCGCGCCCGCGGGGGAGGGGCGGTCGCGCAGGCTCGGATCACCACCCCCTACAAGAGCACGGTGGGCGGGGAGCTGCACATCATAGGACGGACTACCGATGAGGCCCGCGATCTGCTAGAAAAGTACCTCGACGATGCATTCCTGGCCGGGCTCCCGTCGGTTCGTATCATCCACGGCAAGGGCACGGGTGCCCTCCGCCGGGCGGTCGAGGAATTGCTGAGCGCCCACCCCCTCGTGGCCGAGCATCGCCCGGGGGCGTCCTCCGAGGGCGGCGCCGGCGCCACCGTCGCGACGCTCACCCAGGGCTGAGGCGAACCCGATGCCGGGCGGATACTCCCAGCAGCTCCTCGACGAGATCCGCTCCCGCGCCGACATCCTCGAGATCGTCGGCCAGGTCGTGAAGCTCAAGCGGACCGGGGAGAACTGGAAGGGCCTCTGCCCCTTCCACACCGAGAAGACGCCCTCCTTCACCGTGAACCCGAAGCGGAACATCTATCCACTGCTTCGGCTGCGGCGCGGGCGGCGACGCCTTCAGCTTCCTCATGCGCCAGGAGCGCGTGGCGCTTCCCGGAGGCGGTGCGCGCCCTGGCCGACCGCGCCGGCGTCGCCCTGCCCGACGCGGGCCAGCGGGCGCCCGAGGTGGACGGCAAGCTCGAGGCGCTGCGGCGCGCGATGGCGCTGGCCGCCGAGTTCTACACCCGCTCGCTCTGGGAGCCCGGCGGCGAGAAGCCCCGCGCCTATCTCGAGCAGCGCGGCGTGGACCCGGAGGTGGCGAAGCGCTTCGGGCTCGGCTACGCGCCCGAGAGCTGGAACGCGCTGCTGGGCGTCATGGCCCGGCAGGGCATCGGCGAAGACGTCCTGGTGCAGGCCGGGCTGATCCTCGCGCGCCAGAACGCGCCCGGCTTCTACGACCGCTTCCGCGGCCGGCTGCTCTTCCCCATCCGCGACGTGCAGGGTCGCGTGGTGGCCTTCGGCGGCCGCGCGCTGTCGGGCGAGGAGCCCAAGTACCTCAACTCGCCGGAGACCCCGCTCTACGTGAAGGGCCAGATGCTCTACGCCCTCGACGTGGCCCGCGATCGCGATGCGGGAGCGGAGCCGCGCCATCATCGTCGAGGGCTACCTCGACTGCCTCATGGCGCATCAGCACGGCTTCGGCGAGACGGTGGCCGCGCTCGGCACCGCGTTCACGCCGGCCCAGCTCGGCCTGCTGCGCCGCTACGCCGACGAGGTGGTGGCGCTCTTCGACGCCGACGCGGCCGGGCAGAAGGCCTCGCTCGCGCCTCGAGGAGATGATGAACGACGTGATGGACCTGCAGAACCTCGGCTGGTCCGTCTCGCGCACCGGCGGCTTCGAGAAGGCGGGCCACCTGCCGATCCGGGTCGCGCTCCTGCCCCCCGGCCACGACCCCGACAGCCTGCTGCGCGCCGAGGGCGCCGCCGCGCTCACCGCGCGGCTCGACGCGGCGCGTCCCCTGCTCTCCTTCGTGCTCGAGAAGGCATTCGCCGACGAGGACCTGACCACGGCGCGGGGCCGGGCCAATGCCCATGCCCGCGTGGCCCTGATCCTCTCCAAGGTCGCCAATGCCGAGGAGGCCACCGTGCTGGCGCGGGAGGCCGCCCGGCAGCTCGGCGTGGACTCCACCCAGCTCTGGATCGAGGCCCAGCAGCTGCAGGGCGCCCGCGCGCGGGGTCGGCGGCCCGAACCGCCTTCCCAATCCGGGCGCGGAGCCGGGGAATCGGATTCCTGGCCGCCTCCGGTCCCCTTCGAGCGGGATCTCGTGGCCCTCCTCTTGCAAGTCGATGAGGCCCGGGCCGAGCTCCTCCCCGTGCTCGCGGATGAGGACGTGGTGCACCCAGGGCTGCGCCTCGTGCTGACCGCCCTGCGGCGGACGCCCGGCGCGCTGCCCGAGGCACTGATGGCCGAGCTGCCCGGGGGATCGCGAGCGGGGGCTGCTGGCCGCCCTCCTGGTCGAGGAGCGCAAGTGGGGCGATACACATAGTCACGTCGCGGAGCTAAAGAGGCGGTACCATATCCGGCATCGCAAACACCGGGTCCATCAGGTGACGCGGGCGATCATCGACGCCCAGGCCACCGGGGATCCGGCGCTGCCCGCGCTCGAGGACGAGCTTCGAGGCCTGCAGCGTGACCTGCAACGGGAGGCGGAGGCGGTCAGGGAGCTGGCCCTGGCGCGCCCGGCGCTGCCGGACGAGTGGCCGATGAGCCATCAGCGTCAAGCGGACACACCCTAACCCCACCAGGAGAACGGCGAGGCATGGCGGACGAATCGCGGACCGTGGAAGAGCCGAAGATCGAGGAGCTGGACAAGCTCATCGCCAAGGGAAAGCAGAAGGGCTTCCTCACCTACGACGAGGTGAACGACGCCCTCCCTTCCGACCTCGTCACCCTCGATCAGCTCGACGACATCATGCTGATGTTCGGCTCGATGGACATCGAGCTCGTGGACTCGACCAAGGCGGTGCGCCTGCCGTCCGAGATGGCGGCCCAGGCCGCCGACCCCGAGCCCGACGACGAGGAGCCCGAGCCGCGGCGCATCGATCTGACCCCGGGCCCGGTCGGCCGCACCGAGGATCCGGTCCGCCTCTACCTGCGCGAGATGGGCAAGGTGGCCCTCCTCACCCGCGAGGGCGAGATCACGCTCGCCAAGCGCATCGAGGAAGGCAAGGACGAGGCCACCGCCGCGATCCTCTCCACCAGCCTGGCCGTCGAGAAGATCCGCGCCCTCCGCGAGGAGCTGCGCGAGGACATCATCCCGATCAAGGACGTGGTGGACTTCCCGGAGGAGGAGTCCACCGAGGAGAAGGAAGCCGCGCTGCGCCGCTCGGTGATCCGCGAGCTGGGCAACGTGGACCGGCTCCTGCGCGAGCGGGAGACGCTCACGCACCAGTGGCGACGCCTCAAGGCCAAGACCGGGGGGCGAAAGCGAGGCAAGGCGCGAGCCGGCCTGGAAGCGAGTCGAAGGGCAGGCCGAAGCCAAGAAGAGCAAGGTCCTCGCAATCCTCCGCGGTCTCAACCTCCAGCAGTCCCTCCTCGATCTCTGGGGCAACGATCTCAAGAAGCTGGTCGAGAAGATCCACCGCGCCGAGCGCGAGATCGCGCTCTGGTCGGACGGCAAGCGCCCCGCCCCCACCGCGGTGGACGCGTTCCTCTCCTCGCTGGCCGACGACGATCGCGACGACGGCGACCGCGACCTCTACCAGAAGGCGGCGTCCAAGCACCCCTCGATCAAGGAGCGGCTGGTGTGGGTGGCCCAGCAGAAGATCAAGCGCGCCGAGGAGCTGGCGGACGCGCGGGCCGACGAGCTCAAGAACATCGTCAAGATCATCAAGCAGGGCGAGGCCAAGGCCGCGCGGGCCAAGAAGGAGATGGTCGAGGCCAACCTGCGGCTCGTGATCTCGATCGCCAAGAAGTACACGAACCGGGGCCTGCAGTTCCTGGATCTGATCCAGGAGGGCAACATCGGCCTGATGAAGGCGGTGGACAAGTTCGAGTACCGCCGCGGCTACAAGTTCTCGACCTACGCCACCTGGTGGATCCGGCAGGCGATCACCCGGGCCATCGCGGACCAGGCCCGCACCATCCGGATCCCGGTGCACATGATCGAGACCATCAACAAGCTGATCCGGACTTCCAGACAGCTGGTCCAGGAGCTGGGCCGCGAGCCCACCCCGGAAGAGATCGCGATCAAGATGGAAGTGCCGGTGGACAAGGTCCGCAAGGTCCTCAAGATCGCGCAGGAGCCGATCTCGCTCGAGACGCCCATCGGCGAGGAAGAGGACAGCCACCTGGGCGACTTCATCGAGGACAAGCAGGTGGGCTCGCCGGTCGAGAGCATGATCGGCCTCTCCCTGCGGGAGCAGACCAACAAGGTCCTCAACTCGCTGACGCCGCGCGAAGAGAAGGTGCTGCGGCTGCGCTTCGGCCTCTCCGACGGCTGCGAGCACACCCTGGAAGAAGTCGGCCAGGACTTCGCGGTCACCCGCGAGCGCATCCGCCAGATCGAGGCCAAGGCCCTGCGCAAGCTGCGGCATCCCTCGCGCTCCAAGAAGCTCCGGAGCTTCCTGGAATCGTGAGCCCCGGCCGCGGTGGTATGATGGCCGCCGGGCCCATAGCTCAATTGGCAGAGCCCCCGGCTCATAACCGGTCCGGTCTTGGTTCGAGTCCAAGTGGGCCCACCATCACGGTCAGGTAGGGGCAGTGGCAGGGCGAGGCGCAGCCGAAGGCGAGCCGAGCGAATACAAGAAGCGATGGCTTCCGAGGCGAGTGCGAGATAGTGGACCAGAAGCTCCAGACACTGATCAGTCTGCAGGCGATCGACTCGCGCATCGCCGCCCTCGAGGCGGACGCCGCGCGGCTCCCTCGGGAGATCGCCGCCATTCACGCCGGGGTCGAGGACGCCAAGAAGCAGGTCGAGCAGGCCAAGGCCCGGATCGACGCCGCCCGCAAGGACCAGCGCGCGAAGGAAAAGGACCTGGAGGTCGTCCAGGCCAAGCGCAGCAAGAACGAAGCCCGCCTCTACGAAGTCAAGACCAACAAGGAATACTCCGCCGTCCTGATCGAGATCGAGGACATCAAGCAGGAAAAGGCCAAGATGGAGGAAGAGGTCCTGGTCCTCATGGAGGCCCAGGAGCGGCTCGCCGGCGACATCCGCGAGGCGGAGGCGCTCTTCAAGCAGCGCGAGGCCGAGGGCCGCAGCCAGGAGGCCACCGCCAAGGAGCAGCTCCGCGCCGTCGAGACCGAGCTGGCCGGGGTGCGCACCGAGCGCAAGGAGCTGGCCGGCCAGCTCCCCGGCCCCATCCTGGCCGACTACGACCGGATCCTGCGCGCCCGCGGCGGGCTGGCGCTCGTGCCGGTGACCCGGCCGAACTTCTGCGGGGCCTGCCGCATGACGATCACGCCCCAGCGCCTGCAGGAGCTCCGCGCGCAGGCGTCGCTGATCCCCTGCGAGTCCTGCGGCCGCTACCTCTACTGGCCGTCTTAGAGACCCCCCTCACCCTGCCCTCTCCCCCTCCGGGGGCGAGGGTTTTCACGATCCCCTCTCCCCTCAGGGGAGAGGGCAGGGTGAGGGGCGAAGGTCCGATGCCGCCAACCTCCCGCCATCGTCATGTACACGGACGGCGCCTGCTCGGGCAATCCCGGGCCCGGCGGCTGGGGCGCCATTCTCTTCGAGGACGGCCGGGAGCTCGAGCTCTCGGGCGGCGAGAACCCCACCACCAACCAGCGCATGGAGCTGACCGCCCCGCTCGAAGGCCTCCGCTCGCTCGCGGGTCGCCGGCGCGTCGCCATCTACAGCGACAGCGCGTACGTCATCAACTGCTTCCGCGACCGGTGGTACGAGCGCTGGCGGAAGAACGGCTGGATCAACAGTCAGAAGAAGCCGGTGGACAATCGCGATCTCTGGGAGCCCCTGATCGCGCTGGCCCTCGAGCAGCACGACGTCACCTGGCACAAGGTCGCCGGCCACAGCGGCGACCCGCTGAACGAGCGCGCCGACGCCCTCGCGCGCTCCGCGATCGTCCGCGTCGCGCGCTGACCGGCGGTTACCCCCTACCCGATGAAGAGGCCGCCGTTGGGCGAGAGCCACTGCCCCGTGAAGAAGGACGCGTCGTCGGAGGCCAGGAAGGCGGCGGTGGCCGCGATCTCCTCCGGCTCGCCCCAGCGCCCGAGCGGGGTGCGGGCGATGATCAGCCGCTGCGCGAGCGGCGACATGGGCTTGGTCATCGGCGTGTCGATGTAGCCCGGGCAGATCGCGTTCACCCGGATCCCGCGGGAGGCCACCTCGCGCGCGACCGCGCGGGTGAAGGCCAGGATGCCGCCCTTGGCCGCGCTGTAGTGCACGGCCGCCTCGAGGCCCATGAGCGCGGCCACGCTCGACATGTTGATGATCGCGCCGCGATTCTTGCGGGCCATCAGGCGCAGGGCCTCGCGCGTGCAGAAGAAGGTGCCGTTGAGGTGCACGCCGATCATCCGGTGCCAGGCCTCGTCGGACATGTCCTGGGTGAGGTCCCAGTGGGTGGTCACCGGCCCGCCCCCCATGAGCTCGCCATGCGCGCCTCCGACCGCGCGCGGATCTTCTCCCGATCGCCCGGCGCCCCTTCCGCGATCCCCGCGTTGTTGACCAGGATGTCGAGCGCGCCGAACTCGCGGTCCACCTCCGCGAACATCCGCTTCACCTGCCCCGAGTCGGCCACGTCGGCGGCGAGCGCGCGCCCCCGCGCCGCCTCGCTCCCCGACGCGATCGCGTCCACCGTCTGCCTGCGCCGTCTCCTGCTTGACGTCGTTGACGATCACCCGCGCCCCTTCCTGGGCGAAGCGCAGCGCGATGGCCCGGCCGATGCCGGAGCCGGCGCCTGTCACCAGGGCCACTCGATCCTTGAGGCGCATGCGCTGTCTCCTCCTTCGTGGGTTTCGCGTCGTCGGGAACGGCTGAACGCTACGTCGCCCGATGCACCGAGTCAAGGCGCGTCTCGGGCCCCTCACCCTGCCCTCTCCCCAGGGGACAGGGAGTAATTTTCACTGCCGCGCAGCGTCACCCGGGACGGCTCTTATTCTTGCCGGAGGGCGGCGGGGGCCATGCTAAACCGAGACTATGCTGACCGATCACGAGACGCGACGGGAACACGACGAGCACGATGAGCGCGAGCTGCCGCTCGAGGGCCTGAGCCCTCGCGAGCGCGACGCGCAGATGAAATTCCCCGTCCTCGAGGAGCCCGCGTGGCTCGACGACGAAGTCGACGACGAGATGGAAGAGCCGTCGGACTCGCCGTTCCGGGGCATGTGGATCGGGATCGCGGCCGCCGCGGTCACCTTCGTGCTGGTCTTCGCGATCCCGCAATGGCTCGGCTGGTACGACATCGGCCCGCCGCCTCAGGCCAAGCGCGAGGCGAGCCCGGAAGCGATCATCTCCACCGTGACCGCGAAGCCCTCGGGCGCCGCCGTCGTCGAGACGGGGCCGCCGGCGGTCGCGGCGGTCGCGACGCCGCCCGCCACGGCGCCGCCGGTCAGCCTCCCGAAGGCCCCGGTCACGAGAGAGCCGATCACGAAGGAGACGAAGCCCACACCGCCCCCCGTTACACCCGCGGTGGTGAAGGAGACCAGGCCCGCGCCGCCCGTCCGTGCCAGCCCGCCTCGCGAGGAAACCAGGCGGACGTTCACGGTCCAGATCGCGGCCTTCAAGAACGCCAAGCAGGCCGGTCAGCTCGCCGACCGCGTGAAGAAGGACGGCTATCCCGCCGACGTGCGGCGCATCGAGGCGTCCGCGGTGCCCTACGTGGTGCGGATCGGCGGCTACGCCTCGCGCGAGCAGGCCGAGTCGGCCCGCGAGGCCCTGGCCCGCAAGGGGTTCAAGGGCTTCATCCTGTAGTCGGCCACCGGCTCTCGATGGTGAGCCCGGCGCGCCGCACCTGCTCGCGCGCCAGCACCTCCACCCGCTCGTAGATCGCGCGCTCGTCCACCGTGGTGATGCGGCCCTCGTCGAGCACGAGGCGGCCGTCGATCATCACGCTCCGCACGCTCGATCCGGTCGCCGCGTAGACCAGGTTGTTCAGCGGGTTCAAGAGCGGCCGCCACTCCGGCTGATCGCGGTCGTAGAGGACCAGGTCGGCGCGCTTGCCGACCTCGATCGAGCCGATGCGGCGCTCCATCAGGAGCGACGCGGCCCCGTGGATCGTCGCCATCTCCAGCACCGTCTCGGGCGGCATCACGGTCACGTCGAGACGCGCGTCCTTGTAGATGTTGGCCACGAGGTACATCATCCGCAGCATGTCGAAGTGATTCGACCCGTTGCCGCTGTCGCCGCCGAGCGAGACGCACACGCCCCCCGCCAGCATCTCGGGCACGCGCGCGTGCGCGGCCAGCCCCTTGGTGTGCTTGAGCCCGGCGGTGGGGCAGTGGCTGATCTTCACCCCGCGCCGCGCGAGCAACTCGATGTCGGCCTCGTCGAGGTACACCATGTGCGAGAGCTTCGCGTTCGGCGCGAGCACGCCCCAGTCGTCCAGGGTGGCCAGCGGCAGGCGGTCCCGCGTCTTCCGCGAGGGATGCGAGGCCAGGTGCATCATCCCCCACCCGACCCCGTGGCGATCGGCCAGGGCCTTGGCCCCGCGGATCAATTCCTCCGAGCAGGTGCCGAAGCCCAGCAGCAGCGGCCACGCGGACACGAGCCCGGCCGCGGCCATTCACCTCTCGAGCATCGCCTCGTTCGCGCGCAGGGCCTCCCGCGGTGGTCTGGCGCATCCGCGAAGGCCCCGACTCGAGATCCCAGGTCCAGCGCCCGAGGATCGCCCGCATGCCGAGACGCTCCATCGCCCCCGCCACCGCGACCGGCTCGAAGAGCGTGCCCGCCTCGCAGAAGGTGGTCGTGCCGGTGCGGATCATCTCGATGCCGGCCAGGAGCGCGGCGTGCTCCTCGTCCTCCGCGGTCATGACCGAGTAGAGCGGGATCAGCCAGTCGGGCAGGTAGCGGTCCACCGGGATGTCGTCGAGGAGCAGGCCGCGGTTGAGATGCTCGGAGAGGTGCACGTGGGTGTCCACGAAGCCGGGCGTCACCACCATCCGGCGCGCGTCGATCACCCGGTCCGGCAGCCGCGGCGGGCGCACGTCTCGCGCGGGCCCGACCTGGACGATCTCGGCCCCGTCGATCAGCACGGAGCCGTCGGTGAGGATCCGCCGCCCGGCATCCACCGTGATGATGGTGCCGTGCTCGACCAGGATCACGAGCGGCGGGCGATCACCCGGTGCTGCTGGGTCCCGAGGCCGTCGATCCCCATCGCCACCACGTCGCCGTCGTCGAGGTAGCGCGGCGGCCGGGCCCCGTGGCCCACCCCGGCGGGCGTGCCGGTGGAGAGCAGATCGCCCGGCTGGAGCGACATGAAGCGGCTCACGTAGGACACGAGCTGGCGCACCGGGAAGACCATGTCCCGGGTGCTGCCCTGCTGGCGCCGCTCGCCGTTGACGGTGGTCCACAGCCCGAGCGCCTGCGGATCGGCGATCTCGTCCGCGGTGACCAGCCAGGGCCCGATCGGCGCGAAGGTGTCGCAGCTCTTGCCCTTGGTGGTCCCGCCCCCGTGCTCCATCTGGAACTCGCGCTCGGAGACGTCGTTCATCAGGCAGTAGGCGGCCACGTAGCGCAGCGCGCTGCCTTCCTCGACGTGGAGCGCGGCGCGGCCGATCACCGCCACCAGCTCGACCTCGTAGTCGAGCTTCACCGCGCCGCGGGGCCGCGTGATCGGACGTCAGCCCGGCCCGCTGATCGCGCTGTTGGCCTTGATGAAGATCGTGGGCTCCTTCGGGAGCGCCATCTTCACCTCTTCCGCGTGATCGGTGTAGTTGAGGCCGATGCAGACGATCTTGCCGATGCCGGCCAGCGGGCAGCCGAGCCGGGGCTTCCCCTTGACCGCGGGCATGAGCGACGGCTTCGCGGTACGCAGGCGCTTGAGCCCGGCGGGCGTGAGCGTCTCGGGCGTGATGTCCCGGATGATCCGAGAGAGATCTCGCAGTCTCCCCTCCGCGTCGATCAACCCCGGCTTCTCGGCGCCGGCCCGGCCGTACCGTACGAGCTTCATGGCGCGCCTCAGTGGGCCGCCAGGCCGGGGACCGACATCACCAGGTGCAGGTAGCCGCCGAGCTCGTTGATCTTCCGCATGTCCCGGGCCACGAAGGCGGCGCGCTCGGCGTCGGTGAGGTCGAGCCCGACCAGGGCCGCGCGCGCGTCGGCCTCGAAGCGCGCCCGGAACTCCTGGTCCTTCTTGAGCCGGTAGAGCAGGCTGTTGACCGCGTAGCGGCTCACGAGAGGCTCCACTCGACGGCGGCCAGGTTGATCCGCGGCAGCTCGCCGAAGTAGCGCACCTGGGCGCGCGCCGGCGTCACCGCGCCCAGCAGCACCATCCAGTTCAGGAACTCGTGCTCGCCCGTCTTGTGCAGCTCGTCGACCCCGAGATTGCGCAGCGGCTCGTGCTCGCCGGCCTCCATCCAGTGGATCAGCTTGCGGTCGAAGACGGTGTCGGTCTCGCCGACCCGCGGCAGCGACAGCTCCGGGAAGTGGGAGAGCCCGCCGGTGGCGATGATGCCCACCTTCCACGGCCCCTCCGCCACCACGCGCGCGATGTGCCGGCCGAAGTCGAAGCAGCGCTTCGGGCGTGGGCTGCGGCGCCACGAAGCGAGTTCACCCAGATCGGCACCAGCGGCGGGATCGGCCGCGTGCCGTGCATGGTGTTCACCGGGCTCAGGAAGGCGTGGTCCACCGGCGCCTCCCAGGACATGGCCAGGTCGAAGCCCGCGTCGATGCCCCTTCGCGAGAATCTGGTTGGCCAGGTCCTCGTGCAGCGGGTACTCCTCCGGCATGTGGTCGAGCACCGCGTCGAAGGCCTCGGCGTGGTCCTGCTTCATCCGCTGCACGGTGCGGCCGATGCGCACGCAGAGCGCGGGCACCGCGTTGAACGAGAAGGCGTTCAGGTGGTCGTCGGCCACCACGATGAGCGCGTCGGGCCGGGTCGCGGTGAACCGCTCGCCCATGCGGGCGATCTCGGTCATGCACTCGACGGTCTTCCGTCGCCCCTCGTCGCCGCAGGCGCGCTGGTAGTAGTCGGGATCGAGCACGTGCGACATGGCGCCGGCGAAGACGATCTTGCCCATGAGGGCCTCCTTGGAGAGCGGTCCGTCGCGGATCGTAGCGGAAGGGCCGATCGGACGCAAGGCGCGCGCGTCTTGCGGCCCCGATGCGGTGCGACTAGACTGAAGCCCCCGGGAGGGACATCGACATGGCCCAGGCACTCGACGAGCTGCTCCTCTACCCACGTGGCCCGCTTCACCGACCGCCGCGCCGACTGGGACGCCTTCGCCGACGCGCGCGTGGAGGGCTTCAAGCGCGCGCAGCATCGCTTCATCGGCTCCGGCGCCTCCGGCAAGGCCGACGCCGCGGTCATCCCGGCCCAGCACTTCACGCTCTCCGTGATGTTCATCCCGCCCGGCCAGGGCAATGCCCCGCACACCCACGAGGTCGAGGAGGTCTTCTTCATCCTCGAGGGCAAGATGCTGGTCTTCATCGAGGACGGCGCCGGCAACCGCGCCGAGACGGTCCTGGGCCCGTGGGACTGCGTCTCCTGCCCGGCCAATGTCATCCACGGCTTCACCAACGTGGGGCTCGAGCCCGCGTACCTCCAGGTGATGCTCGGCAAGGCCAAGCCCGAGCTGATGACCTATACCGACGGCGATCTGCAGTCCCGCCGCGACGAGCACCTCCGCGCCGCGGGCTCCCGCGGCTAGCGCTCCCGGTCCCCGCTCCCACGTGCTTGTCGGCGCCTCACCGAAGCGGAAGGAAGACGGCCGCTTCGTCGCGGGCCGCGGCCGCTACCTCGACGACGTGCGCGTGCCGGGCCTGCTCCACGTGGCCCTGGTGCGGAGCCCCCACGCCCACGCCCGCGTGGTGTCGGTGGACGCGCGCGCCGCCCGCGCGCTGGCCGGCGTGGCCGCGGTGTGGACGCTCGCCGATCTGCCCGAGCTGGCCGCCGCGAACGTGCCGCCGCTCGTGCCGGAGCCGAAGAGCCGCCCGTACGTGCATCCGATCATGGCGGGCGCGCGGGCGCGCCACGTGGGCGAGATCGTCGCGGTCGTGGTCGCGGACGATCCCTACGTCGCCGCCGACGGCGCCGAGCGCGTCGCGGTGGCCTACGAGCCCCTGCCCGCCGCGGTGTCGCCGGAGGCGGCCGCCGCGCCCGGCGCTCCGCGCGTCAACGAGGCGTGGCCCGACAACCTGGTCTCGGTGACCACCAGCGCCAAGGGCAATCCCGAGGGCGCGATGGCCACCGCGGAGGTCGTGGTGGCCGCGCGCCTGGCCTATCCGCGCGTGGCCGGGATGCCGCTCGAGACGCGCGGCGTGCTGGCCGCGCCCGATCCGATCGGCGGCGGCCTCACGGTGTGGACCTCGACCCAGGTGCCCTTCGCGGTACGCAGCGGCATCGCGCCGGTGGTGGGCCTGCAGGAGGAGCGCATCCGCGTCATCGTGCCCGACGTGGGCGGCGGCTTCGGGGTGAAGGGCCACGTCTATCCCGAGGAGATCCTGGTGCCCGTGGTCGCCCGGCGCCTCGGACGCCCGGTGAAATGGGCCGAGACGCGCAGCGAGCACTGCCTCACCGCCGCGGGGGATCGCGACCAGGTCCACGAGGCGCGCATCGGGCTCGGGCGCGACGGTCGCATCGTGGCCATCGACACCGCGTTCACCCGCGACCACGGCGCCTCGCCCATGCTCGGCGAGGCCATCACGCTCAACACCATCAATCACCTGCCCGGCCCGTACCGCGTGCCGAACTACCGCGGGGTCGGCCGGAACATTCTCACCCACAAGACCTTCGCCGCCGCCTATCGCGGCGCCGGCCGGCCCGAGGCCGCCTTCGTGCTCGACCGGCTGCTGGATCGCGCGGCGCGACGCATCGGCATGGACCCCGCCGAGCTGCGCCGGCGCAACCTGATCCGCGCCGACGAGATGCCGAGCCCGACCGGCCTCACCTACCGCGACGGCGCGCCGATCACCTACGACCCGGCCGACTATCCGGCGGCCTTCGAGCGGCTCCTCCTGGCACTCGACTACACCGGCTGGCGGGCCGAGCAGGCGAAGCGGCGCGGGAGCAACCGGCCCATCGGCTTGGGTCTCTGCGCCTACGTCGAAGGCACCGGCATCGGCCCCTTCGAGGGCGCGGACATCCGCGTGGATCCGGACGGCACCGTGTTCGTGCACCTGGGCGTCTGCGCGCAGGGCCAGGGGCACGAGACGACGCTGGCCCAGATCGCGGCCGACGAGCTGGCGGTGCCGCTCGAGTCGGTCGTGGTGGTGGGCGGCGACACCAACCTGGTCGGCTACGGCATGGGCACGATCGCGAGCCGCGTGGCCGCGGTGAGCGGCCCCGCGGTGCAGCGCACCGCCGCGCAGGTCGCCCACAAGGCGCGCCTGGTCGGCGCCGAGCTCTTCGAGTGCGCGCCCGAGGACGTCGTGCTCGCCGAGGGCCGCGTGCACGTGAAGGGCGTGCCCGACAGGAGCGTGAGCCTGGGCCAGGTGGCCCGCGCCGCGGTGCGGAGCCGCGCGGTGGCGGACGCGGGAGGCCCCGGGCTCAGCGCCTGCGCCTTCTTCTATCCCGACACGGTCACGTGGGCCTTCGGCGTGCAGGGCGTCGTCGCCGAGGTGGATCTGGAGGCCTGCAGCATCCGGCTGCTCAAGCTGGCCGCCATGCACGACTGCGGGCGGCCCATCAACCCGGTGATCGTCGAAGGCCAGCTCCACGGCGGCATCGCCCAGGGCCTCGGCAGCGCGCTGGGCGAGTCGCTGATCTACGACGACACGGGCCAGCTCCTCACCGGCACGCTGATGGATTATCCATTGCCGCGCGCCGACGAGATGCCGCCGCTCGAGGTCATCCACATGGACTTCCCCTCCGCGATCAACGCCCTCGGCATCAAGGGCGTGGGCGAGAGCGGCGTCATCTCCCCCGCCGCCGCGGTGGCCAACGCGGTGGAGGACGCGCTCGCCGACTACGGCATCGAGATCGACCGTCCCCCGGTCACCGCGGCGCGCGTGTTCGAGCTGCTGCGTGCCAGCGGCCGCTGGCCTGGGCGGCGATCATGAACCCCTCACCCCGGCCCTCTCCCCTGAGGGGAGAGGGTGATATGGAGGTCCTCCCATGATCGAGCGCCGGCCGTTCGGACGCACCGGGCATCAGAGCACCGCCACGATCTTCGGCGCCGCCGCGCTGGCGCGCGTCACCCAGGACGAGGCCGATCGGGCGCTGGAGGTGCTGCTCGCCCACGGGGTGAACCACATCGACACCGCCGCGCGCTACGGCGACTCCGAGCTGCGCATCGGGCCGTGGATGGCCCGGCACCGGAAGGACTTCTTCCTGGCCACCAAGACCGGCTCGCGCGGGGCGCGCGCCGCCCGCGAGGATCTCCAGCGCTCGCTCGAGCGCCTGCGCGTGGACTCACGTGGATCTCATCCAGATCCACTCGCTCGGCCATCCCGACGACTGGGACCAGGTGATGGGCCCGGACGGCGCGCTCGAGGCGCTGGTGGAAGCCCGGGCGCAGGGGCTCACGCGCGCCATCGGCGTCACCGGCCACGGCTGGAGCATCCCGGCCATGCACCGCCGGAGCCTCGCGCGCTTCGACTTCGACTCGATCCTGCTGCCCTACAACTTCTTCATGGTCCAGAACGATCGCTACCGCGAGGCCTTCGGCGAGGTCATCGCCATCTGCCGGGAGCGCAACGTGGCCGTCCAGACCATCAAGGGCATCGCGCGCGGCCCCTGGGCCACCGCCGACCGGAGCCACGCCACGTGGTACCAGCCGCTCGAGCGGCAGGAGGACATCGATCGGGCCGTCCACTGGGTGCTGGGCCGGCCCGACGTCTTCCTCAACACCGCGGGCGACCTCGCCCTGCTGCCGCGCGTGCTCGACGCGGCCGCCCGCTTCACGCGCCGCCCTCCGGACGAGGAGATGTCGGCCATGCACGACGCGACGCGGATGTCCTCGCTCTTCGGCCTGCCCACGTGACCGCGGGCCGGGCCCGGTAGCCGGCGCCCCCGGCGGTGGAGAGCTGGGAGCGCAATGTCTGGGCCCTGGCCCTCGTCGTCTTCATCGCGTTCGTCGGCTTCCAGTTCTTCTCGCCCTTCCTGCCGCTCTACGTGATCGAGCTGGGCGTCACCGAGCCCACGCGCGTCGCCCTCTGGTCCGGCGCGCTGACCGCGGTGACCCCGGCGGTCTCGGGCCTGCTCGGCCCGCTCTGGGGCCGCTTCGCCGACCGGGTGGGCCGCAAGATGATGATGATCCGCTCGCTCGCCGGCTTCGTGATCATCGTGGCCGCGATGGGCCTCGTGACCTCGGTCACCCAGCTCATGATCCTGCGCGTGCTCCAGGGCGTCATCGCCGGCTTCTCCGTCTTCGCCATGGCCCTGGCGAGCGTGTCGTGCCCGAAGGACAAGGTGCCGGTGGCCATCGGGCGCGTGCAGGGCGCGCAGCTCCTGAGCGTGGCGATCGGGCCGGCCGCGGGCGGCTACGTGGCCTCCCACTTCGGCCTGCGCTACGCCTTCTTCGTCACCGCGGGGATGTGCGCGATCGCCCTCGTCGGGCTGATCTTCCTCTTCGACGAGGGCCGGCCGCGCGCCGCCGACGGGGCCGCGGCGTCCACCCGCGAGAGCAGCTTCACGCTGCGCGACGTGCTGGGCCTGCGCGGGTTTCCGCTCGTGCTCGGCCTGCTCTTCATCAGCCAGTTCATCGACCGCGGGTTGTCCCTCCTCGTGCCCCTGAAAGTTGCGGCCCTGCCCGACGTGACCCGCATCGCGGCCACCTCGGGCGAGATCATCTCGCTCGCCGCCATCTGCGCCACCGGCTCGGCCCTCGCCGCCGGCCGCCTCGCGCAGCGCTGGCCGCCCGAGCGGCTCTTGCTCGTCGGCCTGCTCGCTGGGCGGCCTGCCCTGCGCGCTCATGGCCCTGGCGCCCGGCTGGCAGAGCCTCATGCTGCTGCGCTGCCTCACCGGCTTCTGCCTCGGCGGCGCGCTGACCCTGGCCTACTCGCTCGGCGGCACGCTGGTGCCGGGCGAGCGCCGCGGCGCCGCCTTCGGCTGGCTCGCGCTGAGCGTGCAGGTGGGCACCGCCGCGAGCCCGCTGGTCAGCGGTGGGCTGGCCGCGCTGAGCCTCTCCGGCGCCTTCATGATGGACGGCGCGCTGGCCTGGCTGGGCGCCGCGGTCTTGCTCATCGGCACGCGCCGCCTCCGCCGCGGCGCCGCGTCCTAGGTGCTGCGCGCCGCCGCTTGACGAGGCATCCCTTGACGACGCGCGCGGGATTGCCTACTGTCGCCGCACCACCTGAATCGCCACCGGGAGGACACGCCATGCCGCTCGATCCGCAAGCCCAGAAGGTCGTGGACACGGTCGCCGCGCTGAACCTCAAGCCGAACTGGCAATCCACCCCCGACGAGGCGCGCGAGTCCATGCGCACGCGCACCGCCGGGCTCGGTCCGGTCGAGGACGTGCCCGCCGTCGCGGACCACCGCGTGCCGGTGACCGGCGGCGAGATCACGGTGCGGGTCTACAGCCCCGCCGGCCACGGGCCGCATCCGGTCCTGGTCTTCTACCACGGCGGCGGCTGGGTGATCGGCGACCTCTACACCCACGACGGCATCTGCCGGTCGCTCGTGAACGCGGCGGGCTGCGCGGTGGCCTCGGTGGACTACCGGCTGGCGCCGGAGTTCAAGTACCCGACGCCGGTGGACGACTCCTGGGCGGGGCTCCAGTGGGTGGCGGCCAACGGCGCGCGCCTCGGGCTCGATCCCGCCCGGATCGCGGTGGGCGGCGACAGCGCGGGCGGCAACCTCGCCGCGGTGATGGCGCTCCTGGCGCGCGATCGGCGCGGGCCGCGGCTCTCGCTGCAGCTCCTGATCTACCCGGTGACGAACTACGACTTCGATACGCCGTCCTACCGCGAGAACGCCACCGGGTACCTGCTGACCACCGAGGACATGCGGTGGTTCTGGCGCCACTACCTGGTCCGCGAGGAGCAGGGCCGCGAGCCGAACGCCTCACCGCTCCTGGCCAAGAGCCTGGCCGACCTGCCGCCCGCGCTGGTGATCACCGCGGGCTGCGATCCCCTGCGCGACGAGGGCGAAGCCTACGCGAAGCGGCTGCGCGAGGCGGGCGTGTCGGTGACGACGACGCAGTACCCCGGCATGTTCCACGGCTTCGTGCGGATGACGCGCATCCTCGACCAGTCGCGCGCGCTGCTGGGCGAGCTGGCGGGGGCGCTGCGGAAGGCGCTCGGGTAGACCTACACCACCCTCACCCTGCCCTCTCCCCTGAGGGGGAGAGGGTTCAGCCACACGCGCCCGCTCTCCCTCTCCCCGTTGGGGAGAGGGCAGGGTGAGGGGCGGGTTCAGGCGAGCAGGAAGGGAACCTTCGCGGCCGCGGCGACGCCGCGGAGCTGCGTCATCAGGTCGTCGGGGATCGGCACGCCCTGCTCGAGCCGCTCCGCGCGCGTGAGCCGCTCCGGATCGCCCGCCACCATCACCGGCTGGCTTCGGGTCCACGCGCTTGGCCCCGTGCAGCACGTCGATCACGTCGTCCAGGTCCTGCTCGAAGTCCCCCGCGTCGCGAAACGCGGCCGGATCGATGGCCATGAAGAAGTGGCCGATGTTGTGCGGATCCGAGTCGCGCTGGGTCTTGTTGCGCAGCGGCGAGAACGACGCGCCCGCGAGCGCGCCGCCCAGGATGTGCACCATCACCGCGAGGCCATAGCCCTTGTGGCCGCCCAGGTCGCGGCTGCCGCCGAGCGGCGTGATGCCGCCGTCCGGGCGCTCGAACACGTGCTGGAACGCGGTCGCCTCGTCGGTCACCGGCCGGCCGTCGCCGTCCACCACCCAGCCCGACGGCACCGGCTTGTGGTTGAGCTTGTAGACCTTCACCTTGCCCGCCGCGACGGTGGTCGTGGCCATGTCGAGCTCGAACGACGCGTTCTTCTTCGCGGGCGCCGCGAAGGCGAGCGGGTTCGTCCCCATGACCGGCTCCGCCGCGAAGGTGGGCACCAGGGTGACGCCCCGGGTGGCCGAGGTGACCATGCCGATCACGCCGCGATCGGCCGCGATCTTCGCGTAGCAGCCGGCCGCGCCGAAGTGGTGCGAGTTGTACACCGCGACCACCGCCACGCCGGTGGTCAGGCACTTGTCCACCGCCAGGTTCATGGCGTGCACCGATACCGGATGGCCGAGCGAGCGGTCCGCGTCGATCCGGGCCATGGACGGCATGTCGCGCACCGTCTTCCACTGCGGGCGCATGTTGAGCCGGCCCGCGCGGAACTCCTTGTCGTAGGTCGGCAGCATCGAGATGCCGTGCGAGTCCACCCCGCGCAGGTCGGTCTCCACCATCATCTGCGCGGTCGTCGCCGCGTGCGCGGCCGACATGCCCCACGCGGTGAACACGGACTCGAGCTGCTGCTGGATCTGGCGGGCGGGGACTCGCATGGCTAGCTCCTGGTGCGGCGGCGAACTTCGGGGAGGACCTCGCGGCCGAGCAGCTCGATGCCGGCGAGCACATCCGCCTGCGGCATCCCGGGCCAGCTCACGCGCATGGTGAGGTGCGTGGCGCCGGCCGCGTGCTGGGCGAGCAGCATCTCGGTCACCTGGGCCGGCGAGCCGATGGCGAAGCGGTTGGCGGCCAGGCGGCGGAGCTGCTCTTCCGGCTTCGCGGAAGGATCGAGCGTGACGCCCTCGAGCCCCCAGGAGAGATAGGCCGCGTACTTGTCCAGCAGGTAGGGCGCCGCGCGGCGGATCGCGATGTCCTCGTCGGGCGCGCAGACCACCTCGAGCAGCCGGCAGATCTGAGGCGGCGCGGACAGGCCTTCCTTGGCGCGCGCCGCGGTGAAGGCCGTCGCCTGCGCGGCGAACTCGTCCACGCGCGGCACCGGTACCACGAGCCAGCCGTCGGCGATGCGGGCGGCGCGCGCGATGCCGGCGGGGACCTGCGAGCCCACCAGGATCGGCGGCCGCGGGCGCTGGATCGGGCGCGGGCGGATCGTGACGTTCTCGAAGCTCCAGTGCCGCCCGCGATGCGTCACCTTGTCCTCGGTCCAGAGCCGCCGGATGATCTCCACGCCCTCCGCGAGCCGGCTCACCCGCTCCGCCATCGGCACCCCGAAGATCGCGAACTCCTCCGGCCGGTAGCCGAGCCCCACGCCCAGCATGAAGCGCCCGCCGGTGATCACGTCGAGAAAGGCGCCGACCTCCGCGATCTCCACCGGGTTGTGCAGCGGCAGCAGCACCAGATTGGTCCCGATGGCGAGCCCGGGCACCTCCGCCGCCAGCCGCTGCAGCATCGGCAGCAGAGGAAAATAATGGAACCCCGGCGTGGCATGGTGCTCCCCACCCCAGATCGAGTCGAACCCGAGGTCGTGGATGAGCCGCGCCTGCTCCAGCGTCTCGGCAAACCGCCGCGCCGGATCGTCAGCGGCCGGATGCTGCGCGTTGAGGTAGATCCCGAGCTTCATGGCGTAGATGGGCGCTCAGATGGGGTCAGGTCTTCCATTCACACATTGTCGGAATGTAAGACCTGACCCCGCGGTTGGCCGCGCGGCTTAACCGGGGGCGGCGCCCTGCGTGGCGGTGTAGACCGCGTAGAGGGACTGGCTGGCGGCCATGAAGAGGCGGTTGCGCTTGGGCCCGCCGAAGCAGACGTTGCCGCAGATCTCGGGCAGCCGGATGCGCCCGATGAGCTGGCCCTGCGGCGTCCACACCGTCACCCCGCTGTAGCCCACGTTGCGGCCCGCGTTGCTGGAGCACCAGAGATTGCCGTCCACGTCGGAGCGCACGCCGTCGGGCCCGCACTTGACGCCGTCCACCATGAAGTTGCTGAAGAGCTTGCCGTTGCTCAGCTTGTTGTCCGCGCCCACGTCGAACACGTACATCTCGCCCTTGCCGCCCGCGTGCGTGTCGCCCGGCCCCTTGCCGGTGCTGACCACGTAGAGCTTCTTGAAGTCGGGCGAGAAGCAGAGCCCGTTGGGATCCGGCACCAGATCCTCCCCCGCGACCTGGGTGAGCGTGCCGCTCTTGTCCACGCGGTACACCGCGGTGGGCAGCTCGCGCTTGTAGCTGCCGAGCTCGAGCGGCTGGCCGAGCTTCGGGTTGAGCCGGCCCGCCATGTTGGCGGGCCCGCCCGGCGCGTCCACCGTGCCTTCGTAGAGCTGGGCGCCATAGGGCGGATCGGTGAACCAGTAGCTGCCGTCCGGGTGCGGCACCACGTCGTTGGGCGAGTTGAGCCGCTTGCCGTTGAACATCCCCGCGATGAGGCTCACCGAGCCGTCGAGCTCGTAGCGCACCACGCGCCGGGTGACGTGCTCGCAGGAGAGCTGGCGGCCCTGGAAGTCGAACGTGTTGCCGTTGCTGTTGTTGGACGGCGTGCGGAAGACGCTGACGTGGCCGTTGTCCTCGATCCACCGGAGCTGCCGGTTGTTCGGGATGTCGCTCCACACCAGGTAACGGCCCTGCGAGCTCCACGCCGGCCCTTCCGCCCAGAGCGAGCCGGTCCACAGCCGCTGGATCGGCGCGTTCGGCTGCCGCAGCCCGTTGAACGCGGGCTCGACGGTGAGCACGTCGGGATCGGTGAAGTACGTGGTGGGCGCCCCGCGCGGGCTGAAGTCGCGCGGTGGGCGTGGTGATCGTGCTGGGCGGGGCCATCGGCCCGCTGGGCGGCGTCTGCGCGCCCACCAGCCGAGGGACGAGCACCGCGGCGCCCACCGCGGCGCCCACGCTGCGGAGCATCACGCGCCGCGATATCGAGGTGGACTTCCGGATCGTGCGCTTCGTGCGCCATTGCGACCTCCCTGAGACGTCGTCGTTCGAGAGGAAACGTGGAGAAGCGATTCGCGGGGCCACCCTAGCAGACGGCCGGAGGAGCGTCAAATCGCGGCGTATGATAGGCGGAGCCGTGCGGACCCCGGGGGAGGTGGCCAATGAGCAAGCGCAAGCCGAAGCCGAAGCGGAGCCGGACGAAGGTGGCCAGGACGAAGGCGACCAGGACGAGGGCGACGAAGAAGGTCGCGAAGAAGAAGGGCGGCGCGGCGCCGGCCCGGCGGGCCAAGCGCCGCGGCCGGAAGCGGACCACGGCCACCCGGCGCGGCAAGGAAGGCACGGAAGACCAAGGGCGAACAGTAGGATTGCTGCGCGAGGTGCTCGAGCACCACGAGACCGGGCCCGCGGCGAGCGCCGGCGACCTGGACGCGGACTGGCAGCGGGCGGAGAGCTCGGGGGAAGAAGCGGTCGGCGGCAGCGTGTCCACGCCCGACCAGGACCGGGTGGATGAGATCGGCCACGCGCTGGGCGTGGAGCAGCCCTCGGCGGCGCCGCTCCGCTCCTCCGGGGAGATGCTGGAAGAGCGGGATCGGCGCTACTGGGAGCTCGAGCGACGGGCGCAGGACAAGGCGAGCAAGCGAGGCGAGCCCTGACGGGCTATACTTTCGGAGCGACACACGCTCTTTGATTGCGTCAGAGAAGGCTGGATGATCGCCGGCACGGACAACCGTGCGGGAGGAAAGTCCGGGCTCCGCAGGGCAGGGTGCTGGCTAACGGCCAGGGGGGGTGACCCCATGGACAGTGCCACAGAAAGCAAACCGCCGCCTTCACGGGCGGTAAGGGTGAAACGGTGAGGTAAGAGCTCACCAGCGGCCTGGGTGACCAGGTCGGCTCGGTAAACCCCACCCGGAGCAAGGCCAAATAGGAGAGCGATCCTGCTCGCGAGAGCAGGTGAAGCGCGGCCCGCGTGGTGCTCTCGGGTATGGCCGCTTGAGGCGCCGGGTAACCGGCGTCCTAGAGAAATGATCATCTCGCCGTCACGGGAAACCGGGGCGGTCAGACAGGACCCGGCTTACACGCCTTCTCTGGCGCATTTCAAGGACGACCAGACCAGCATCGGCTCCCGGCAGATCGGCTACTCCGTGCGACCACCCAGACTCGCCACCGCCAGCACCAGCTCCGCCGGGCTGACCGGCTTGCCCATGTGCAGATTGAAGCCGGCCGCCAGAGCCCGGATCCGATCCTCCGATCGCCCGTACGCGGTCAGGGCCAGCGCCGGAAGACGGCGGCCTTGGAGCGTCATCACTCCGCGGGCCCGCCGCAGCAGGCTCATCCCGTCCTCGCCCGGCATCTCGAGGTCCGTCACCAGCACGTCGGCGGGCCAGCCCTCGAGCACGGCCATCGCGGCCGCCGGGGACGGCGCGGCTCGCACCTCGGCCCCCGCATTGACGAGGACGAGCGCCGCCAGCTCCAGGCCGTCGGCATCGTCATCCACGACCAGGATCCGGAGGTCCCGGAGCGAGATCGGCTTGACTCGATCGGGTGCCGGGCGCACTCCGTGCTCTTGCTCGCCGCCGGCGCGCGGGACGGCAGGCACCGCGGCCACCGGGAGGATGACCGTGAATGTGGCCCCGAGCCCAGGGCCCGCGCTGGTGGCACTCACCGTGCCCCCGTGCAGCTCGACGAGATGCCGGACGAGTGCCAGCCCGATGCCGAGTCCGGCATGCCGGCGCGTCGAGCTGCTGTCGGCCTGGCCGAATCGCTGGAAGATGCGCGACATGTGCTCGGGCGCGATGCCCTCACCGGTGTCGCTGACCACGATCTCGATGTGGGCGTCGGCCCGCCGCCGCAGGCGCACGTCGACCCGGCCGCCCATCGGCGTGAACTTCACCGCGTTGATGAGCAGATTCCAGACCACCTGCTGGAGACGGGCGGGATCTCCCATCATCGCGCCCGCGCCGGGATCGAGATCCGACTCGAGATGAACCCCCTTGGCGGCCGCGGTCGGTCGGACCGTGTCGAGGGCGGCCTCCAGCACCGCCACGACGTTCAGTGGCCGTGCGTCCAGGCGCATGTTGCCCGTGATCACGCGCGAGACATCGAACAGGTCCTCGATGAGCTGCACCTGCGCCTCCGCGTTGCGGAGGATCGCCTCGGTCGCGCGGCGAGTCACCGTCGCGTCGAGACGGCCCGACTCGAGCATGCGAGCCCAGCCGTAGATGGCGTTGAGAGGGGTCCGGAGCTCGTGTGACAGCGTGGCGAGGAACTGATCCTTGCTGCGATTCAAGGCCTCGGCCTCGGCGCGGGCCTCTTGCTCGCGCTCGAGAAACGCCTGGCGCTCCCGCTCCAGGCTTCGCCGGTCCGAGATGTCGCGCGCCACCTTCGAGGCCCCGACGATGCGGCCGGTCGAGTTCCGCACCGGCGACACCGTGAGGGAGATCTCGACGCGCCGGCCGTCCTTGGCCTGCCGTATCGTCTCGAAGTGATCGATCCGCTCTCCCTTGACGAGGCGGGCCAGGACCTCGGTCTCCTCCCCGTGCCGCTCCTCCGGGATGATCAATGAGATGTGCCGGCCCACCGCCTCGGCCGCGCTATAGCCGAAGATGCGTTCGGCCCCTCGGTTCCAGGATGTGATGATCCCTCGGAGCGTCTTGCTCACGATGGCATCGTCCGAGGAATCGATGATCGCGGCCAGACGGTCCGCGCCCTCGGCCGCGTCGGGGACCGGATCGGGCTCCCGAGGGTGAGCCTTCCCTGACGGTCCTGCCATCGGCCAAGTCCCCCTGCGCGCATGCGCGGTATTTCTTTCCCGGCGTTTTTACCGGCCTTCCCGGTCCCTTCGTCGTGCGCCCCAGCATTTCGCGCACCTCCATGGTTCGACCGGGCTGGAGAAGCTCCCCGGCATATCTCCTGCCAGGCTCACGACTAGCTGCCGGGCACCCGGCGCGACCATAGTACGATCGGGCCATGCGCCGGCCGCTCCTCTTGCTCGCTACCCTGCTGCTCCTGGGCGGCCTCGCGCCCGCGTCCGCGCAGACCGCGACGCCCGCCGAGACCGCGCGCGCGATGCTGCGCCAGTACCAGGACGACCCCGCGCGCATCGATCGCGCCCGCGATCTGCTCGAGGCCCACGTGGCCCGGGGCGGCGCCGCGGACGTGCCCACGCTGCTGGCCCTGGCCCGCGCCTGGTTCCTCTTCGGCGAGGAGCGCGCGAAGACGGAGGCCGACAAGATCGCGGCCTACGCCCGCGCGCGCGACTACGCCAAGCGCGCCACCGAGCTGGCCCCGAACAACGCGGACGCCCATCTCTGGCACGCCATCACGCTCGGCACCTGGTCGCAGGCCAAGGGCCTGCTCAGCTCGGCCCTGGCGCTCCGCGATCTGCGCAAGGAGGTGGACATCGTGCTGCGCCTCGACCCCAACAACATCGAGGCGCACATCATGGCGGGCAGCATCGCCCGCGAGCTGCCGGTGCTGCTGGGTGGCGACGTCAAGGAAGCGGAGGAGCACTTCAAGACCGCGCAGCGGCTCGACCCCAGGCTGACCGGCGTGCGCATCGAGCTGGCGCAGCTCTACATCAACATGGGCCGCTACGCGGACGCGCGGCAGCAGCTGCAGTCCGTCCTGGCCGAGCGCGCGCCCACCGACCGGCCGCGCTGGACGCTCAAGGAAGTGCCGCGCGCCCGGCAGATGCTCGAATCGATCCGCGACAAGAAGTGACCCCAGACCCGGAGAGACGGAGAGGACCACAAGATGCGCATGAGCGTGTGCGTGATGGCCGACATCGACGAGATCGGCTTCTACCCCCACATCGAGTCCCTGGGCTACGACTCGGCCTGGGTCGCCGACAGCCAGATGCTGTACTCCGACTGCTACGCGGTGCTGGCCCTGGCCGCGCGCCAGACCTCGCGGCTGCGCCTGGGCCCCGGCGTGGCCATCTGCGGCACGCGCATCCCGCCGGTGCACGTGGCGGCCATGGCCACGCTCAACCGGCTGGCGCCGGGCCGCGTGCACCTCGGCATCGGCACCGGCAACACCGCGATGCGCAGCATGGGCCAGCCGCCGATGCGCATCGCGGACTACGGCGAGTACCTGCGCGTGCTGCGCGGCCTGCTCCGGGGCGACGTGGTGGACTACGTCTACGAGGGCACGCGGCACCCGATCAAGATGCTGATCCGCGAGAAGAAGTACATGAGCCTCGAGCCGCGCATCCCGCTCTACGTCTCCGCGCTTCGGGCCGCGCGCCATGGAGCTGGCCGGCCAGTACGGCGACGGCCTCGTCTTCGCGATCCCGCCGCGCGGCCTGGCGCCCGCCGAGGCCCTCGCGCTGGCGCAGGTCGGCGCGGAGCGCGACGGGCGCACGCTCGGGGAGGACTTCCACATGTGCGCGCTCACCAGCATCGTCCTGCTCGAGCCGGGCGAGACGGCCGACTCCGAGCGCGTCATCCGCGCGGTGGGGCCGAACGTCATGGCCAGCGTCTACTACTTCTACGATGCGGTGCACGAGCGGGGCATCGAGCCGCCGCCCTTCCTGCGGCGCATCTGGAAGCGCTACTGCGCGCTGGTCGAGGAGACGCCGGCCGAGCACCGGCACTTCCGCACCCACGAGGGCCACTACACCTACATCCACCCGGGCGAGGCCGAGCTGATCGACGCCGACCTGGTGCGCGACACCTGCCTGGTGGGCAGCGCGGAGGAGCTGATCGAGCGCATCCAGGAGCTGGAGCGCGGCGGGCTGCGGGAGCTGATGTGGGCCACCGGCACCGACGAGAAGTGGCGCTTCAGCCAGCAGCTCGCGGACCGGGTGATGGCCCGCCTCTAACCCGCCGAGCTAGCGGAGCTCGATCCCGAAGTAGCGCTTGAAGCGGGCGTTGTACTCCTCGTCGCTCAGCTCCCCGCCCATCGCGACCCACTCCTCGTCGCTGATCCGGGCGCGTCCGGCGGCCAGGCCCTCCGCGTCCCCGCCGACCAGGTAGCGCAGCCGCGGCCGGTCGGTGGTGATGGCGTCGAGGATCGTCGCCGCGACGGTCTCCGACTTGCCCGGGTTGCGGAAGCCGGCCGCGAAGAGCTTGCCGTTGCGGCGCATGATCTGCCGGTACGGCGAGGTCTTGTCGTAGCGGGTGGCGGGCGCCGAGTTCTCGAAGATCGCGGTCTGGATCACGCCGGGCTCGATGATGGCCACGCGGACCCCGAAGGCGGCCACCTCGTGGGCCAGCGCCTCGCTCGCGGCGGCCAGCGCGTGCTTGGACGCGGAGTACGCGATCTGGTTCGGGGTGGCCACGCGCCCCGCGATCGACGTGACGTTGACGATGCACCCGGCCCGCCGCTCGCGCATGGACGGCAGCACCGCCTGGATCATCCGGATCGGGCCCCAGTAGTTGGCCTCGAACATCGCGCGGTGCTCGGCCTCGGGCGTGAGCTCGAGCGGCGTCGCCCCGCCGATGCCCGCGTTGTTCACGAGCACGTCGATCGCGCCCTCGCCGTCCCGCGTCGCGGCCACCGCGCGGTCGATCGAGTCCTGGCCGCGTGACGTCGAGCTCGCGCACCGTGAGCGGCAAACGCTCCTGGCGCGCCGCCTCCTCGAGCGGGCCGGCCTTCGCCAGGTTGCGCATGGTCGCCACCACGCGATGGCGGTTTCGCGCGAGGTGCAGCGCGGTGGCGAACCCGATGCCGGTGCTGGTGCCGGTGACGAGGGTGACGGGCATGCCGCCGCCTAGCGAGCCGGCCCCAGCGCGGCCCGCACCGCATCGACCACGCGCTCGAGGTCGTAGGGCTTGCCGATGATCTCGATCGCGTCGGTCTCGCCGACCAGCTTGTCCAGGGCGGGCTTGTTGGTCGTGGTCAGGATGAAGCGGCACGCCCTGGGCCGGCTGCGAGCTGCGCACCAGCTTCAGGAAGTTCCAGTTCGTCTCGTAGGGCAATGAAATATCGTAGACGATCACGGCCGGCCGATGGTGCTCGATGAAGGCGACGAAGTCGAGCTCGCCCTTCTTGAGCTCGCCGATGTGCCCCGGCACGGTGTGCAGTCCGTCTGCCTCCAGGGCGGTGCGGAGCATCTCGACCGTGTCGTCGCTGGAGTTGAACACCACGATGATCGGCTTGTCCATGTGGCTCCCGGAGCAGGATGCGCCAGAGGCGGCGTGGCGTCAAGCGCCGAAGCCGTATAGACTCGGCGCGCACTCGTGTCCCCAACCGACCCGTGGCCCCTCCGAGGGCTCAGGAGAGAACGACCATGCGACACACCGTCGTGGGACTGGTCCTCGCCGCCGTATCCGCCCTGACGTGCGCCCCCGCTCTGGCGCAGAGCTGGACCGTGCCGCCCGAAAGCCAGCGCTGCCCCTCGAAGTGGGGCGCGGGCGACGAGCGCGGCTCCGGCAACCACATGAAGCCGGCGAGCGTGCTGCGCGCCACCCAGCTCATCAAGACCGGCGAGGTCATCGAGATCGCGCACGTGCTGAACGACAAGATGCCGTTCTTCGGCACGCGCCGCTTCGACGTCCACACCAAGCGGACGTTCATGAACGACTTCTCGAACCGCCGCGGCAGCAACGAGGAGATCGTCATCTCCGAGATCGGCCAGGTCGGCACCCAGTTCGACGGCTTCGCCCACCAGACCCACGAGGACAGCCACTACAACTGCTTCAAGACCGGCGCCATCTCGACGCGCGGCGGCTTCACCAAGCTCGGCATCGAGAAGGTCGGCACGCTGATGACCCGCGGGGTGCTGATCGACGTGGCGGGGCTCAAGGGCGTGGACATGCTGCCCGACACCTACGAGATCACGGTCAAGGACCTGCAGGACGCGCTCGCCAAGCAGCGGCATCACGCTCGCAGCCGGGCGACGCGGTCCTCATCAATACCGGCTGGGACAAGCTGTGGGGCAAGGACAACGCGCGCTACGTGAAGAGCTGCCCGGGCATCGGCGTCGCGGCGGCGGAGTGGCTCGCCAAGCAGGATCCGATGCTGATCGGGTCGGACAACTGGCCGGTCGAGGTGGCGCCGAATCCGGATCCGCAGCTCTCGCTGCCCGTCCACCAGCTCGCGCTGGTGGTGAACGGCCTCCACCTGCTCGAGAACCTGAAGCTCGACGAGCTGGCCGCCAAGCAGGTCTACGAGTTCGCCTTCGTCATGCAGCCGCTGAAGGCGCAGGGCTTCACCGGCTCGACGGTGGCGCCGGTCGCGATCCGCTAGGCGCGCGGGCCTTCCCCGCCCTCTCCCCCGAGCGGGAGAGGGCGGGGCCGGGCTGTCACCAACGGGAGACATTGACCGTCCTCGGGCCCGGGACTATCGTCGATGCCATGACGGACACGCTCCCGACCAAGCGCTGGACCCGCCTCGAATACGATCGGCTCATCGAGCAGGGCGCCTTCGGGCCGGAGGACCGCATCGAGCTGCTCGGCGGCGCGCTCGTGGTGCGGGAGCCGCAGGGCAGCCCCCACGCCATGGGCATTCGCATGGCGGAAGAAGCGCTGCGTCGGGCGTTCGCGACAGGGTGGGACGTGCGCGTCCAGCTTCCCGTGGCGCTCGACGAGGAATCGGAACCCGAGCCCGACGTCAGCGTCGTCCCGGGCAGCTTCCGTGACTACC
Source organism: uncultured Candidatus Rokubacteria bacterium (assembly GCA_963747235.1). Classification (GTDB taxonomy): domain Bacteria; phylum Methylomirabilota; class Methylomirabilia; order Rokubacteriales; family CSP1-6; genus CAMLFJ01. The sequence continues at coordinate 214,041 of CAVVEU010000014.1, forward strand.
CGCGCGATCATCCCGGCCGGGCGGTCCTGATCGTGGAGATCGCCGACTCGAGCCTCGCGCTCGATCGCGGCCTGAAGGGCAGTCTCTACGCGCGGGCTCGCGTGGCCGACTACTGGATCGTCAATCTCGTGGACCGCGTGCTCGAGGTGTACCGCGATCCGGTGCCCGATGCCTCCGCGCGGTACGGATGGCGCTACGCCGCGATCACGACGCTCCGGCCGGGCGATACCGTCGTGCCTCTCGCCGCGCCCGACTCACGGATCCTCGTCGCCGACCTGATTCCCTGGACCCCGCGGCGCTAACGGAAGCGCTCGGCGGTGGTGCCGCGGTAGAGCAGCTCGCCCTGCCGGGCCATGATGGCGGCGTGCCGCGCCCGGGCCGCGGGATCGAGGTCGGCCGCGGGCGGCTCCTCGTGATCGAAGTGGTGGTAGTCGTCCACGCCGCGCACGAGGGTGGCGGTGTCCCGCGGCCCCGCGACCTGCCGGACGTGCGTCGGGATGTAGCGGATGGCGTAGCCGATGCGGCGATCCGCGGAGCGATTGGGCGGCGAGCCGTGGAACATGCGCACGTGATGCAGCGACATCTCGCCGGGGTGCAGCACCACGTCGACCGCCCGCGCCTCGTCCACCTCCACCATGACCTCCTGCCCCCGCGAGAGCAGGTTGTCCGGCGCGAAGGTGTCGCGGTGCGCGACCTGCTCGGTGTGCGTGCCCGGCACCATGCGCATGGCGCCGCTCTCGATGGAGCTCTCCGAGAAGGCCACCCACGCGGTCAGCACGTCCGGCTCGCTGAGCCCCCAGTAGGTCGAGTCCTGGTGCCAGGACACGAAGGCCGGATCGCGCGCCTCCTTGATGAAGAAGCTCGAGCTCCAGCAGAGGAGGTTCGGCCCGAGGAGATCCTCGACCGCGTCCACGATACGCGGGTGCCGGATCAGCTCGTCGAGCCAGGTGAAGAGGAGATGGCCCTTGTGGCGGAGCTCACCGCCGAGCGGGCCGCCCCGCTCGCGCTCGATCGCCTCGAGCCGCGCGCGATAGCCGGCCGCCTCCTCGGGCGAGAGCACGCGGTGGGGGAAGTAGAACCCGTCCGAACGGTACCGCGCCACGGCTTCGGGAGAGAGGGTGGTCATGGCGCCACGTCTACCCGCCGGATCGCGAGCTGTCAAGCCCACTCTTCCCCTCTCCCTCCCTTGGGAGGGAGAGGGTAGGGTGAGGGTGGGAATGTAGGGTGAGAATGGGAACGGAGCGCACGAGGAACCGGCCCCTCACCCTGCCCTCTCCCCGAAGGGGAGAGGGGGATGAGCGTTGCGCGTGGCGCGCACCATGGCGTGGATGTCGGCCCGCGTCACCGGCACGCGCTCGATGCGGGCGCAGCCGAAGGGCGCCAGCGCGTCCTCGATGGCCTGGGCGATGAGGGGATGCACCGGCATGATGCCGCCCTCGCCCGCGCCCTTGGCGCCGAGCGGGTTGAGCGGGGTCGGCGTCTCGAGATGGCGCAGCTCGAAGCTGGGCGGCGCGTCGGCCGCGGTGGCGAGCGTGTAGTCCATGAGGGTCGCGGTGAGGCGCTGACCGGTTTCATCATAGGCGAGCTGGACATTGAGCGCGTCCGGCAGGCCCTGCACCACCGCGCCGTGGATCTGGCCGTCCACGATGCCCGGCTCGAGCACGTGGCCGCAGTCGTGCGCCACGATCCAGCGCAGGATCTGGACCGCGCCGGTCTCCGGATCCACCTCCAGCACCACCGCGTGGGTGCCGTTGGCGTAGCTCGACTGCGACACGCTGAAGACCTGGGTGTCCTCGAGGCCGGCGGCTTCACCGGGCACGCGGCCGGCGTGCGCGGCCGCCGCGACCTCGCGCCAGCCCAGCGCGCGGCTCGGCAGCCCGCGCACCGCGAACGCGCCGTGCTCGACCACGACGTCCGCCGGCGCCGCCTCCAGCAGGTGCGCGGCCACGCGCCGCGCCTTCTCCAGCACCGCGCGCGAGGCCAGCAGCGCGGCGCTGCCGCCGATCGCGGCGGTGCGGCTGCCGTAGGTGCCGCCGCCGGTGTGCACGAGCGCGGTGTCGCCGGTCAGCACCTCGATCGCGTCGGGATCCACGCCGAGCTGCCGGCCGACCAGGCGCGAGAACATCGTGACGTGCCCCTGCCCCTGCGGCGCGGCGCCGCTGACCACGGTGACGGCGCCGTCCGGATGCACGCGCACCACCGCGCTCTCGTTCGGCACGGTGGCGGTGGCCTCCACGTAGTTGACGACGCCGATGCCGAGATAGCGCCCCTGCGCGCGCAGGCGCGCCTGCTCCTTGCGGGCCGCGGGCATGTCGAGCGCCTCCAGCGCCAGGTCCATGCAGCGCGGGTAGTCGCCGCTGTCGTAGTCCACCGGGCCGCGTCCCGCGGTGTTGAGGCCGGTCGCGTACGGGTGCCGGTCGGCGGGGATGAGGTTGCGCCGGCGCAGCTCCACCGGGTCCATGCGCAGCTCGCGCGCCAGCGCGTCCATCGCGCGCTCGATCAGCGCGGTCCCGTACGGGCGCCCGGCGCCGCGATAGGCGCCCGCCGGCGTGGTGCACGTCATCACCCCGCGGAAGCGCAGGTCGAGCGTGGGGATCACGTAGGAGCCCACCGAGTGGATCATCGCGTTCTGCGGGAGGTTCAGGCCGGAGATGGTGTAGGCGCCCATCTCGTGGAGGAAATCGTCGCGCATCCCGAGCAGGCGGCCGTCCCGGGTGGCCGCGATGGTGACGTCGTGCACCTGGTCGCGCTCCACGCAGGCCACCAGCGTGTGCTCGCGCCGCGTCTCGATCCACTTCACCGGCCGGCCGAGCTGCCGGGCCAGCTCCGCCACCACGATGTACTCGGGGTAGTACATGCCCTTGGTGCCGAAGCCGCCGCCCACGTCGGGCGGCGCGATCACGCGCACGTGATCCTCGGGCAGGCCGAGCTGCTCCGCGATCACCCCCCGGTGCCGGTGGACCATCTGCACCGCGCCCCACACCGTGAGCCGCGCGTCCTTCCACTGGGCGACCAGCGAGCGCGGCTCGAGCGGGTGCGCGCCGCCGCGGGCCAGGCGGACGCGCGCGCGCACCGTGACCGGCGCGGTCCGCAGCACCTCGTCCACGTCGCCCACGCGCTGCCGCCACTCCGCCACCACGTTGCTGCCGACCTCCTCGAAGAGGATCGGCGCGCCGGGGGCCAGCGCGGCCTCCACGTCCACCACCGCGGGCAGCGGCTCGTACTCCACGCGGATGAGGTCGAGCGCGTCCCAGGCGCGATAGACGTCCTCCGCGATCACCACCGCCACCGCCTCGCCCACGAAGCGCACGCGCTCGGCCGCCAGCGGCATGATCTTGCAGGGCACCGGCAGCGCCGGGTGCGGCGCGTAGATCGGGATCGGCGCGCCCGCCGGCCCCAGGTCCGCCGCCACGTACACGCCGACGACCCCGGGCAGCCGGCGCGCCGCCGCCACGTCGATCGCGCGGATGCGCGCGTGCGCGTGCGGCGAGCGCAGCATCGCCGCGTGCAGGCACCCCGGCACGCGCAGATCGTCCACGAACTCCCCCGCCCCCGTGATCAGCCGCGGGTCCTCCCGCCTCCTCACCGCCCCAGCATGCTCAGCCATATCGCTCTCGATGCGGGTCAGCCGTCTAGGTGTCGACGGGGATGCGGGAGCGCCAGTCCAGGTGCGGGAGATCAGGGGGCGCAGGGCCAGGATCACGAGGACGAGGCCGATGGCCAGCAGGGTGACCGAGATGGGCCGGGTGACGAAGATCGCGTAGTTGCCGGCGGACATGGCCAGCGACTGGCGGAGCGAGAGCTCCATCATCGGCGCCAGCACCAGCCCCAGCACGATCGGCGCGGTCTCGAAGTCGAGCTTGCGCAGCAGGTAGCCCACCACGCCCATCCCCAGCATGATCCACACGTCCACCACGCTGCTGTTGACCGCGTACACGCCCAGGATCGAGCAGACGAGCACGATCGGGTACAAGACCGGGTACGGCACCCGCAGCAGGTTCACGAAGAGGCCGACCAGCGGCAGGTTCAGGATCAGCAAGATCACGTTGCCCACGTACATCGAGGCGATGAAGCCCCAGAAGAGCCGCGGGTCCTGCTGGATCAGCAGCGGGCCCGGCGTCACCCCGTGCACCATCATGGCGGCCAGCAGCAGCGCGGCCACCGGCACGCCGGGCACGCCCAGCGCCAGCATCGGCACGAAGGCGCCCGGACGTCGCCGCGTTGTTGGCCGACTCCGGGCCCGCCACGCCGGCGACGGCCCCCTTGCCGAACTCCTCCGGGTGCTTCGAGACCTTGCGCTCGACCGCGTAGGAGACGAACGTCGAGATCACGTGCGCGGAGCCCGGGATGATGCCGATCAGGAAGCCGATCCCGGTCCCGCGCCAGATCGGCATGTGCGCCTCGCGCCACTCCTGGCGCGACGGCAGGAGGTCGCGCAGCCGCGGGCGGATCACCGCGGGCGGATTCTCCTGCCCCGCGGTGAGCAGGATCTCGGCGAGCCCGAAGAGCCCCACCGCCACCGGCACCACGCCGATGCCGTCCGCCAGCTCGGTCACGCCGTAGGCGAAGCGGAAGTAGCCGCTCATCTGGTCGATGCCGATCATGCCGAGGAGCAGCCCCAGCGCCGCCATCGCGAGGCCCTTCAGCATCGAGCCGGTGTTCATGTAGGCGAGCACGAGGAGGCCCAGCAGCAGGAGGGCGAAGTACTCGGGCGGGCCGAAGCGCAGCGCGAAGGCGGCCAGCGGCGGGGCCAGGAACATGAGCGCGACCACGCTCACCGTCCCGGCCACGTAGGAGCCGACCGCGGCGATGGTCAGCGCCGGCCCCGCGCGGCCCTTGCGCGCCATCGCGTAGCCGTCGATGCACGTCATCACCGACGCGGCCTCGCCGGGGATGCGCATCAGGATGGACGTGGTCGACCCGCCGTACATCGCGCCGTAGTAGATGCCGGCCAGCATGACGAGCGCGCGCGTGGCGTCGAGCCCGTAGGTCACCGGCAGCAGCAGGCTGATCCCGGCGAGCGGGCCCACCCCCGGCAGCACGCCCACCAGGGTGCCGACCAGGCAGCCGATGAAGCCGTACCAGAGCACCCCGGGGGTGAGGGCCACCTGGAAGCCCAGGGCCAGGTTCTGGAGCGTCTCGAGCAAGACTCAGAGCCCGAAGGGCCCGCGGGGCAGCGGCACGCGCAGCAGGGTGTCGAAGACGAAGAACGAGCCCCAGGCCATCGCCACCGTGAGCGTGAGCCCGAGCGCCCAGCCCTTGCGCTCCACGACCAGCAACAGGAACGCCACCACGACCGCCATGGTGAGCCGGTAACCGAGCCGCTCGAGCCCCCACGCGGCGAACGCGCAGGCGCCGAAGATGGCGAGCGCGTGGCGCCACTCCGGCCAGCCCACCTCGGCCAGGCGGCGGACGCGCGCGTCCATCGCGAACACCGCCGCGCCGAAGAGGATCAGCAGCGCGGCCAGGACCACCGGCATGTAGGCGGGCCCGGGCCGGTGGAGCGAGCCGAGCGGGAAGACCCGGCTCTCCCAGATCGTGACGAGCCCGATCAGCACGAGCGCCCCGCCGGCGACGCGGTCGACGGTCACGGCGCGCCCGGACGCTACTCGACCTTGCCGATCTGCTTCACCACCTCCGCGAGCCGGGCCGCGTCCTTGGCCCACCACGCGTTGAACTCGTCGGCGTCCATGTAGGCGATCGGGGTCTCGAGCTTGGCGTGCGAGGTGACCACCTCCGGCTCCTTCACCGCCTGACGGGCCGCGTCGCGCAGGATCTTGATGATGTGCGGCGGCGTGCCCTTCGGCGCCACCAGGCCCGCCCACGCGGTGTACTCGACGTCATAGCCCTGGGCCTTGAACGAGGGGACGTCCGGGTAGGCCGCGACCGGCGCCGTCCCGCTGTGGGCGAGCAGCCGCAGCTTGCCGGCCTTCACGTGCTGGGCGGCCAGGCTCACCGGCGTCATCACGAGCTGGGCGTGGCCGCCCAGCATGGCGTTCATCATCGGCCCCCCACCCGTGGTCGGCAGGTGGCGCATCTTGATGCCGGCCGCCTTGATGAACATCTCCATCGGAATGTGCGCCGCCCCGTAGAGGCCGGAGGAGGTGAAGACGATCTCGCCGGGCCGCTTCCTGGCGTCGTCCACCAGGTCCTTGAGCGTCTTCCACGGCGCGTCGGCCCGGACCACCAACATGGACGGATCGGCGTTGATCGCGGGCGATGCCGGTGAGCTGATCGAGCGTGTAGTTCTGCGGACGCCCGAAGAGCTTGTCGACCTCGGGCAGGACCGAGACGCTGACGAGGGCCATCAGCAGCGTGTAGCCGTCCGGCTTGCTGGTGGCGACGACCTGGTTGCCCACCGCTCCCGCCGCGCCGGGCTTGTTGATGATCGGGACCGGCTGCTTGAGGAGGCGCTCGAGCGCCGCCGCCACCGGCCGCGCCGTGTTGTCGGCCAGGCCACCGGGCGGAAACGCCACCACGATGGAGACCGGCCGCGTGGGATAGGGCTCCTGGGCCCACGCGGAGCTCGCCGCGATCGCGGTCAGCAGGACGAACAGGCCCAGCCCGGAGAGCGCTCGCCTCATGCTCATCTCCTTTGATGAAGAGCCGATGGGGTGCGGTCGCAGCCAGGGCCGAAGCCTAGCAGCCGGTCCCCGAGCAGGTCAAGGCGCGCTCATTGTAGACTGGCGCGCCACGGAGGCAGACCACCATGGCGACGAACGGCAAGCTCACGGTCCTGAACCCGGTCGGCTTCGCTCCGAAGATCACCCGCAAGGAGCTGGCCCCTCGGCTCGACACGCTGCACGGCAAGACCGTCTACCTGGTGGACTGCCGCTTCGACGACTCGGACGTCTTCCTCCAGCAGATGCAGGCCTGGTTCGCCGAGCACATGCCGGCGGTGAAGACGATCGTCAAGCCGATCTCGAGCGTGTATCTCAAGGACGATCCGGCGACCTGGCAGGAGATCAAGGCGCGCGGGCATGCCGCCATCGTCGGCGTCGGCCACTGAAGCACCTGCGCGCCGGCGGTCGCCGCGCACGCGATGACGATCGAGGCCGCCTACGGGGTCCCCACCGTCGCCCTGCACACCGACAAGTTCGACCGCGTGGTCGGCGCCGTCGCGGCCCAGAACGGCATGCCGGGCCTGCGCCAGGCGTTCGTGCCCCAGCCGGTCATGGGCAAGACGGCGGCGGAGCTCCGCGCCTACATCGACGGGCGTGATCCGATCAGCCGGCGGCCGGTCATGCAGGAAGTGATCGAGGGGCTGACCCGGCCCTTCGCCGACGACGAGCGCGGCGCGATCGACTTCGACCGGTCCACGCCGCGGCTCGTCGAGCCCGACACCGAGGAGGCCCTGCACCGCCTCTTCCTCGACCGCGACTGGACGGACAAGCTGCCGATCGTGCTCCCCACCGAGGAGCGCGTGGCCGCGATGCTGGCCGCGACCCGGCGCCGGCCCGACGAGGTGGTCGGGCGCATGCGGCCGACCCATTTCCGGGAAGCGTGGGAGTACACGGTCGAGAAGGTCGCGGTGAATGCGGTCATGGCCGGCGCCGAGCCCGCGTACTTTCCGGTGATCCTGGCCCTCGCCGCGACGGGGGTGAGCGCGCGTGGCAGCAGCTCGAGCTCGCTCGCCACCATGGCGGTCGTCAACGGCCCGGCGCGCCACGAGATCGGCATGAACGTGGGCACCGGCGCGCTCGGCCCCCACAACCACGCCAACGCGACCATCGGCCGCGCCTACGGGCTCCTCTCGCAGAACCTCCAGGGCGGCTCGGTCCCCGGCCTCACCTACATGGGCTCCATGGGCAACAACTACGCGTACAACAGTGTGACGTTCGGCGAGAACGAGGAGCGGAGCCCCTGGGAGCCCTTCCACGTCCAGCACGGCTTCCGGCCGACCGACAGCGCGGTCAGCGTGTTCACCGGCTGCCGCTCGACGGCCTTCACCCTCGGGCTCCGGGAGCGGTACTGGCGCGAGCATGTCCGCAACATGTTCCGCGGCATGGACCCGCACACCCCGCCGACCCTCCTGCTGGATCCCATCACCGCGCGGCAGTTCGTGGACCGGGGCGGGTTCCTGAAAAAGGATGCGCTCATCGACTGGCTCTACGACAATGCGCGGATGCCGGCCGGCGAGTACTGGGACTACCAGCTCGTGCAGAACTACATCTATCCCCGCGCCACCTTCGGCGAGGAGCCGTGGGCGTCCAAGCTCAAGGCGGCGCCCGACGAGCTGATCCCGATGTTCCGGCGCGAGGACATCCACGTGGTGGTCGTCGGGGGCGAGACCAACGGCTACTGGCGCATCATGGGCTGCGCGTACCAGACCACGCTCTCCGTCGACGCGTGGCGCTAGAGAAAGGACTCATGAAGCTCAGCGTCGAGTTTCCGAGCGTGTCCTACCGGGAGGGCCCGGCCGCGGTGGCCGACCTCGCCCGCGCCATCGAGCGGATCGGCTACGACCACATCGACATCTTCGACCACGTGGTCATGGGCGTGCCGATCGAGGGCCGCCCCCGCGGCCCCTACAACGCGGCGATGCCGATCCTCGAGGCCCTGATGGCGCTCTCCTACATCGCGGCCGTCACCACCCGCGTCACCCTCGGCACCGAGGTGCTCGTGCTCCCGCAGCGCCACCCCACGCTGGTGGCCAAGCAGGTGAGCACGCTCGACACGCTCTCCGGCGGCCGCGTGCGGCTCGGGGTGGGCGTCGGCTGGCAGGAGTCGGAGTACGAGGCCCTCGGCGAGCCCTTCCGGACGCGGGGCGCGCGCATGGACGAGGCCATCCGCCTCCTGCGCGCCTACTGGACCGACGCCGAGGTGAGCTTCGAGAGCGCGCACTACCCCATGGTGTCCATGGCCATGGAGCCCAAGCCGCCGCAGGCCGGCCGCCTGCCGATCTGGATCGGCGGTCTCTCGGAGGCCGCGTTCCGGCGCGTGGGCCGGCTCGGCGACGGCTGGCTCGCCAGCCGGGTCACCGACGCGGCCGGCGCGCGCGAGGCCATCGAGGCCATCCATCGCCACGCGGAAGCGGCCGGGCGCGATCCCGGCGCCATCGGCCTGCAGAGTATGGTGGCGCCGCCGCCCCGCGACGCGGCGGGCAAGACGTTCTACGCCGACCACGACGCGGTGGTGGCCCGCGTCGCCGCGCTCAAGGCCATGGGCTTCGGCTGGGTCGCGCTCAACGCCACCGCGATCTTCCAGGCCGGTGCGCGCTCCGTGGCCGCGATGACCGAGCAGCTCGCCACGCTGCACGACCGCCTCCGCGCCGAAGTCGGCTGATCCGCCGAGCTCCCGTTGCTCCCGACGCCACACGTGATGGCGCTGTCGAGTGCCCTGTGCGCGGCGTCCGCGACCATCCTCATCCAGCGCGGGCTGCGCGGCTCGACCTTCTACGCCGGCGCCTGGATCAACGTGGTGGTGGGCGTGATCGCCGCGTGGTCGGCCGCCCTCCTGCTCGTCCGCTTCGACACGTTCCCGTGGCAGGCGGTCCCCTACTTCGCCCTCTCGGGCCTGATCGGCACCACCGGCGGCCGGCTCTTCCGCGTCCTCGCCATCCAGAAGGTCGGCGCGCCGGTGGCGTCCGCCGTCAACAACATGACCCCGCTGGTGGCCAGCGGGCTGGCCATCCTGCTGCTGGGCGAGCGCGTGACGCTGCCCATCATCGGCGGCACGCTGGTCATCGTCGCGGGCACGATTCTGTTGTCGCTCAGCGGGCGCCTGGTGGGATTCCGCGCCCGCGATCTCCTGTATCCCTTCATCGCGGCCTCGTGCTTCGGCACGGTCCAGATCCTGCGCAAGCTCGGCCTGGCCTCGGCGGGCCCGCTGCTCGGCGCCACCATCAACGTCACCGCGGCCCTCATCGCGACGACCGCCTTCGTGGCGGCCTCGGGAAACCTGGGGTCGCTCCGCTGCAGCCGGCGGAGCCTGCTCTACTTCATCGGGGGCGGCATCGCGGAGAACGGCGGTGTCTTCCTCCTGCTGCTGGCCCTGGGCTTCGGCGACGTCAGCGTGGTGATTCCCCTGGCCGGCACCGCGCCGCTCTTCGTGCTCGGGCTGGCCTACCTGATCCCGAGCGAGCGGAGCAAGCTGGGCTGGCGGATCGTCGCGGGCGTGGGCCTCATCGTGCTGGGCGTGGCCCTGCTCTCGAGGTGAGTGCCGGCGGGGCTTGACCCCGCGACCGGCCCGTGAGAACACTCGGCGGATGGACCTCGTGTCCTGGCTCCTGCCCCTGGCCATCCTGGGCCCCCTGCTCGTCGCGGCCGTGGCCCTGGCGTGGGTCCTGGCGGCGCGCCTGCGCCGGATCCACGCCGAGATCGACGAGCGGGTCCGGGTCCGGACGAGCGAGCTGGCCGCGTCGGAGGGGGAGCATCGCCACCTGATCGAGGACTCGGCCGAAGGGATGATGATCCACCGGGGGGGCGTGATCCGCTTCACCAACGCGGCGGCGAACCGGCTCTTCGGGTTCGCCGACTCGACAGAGACGGTGGGGCTGCACTGGCTGGATCTCATCGCCCCGGACCATCGCGCGATGGTGACCGCCCGCGTGGACGCCCGCCTGCGGGGCGAGGCGATCCCGGCGACGGTCGAGCTGGAAGCTCTCCGGCGCGACGGGACCCGCTTCTGGGTCGCGGCCACCGCCACGGTGGTCGAGTGGGAAGGCGGCCCGGCCACCTTCGTCTCCTTCATCGACGTCAGCGAGCGGCAGCGCCGCGAGACCGCGGAGCGGGAAGCCGAGAGCCTCCGCTCGGTGGCCAAGCTGGCCAACGCCGCGGCCCACGAGATCAACAACCCGCTCACCGTGGTCGGCGGCAACCTGCAGCTCCTCTCCGAGCGGCTCGGCGACCGCCCGGACCTCGCGCGCTACTTCGAGCGCGGGGAACGGGCCGTCCGCCAGATCGCCGACATGATCAGCCACATGACGCGCATCACGCGGCTCACGCCGCTCACCGGCGTCGACACCGGCGGCGTGCCGACGCTGGACCTGCGCCGCTCCAGCGACCCCGCGCCGTCGGATGGCGCGGGCGAAGCGAAGAACGACGCCAAGAGCGATGCACCGTGACTGACACCGGCACCGGCTACGGCCGCCCCCGGCCCACCTCCATGCGCGAGCTGACCCTGGTGGGCGCGGGCACGCCGATGGGCGAGCTGCTGCGGCGCTACTGGCACCCGGTCGGCCTGGTCGGCGACGCGGGCGAGACGCCGAAGGCCCTGCGCGTGCTGGGCGAGGACCTCGTGCTCTTCCGCGATCGGCGCGGGCGCCCCGGTCTCGTGACCGCGCGCTGCGCGCATCGCGGGACCACGCTCTACTACGGCCGCGTGGAGGAGCGCGGCATCCGCTGCTGCTATCACGGCTGGCTCTTCGACGTGGAGGGCCATTGCCTCGAGCAGCCGTGCGAGCCCGACGGCGGCCCGCAGCGCGAGCGGATGCGCCAGCCCTGGTATCCGGTGCAGGAGCGCTACGGCCTGATCTTCGCCTACCTGGGCCCGCCCGCGCGCAAGCCGGTGCTGCCGCGCTACGAGATCCTCGAGACGCTCGACCCGGGCGAGCTCCTGGAGGCCGACGACAACAGCGTGGGCGGCGGCGGGCCCGCCGTCATCCCCTGCAACTGGCTCCAGCACTACGAGAACCTGATGGACACGCTCCACGTCCCGATCCTGCACGGCTCCTTCAGCGGCCCGCAGTTCACCGCGCCGATGGGCCTGATGCCGGAGGTGACCTGGGAGCTGACCGACCGCGGCGTGAAGGCGATCTCCGACCGGCGCCTGCCCGACGGCACCGTGCTGCACCGGATCAGCGAGGCGGTGCTGCCGACCCTGCGCGTCATCCCGAATCCGCGCGTGGCGCAGTACGCGCGCGTGGAGACCATCGGCTGGGTGCTGCCGCAGGACGACACGAGCTTCCGCATCTACACCGCGGGGCGCGTGCGGACACCCGGCGAGATCGCGAGCGTGCGCTCGCGCCTGAACGGCAAGCTCTGGGAGGACCTGACGCCCGCCGAGCACCGCGACTTCCCCGGCGACTATGAAGCCCAGGTCGGCCAGGGCCCGATCACGCAGCACTCCGAGGAGAACCTGGTGTCGAGCGACCGCGGCGTGGCCCTGGTGCGCCGCCAGCTCAAGCAGCAGCTCGACGCGATCGCCGAGGGCCGCGATCCCATCGGCGTGAGCTTCGACCCCGCCGGGCCACCGGTGCCCTTCGAGGCCGGCAACTTCCTGATCGAGAGGCACTCCCATGCTTCGTGACCATCCGACCGGCGACTATCGCTACATGCCCGGCATCAGCGCGTTCTCGTGCGGCACGGTGGCGAAGCCCGGCCACGAGATCGTGCACGTGACGCTCGTCGCGCCCGTGCCCTGGCGTGACGGCTTCGCGCGCATCGAGCGGCATCTCCGCGAGGCGAAGCGCCCGAAGACCGCGCTCTGCGGGATCGAGCTCCGCAGTCCCGCGCCCTTCACCTTCGACGGCTTCGCCGGCTTCAACGAGGGCTATCGCAAGCTCCTGGCCGACTGGGACATCCTGGTGGGCGAGGACAACCCGATCCCGCGGACCAACGTGGCTCCGATCGCGGCCGCGCCCACGGAGCCGTCGCTCTACGCCTTCTCCTACACGCAGCCCGGCGCCACGCCCGAGCCCACCTTCATCGTGGCCGGCGCGGGCGAGCTCCGGGACCGCGCGCAGGGTCCCGAGGGCATCGTGCGCCACGGCGACACCTCGCCGGACGGCATGCGCGAGAAGGCGCGCTTCGTGATGGCCATCATGCAGGACCGGCTGCGGACGCTGGGCGGCGACTTCCGCCGCGTCACCGCGATCGACATCTACACCGCCCAGCCCATCCACGCCCTCGTGCTCGACGAGGTCCTGAAGCCGGCGGGCCCCGCCGCCATCCACGGCGTGCACTGGTACCCCAGCCGCCCGCCCATCCAGGGCCTCGACTACGAGATGGACATGCGCGGCGTCGCGCGCGAGCTGGCGCTCTAGGACTTTTCTGCCGGTAACAGCTACCGGCGGCGTTGTGGCGGGTGCGGGTGCGTCGCCGCCCGTGGAGGCAATCGGGGCTGGAAGGCGCGCATGTAGCGGTAGCGCCGGTGGCATGTGCGATGCACACCAGAGCAGTCTCCCCATGTTGCGCATCGCGCTCTTGTCGATCCTCGCTCTGGCATGGCTCCTCGCCGCGCCGGGTATTGGCGTCGAGGCCGGCACCGCGACCGACTCGCTCCGGGCGACCTACGCCCAGGCCAATCAGATCATCAGCGACCCGGCCACGGTCGCTCGGCCCAACGACCTCCTGCTCGCGGTTCGCGCGCTGTTCGGCACCGCCTTCGACTTCCAGGGCGCGGCGGCGGAGGCCCTGGGGCCCCAGTGGAAGACGCGGACCGCGATCGAGCAGAAGGAGTTCACGGCCCTGTTCGCCAGCTTCGTCCAGCGCGGCTTCGTCTACTGGCTTGCGGCGGTAGCCGACGTCGATGGCGGGGGCATCACCGTCCACTACCTCGGCGAATCGGTCGACGGAGATCGCGCGGTCGTGCGGACGGCCATCGGCCGGCGCGGGGGAAGACAGATCCCGCTGGATCACGACATGATCTACCTCGGCAAGCGCTGGATGGTGCGCGACGTCACGATCAACGGCATCAGCCTCGTCCCGAACTACCGCGCCCAGTTCGATCGGGTGATCCGCGGCTCGTCCTACCCCGAGCTGCTCGCGAGGCTGCGCGTGAAGGTATCCGGCGAGCTGCCGCGTCCGGCGGCCGCCGGCCCCGAGCCGCCCGCCGTCCTGCGCTGACGCGCGGGCCCGATGGTGTGGTCCCGGTGAATCGGCATGATCATCCGTCCGGAATCAGCCGGCGCCGCCGGCTGCATGACAGACCCATAGCGATGCACGACGCGCGAGACGCTCTGCTCGCGCAGGTAGTGGCGTAGCTCGAGCCGGCCCGCGGCCAGCGACGGGCGCGTCGAGCACCACGATCCCCGCCGCGTGGGCCGCCGCGCGCAGCTCCCGCGAGATCGGCACCAGCGCGCGCAGCCGCTCGACGCGCGCTCCACCCAGGCGCGCGATCAGCTCCGCGTCGCTCTCGATCACCGCGTCCACTTCGGCCGACGCCGTGAGCCACGGCCCGGGCTCACCGTCCGCCAGGCTCACCGTCACCGGCACGCCGCACGTGCGCGCGGCGAGCAGCGCCTGCTCGAGCGCGAGCCGACCGGCCGGGGTGGCCGCCTCGCCCCGCACGAGCACGCGCCGGCACGGGCGGTACCGGAACACGTTGCGCTCGCCGAGCAGGCGGATCGGCTCGTGCGCCTGGGAGAAATGCTCCCGCCAGGCGCGCGCGTAGCTGTCCGCGGCCGCGCGCGGCACCGCCGCGGGTTCGTCGCCGGGCGATGCGATCGGGTGCGCGCGGCAGAGCTGGAGCACGTAGTTCGGCCCGCCGGCCTTGGCGCCCGGGCCCACCGACGAGGCCTTCCAGCCCCCGAAGGGCTGGCGGCCGACGATGGCCCCGGTGATGTGGCGGTTGACGTAGAGGGAGCCGGCCTCGATCCGCTCGAGCCAGCGCGCGACCTCGCGATCGTCGAGCGACTCGATCCCGCTGGTGAGCCCGAACGGCTGATCGTTCGCCAGCTCGATGGCCTCGTCGAGATCCGCGGCGCGCATGAGCCCCAGCACCGGCCCGAAGCACTCGGTCCGGTGGAAGAAGGAGCCGCGCCGCACGCCCAGCTTGATGCCCGGCGACCAGAGTGGCGCCTCGCGGCTCGGCGATCGCGGCTCGAGCAGCCACTCCTCGCCCGCGTCCAGCGTGGTGAGCGCGCGCCGGAGCGCGGGGCCCGGCGGCTGGGTCAGCGGGGTCACGCGGCTCGCGGGATCCCAGGCGCTGCCCACCGCGAGGCTCGCCGCCGCGTCGCGGAGCTGCCGGCGGAACGCGGGGTCGTCGTAGACCTCCGCCTCGCAGATCGCGAGGCTGGCCGCCGAGCACTTCTGGCCGTTGTGGCCGAAGGCCGAGCGCACGAGATCGCGCACGGCCTGGTCGCGGTCCGCCAGCGCGGTGACGATGATCGCGTTCTTGCCGCTCGTCTCCGCGAACAGCGCGCAGATCGGGCCGCCACTCGAGGAAGCGCCGGGCCGTCTCCACCGAGCCGGTGAGGATCACCGCGTCCACGCGCGGATCGGTGATGAGGCCGCGGCCGATCTCGTCGTCCGGACAGGGCACGAACTGGACCACGTCACGCGGGATCCCGGCCTCCCAGAGCGCGCCGGCCAGATGCCAGCCGACCAGCACCGCCTCGAGCGCGGGCTTGAGGAGGACCGCGTTGCCGGCGGCCAGCGCGGCCAGCACGCCGCCGGCCGGGATCGAGAGCGGGAAGTTCCACGGCGGCGCAACGACCACGACGCCGAGCGCCTCGAGCCGATAGCCGTCCACCGTGTCGCCCGCGCCCAGGGCGCGCGCGTAGTAGCGCGCGAAGTCGATCGCCTCGGAGACCTCCGGATCGGCCTCCGTCGCGGTCTTGGCGCCGTCCACGATCATGGCGCCGACCAGATCGCCGCGCCGTCGGGCGAGCGCACCGGCCGCGGCCTCGAGCAGGCGCCGGCGCTCCGCCGCGGGCCGGCCGCCCCAGGCCGCCTGCGCGGCGCGGGCGGCGTCGAGCGCGCGGCTCACCTGGGCGCGGTCCGCCAGCCCGTGGCGATAGGCGATGCGCGCCGGCTCCGAGCGGTCCCGTCCCTCGACCTGCACGGCGCCGGCCACCAGCTCGCCCGCGATCTGGAGCGGCACCGTCTCCGCCGGGCGCTCGCGCCACTCGGCCCGGACGCGGTCGATCCACTCCCGGCTGGCGGCGACCGCCCAGTCCGTGTCGGGCTCGTTCGCGAAGGACGCCGACGGATCACCCGGGGCCGGCTTCGACACCGCCTCGGCCCCGCGGTCCTGGGTCCGGCGCGGCGCATCCGACAGCTCCTCCAGCAGGTCGAAGGCGCCCAGGAACCGATCGCGCTCCAGGTCCCAGTCGGGCGAGCCGGGCTCGAGGCCGAACACGTGGCGCAAGAAGTTGTCCGGCGCGGTGTTCTCGTCGAGGCGGCGGACGAGGTAGGCGATGGCGCTGTGGAAATCCTCGGCGCGCACCACCGGCGCGTAGAGCAGCAGCCCACCGGCCCGCGCCTGCACCACGCGCGCCTGGTGGTTGGCCATGCCCTCGAGCATCTCGAACTCCACCCACGCGGCTACTCCGCGCTCCTCGCGCAGCACGAGCCCGTGCGCCACGTCGAAGAGATTGTGGCTGGCGATGCCGAGGTGCACCGCGCGGGCGTGCTCGGGACGGCAGCCGTACTCGATCATGCGCTTGAAGTTCGCGTCGACTTCAAGCTTGTTCGTGAAGGGCGCTTGCGGCCAGCCGTGCAGGTCGGCCTCGATGCGCTCCATCGCCAGGTTGGCGCCCTTGACCACACGCAGCTTGATCGGCGCGCCGCCGCGCGCGCAGCGTGCGATCGCCCAGGCCACGAGCCCGCGCTGCACGCGATGCGACTCCGGCAGATAGGCCTGCAGCACGATGCCCGCCGGGAGCGCCATGAACTCGGCCTCGTCCAGGACTTCCCGAAAGGCGATGACGGTGAGGTCGAGGTCGCGATACTCCTCCATGTCGAGGTTGACGAACTTGGGCGTGACGCGGCCGTCCGGATGCCGGTAGTGGTGCCGCAGCGCCTGGCGGTAGAGCGCGCGGAGCCGGTCCTTCACGACCTCCACGGTGTGACGGAACGCGCTCAGGTCGAGCTGGCTCGACACCGAGGAGACCTTCACCGAGATGTACTCGACGTCCTCGCGGGCCAGCAGCGCCAGGTAGGCCTCGAGCCGGCGCGCGGCTTCCTCCTCGCCCAGGATCGCCTCGCCGAGCTGGTTCAGGTTCAGGCGGATGCCGTCGGCGCGGCGCGCGGCCAGGTAGCGGCGCAGGTCCGCGTCCTCGCCGGGCAGGATCAGCGACTCGGTCTCGTGGCGCAGGCGGGCCACGATCGGCGGCACGACCAGGCTCGGCAGGTAGTGCCCCATGACCGCGCCGAGCGTGAGGCCGATCCGCTCCCACCACTCCATGAAGCGCGGCGCCCCGTAGCGCTCCAGCAGGTAGTGGAGCTGATCGGCGATGCGCTCGGGCCGCCGGCTGCGGAAGCACTGGTCGGTGAGCGCGATCGTCAGCTCCTTCCCGCGCGGATCCTCCATGAGCCGCGCGAGCCGCTCCGCCCGCGCCCGCTCCTCCGCGGTCTGGCCGGCCCGCGCCTCGCGCAGCAGCGCCTCCGCCAGCTCCACCGCCCGCTTCGCCCGCTCCATCCCCCGAGCCTACTCTCTCCCTCTCCCCTCTGGGGAGAGGGCAGGGTGAGGGGCCCGAGGGTGAGGGGCCCGAGGGTGAGGGGGAGGCCTTGACCCCGCACCGCCCCCGTTCCATCCTGCCCGGCGGAGGAACCCCCATGCGCGCCCTGGTCCTCGAAAAGTTCAACGGCCCGTTCGTCGCGAAAGACGTCCCCACCCCCACGCTCGCCCCGCACGAGGCCCTGGTCCGGGTGCGTAACGTGGGCGTCTGCGGCACCGACGTGAAGATCCGCGCCGACCGCATGGGCCTGGGCGTGATCCCGCTGATCATGGGCCACGAGATCGCGGGCGAGGTGGCCGAGGTCGGCAGCGAGGTGCGCGGCTTCGCCGCCGGGGATCGCGTCATCGTGAACTTCTACATCACCTGCGGCCGCTGCCAGGCGTGCCGCGTGGGAAGAGACACGCTGTGCTCGGACGTCCGCCAGCACGGCTTCAGCATCGACGGCGGCTTCGCGGAGTTCGTGAAGACCCCCGGCGTCAACCTCTGCAAGGTCCCCGATCACGTGTCGCTCGAGGCCGCGTGCATCCTGGGCGACGCGGTCGCGACGTCCTACCACGCGATCACCAAGCGCGCGCGGGTGCGCCCCGGCACCACGCTGGCGCTGATCGGCGTCGGCGGCGTCGGCCTGCACGCGCTGCAGATGGCGCGGCTGGCCGGCGGCTGGGTGATCGCGGTGGACGTCAACGACGCGCGGCTCGAGCTGGCCCGGAGCCTGGGCGCCGACGCGGTGGTGGACGCCCGCAGCGGGCCCTTCCACGAAGCGATCCGCACGCTGACCGGCGGCCAGGGCGTGGACGTGGTGCTGGAGTTCGTCGCCAACGCCCAGACCCTGCCGTCCAGCGTGGCCAGCCTGAGACGAGCGGGACGCCTGGTCTTCGTCGGCTACACGCCCGAGGTCCCGCTGTCGGTCCTGCCGCGCGAGATGGTGCGAAGCGAGCTCGAGATCGTCGGCTCCCGAGCCAACACCAAGCAGGAGCTCGCGGAGACGATGGAGCTGGTGGCCCAGGGACGGATCAAGCCGATCGTGGACCGCGTGATCCCGCTGGCCGACATCGAGGAGGCCTTCACCGCGCTCCGCGAAGGCCGCCCGCTCGGGCGCAACGTGCTGGCGATCTAACCCCTCGGCCCCCTCACCCTGCCCTCTCCCCAGAGGGGAGAGGGTGGCGCGCGCGGATCCCCTCGTGAGTACCCTCTCCCCCCTGGGGAGAGGACAGGGTGAGGGGCCTATGTCCTGAGGCCGGTGGCCGTGCCCACCGCGGTCTTCTCGCCGTGCTGGTTCTGGCACCACACCTCGACGACCACGCGCGTCCCCGCGCTCTCGGCCCGCGTCTCCTTCACCACGCCATGGACGGTCAGCCGATCGCCCGCGTACACGGGCGTGATGAACGCCATCGAGAGCGTCCCGCCCTTGACGAAGCCGGCGCCGAGGAGGCGCGCCATCATCTCCGAGACGTACGCGGTCGACATCATCCCCTGCGCCAGCGTGGTGCGGAACCCCTTCCGGTGCGCCCACGCCTCGTCGGTATGGATGGAGCGCGGCTTCACCCCCGAGAAGACGTCGATCCGCCGCTGCGTCGGCTCCTTCGTGAGCGCCGGCAGCTCCTGCCCGACCGCGACCGCCTCAGCGACCGACATGGCGCGTGCCCTCCGGGATCAGCATCTGCGTGAATTGCCCCCGCACGAGCGTCGTTCCCTGCTCATCCCGGGTGGCGTACTCGGTGACCATGTACTGCCGGCCGCGCCGCTCGTACTTGTCGATGACCCGCCCGCTCGTCTGCACGCGCATGCCCGGCCGCACCGGCTCGAGGAAGTTGAACTCCATCTTGGCGTGCAGCCCCGCGTGCACGATGTACTTGCTGTGCCGGAGCGAGAGGGCCTGGTTGGCCATCAGGGTGGGATGCGCCACCGGCCCGCCCAGGGACGACGACTCCGAGTACCACGCCTGGTGGTCGTCCACCGCGAAGGCATAGGCCTCGATGTCCTCCGGCGTCACCAGGTGCGTGTCCGACACGAACTCCTCGCCGACCGTCAGCGCCTCGTACGTGAGCTTCGGGAACTCGGCCATCGCATCTCCTCCGAGAACCCTCTCCCCCCTGGGGAGAGGGCAGGGTGAGGGGTAGGGGTGAGGGGCTAGGTGGTGAGGGGCTAGGTGGTGAGGGGGCCTACCGCACCGCCGGCAACACCTCCGCGGTGAACCGGTCGAGCTGCGCCACCTGATCGTTGCCGATGAAGCGGATGCAGAGATCGGTCACGCCCACCGCGGCGTACCGCCCGATCGTCTCGATCACCACCGACGCGGGCCCCAGGCCCATCGCGCCGCGCTCGTGCACGCCGCCCCCGTAGTACGTCGCGAGGAATTCGGTGGTGACGCGCTGGGCGGTGGCCACGTCGTCGTCGAGCCGCACCGTGGTGTACACGCAGAGGGGAAACTCCGCGCGGGGCCGGCCGTGCCGCGCCAGCGCCTCGAGCGCCCGCTCCCGGATGACCGGGATCTCCTCGAAGTGCACGTAGGTCGTGATGATGCCGTCGCCCAGACGCCCGAAGCGCTCGAACTGCGCGGGCAGCAGCTCCCCGCGATTCCCCGCGGTGATGAGCACGGGCGGGCCCTCGGTGCGCCACGGCAGCGGCCCGATGGTGTGGTCCACCAGGTCCAGATCCTCACCGTGATGGGTCACCGGCTCCCCGGTCCAGAGCTTCCGCCAGATCGCGATGTGCTCCTCGAGCCGGCGCACGCGGGCCTTGTGGTTGGCGCCGCACGCGGCCCACTCGCGCTCGGCGCTGGGCAGGCTCCAGCCCACGCCCAGGCCCAGCACCAGCCGGCCCTGGGAGATCTGGTCGATGTTGGCGAGCTGCTGGGCCAGCACCACCGGGTGCCGCAGCGCCGGCAGCAGGACCGCGGTCCCGAGGCGCACCCGCGTGGTGATCCCGGCCAGGTAGGCCAGGGTGGTCAGGGCGTCGAGCCGCGGCTTGGCCACGATGCTGTCGCCCACCCAGACCGCGTCGTAGCCGGCCTGGTCGGCCCGCCGGGCCATGGTCCAGCAGGTCTCGACGGGAGGCCGCCGCGCCGACTCCATCACCGCGCCGCGCGTGGGAATGAGCACGCCGATTCGCATGGGCGGGAGTCTACCTCATCCGGGGCCCGGCCGATCCGTGTCAGTCCGCTGACACCGGACGTCGCTCCACCGGCCCGCGTGGATCCCACAAGTACCGGAACCCGCGCCAGATCAAGCGACGCGTGATGGCCCGCGACGTGCAATTGCGATTCATGCCTTGAAGACGCTGCGCCCGTCCGCCGTGCTCGCCTCCCTCGCCCGCATCGCCTCCGCCTTCACGATCCCGCAGTCCGGCGAATCGCTCCCGGCCTCGAGCCCCGCGCTGACCGGCGCGCCCGGACCGGACCGCGCCACGGGCCAGCCTCCGACGCCCGGACGCCCGCTGCGCCGCTCGCTGAACGCCGCGGTGGCGGAGGGCGCCTTCGCGGAAATCTTTGCCGCCTGCGCCACCGGCGCCGTCATCACCGGCTGGGCGCTCTATCTGGGCGCGAGCGCCGCGGTGATCGGGCTCCTGGGCGCGTTGCCGTTCGGCGCCCAGGTGGCAAGCCTGCCCGCCGCCTGGTTCACGAGCGCGCGCAGCCGCAAGACGGTGGCCCTCTGGGCCGTCGGCATCTCGCGCCTGACGTTCCTCCCGCTCCTCGCCCTGCCGACGCTGGACGTGGAGCCCGCGGCCAAGCTCCACCTCTTCCTCGCGATCGTCGCGATCAGCACGGTGGCGAGCGTGATCGGCAACAGCGCCTGGGTGGCCTGGATGGGCGACCTCGTGCCGGATCGCCTGCGCGGGCGCTTCTTCGGGCGCCGGACCATCTTCCTCAGCATCGCGGGCACGCTGACCTCGCTCGGCGCCGCGATCCTGCTGGACCGCCTCGCGCCGATCGGCTGGACCGGCGTCGCGCTCTCGGCCCTGACCGCCGTCGCCTTCCTGGCCGGCGTGGTCAGCGTGCTGCTGATGCGCCGCCAGAGCGAGCCGCCCATGGCCGCCGAGCCCGCCGCGTCGGCGTGGCAGGCGCTCGGGCACGCGCTGCGCGATCGGCGCGCGCGGCCCTTCCTGGGCTACCTGTTTGCCTGGAACGCGGCGGTGGGCATCTCGGCCAGCTTCTTCGCGTATCACATGCTGACGAACCTCCACACCGGCTTCCTGGTGGTGGCCGCCCACGGCGTCGGCGTGGCGGCGGTGCGCATCGCCTCGGCCCGGTTCTGGGGCCGCGCGGTGGACCGCATCGGCGCGGGCCCCGTCGTGATCTTCTGCTCCTTCGGCATCGCGGCGGTGCCGCTCACCTGGTTCTTCGTGACGCCGGACCGCCTCTGGCCGATTGCGCTGGACGCCGTCTTCGCCGCCTTCCTCTGGTCGGGGCACAACATCGCCGCCTTCGACCTGACCATCGGCCTGGCTCCGCGCGCGTCGCGCCCGTTCTACCTGGCCGCCTTCGCCACCGCGGGCGGCCTGGGCTTCGGCCTGGCCTCGGTGCTGGCCGGCCAGCTCGCCGCGCTCGTGCCCGTCCACTTCGTGTTGGCCGGCGAGGCGTGGACCAACCTGCACGTGCTCTTCCTGCTCTCCGCGGTGGGCCGCCTGGCTTCCGCCACGCTGTCGCTCCGCCTGCACGACCCGGGCGCCCGCGGCGACGTCCGCGAGCTGGTCCGCGCCCTCGCGGATCGCACCGGCCTCGGCGTCGTCCGCCCGTACCTGCCCGCGTTCGCCCGGCTCGCCCGCCGCTGAGCCCACCCCTCGAGCGAACCCTCTCCCCTCGGGGGAGAGGGCAGGGTGAGGGGCTCCCGCGGTAGCGTCACCGAATAGCGAAGCCACAGCGGCCGGAGATCGACGAGACCGAACAGGTGATTCGGAACCTTGAAGCCGCCGGGGTTCTCCAGGCCGCGACCCGGCGCGGCCCGATGCGCCCGTGGCGTCCCCGCCGGCTACGGGGCGCACCGCTCGCCCAGACTGTCGAAGAGGGGCGCGAACCCCGGTAGTCCTGTCACCACTCGGCCCCTCACGATTCGGCCCCTCACCCGAACCCTCTCCCCAGAGGGGAGAGGGTTCGGGGCGCGTTGCTCGGCTCGTCCCCGCGTGGCATAGTGGCGGCCCGCGCCCATGAGCGACCCGATCTCCGTCCAGAAATTCGCGATGGGCCAGTCCGTCTCGCGCCTCGAGGACCCGCGCCTGGTCCAGGGGCTCGGCCGCTACTCCGACGACGTGAACCTCCCGCGCCAGGCCTACGCAGTGGTGGTGCGCTCGCTCCACGGGCACGCGCGGATCCGCGGCATCGATCCGGCCGCCGCGCTCCGGGCGCCCGGCGTGGTCGCGGTGCTCACCGGCGCCGATCTGGCCGCCGACGGCCTCGGCAACCTGCCGACCGACGGCTCGCGCAAGCGCCGCGACGGCGCGCCCGCCTTCCCCACCCCGCGGCCCGCGCTGATCCGGGAGCGCGTCCGCCACGTGGGCGACCCGATCGCGCTCGTGGTGGCTACGACCCCGGAAGGCGCGGCCGACGCCGCGGAGCTGGTCGCCGTCGACTACGAGCCCCTGCCCCCCGTCTCGGGCGCCACGCGCGCCACGACCGGCGGCGCGCCCGCGGTCTGGGACGAGGCGCCCGACAACGTGGCCTTCGTCTGGGAGGCCGGCTCGCGCGACGCGGTGACGCGCGCCTTCGCGGGCGCCGCGCACGTCACGCGCCTCGATTTCGTCGTGACGCGCGTGGCCGCCGCGCCGATGGAGCCGCGCGCCGCGGTCGGCGAGTTCGATCGCCGTACCGGCCGCTACACGCTCCACACCGGCATCCAGGGCCCGCACGGGCTCCGCTCGATCCTCGCCGAGCAGATCTTCCGCGTGCCGCACGGGCAGGTCCGCGTGATCACCAGCGAGGTCGGCGGCAGCTTCGGCATGCGCAGCGGCATCTACCCGGAGCTGGTGCTGGTCCTCTGGGCCGCGAAGCGCCTCGGGCGGCCGGTGAAGTGGACGTCGAGCCGCCGCGAGGCGTTTCTCAGCGACGAGCACGGCCGCGACAACGTGACCACGGCCGAGCTGGCGCTCGACGCAGGCGGTCGCTTTCTCGGCCTGCGCGTGGCGCTCAAGGTGGACATCGGCGCCTATCTCACGCCGCGCAGCGCGGGCCCCGCGACCAACAACGTGGGCGGCCTCGCCGGCGTCTACACCACGCCCGCGATCCACATCGAGAGCACCGGCGTGTTCACCAACACCACGCCCACCGGCCCGTACCGTGGCGCCGGGCGCCCCGAGGCGACCTACGCGATCGAGCGCGTCATCGACGTCGCCGCGCGCGAGCTCGGCATCGATCCCGTCGAGCTGCGCCGCCGCAACCTGATCCCGTCCTCCGCGATGCCGTTCAAGACCGGCCTCGTCTTCACCTACGACTGCGGCGACTTCGAGCGGAGCATGACGATGGCGCTGACCCAGTCCGATCGCGCGGGCTTCGAGCGGCGCCGGGCCGAGGCGCGCGCGCACGGCAAGCTCCTGGGCCTCGGCATCGCGAACCCGATCGAGGTGGCGGGCGGCCCCTACACCGCGGTCAATCCCGACACCGCGGAGGTGCGCGTCAACCCGGACGGCTCCGTCTCGCTCTTCGCGGGCTCGACGTCCATGGGCCAGGGCAACGAGACGGCCTTCACCCAGATCGTGAGCGATCGGCTCGGGCTGCCGCCGGACCGCATCCAGGTCTTCTCGGGCGACAGCGACGCGCTGGACGCGGGCCGGGGCAACGGCGGCTCGGGCGCCATCTCGGTCGGCGGCTCCGCGGTGCTGCGCGCCACCGAGAAGACGATCGAGCGCGGCCGCCGCATCGCCGCGCACCTGCTGGAAGCGGCGCCCGAGGACGTCACGCTGCGCGCCGGGCGCTTCGTCGTCGCCGGCACCGACCGCGACGTCGCGTGGAGCCGCGTGGCCCGCACCGCGTATCAGCCGCGCGCGCTGCCGGCCGGGCTCGAGCCCGGCTGGAGCGACACCGCCGCGTTCACGCCGCCCGCGGTCACCTTCCCCAACGGCTGCCACGTCTGCGAGGTCGAGGTGGACCCGGAGACCGGCATGGTGCGCGTGCTCCGCTACACCGTGGTGGACGACGTGGGCCGCATGATCAACCCGCTGCTGGTGAAGGGGCAGATCCACGGCGGCGCGGTCCAGGGCCTGGGCCAGGGCCTGGCCGAGGTGCTGACCTACGACGAGGCCGGCCAGGTACTCTCCGGCTCCTTCATGGACTACGTGATGCCGCGGGCCGACGAGGTGCCGCTGTTCGACGTGGACGCCCACGAGGTCCCGACCCGGGTGAACCCCCTGGGCGCCAAGGGCGTGGGCGAGGCCGGCACGGTGGGGGCCCTGCCCGCGCTGATGAACGCGGTCAACGACGCCCTGGCCCACCTCGGGGTCCGGCACCTCGACATGCCCGTGAGCCCCGAGCGTGTCTGGCAGGCCATCCGCGCCGCCGGTGACGCCAGGTAGTTCCTACAGACCAGAAGCGTCAGGCGCAAAACAACCCCCACCGCGGCGAAGCGCAAGTCTGCATGGCTACATCATTTTCTGCGTGGCACCGGCGATGCACTATAGCGGGTGCGTGGGACTCCTGGTCACCGCGCAGATCACCACCGGACGCATCCTCGTCGTCGATGACGACCAGAGGGCACGAGACTTCATGGTCTCGAGCCTGCGCGCCGACGGCCACGAGGTGGACGCCAGCGGCAACGGCTTCGAGGCCCTCCGCCTGCTCGGCCGGAAGTGCTACGACCTGATCGTGTCCGACCTGATGATGCCCGAGGTCGACGGCCCGAGCCTCTACTCGGCGGTCACGAGCCGCTGGCCGAGCAACCCGCCGCACTTCGTGTTCGTCTCCGGGCTCGCCAACAACGCCGCCTTCGAAGGCTTCCTGAAGGTGATCCACGCGCCCTTGCTGCCCAAGCCGTTCAAGGTCGCCGCCCTCCGCCGCGCCATCAAACGCATCCTCCAGCCCTAACCCTCTCCCCATTGGGGAGAGGGCAGGGTGAGGGGCCGCTCGGTAACCCGCACCCAGCACTCTCGCATCCCGGGGCCGGCCACCAAATAGCCCGCGAGACGCGGGCGTCGCGCAGCTAGGCGGCCAGCCGCCACTGCGCGAGCGACGCCCGCGCCTCTCCCCCGCTCTTGTCCGGCACGATCGCCAGCTCCAGCACCGTCACGCCCGCCAGCTCCACGCGGTAGTCCTCCGCCTCGCGAATCGTGTCCGGCGGCCCGAAGTTCCACTGCTGGCGGAGGATCTCGCGGAACGACCGCCCGCCGTCCGGCGACCAGCGCAGCACGAACTCCTGCGTGCGCGTCGTGTCCGGCTCGATGAAGAGCAGCCACATGCGGCTCAGGCGCTGCGGCCGGTCGAAGATGAGCCGGATCGTCTGCTCGCCGGGCCGCGCGGCGCGCCACCCGGACTCCTCGCCGGGCACCAGCGCGGATTCGACTGGATATGCGATGTCCTCGGACGTCACCTCGACCTGGGCGATCTGCTCCAGGTCGAGCCACTCGGGTTCGGGGACCTCGGTGCTCTGCGGGACCGGGCTCGTTACACGCTTGCGCATGATTCGCCTCCTCTCTCGATCAGTCGCTGCTCACCCAGTGTCCCGCCGCTTTCGGCCTCGCGCTACTTGTAGAAATTACACGACGTTCTTACCGGCCGAGCGCACGCCGCGCTCCATATCGTCGCGTCAATGCGCACTTGTTGGCCCCGGCACGGGCGTTGCCTCCACAACTTGAGAGGAGGCACACCATGGAGGGCTTCATCGAAGGACCGTGCCCCCGCTGTGGCCGGCCGCTCAAGGCGATTCATACCGTCAGCCAGCACGGGCGCCCAAGCGTCGCGCTGCTCGAGTGCGCGCGCTGTCGTTACACGTGCCAGGCGGTGGTCCCCGGTCTGTGGCCGGACGAGGCCTTTCCACGAACCCGATCTCCAACGAGGTGACCCATGGTCGAGAGAAAGCAGTTTCCGGCGGGAGACTACAACATCGCGGTGGCCGCCGAGCGCATGAAGGACGGGAAGTGGTCGGCCGTCTCGACCATTCAGCAATCCACGGCCACCGGTGAGCGCAACATCGATCTCCCCATCAGCGACGCGCGGTTCGCCACCGAGGAAGAGGCCGAGAAGTTCGAGGTGAGCCGCGCGCACGAGTGGATCGAGAAGAACGCGCCGCGGCTCATCGCGCTGCTCGTGTTCCTCTACGCCTGGCCGGCATGACGCGGTAGGAAAGACCTTCCGACTTCGGGACGGAATTTTCTACCGGCTCGCCGATCGCCCCGCCGACGGCTGCCGGGATTCCGCGCCCTTGTAGAGCGTTTGTAGGCTCGGGCGAGTGGCACAGGCATTGCCCCTTCAGGCACCCACGACGTAACAAGGAGAGCCAGCGTGCCTGAAATCCATCAAACTTCCGACCCGGCTGCCAAGCGACGCAGCACCCATGCCGCCACCCGGACGGCCGAGCTGCTGGCGGAGCTCGGCCCGAACAGTGATCTCATGTGGCTGATCGAGCGTGTGGCGCGAACGAATCTCCCCTGGGTCGTCATTCCCGGCGGCGCAATCACCGCGTGGGGCGAGCGAGATCCAGCCGGGTGGGAGAAGGTGTCGGACTGGCTGGCCAGTCGGGGTGTCGCCATCGTGCGGATCTGAGGGGCCCCGTCTCGGTCGCTGAAGGGATAGCGATGGGTGTCCCGTTTCAGTCGTTTGCTGCGCTCGGTCTCACCCTGGCCACCGCGGGGCTCGCTCATGCGCAGGACGCCACGGTGCTCGATCTCGTCCGGGCGGACCTGGCGGCGGGGGTGTATGCCCAGGCGCAGTCGCGTGCGGATATCGTCCTGCGCCGTCGTATCCCTTCGGACCTGCGGCCGACGGCTCTCGTCCTCTCGGGCGACGCCGCGTACGGGCTGGGCGCCTATCGCCTGGCCGCCGAGCGGTACGCCGAGGCCCTGCAGAGTGACGAGCTGCCACCGGACGCGCCGCACGCCACTCTCGCGCTGGGCTGGGCCGAGCTGCGCCTGGGGCGTCGCGAGGACGCGCGCCGGACGTGGATGCGCGTCGCCCGGCAGTTCCCGGCGGCCCCGGAGGCGCCCATCGCGCTGATCCTGGCCGCGGAGCTCTCCGCCAGGACCGGCGAGACGGTGGTGGCGCGCAAGCTCCTCGATCGGGTGCTGGAGGGCCATCCGGCCACCCCGGCCGCGGAGATCGCGCGCCTGAGCCGCTCGATCATGGCCCTGCGTGACGGGCGCATGGCGGAAGGCGCGCGGGGCCTGCGCATCCTCGCCCGATCCGGCGGCCCATCGGTGCCGGCGGAGCGCCGGAAGCTCCTCGACGGGCTCATGGACCCGGGGACCCGGGCCGGGCCTGAGCGCCAGATGCTCCTGACGGATCGCTATGCGGCAAGGCCCACCGGGCCGACCGCGACCAGCGCGGTCGCGACGCCACAGACGGTCGGGAAGCTCGAGCGATTCGCCGCCCCGTTCCTCGACGGCGCCGGCGACCCGGACACCGCGGCGCGTGTGCTCCACACCCTGCTCCTCCTGGCGGTCGAGGACAAGGCGTGGGCGGAGGTGGAAACGCTGGCCGCTCGCCTCATCGACCGATTCCCCAGCTACGCCCCGGCGCCCGAGCTGCTGATCCAGGTAGCGGGCCAGGCCGCCGCCGAGCAGCAGTGGCCCATCGTCCGGACAGGCTACGAGTACGCGATCGCGCGATCCGGACACGCGGCGCTGGACGCCCGGGCCCAGGTCGACTTCGCCGAGGCGCTGTTCCGGACGGGCGACACGGCCCAGGCCCGCACGCAGCTCACACGCTTCATCGACACCACGCCCCGAGCGCCGGAATCACCCCGGGCGCTCTACCTCCTGGCCAAGGTGAGCGAGGCGGTCGATCACCCGAGCGAGGCTCTGGCCGCATACGAGCACCTGCGGCGCGACTTCCCGCGCACCGAGTGGGCCACGCAGAGCCTGCTGCCCCATGCTCGCCTGCTTCAGCAGGCCGACGGACGGCACAAGCAGGCCCGGGCCCTGCTCGAGGACATCGTGCAGCGCACTCAAGGCGAGGAGCTCACCGAGGCGTCCTTCCGGCTCGCCCAGGTCCTGGCCGCCGAAGGCGCGCATCCGCGCGCGGTGGACTGGTACATGGCCGCCGCGTACGGCACCGCCGACCGCTCACGCTGGTATCGGCCCGCCTTGCTGGGCGCCGGCCGCTCGCTGCTCGCGCTGAAGCGCACGCCGGCCGCGCTCGCGGTGTATCGCAATATCCTGCCGTCACCGCCGATCGGCCCCCTGCCCCGAGACGGCCGCCCCACCCCGGAGCTCCTCGCGCAGGTCGAGGAGCCGGAGCTGGTGGCCGAGGCCGCGTATCAGATCGCCGAGATCGCGCGGGCCGCCGGCCGCCACGAGGAGGCCGTCGACATGTACCTGACCGCCGCCTACCTGGCGCCCGAATCCCAGGGCCGCGCGCTCATGGGGGCGGTGCGATCGCTCGTCGCGGTCGGCGACCAGGCCGCGGCAGAGGCGGTCTTCCGACGGCTCGCGGAATCGAGCGGCGAGGAGCCCGAGATCCTCACCCAGCCGAGCAAGGTATTCGGGCCCGGGCGCTAGGCGCTGAAGCGTAGCTCCCGTATCCGGTCCGCCGTGTACCCCAGGAGCCCTCCGAGCACGGCCTCGTTGTCGGATCCCGGCTCCCGTGACCAGCCGGCCACCCGGCCCGGGGTGCGCGAGAGCGACGGCACGATCCCCTGCGTGACGATCTCGCCCATCTCCGGATGGGTGAGCCGCAGCAGATCGCCGCGGCTCCAGCAATGCGGCTCGCGGACGAGGTCGGCCACCGAGTTGACCGCGCTCGCGGCGAGCCCGGCTCCCCGCAGCGTGGACACCGCGTCGACCGCCGGCAGCGTGCCGACCAGCTTGGCCACGTCCTCCCGGATCCCGTCGCGATCCGGGGGCGGCCGCCGACCCAGGTGCGTAAGCGCGGCGCCGACATCCGACCAGGACGGGGCCGACGCCGCCACGAACCGGCCGTCGGCGGCCTCGACGGTGACGCTCGCCGGAAAGAGCGGCGAGTCGCCGCCGGCGCGCTCGCGACGGATGCCGAGCGCGCTGCGCACCGCCAGCAGGTCACCGGTCAGCCGCAGGGCGGCCTGGAACATGGCCGTGTCCACCAGCTGCCCCTGGCCGTCGAGATCGCGCCGGAGCAGCGCGGCCACCATGCCCAGCACGTTGAAGAGCGCGGTGGAGTAGTCGCCGGCCATCACCCCGTCGCGGAGCGGCGGCCGGTCCGGCCAGCCGTTGAGATAGGTGATGCCGCCGAAGGCCAGGCCGACCGGGTTGAAGGCGGCGCGCGCGGTGTACGGACCGGTCTGCCCGAAACCGGACGAGCGCAGGAGCACGAGCCGCGGGTTGACCGCCAGGAGCGTGGCCGGCGCCAGGTCCCAGCGCTCGAGCGTCCCGGGCCGGAAATTCTCCACGATCACGTCGCTCACGCGCGCCAGAGCGAGGAACGCCTCGCGGCCGCCGGGCGAGCGCACGTCGAGCGTGATGCTGCGCTTGTTGCGGTTGGTGACCACGAAGCCCGGGCTCTTGCGGCCCTGGGCGTCCGCGGCCACGCTCGGCAGCTCGACCATGATCACGTCGGCGCCGAAGTCGCCGAGCAGGGCGGCCGCCGCCGGGCCCGCAAGCCACTGGGAGAGATCGAGCACCCGGATTCCGGCCAGCGGGCCCCACGCGGAGCCCGCCTCGGATGCCGCCGGTTCCGGCGCCTCGACGCGCGCCCGGGCTTCGATCCGCTCGAGGCCTGCCCGCACCGCCTCGGTGTGCTCGCCGAGCCTCGGGGCGCGCCGCGGGCTCGGGACCGGCGTCCGCGTGAGCACCGGCACCGGCGCGGGGGCGACGAAATCCCGGCCCGTCTCCGACGTGAGGTGCAGGAGGGCCTCGCGCGCCTTCACGTGCGCGTCCGCGATGATGTCGTCGGCGGAGCGCACCGCGGTGCCGGCCACGCCGACCTTCGCGAAGCGGGCCTCGACGTCGGCGTGGTCGTGCCGGGCGATCCAGGAGCCGACCAGCTCGTCGGAGGCCGGCCGGTTCAGGAGACGCGCGGCGGGCGTGGCAAAGCGCGGGTCCTTCGGCGCGTCGGGGGCCTCGATCGCCTCACAGAGGCGGGCGAAAGGCTGATCGCCCGCGCCAGAGACCGCGATCCATCCGCCGTCCCGCGTCCGGTACACGTTCGCCGGAACGACGATGGGCGACTCGGTGCCGAGGCGCTCGGCCACCGCCCCGGTCCGATCGTGGCGGACGACGACCTCTTCCTGCATCCGCAGCGCGGTCTGGTAGAGGCCGATGTCCACGACCTGGCCGCGGCCGCTGCGCCGGGCGTGGAAGATCGCCATCAGCAGCCCGCTCGCGCCGTGGATGGCGGTCCAGCTCTCGGCCAGCGGCACCGTGACCGGCAGCGGCGCGCGGTCCGGGAACCCGGTCACGAACTGCACCCCGGAGAAGGCCTGGGCGATGCGATCGTCGCCGCGCTCGCCCGCCAGCGGCCCGGTCTGCCCGAAGGGCGAGATGCGGAGCGTGACGAGGCGCGGGTTCCGGCGCTCGAGCTCCTCCGGCGACAGCCCGGCCGCCTCGAGACACCCCGGTCCGAGGTCCTCGATCAGCGCGTCGGCGGTGGCGAGCAGCCGCGCCAGCCACGGCTCGGTCGCAAGCTCCGCGAGCTCGGCCTGCACCGAGTGCTTGCCGCGGTTCTCCGACTGGAACGCGAGCGAATCCTCCCCGTCGAGGCCGGGCCCCCGCTGCCGCATCGGCGAGCCGCCGCGCGGCTCGATCTTGACGACGGTGGCCCCGAGATCGGCGAGGAGCCCGCCCGCGAGCTCGCCGGCCGGGGTCCCGGCCAGCTCCA
Organism: uncultured Candidatus Rokubacteria bacterium; assembly: GCA_963747235.1. Taxonomy (GTDB): domain Bacteria; phylum Methylomirabilota; class Methylomirabilia; order Rokubacteriales; family CSP1-6; genus CAMLFJ01. Next base: position 245,312 of record CAVVEU010000014.1, read on the forward strand.
CGATCACGACGCCGGCGAGCGCGCCGCCGCGGCCGGGATCCGCAAGACCGAGCGCTTCGGTCATCACCGCCTCAGCTCAGCCCGAAGACGCGGGCCGCGTTGCCGTAGAGCCACTTCTCCTTCACCGCGTCCTTCAGGGGGAGCCCGAGATACTCCTGGATCAGCGTCTCGTAGGGTTGCCCGACGAGCCCCGCCGACAGCCCGACCATCACCTTGTCCTGGATCAGGGTGTTGCCGAACTGGATCAGCATCTCCCACCCGGACCCGGGCTGGCCGAGGTACCGCGCGCGATGCGCGGAGGTGTCGACGTGCAGATTGGGATGCCGGCGTACCAGCGCGACCATCTCGTTCACCCAGGGCCAGCCGCCGAGCCCGCCGATGAGCTTGAGCTCGGGGAAGTCCATCGCCACCTGGTCGAGGTGGCGCGGGTGGCCGAGGTCGTAGGGGCGATCGTTCGCGTAGTTCATCGAGGAGTAGATGCGCACCGGGATGCGCAGCTCGGCCGCCTTGGTGTAGAGCGGGTAGTAGCGGCGATCGCTGGCGGGAATGCAGTCCACCAGCGCGGAGACGCCGAGGGCGCTGAAGCCCTCGTCGCGCACGAGGCGCTCCAGCTCGCGCACCCCGCTCATGCCCTTGTGCTCGTTGATGCTGATGCGGGCCAGCCCGAGGAAGCGGCCGGGGAACCGCCGCAGGAGCTCCGCCGTCTCCGCGTTGGGCAGCCCGAACGGCACCGAGCGCACGATGCCGAGCGTGGCAACGTGCTTCATATAGGCGTCCAGATCGCCCTCAGGGCGATGATCGGCGCCCTCGCGACGGGAGCGGAAGATCCGCCCGTAGTTGGCCATGCCGTAGCCGGGCTGCTCCGCGGCGGAGGCCGCCGCCGGCTCCGGCTCGGCCGCCTTCACCGCCGTGTTCGCTCCGTACGGCACGCTGCACTCCATGTCGATGATCCGTGGCATTCGGTCGCTCCTCAGGGCCATTCGGCTGGTGGCCGGTCCAGTGCGGCGCGATCCCATCGCGCCAGCGTGGCCGCCCCGTCGTACGCGCTCTGGTAGAACTCCAGCACGGCCACGTCCGGGGACGAGGCTCCGCGCACGGCTTCGTACGGGAGAATGAAGTTGGTTAGCTGCCGCTCGTAGTAGGCGCCGGCGGGCCTGATGGCGTGATCGGCCAGGCCCGGAGGCTCGGGCCGCGCGTACGCGTAAAACGCCGCCTCCGGCACCGCGCCGCTCCCGAACCAGAACCCGAGACTGATCTCCTCGTGGGAGTTCGCCTCCCGGAGGACCGCCCACTCGCTCGCATCCTTCTCGGGCGCCCGCCGGCCGGAGAACCGCGTGAGCGCGAGATCGGGGGCGCCCCAGAAGAAATGCACGGGGCTCGACTTGCCCAGAAAGCGGCCGGCAAAGCGCTTCAGGATCCGATCGGCGTGCGCCAGCATCCGGAAGAACCGCTGGGCCTGGTCGGGCTCGTACGAGGCGTGCGTCCGATCCTCGGCGAACGGGATCGGATGATCCACCTCGACGGGCACGGGCCAGACCTTCACGGGGACGCCGAGCTCGCCCAGCAGGCCCTCGTACCCCCGGTAGAACTCCGCGACCGCCTGGGGCCGCAGCGGCGCCGCCCGGCTCGCCCCGTCGCTCGTTTCGAGCACGAGCCGGTGGTCGACGAAATCGAACTCGACCTGCAGGGTTCGCAGGCCGTACGGCATCGGGGTCGTCGTCAGCCCCCGGGACGTCAGGTACAGCGGGACGTGCCACCAGTGGTTCTGCCGGGGCGCGAGCGCCAGCCGCGTCTTCCCCACGATCTGCATCCACATGTGCAGGGTGTCGAGGGTCGCCTGCCATTCCGCGAGCGGCAGGCTGGGCCAGGCGGTTTCGGTCATGTACTCCCGGCCCCGGGCGGTTCTACTTCTTTTCCTGGGCGACGGCCGCTTCGGCGGCCGCGAAGCCGATCTTGCTATGGGTGCCGTCGCAGTAGGGCTTGGTGACCGACGCGCCGCACCGGCACAGCGCGATCCGCGGCCCCCGCGCGCTCGTGTCGACCTTGTTGCCGTCCACGTCTACCAGCTCGATCTCGCCTTCCACCAGATACGGGCCATTGGGCCGGATGGTCACCTTGACGGGCATCGACGCACCTCCTGTAAGGGGTGGGAGAAGTCCTCGCCGCATACAGTACCGCGATCACGCCCGCCTTGACAGTGCCCCGTGCGCATCGCAGTATCCGGTCGGAGGAGACCCCCGTGCGAGCCATCCTGACCGTCCTGACCGCCATCCTGCTGCTCCTGCCGTGCGCCGCCGGCGCCCAGAGCGTGCTCCGCATCGGGCTCAACGACGACCCGGACGCGCTCGACCCCACCATCAGCCGCGCCTACACCGGCCGCCTGGTCTTCGCCGCGCTCTGCGACAAGCTCTTCGACGTCACGCCCGATCTCAAGATCGTGCCCCAGCTGGCCACCGGCTACGAGTGGGCCGCGGACCGCAAGTCGATCGTGATCAAGCTCCGGCCCGGCGTCCGCTTCCAGGACGGCGAGCCCTTCAACGCGGAGGCGGTGAAGTTCAACATCGAGCGGCACCAGAACACGCCCGGCTCGTTCCGCAAGACGGAGATCGGCGAGATCGTCAGCGTGGACGTGGTGAACGACCTCACGGTGCGATTCAACCTCTCGCAGCCGCTCGTGCCGCTGCTGGCCGCCCTGACCGACCGCGCCGGCATGATGGTGTCGCCCAAGGCGGCGCGCGCGCTCGGCGACAAGCTGGGCACCCAGCCGGTGTGCGCCGGCCCCTACAAGTTCGTCCAGCGGGTGGCCCAGGGCAAGATCGTGGTCGAGCGCGTCGCCGACTACTGGGACAAGGCGAGCTTCACCATCGACCGCATCGAGTTCGTGCCCATCACCGACTCGACCTCGCGCCTGGCCAGCCTGCGCTCCGGCGACCTGCACATGATCGAGCGCGTCTCGCCCACCGACCTGGCCGAGATCCGGGGCGACGCCAAGCTCAAGGTGACGGGCATCCCCGAGCTGGGCTACCAGGTGATCCCGCTGAACGTCGCCAACGGCCCGAAGAGCAAGGCGCTCGCCGACGTGCGGGTACGCCAGGCCCTCGACCTCGCGATCGATCGCGATACCCTGGTCAAGACCGTGTTCGGGGGCGAGTACATCGCGGGCAACCAGTTCATCAGCCCGGCGAACCCCTACTACGACCAGAAGGTCCCGGTGGGCAAGCGCGACGTGGCGAAGGCCAAGCAGCTCCTGAAGGATGCCGGCCAGCCGAACCTCACCTTCACCCTGGTGGTGCCCCCGGAGCGCGACCGGCAGGAGGCGGCGCTGATCCTGCAAGCCATGTGGGCGGAGGCCGGCATCACGGCCAACCTCCAGACCCAGGAGAACGTCACGATGCTGCAGTCCGGGCGGAAGGGCGACTTCGAGGCCTACTTCACGTTCTGGAGCGGCCGGCCCGACCCCGACGGCAACGTCTACACCTTCATGACGTGCAAGGGCGCGCAGAACGACCACCACTACTGCAACGCCGACGTGGACGCGCTGCTCACGAAGGCCCGTCAGGTCGCGGATCCGGTCGAGCGCAAGAAGCTCTACGACCAGGCCACCGAGCTGATCGCCAAGGACATGCCGCGGCTCATCCTGTGGCACCGCCGCGTGTTCACGGGCCTGAGCGCCAAGGTCCAGGGCTTCACCCCCTACCCGGACGGCATCATCCGCTTCAGGGGCCTCCGGCTGAACTGAGCCGGCACCCGCATGCCGCTCTGGCTCTACGTCGCGCGCCGGCTCGCGGTGCTCGTGCCGACGCTCTTCTTCGTCTCGGTGCTGATCTTCTCCCTCCAGCAGCTCCTGCCGGGCGACGCGGCGGTGGCCCTCGCCGGCGAGGAGGGCGACCCGGCGGTGCTCGCGGCCATCCGGGCGAAGTACCACCTCGACCAGCCCCTCGTCGTGCAGTACGGCCTCTGGATCGGCCGCGTGCTGCGCGGCGACTTCGGCGAGTCGCTGCGCAACCGCATCCCGGTCCGCGAGCTCCTCGCCTCGAAGCTCCCGGTCACGGTGGAGCTCGCGGTCTGCTCGATGGCCATCGCGCTCGTGATCGGCGTGCCCGCCGGCATCCTCTCGGCCACGCGCAAGGGCACCTCGGTGGACGTGGTCGCCAATCTCCTCGCGCTCTCGGGGCTCTCGGTGCCGCACTTCTGGCTCGGCATCATGCTGATCCTGCTCTTCGCGGTCCGGCTGGGCTGGCTGCCCGCCTCGGGCTACGTGCCCCCGTGGGAGGATCTCCGCCAGAACCTGACCACGATCCTGCTGCCGTCGTTCGTCCTCGGCACGGGCGTGGCCGGCGTCATGATGCGCCACACGCGCAGCGCCATGCTCCAGACCCTGGGCGCGGACTACGTGCGCACCGCGCGGGCCAAGAGCGTGCCCGAGCAGCTGGTCGTGCTGAAGCACGCGCTCCGCAACGCGCTGATCCCGATCATCACCCTCGGGGCGATCGAGTTCGGGCGGCTGCTCTCGGGCGCGGTGCTCACCGAGCAGATCTTCGCCATCCCCGGCTTCGGCAAGCTGCTGGTGGACGCCGTGTTCAACCGCGACTACGCGGTGGTGCAGGCGGTCGTCCTGGTCTCGGCGAGCCTCTACGTGCTCCTGAACCTGGGCGCCGACGTCCTCTACTTCCTGGCCAACCCGCGCCTCCGGGGCTCGACGTGAGCGGCGCCTCGGTCCTGCTCGTCGCGCCCGCGGTGGCCCCCCGCCGGCGCTACAAGGCCGCGCGGCAATTGGCGCGCCGGCCGGCGGCAATCGCCGCGCTCGCTGTCGTCCTCGGCTTCATCCTGGTGGCGGTCGCGGCGCCGCAGCTCGCGCCGTTCGACCCGACCGCGATCGATTACCGCGCGGTGCGGAAGGCGCCGTCCGCGGTCCACCGGCTCGGCACCGACGAGGTCGGCCGCGACGTGCTGTCGCGGCTGCTCTGGGGCGCGCGCGCCTCGCTGCTGGCCGGCGTCATCCCGGTGACCATCGCGGTGGCGCTCAGCGTGCCGCTCGGCCTGCTCTCGGGCTACGTCGGGGGGTGGCTCGACGGGCTTATAATGCGGATCAACGACGCCATGCTCTCGATCCCGTTTCTCATCGTGGCCATCGCGCTGGCCGCCTTTCTCGGCCCGGGCCTCGGCAACGCCATGATCGCGATCGGGATCGCGGCCCTGCCCACCTTCGTCCGGCTCGTGCGCGGCACCGTGCTCACGATCAAGACCGAGGAGTACGTCGAGGCGGCGCAGGCCCTGGGCTGCTCGCGGCCGTCGCGTCGCGATCCGCCACATCCTGCCGAACACGCTGCCGCCGCTCTTCATCCAGGTGAGCATCACGGTGGCGGCGGCCATCATCGCCGAGGCGAGCCTCTCGTTCCTGGGCCTGGGCCAGCAGCCGCCCGCGCCGTCGTGGGGCAGCATGCTCAACGCGGCCCAGCGCTATCTCTCGCAGGCGCCCTGGATGGCGCTCTACCCGGGCCTGATGATCTTCGGGATCGTCATGGCCCTGAACGTGCTGGGCGACGGCCTGCGCGACGCGCTCGATCCGCGGCACCAGGCGTAGCCATCGCAAGAAGGAGACGAGATTCATGAGCGACATCCGCATGACCCCGATCACCAACCCCAAGGCCTGGCGGGGCGAGACGCTCGCGCGCGAGGCCTCCTGGATCGTCACGCTCACCGAGGCCGAGATCGCGGACATCGACCGCGCGCTGGCCACCGCGAAGGCCTCGGGCGCTTCCGCTCGAGGACGATCCAGCGCGAGCACTTCCCGCTCACGGTGATGCGCGCGCCGGCTCGAGCAGGCGGTGGCCGAGATGTACGACGGCCGCGGGTTCGTGGTGCTGCGCGGCCTGCCCGTCCGCCGGTACAGCGACGACGACGTCGGGCTCATCTTCTGGGGCTTCGGCCGCTACATGGGGGGACCGCTCTACCAGAACCCCCAGGGCGAGCTGCTCGGCCACGTCTACGACCACGGGCGGACCTACGGCAACATCGACGTGCGCGGCTACGAGACCAACGCCTACCTGCCCTATCACACCGACGCGGGCGACATGGTGGGGCTGCTCTGCCTGCGCCGGGGCCTCGAGGGCGGGCTCAGCAGCATCGTGAGCTCGACGACCGTGCACAACGAGATCCTGGCCCAGCATCCCGAGTACCTCGGCCTCCTCTACAACGGCTACTACTACATCCGCCGCGAGGCGGCCCTGACCGAGCGCGGCGTCTCCGAGCGCCCGATCCCGGTGTTCGGCCACCAGGACGGGGTCGTGAGCTGCCGCTACATCCGCAACCAGATCAACGCGGGGGCGGTGAAGCGCGAGGTGCCGCTGACCACCTTCGAGCGCGCGGCGCTCGACTTCCTCGACGAGCAGACCCGGCGGCCCGACCTGCGCCTGGACATGGACCTGCAGGCCGGCGACATCCAGTTCATCAACAACTACACGATCCTCCACTCGCGCACCGGGTTCGTCGACGGCCCCGCGCCCGACCAGAAGCGCCACATGCTGCGGCTCTGGCTCAAGTTCCCGCAGCCGTGGCCGCTGAGCGACGAGTTCCCGACCCACCTGGGCTACAAGCCGTCCCAGGACCCGCGCGAGCTGGTCGAAGCCGAAACCTAGTCTCAAACTGACCCTCTCCCCTCAGGGGAGAGGGCAGGGTGAGGGGTGAGGGCAACCATGGACCTGCAAGGACAGATCGCGATCGTCACCGGCGCCGGCCGCGGCATCGGCCGCGCCACCGCGCTCGAACTGGCCCGGCTCGGCGCCGACGTCGTCGTCGCCGAGCTCGACAAGCCGGGCGCCGAGCGCACCGCCGGCCGAGGTGACCGCGCTCGGGCGCCGCGCGCTCGCCCTGCCGACCGACGTCACCCGACGGGCCGACCTCACCGCCATGGTCGAGCGGACCCGGGCGGCATTCGGCCGCGTCGACATCCTCGTGAACAATGCCGGGATCTACCGCGCCGCCTCGACGCTCCAGATCACGGAGGATCACTGGGACGCGGTGCTGACCATCAACGCCCGGGCGGTCTTCTTCGCCAGCCAGGCCGCGCTGCCGACCATGATCGCGCAGAAGAGCGGGGTGATCGTCAACCTGGCCTCGATGGCGGGCAAGATCGGCAGCGCCAACAACCTGCCCTACAACGCGAGCAAGGCGGCCGTGATCAGCATCACCAAGAGCCTCGCCCTGGCCCACGCCGCCGACGGCATCCGGGTGAACTGCGTCTGCCCGGGCTTCGTCGAGACCGACATGTGGACGACCGTCTCCGCGGAGCTGGGCGCGCTATCCGGCGTGCCGGCCGAGGAGTTCACCCGCCGGCGCCTGGCCAGCGTGCCCCTGGGCCGGATGGAGCGGGCGGAGGACGTGGCGAACGTGATCGGCTTCCTCGCCGCGAGCAAGGCCGCTTACATGACGGGCCAGGCCATCAGCGTCGATGGCGGCCTCGTCATGCACTAGCGTCTGCGGCGAAGCTCCTCGGTGGCGCGCCCGTCGAGGACGGGCGGATCGGCGGCGGTCAGCGACCACGCCGTAGTCGCGCTCGGCGTCGGCGGCCGTGAAGTACCCGCGCGCCACGTCGCGCGCGACCAGCGCGGGATCGCGCTGCCAGCGGATCGCCGTAGCCGCCGCCGCCCGGCGTGCGCACCGAGATGGCGTCGCCGGCCACCACGCGGATGTCCTCGTCCTTCGACAGATGCGGCGAGACGTAGTCGCCGCCCTGGCGGGTCACGACCACCTCGTTGGGCGCGCCGTCGCGGCCGCCGAAGAGGCCGGGCGGCCCGAAGCGGCCGTGGTCCATGAGGAACGAGAGCAGGGCCTCGCCGCGGCGGATCCGGATCTTGTAGTCCACCCCGAAGCCGCCGCGCGTCTTCCCCGCCCCGCCCGAGCCCTCGCGGAGCGCGTAGCGCTCGAACAGGATCGGGTAGTGCTGCTCGAGCACCTCGGTGGGCTGCGTCTTGGAGATGCCGATGGTCGAGCAGCCGTTGGTGAGCCCGTCGCCGTCGGCGCTGCCCCCGTACCCGCCGCCGCTGAAGACGTACATGATGTAGTGCCGCTCCTTCAGCGGGTCGTAGCCGCCCGAGCGTGAGGTTGCCGCTGGTGCCGGCGGGGGCGGCGAAGAGGTCGTCGGGGATGGCCTGGGCCAGCGTCGTGAACACCGACTCCGCGATGCGCGAGCTCACCTCGGCGGCGCAGCCCGAGACCGGCCGCGGGTAGCGGGCGTAGAGGAAGGTCCCGTGCGGATCGGCGATGTGCAGCGGCTCGAAGCAGCCCGCGTTGATCGGCACGTCCGGGAAGACGTGCTTGATGGCCAGGTACACCGCGGCCTTGGTGGTGGCGATCACGCTGTTGAGCGGGCCGCGGCACGGCCCGCTCGACTCCGAGAAGTCGAAGTGGAGATCCGTGCCCTCCTTCCGCAGCCGGAGCCGGATGGCCAGCGGGTCGGGGTCCACGCCGTCCGAGTCCACGAAGGCCTCGCCCGAGTAGGCGCCGTCCGGGATCTTGGCGATGTGCGCCCGCATCATCAGGTCCGAGCGCCGGCGCAGCTCGGCGATGCACGCGGTCACCGTCGCCGCGCCGTAGCGGTCGAGCAGCGCGGTGAGCCGCCTCTCGCCCACGGTGAGCGCGGCCACCTGGGCCTTGATGTCGCCGATGCGCTCCTCGGGCACCCGGATGTTGGCGAGGATGATGCTGAGGATGTCGGGCTGCATCACGCCTTCGCGGAAGAGCTTCACCGGGGGCAGCCGCAGGCCCTCCTGCTGGACCTCGGTGGCCCGCGTGGAGAAGCCGCCGGGCACCGAGCCGCCGGTGTCGGGCCAGTGGCCGGTGTTCGACAGGTAGGCCCAGAGCTCGCCCGCGGTAGAAGTAGGGCTTCACCATCTTCACGTCCATCAGATGGGTGCCGCCGCAGTAGGGATCGTTGACGATGAAGATGTCGCCGGGCCTGAGCGGCTCCGCGGCGGCCTTCACGTGGTCGATCACCGCGCGCGTCGTGAACTGCATGACGCCCACGAAGATGGGCAGCCCCAGCTCGCCCTGGGCGATGACCTCGCCGTTCTCGCGCGACGTAGATGCCGTCGGAGCGGTCGAAGCCCTCGGAGATGACCGGCGAGAAGGCGGCCCGCTCGAAGGTGAGGTCCATCTCGCTCGCCACCTGCTGCAGGCCGTTCTGCACGACGACCAGCGTGACCGGATCGATCGCGTCCATCATCGGCCTCTCTCCCTCTCCCCCCCGGGGAGAGGGCGGGCACCGGGATGCTGCAGCCCGATCGCCCAGCCCCGCAGCGAGTCGCCCGACTCCATGAGGCCCGTGTTCTGGATCAGGATGATCGGCGTCTGGCCTGCAGTCGAGAGCCCGGAGGCGATCGAGAACGCCGAGCCCCTCCCGGCTGACCGGCACGAGCCGGAGCGACGGATCGGCCTGCATGAGCTGGTAGAGGAAGTTGGTCTCGCTGTCGGGGAGCCACACCACGTGGGTCACCCCGTTCTTCTTCATCTCGTCGAGCACGAGCTGCGGGCTGAGCTGCGCTCATCGCTGGGGGTCTGGGCCATGGTCAGCGGGTCTCCGGTGGCGCCGCGGCGTCGAGGCCGCGGACGGTGATCTCGAGGTTGCCGAGCGCATCCACGCGCACCCGGTCGCCCGGCTCGATCACGGTGGTGGAATCGAGCTGCTCGACGATGGCCGGGCCCGACGAGCTCCGCGCCGACGCCGAGCTGCTCGCGCCGGTACACCGGCGTGTCGCGCCACTCGCCGTCGAACCAGGCGCGCCGGCGGCCGGCCGGGACCGCGCCGCCCGCGGGCGCCCGCTCGAGCGCGATGAGGCCCTCGAGCGACACCGGGCGGCGCCGGCCGATCACCGCGGTGCGCAGGCTCACGACCTGGGCGCGCATCTCGCGCAGCTCCACCTCGAAGCGCTCCCAGTACGCGCGTCTCGAAGGCGCGCATCAGGTCCTCGCGCGCGAAGTCGGCCCGCGCGACGGGCACGGTCAGCACGTGGGTCTGCCCGACGAACTGCATGTCCGCCTCGTGCTGGACGCTGACCGTCTCGACCTCCACGCCCTTCGGAGGCGAGCATGCGGCGCCCCTCGTCCACCTGGGCGGCCAGGATGCGATGCGCCTCGGCCAGGTCCAGGCGCAGCACGCCCTGGTTGACCGTCTTCACGAAGTCGTGGCGCACGTCGGCCACCAGGCAGCCGAGCGCCGAGGTGATCCCGGGCCGGGCCGGCACCAGCACCCGCGGGATCGCCAGCTCGCGGGCCAGGGCGACGGCGTGCAGCGGGCCGGCGCCGCCGAAGGCGAAGAGGACGAAGTCGCGCGGGTCGTGGCCGCGCTGGAGCGACACCAGGCGGATGGCGCCCGCCATCTTGTCGTTGGCCACCCGCACGATCGCGCTGGCCACCTCGTCCGGGCCCAGGCCCAGATGCGCGCCGATCTTCTTGTCGAAGATCTCGCGGATGCGATCGAGCTGCGCGGCCCGATCGACGCCCAGCAGCCCGGCCGGGTTGAGACGGCCGAGCAGCAGGTTGGCGTCGGTGATGGTGGGCTCCTCGCCGCCGCGCCCGTAGCAGATCGGACCCGGGATCGGCGCCGGCGCTCTCGGGCCCGACCTGCAGGATGCCGGCCGAGTTCACGCGGGCGATGGAGCCGCCGCCGGCGCCGATGGTGTGGATGTCGATCATCGGCACGCGGACGGGCAGGCCGTAGCCCATCTCCTTGTCCGCGGTGAGCGCGGGCCGCCCGTCGCGGATGACGCCGACGTCGAAGCTGGTCCCGCCCATGTCGCAGGTGATGATGTTGCGGTGCCCGGCGGCCAGCGCGGTGTAGGCGGCGGCCTTCACGCCGGCCGCGGGGCCCGACATGAGCGTGCTCACCGCGTGGCGCGCGGCCAGGTCCACCGACATGGTGCCGCCGTTGCCCTGCATGATGAGCAGCTCGCGCCGGTAGCCCTGGCGCGCCAGGTCGCCGGCCAGCGTGCGCAGGTAGCGGTCGATGACCGGCTGCACGAACCCGTTGATGGCCGCGGTCGTGCCGCGCTCGAACTCGCGATACTCGGGCAGGAGCTCGGAGCCCACCGTGATGTAGGCGTTGGGCCACAGCGTGGCCGCGATCTCGCGCGCCTGGCGCTCGTGCGCGTCGTTCAGGTACGAGTGCATGAAGTGGATCACCAGGGCCTCGACGCCCTGCCCGCGGAGGCGCAGGACCGCCTCGCGCACCTGGTCCGCGGCCAGCGGCGTGACCACCAGGCCCTCGGCGTCCATCCGCTCGTCCACCTCGAGGCGGAGATCGCGCGGGATGAGCGCCTCGAAGTTGCCCTTGAGCCCGTAGGGCGTGGGCCGCGTGCGCCGGCCCAGCTCGAGCACGTCGCGGAAGCCGCGCGTGGTGATGAGCCCGGTGCGGGCGCCCTTGCGCTCGAGCAGCGCGTTGGTCGCGGTGGTCGTGCCGTGGACGATCACCGCCACCTCGGCCGCGCTCGCCGCGGCGCCGGCCAGGGCCCCCTGCACGCCGGCGGCCTGGTTGGCCACCGTGGTCGGGACCTTGGCCACGCGCACCTCGCCGGTGGCCTCGTCGACGCAGCACCAGGTCGGTGAAGGTGCCGCCGACGTCGACGCCGACGAGCTTGGTCTGGGGCATCTAGTGGAAGGGAGCGCGCGCGGGTCGTCAGGAGACATGTCTGGGGGTCTCGGCGTCGGGATGAGCGAGAGCCTAGTCGGGCGGTCGGGCACTGTCAAGGGCGCGGGCTTCGAGGCTGATCATCCTGGTCATCCTCGTCGGGATCGCCCGCGTCGGGAGCCCGTCCGTGACCGACCACCGCGAGCAGGAAGCCCAGGGTCATGACGGCCGCGGCGACCAGGAAGACGACCAGACCGAGCTGGCACCCGGGATCGCTCCAGGTCTTGCTCGCGAGCCAGCCGAGGACCACACCGATGCCGAGAAACCAGGCGTCCCTCACCCGGGAACCTCGCGAAGCGGCCCGGGTCGGATCGGACATGCGCTGAGCCTATGCCCGCCGCCTCGCCCGCGCCACCGGTTTGACACGCTCCGGGCGATCTGGCAGGATCGGCAGCCTTCGGCGATGAGCGAGCCCGAATTCTCCCTCGAGGACGTCGCCCGCTACTGGGACGACAACGCGGCCGCGTGGGCCCGAGAAGTCCGCCAGGGGCACGACGTCGCCCGCGAGTTCCTGAACAACCCGGCCTTCCTGGCCCTCATCGGCGATCTGCGCGGCCGCCAGGTCCTCGACGCGGGATGCGGGGACGGCTACAACGCCCGGATCCTCGCGCGGGCCGGCGCCCACATGACCGGCGTGGACCTCTCCGCTCGCATGATCGAGCTGGCGGAAGAAGAGGAGCGCCGCGCCCCGCTGGGGATTCGCTACGCGTGCACCTCTTATACGGACCTCGGCCTGTTCGCCGGCGCCAGCTTCGACGCGGTGGTGTCCTTCATGGCCCTGATGGACGGCCCGCGCTTCGACCTGGCCATGGCCGAGTGCTTCCGCGTCCTCCGCCCGGGCGGCCGGCTCGCCTTCAGCATCACGCACCCCTGCTTCATCACCCGGGGCTCCCGGTGGATTCGCAACGAGCAGGGCGTCAAGGTCAACTGGGTGGTCGGCCACTACTTCGAGCCGGCGCCCTGGGTGGAGCGCTTCCGCTTCACGGACGCGCCGGCCGAGGCGCCCGAGTACGCGGTGCCCCGCTTCGACCGCACGCTCTCCGAGTACGTCAACACGCTCACCGGGGCCGGATTCGTGCTGAAGCGGCTCGAGGAGCCGCGCCCGTCGGAGGAGTACTGCCAGGCGCACCCCAGCCAGCGCGGGTGGCGTGACCACGCCGCGATCTTCCTGCATGTCCTGGCCGAGAAGCCGGCCCGCTCCTAGGCGCCGGCGAACAGGCTCTTCTTGATGATGGCGTGGACGCCCCAGTTGCCGTCCACCACCTGGGTCACGCCGAAGTCCACCGCGACGGACATCAGCGAGATCGCCTCGTCCTCGCTCAGGCCCTTGGTCGTCATCAGGAAGTGCCGCATCTTCCGGAACGCGTCCTTCATCGCCAGGTCGATCGAGGACTTCTCGTAGATCTTGCTCTGCGCGTCGGCGCCGAGCTCCGCGAGATAGTTGGCGTAGCTGAACCCGTGCAGGACCCACTCGTCCTGGGTCTCCAGCAGCGGGTAGTTGAGCCCCGCCAGCGCGGTCCCCGCCAGGCTGGCGCGCTTGTGCACGATGAGCTGGAAGGTGCCGGTGAGCGAGCACTCGATGGCGGTGCCGCAGAGCTCGGAGTCGCCCTGCGAGGCGTGGGAGTCGCCCGCCGAGAGCAGCGCCGCCCTTGACCGCCACCGGGTAGTACATCGTGGCGCCCTTGCCGATGCGCCAGTCGTCGATGTTGCCGCCGGTGTAGCTGGGCGGGATGGAGTCCACCATGTCGGCCTCGGCGGGCGCCAGGCCGAGCACGCCGAAGTGGGGCCGGATGGGCACCCGGATGTTCTTGAGCACCCCGTGGTTCTCCTGCACGGTCCGATGGTCGACCGGCACGCCGGGGTAGTCGATCGTCTTGTGCACGACCCCGGAGGGATCGGTCTGCGGCGTCCAGCGGAAGTTGTAGACGCCTTTCGCCCAGTTCCGCTCGCCGCTCGCGTCGACCTCGTAGATGGTGATCACCTCGCGCGGCTTGGGATCGGTCAGCAGCTCCTTGTAGTGGAAGCCCCACCAGGCCGCCGCGTTGCTCCCGAAGCTCTTGCCCTTGTACTGCGGGTTGGCGCACGGCCGCGGCCGGACGTCGATGATCCGGACCTCGAGGATGTCTCCCGGCTCGGCCTCGCGAACCGCGACCGGGCCCGTGCAGATGTGGACGCCGAGGCCTTCGCCGGCGCCCCGCCCGAAGAGCGTCGGGTTCATCGGGCCGGCGCCGCGCCGGTCCACGCCCTTGCGCTGCTTGTCCCAGTAGAAGACGCTCTCCGCGCCCGCATCGCCCTTCACCATGCGGTCGGCGTCGTCGTTGGCGTGGTGCGTGAGCACCTCGATCGTGACGAAGTCACCGGAGCTCACCTCGACCTGGGGCTTGAGCAGCTTGCTGAAATACCCCCAGTGCACCGTCTTGTCGGTCGCGGGCACGTAGTAGTGGTTCTTGGCGCCCGGCACCATCCCGGGCTGCGCGTGGGCCGTCGTCACCGACGAGATGCCGGCCGCCGCGAACGACGCCGCCGCGCCGCCGGCGACCATGGCGCCCTTGAGGAATTCCCGCCGCCCTTCGTTCGCCTGCTTGCCCGCGTCGTCGCGCTCGCGTTCGCCCGTGACGCCTTCACCAGCCCCGTTGTCAGTAGTCCTCGCCATGTGTTTTCCCTTCTCTGGACCGGCCTGTGACTGGGAATTCCACAGCGTCGTCGCTAGCGCCGGCCCCACGATGGGCAGGTCGGAACGGGAGAATACCAGGGTAGCCCAGACTCCTCAAGGAGCCGGCGCCGACAAACCCTCTCCCCTCAGGGGAGAGGGCAGGGTGAGGGGGGCCGGCGGACCCTCAGGGCGCAGGGCGCGGGTACGGGCTCCCCTCGGACACGCGCTCGAGCTCGCGCACCACGCTCTCCAGCACCGGCCCGGCGCCGGCAGCTCCCCCGACCACGCCGGGACCGTAGGCGTAGTGGTGCAGGAAGCCACCCTCGCTGAGCCGCGCCATCAGCTGCTCGCCACCCTCGCGGATCACCAGGAGCCCGCGCCGGCTCGCGCAGGCCTGCTTCGCGCAGCCGGTGACCGTGATGTAACCGGCGTCGCCCATGCGAACCATCCGCACCGGGCCGCCGATCTCGAAGTATTCGGGCGCCGCCGCGGCCGGCTTGCCCACACCGCCCGGGGTCGGCGGCGCCCAGTCCGCCCCGAAGAGCGCGCGCACCTTGTCACGGATCTGCGCGTTGTCCAGGATCTCGGCGGCCGAGCGGCCGTAGGCCAGTGCGCGGGCATCGGCCTGCACCACCTGCGTCTCGGGCGGGCGGGACGAGCCCGACTCCGGCGGCAGCACGCACCCGGCGGCGATCGGGGTGAGCAGCAGGCACAGCAACGCTCCCCTCAGCAGTGCTTGGCGCATGGACGCCCTCCTTTGCCGCAGATTAGCGCAATCCGAAGTAGCTGAGAAACTGGGGTGGCCGGGCCGCCTACTTCAACACCTCATCATCCAGGGTGTACAGGATCGCGGCGTGCCCCATCTCGTCCACGGTCCGCTCCCCCCAGTACACGTTCCGCGGCGGCTTGTTCGGGTTGCGCGGGTTGCGCTCGGAGTTGTCCCACGCCGCGGTGAGCGAGATCCACGACGCGACGGGCAGCGCCACCGGCGTGCGGAACCAGTAGAAGCCCTGCCAGTTGAAGTCCCAGTCGTCGATGTGGATGAGCGGGGTGACGGACTTGTCCTTCATCTGGGCCCAGACCTTCATCTCCCGCCCGAGCATGTGCATGTGCGGGTGGATCGCGATCAGCCGCATCGGCTGGTGCACGAAGGAGCCCGCCTCGATCTCGTAGCGCGGATTGCCGGCCGGGATCGACAGGTTGAACCGCCCGACCCGCATGAAGTGCAGCTTCTTCTGCACCGGCCCCTTCGCCGCCGTCAGCCGCAGCTCGGTGAGGTCCGTCTGCGCCGCGAGCTGCGCGTTGTGGTAGTGCAGCTGGAACACGACGCGCGCGCCCTTCGGCAGCAGCATGCCGACGCCCTCCGGCAGGTCCCACGGCCGCGCCCCCGGCGCCCAGCCGCCGAGATAGCCCTCGATCCGGAAGCCCGGCCCGCCGAAGCACGGATAGCCGTACGCGCCATCGCGCCCGACTCCGCCCGCCGTCAGGTGCGCCGACGCGCCGGTGGCATCCACCATCGCCAGCATGTGGTGGACGATCTTCGGATTGCCCGGCACCACCACCGCCGTCGTGAAGTAGCGGTCCTCGGCGAACGAGGTCGGGATGCTGAAGCACCGGTACACGTCCCCGCCGCGCCCGGCCGCCGTGAAGGCCTGGTCCGGCCGCAGCACGAGATCGGCCGCGTCCAGCGCGCTCGGCCCCGCGAACTCGCGCGCCGGCGGCAGCTGGCGTCGATCACCCTCGGGAGCGCCGGCGGCGACCCAGCGCGCGATCGTGGCGACCTCGGCCTCCGACATCCGGCGCTCGCCCACGAGATCCCCGTAGCCGGCGACGGCCTTCCACGGCGGCATCCGCCGCTTCTCGACCGACTCGAGAATCTTGTCCCGCCGCTGGTAGACGTGCGTGTACTCGCCCAGCGTGAACGGCGCCCCGCCGCCCGCCCGGTGGCACTCCTGGCAATGCTGCTGCAGCAGCGGCGCGACATGCTGGCTGAACGTCACCGGCGCGGTGTCGGCGGTGGCCGCCGCGCCGCCACCCACCACCGCAAGCCCAAGCACGAGCAAGAGCCGCCAGAGCATGGCGCATCCTACCCCACCCTCCCCCACTCCGCGAGACGCCCCGAAGCCCCCTCTCCCCCTGGAGGCTCCTGCGCGGTCACTCCTCCTGCATCAGGTGATCGCGCTGCGTGGTCCCGGCGTAGTCCTGGCGGTACCGGCCGCGCCGCTGCAGCTCCGGCACCACGAGATCGACGAACTCCTCGATGGCCCCCGGTGAGTAGATCGGCGACAGCATGAACCCGTCGCCGCCCACCTGGTCGAAGTAGTCCTCCATCTGGTCGGCCACCTGCGACGGGGTGCCCACCATCTGGAGCAGGCCGACGCTCTGCCCGTGGCGCTGCGCGACCTCGCGCAGCGTGAGGAGCTCCCCCGTCAAGGTCCGGTACCGCGTCTGCATGCGCTGCAGCTGCGGCTCCGTGCGTCGGGCCATCAGCTCGTCGAGCGACAGCGCCGACAGATCGAAGTCGAGGTGGCCCGAGAGGATCGCCAGGCCGCCCTCGAGCGGGACGAGGCGTTGTGCAGCGCCTGCTTCTCGCGCGCCTCCGTCCTCCGTCGCCCCGAGGATCGGCTGGATGCCGAACAGGATCTTGCACGCTTCGGGCGCGCGCCCCTCGCTCACGGTGCCGCGCTTGATGTCGTCGTAGTACGCCTTGGCGCCCGCGATGTTCGGCTGGATCGCGAAGATCGCGTCCGCGTACCGCGCCGCGAACGTCCGCCCCTTGGGCGACGTGCCCGCCTGCAGAATTGCCGGGCCGCCCTGCGGGGACCGCACCACGTTGAGCGGCCCGCGCGACCGGAAGAACCGGCCCTCGTGCTCGATGCGGTGCACCTTGGCCGGATCGGCGAACACGCCCGCCGCGCGGTCCATCACGACCGCGTCCGGCTCCCAGCTGTCCCAGAGCTTGCGGCAGACCTCGATGAACTCGTGGGCCCGGTCGTAGCGCTCGTCGGTCGGCCGGCGCTCCTCTCCGTAGTTCGCGGACTGGTTGTGGTTCAGCGACGTCACCACGTTCCAGGCCGCGCGGCCGCGCGTCAGGTGATCCAGCGTCGCCCACAGGCGCGCGGCGTAGAACGGGTGCGAGTGGCTGATCGAGAACGTCGCCCCGAGGCCGATGCGCGTGGTGACCGCGGCCATGAACGACAGCAGCGGGATCGGGTCGTGCTCGGGCGCCTGGGTCGCGTGCCGGATCGCCGGATCCATCGTCCCGCGATAGGTGTCGGAGATGTAGTTCAGGTCGGCGAAGAAGACCATGTCGAACTTGCCGCGCTCGCAGACGCGCGCGATGTGCTGATAGAGCTCCGGCCGCGCCCAGTCGAACCCGGCCTCCGCGGTGCGGGGATGCCGCCACATGGCGAGGCTGTGATAGGTCGGGCCATGGCAGAGGAACTGCGCCAGGTGCATCTTTCGCTTGGGCACGGTGCCTCTTTACTAGCACACGTTCCGGGCGCCGGCGTCTCCACTTCGTGACATTGACGCGCCGGACCGGCCCCTCTAGGCTCCGGCCACGCCATGACGCTGGCCACCCTGCACGCGCGCTTCCTCCAGCACTGCGCGGTGGAGAAGCGACTCCGCCCGATGACGATCAAGTCCTACCGGAGCGACTTCGGCCTCTTCCTGGCATTCCTCCGCCGCCGCCGGCGCTCTCATACCCTCTCCCCCAAGGGGAGAGGGCAGGGTGAGGGGCGGGCCAGGCCTCCGCACCTTCACCACGACGCTCATCCGCGACTACCAGGCCCACATGGCCACCCGCCGCTGGAGCGTCAACACGGTGCGCCGCCGCCTCGTCGAGCTGAACCGCTTCGCCGGCTGGCTCGTGGAGCGCCGCTATCTCCAGCGCAGCCCCATGATCGGCGTCTCGGTGCCGCGCCGCGAGCGCCGCCTGCCCCGCGTGCTCGACTGGAGCCAGGTCGAGCAGATCGTGGCCGGCGAGCGCAAGCCGCGAGACCGCGCCATCCTCGCGCTGCTCGCCTACGGCGGCCTCCGCCGCGGCGAGGTGATGGCCGCCGACGTGGGCGACTACTCGCGCGAGGCCCCCAGCCTCATGGTGCACGGCAAGGGCAACAAGGACCGCGTCGTCCCGCTGCACGCGGTGGCCCAGGCCGCGCTCGACGCCTACCTGGCCACCCGCCGCGGCCTCGCCCCCGAGCACCCCCTCTTCGTGAGCTGGCGGGGGCGCATCACCAAGCAGGTGGTGGTGCTCCTCTGCAAGCGCGTCAGCCGCCGCATCGGCCGCCGCCTGCACCCGCATCTCTTCCGCCACACCTTCGCCACCGAGCTGCTGAACCGCCGCGCGGACCTGCGCGTGATCCAGACGCTGCTCGGGCACGAGTCGCTGGCCACCACCGAGATCTACACGCACGTGAGCCCGGAGCGAGGGCGGGAGGCGGTGGAGCTGCTGGGGGTGTTGCCGGGTGGACGTTGACGACGTTCGGCGCGCGTACCAAGTCCGCTGAGTGGTATCATTTCGATACCAACAGAGTGAGGAGGTGGTCGCCATGCCGGCTATTCACATTCGCGACCTTTCTCGAGCCACCCTCGAGAGGCTCAAGGCTCGAGCCCGGCGCAACGACCGCAGCCTTCAGGCCGAGCTCAAGAGCATCCTCGAGGGGGCGGCCGATACGGACTGGTCGGGCACTCGCGCCCTGGCGGCGAAAGCTCCGGAAAAGCCTGGCCAGGCGTGGCCACTCGGATAGCGCCGAGCTGATCGCCGCCGATCGTCGCGCGCGATGAGCCAGTACGTCCTGGACGCCAACGTGCCGATCAAGTGGTTCGTCCCGGAGGACCTCACTCCCCAGGCGGTGCGGCTCCTGGAAGGCGACCATCAGTTCATCGTCCCCGATCTCGTCTATCCGGAAACGGGCAATGCCCTGTGGCAGAAGGTCCGGCGGCGCCAGATCACGGCAAGCGAGGCTCGAGTTGCCCTGGAAGGCATCGTGACCGCGCCATTCACGACCTACCCGGCCCGTGAGCTCGTCTCCTCGGCACTGGAGCTGGCGCTACGGCTCGAATGCACGGTCTACGACGGGTGCTACCTTGGCCTCGCCATTCTCGCCGATTGCCAGCTCGTCACGGGGGATCGTCGCCTCGAGACTCTGGCATCGGGCACCCTTCGACGGCATGTCCTGCCCCTGGCCTCCCTGCCGAGCTGACACCGGACGTGTATCCGGTAGCGGTCATTGACCCGTCACCCCAGTCCACGCTAGCGTTCGGGATGTGAATGCCTCGCCCATCCGTACACGACGCTGGACTCGAGCCGAGTACTATCGCCTTGACGAGCTCGGCATCTTCCACCCCACCGAGCGCCTCGAGCTGGTGGGCGGTGAGATCGTGGTCAAGGACGCCAGAGTCCAGCGCATGCGACCGCGATCAGACTGGCAAGAGAAGTCTTCGAAGCCGCCTTCGGGCCGGGTTGGGACGTGCGCACCCGGAGCCCGATCACCCTCGACGAGGAGTCCGAGCCGGAGTCGGACATCGCGGTAGTGCCAGGCCGCCCCGCGACTACATCGCCGCGCACCCGTCCTGTCCGCCGCTGGTACTGGAGGTGGCCGAGGCCACCCTCTCCCTGGATCGCGACCACAAGAGCAGCCTGTATACCCGGGCGCAGATCCCAGACTACTGGCTGGTCAACGTGGTGGACCAGATACTGGAGATCCACCGAAATCCAGCCCTCGACTCTGACGCACCTTACGGATGGCACTACGCCACGGTTTCGATCCTGCGGGGCGGCGACTTCGTGACACCCCTGGCAGCCAACTCTGCACGTATCCCCGTCGCGGACTTGCTGCCGTAAAATAGCTCCAACATGACCATCGCCGAGCTCTTGAAGGCTCACCGGGACGAGATCCTGGCGATCGCCGAGCGCCACGGTGCCAGCAATGTGCGGATCTTCGGGTCAGTGGCTCGCGGTGATGCGGGCCCGGACAGTGACGTGGATCTTCTGGTCGACCTCGAACGAGGACGGACGCTCTTCGATCATGGCCAGCTCCAGGTTGACCTGGAGGAGCTCCTCGGTCGAAAGGTAGACGTCATCACAGAACGGGGACTTCTTCGCTCACATCTTCGCGCCCGCGTGCTCGGGGAGGCCATCCCCCTTTGAGGGACGACGCAAGCATGGTGTCGGGTTCGGCGAGGCCACAACGGTATTTGATGACCCGCTGTCTGTGACGATCGGTGATCCCGACCACTCGGCCGAGGAACAGCGGTTCTTGCTTCTAGGCCTGTCTAACCGGGGGCGGCTCCTGGTCGTCGCTCACTCGGAACGTGGCAAGTCAATCCGGCTAATCAGTGCGCGGCGGGCGACCCGCCGAGAAAGACGAACCTATGAGGAAAAGAACTAAGCGCTCCACCGAGCGAGACACGATGCGGCCCGAGTATGACTTCGGCGGTGGGGTCCGCGGTAAGTATGCGGCCCGCTATCGAGAGGGAACGAACGTCGTGGTGCTTGACCCTGATATAGCCGAAGCATTCCCGAACGCGGGCGCAGTGAACCGAGCTCTACGGGCCCTCCTCACTGTCGTACCGACACGCCGGCCACGGCGCCACAGCGCGTAGACGTCTGCTTGGGCCGCCGCGCTGCTGGCGCGCCGTTCAGCGCGAGCGCAATAGACGGCACGTTGCCGGAAGCGACCTGCCCTCCCGCCCCTGGGAACCCGTCTATCTGAGGGAGGCTTCAGCATCAAGCGAGACGGCGATAGAGTTCCTCGTTCTTCTTAAGCACGCGCTCGGCTGCCGCGGCAAAATCGTCGCCCGGACGATCCAGCAATTCGACAATGGCGACGCGCGCTAAATCCTCGGGGGTGAGGCCGAGACGCTCTGCTTCAACACGCAGCCGTTCGGCCTGAGCAGGGGTGAGATCAACCGAAAGCTTCATGCAGCTACTCTACTCCGCGATGTTGTCGTCTCCAACGGCCCACTTTCGGACCGGCCTACCCCCAGGGGGAAGCCCGGCGCCGGCCCTGGGCACACTGCCCGGCTTATGGGCCTTCTCGGGCGCTTTCTCCTACGACCCTAGGGCACCCATCTATTCGACGGACCCGAACGGCGGCACGACATCGACTCCTGCAACGTGGCTAGCAAGACAGTACAGAAATTGGTTCGGTTGCGTCTTCAGGAACTCACTGACCAGCCACGCGTACCGCTGCGACACGATCCGGTCGAAGTCATATGGCTTATACCTTGTGATTGATCCCAAGTAGAACATCACCGCGTAGATCGTCGCGAGTGGTGGCAAGATCTCGGACGGCGGAATCGTCGCCAAGTAGTAGCGGTAGCCCGGCCGCGTCAGGATCGGCCATACGCCAACTTTCTGAAGGCGCTCCGCGATCCGTCGCAGCGCCCTGTCTCGTGCGTTCCTTGCGCCTGCGACACCCGTCGTTTCGAACCAACGGGCCTCATCCTCGGGAGACCTCACCTCATTCAGAGCTGCGACGAAGCGCCGCCGTGACCGCACACCCCCCAGCGTCGTTCGCACGTCGGCATCGCCTCTCGACAAGATCGCGCGTGCGAACACCATCCCCTGATCGCTGAGGAGGACGAACTCCTTCACCGGAAGGAAGACTGGCCTCTCTCCTGTCACTCTGCAAAACGTCCGGTGAATGCCAGGGATCTGGCGAAGGAGTGATATCACGCGAATGATCCGTCGTCGGTTGGAGATGCCCCCGAGAGTCGTCACCAGCTCCGGAAGCAACTCTGAATGATCCGGGCGACGCGCTTCAAAGACAACACGCTGGCCCTGGAGTTGCAGCCGAGTCTTGATGTTCTCCTTCGGATCTCGAATCCCATGTCTTGGTGCAACCGCGATCGGAACTCGTCGAATCAGCAAAAGCACCTTTGCGAGATTCAAGAACGAGTAGTAGTACAGGAGGGGCCGTGATCCGGTCCTTGGGTTCCTCGCAGCTTCAAAAAACTCGAAGGCCTGATCCACGAAAGCCGCAGCCTGTGTCTCGTCGGCCTTCGGTAGTCGATCCCGGGCTTCATGGGTCAGATACGCCCACACGTCGGCGGTAACCACCCGCGGCTTGGCGCTTCGAGACGTACAAGGGGAAGCCCGTTGGCGCATCGCGTACGGGCCTCCCATTCTTTGGGTCCGGAAAAGGCACGGGTTATATCGACCTACGCCCGGCCCAGAACGCCAATCCACTCCGCGACGACCTGCACGTCCCCCTCGGACTGCGGAGTCAGGTGATCGGCTTGAAGTCGGGGTTCAGCGGTGACAGCGCGATTTCTGCGTGTCGCCAGCCGCCTTCGCCGTCCGCCACGCTTCTCGAGGAGTAGCGCTTCACGGTGAATGCGCCGCCGGTGTCGGGATCAGCCGGCCCTCGATACTGCACGAGAACGATCTTCCCTTGGCGGCTCCCTCCGGCTTCGCGCGGAAGACACAGTAGTCGCCATCGCGGATCGTCGGCTCCATCGAGCGGCCGACGGCCCCGCCACGAACATCTGCTCGTCGAGCCTGCCGACGCCGTCGGCCTCGACCCAACCCTCCGGCTCCACCGCCTCGCCGTTCCCGAAGTAGCCGGCGGCGGCCTTGAGGGAGTAGAGCGGCAGCAGCGTCTTGAACGCCTCTCGCTTGACCCGCTCGTCGTCGAGCGAGATCAGGCGGAGCTGCGGCTCAGGACGCGGCACGACGAGCGCCTCGGCCAGGTCCGCCAGCGACTGCACGCCGCGCCGCAAGCGCTGCCTCGAACTTCCGCTGCGGCACGAAGAGATACCGCCACTGGCCATACTCGGTGCCGCTCATCTTCTCGCACCAGAGCCGCGCCGCCTCGCTCTTGAGCGCCGTGTTCGGCCGGATCTCGCCCTTGGTCTCGGCGAGCCACATCACCTCGCGGCCGTCCGCGTCGCGCGCCGACGATGATGAAGTCCGGGTAGTACTGCCGCGGCCGGTTGCTCTCGTAGTAGGTCACCGAGAAGCCGAAGCCGCTCGTTCTTGAAGTAGCGGACGACATCCTTCGCGCCGTCGAGGAAGTCGGCGAAGCGCTTCTCGAGGTCGGTGTGGCAGGGCACCTTGTTCGTGTGGCAGCGCTTGCCCTCGGCGACGATGCCGGTCCACTGGAAGCGGCGCAGGTTCGCCGAGTCGAGCCACTCCGGGAGCCGAGGATCGGCACGGCCTCGACGCCCGGCGACGCCGGCGCCGCGAATCGCAGTGTCGAGCACGTCCAGCGCCTGCCGCCGCCAGAAGTAGATGCCGACGTCGCGCAGGTCGCTCTGCACGCCGCCCACCTCCAGCGGCACGACCCGCGAATCGAGGTAGCGCCGCGACACGTCGAGCAGCTCGTCGAAGGTCGGGCCGATGCCGAGGTCCGCAGCGGAGCCCGGGTTGGTCTCCTGGTACAGCTCCTCGGCCATCAGGAAGGCCGTCCGCAGCATCGGCCACTCCTTGCGGACCTCCTCGAGCGTCATGACCGCCTCGGGCGCGCCACCCACGACCGGGCGCACATGCACATCCGGCGGCGTCTCCTTCGGGTTGAGCCGAATCTGCGGCAGGTCCTCCACCCGGATCAGATCCGCCAGCGACTCGGTCACGCCCACCGCCCACGACCGCACGTTCGGCACCTGCACGCGGTACTTCTCCTTCTTCGGGTCCGGCTCGATCCAGACCGGCTTCTGGCCCCACTCGCCGGTCTTGGGACGCTTGCGCTTCTCGACCGGGAAGCCGACGAAGGGGATGCCGAAGGCGTCCACCGTCTCCTCGCTCCCCTCGGGTCGCTCCTCGAGCGGCTGGTTCAGCACGTCGTAGTTCGTGCGCCGCAAGCCCGCGGCCGATGATCTGCTCGGTCAGGAGCGGCGAACCGAAGGCGCGCAGGCCGAGGATGTGGGTCACGCTCTTCACGTCCCAGCCCTCGGAGAGCATGTTCACGCTGACGATGCAGCGCACGTGCTCGCCGGGCTTCCCCTTCGAGCCGACGGTGTTCACCATCTCGCGCAGCACCGCCTCGTTGCCCTTGTCGGCGTCGAAGACCTTGGAGTCGATCTGGATCGTCACCCAGCGCGTGCGGTCGTCGTCGTCCGGGTTGCGCAGCAGCTCGTACTCGCGCGTCAGGTGCTCGAAGAGCCACGCGGCGCGCTGGGCGCTGTCGGCCACGCAGAGGAGCACCGGGCTCGGCCCGGCCGCATCGAACTCGAACGTGCTCGCCCACTCGTCGTGGTCCTTCTTCCACGACGAGTAGATGCTCGCGATCGCGCCCTTGCAGGCGCGCAGGTACTCCTCCTTGGTCTTGGCGCCCTTCACCAGGTCCCACAGGTCGAGGTACACGCGCCCGTGCTCGTCCGGATCGGGCAGGCGCACGACCTTGACCAGCCCGGACTCGAACGCGTCGTAGACCGAGAAGTCCGACACCAGCCACTCGAAGAGCGTCCCCTCCGGCTTGGGCGAGCCGGAGCCGTACCAGGGCGTCGCCGACAGGTCGATCACCAGGCTCACGCGCGCGGCCTTGCCGATGCGCTCGAGGATCTTGCTCCACTTGATGTAGCTCGGGGTCCTCGCCCTTCTTGCCGCGCTTCTCGCCGTAGACGTGGTGCGCCTCGTCGTTGATCACCACGAGGTCGCGCCAGCCGCCGAGCAGCCGCCGGATCGGCGCGTTCGGGTCCTGCCGCGCGCGGCGCTGCATCGCGCGCAGCACCGCCTGCGGGATGAACCGCCCCTCCTCGAGCGGCACCTCGCCCTCGCCGATCCAGTCCTCGCGCTTCGCTCTCGAGCGGGATGCCCTGCCAGTTGCGCACCAGCACGTTCGGGTGGAACTCCTCCCGGTACTCGGGCGGCACCATCTCGAAGGCGTCGTAGAGGTTGTGCTCGCCGGCCGGGTCGAGCCCGTCGCCGCGCGGCTGCCCGCTCACCCGGTCGCGCACCGTGAGGTTCGGCACGAGCACCAGGAAGTTCGCCGAGAGCGACGAGCCGCTCACCTTGCGCTTGTGCAGCGTCGCCCAGGTGACGAAGAGCGCCATCACCACGGTCTTGCCGGTGCCGGTGGCGAGCTTGAGCGCGTAGCGCAGCAGGTCGCCGGTCTCCGGCATCTTCCGCCGGCCCTGCACCTCGTAGAGGTAGATGACCGTCTCGACCGCCTCCTGCTGGCAGAAGAAGAAGCGCTTGCGCGACCGCCCGGCGCTCCTCGTCGCGCTCGAACCACCACTCGAGCAGCCGCCGCGTGACCACCGCCGTGCCCGGGTAGCCGGCCTCGCGCCACGCGCGCACCTCGTCGCGGAGCTGGTTGACGAAGTCGTTCACTGCTCGGCGGCTGAGGCCGAGCAGGTCCTCGAAGAGCCGCGCCTCCTTGCCGACGACGCCGGCGATGCCGCCCTTCACGTCCTTCGCCGAGGCGAGGAAGCGCATCGACGGCCGGCGCGTCTCGACGCGCTTCGAGCGGCCGCCGGGCAGGAGCTGGTAGTGCCGGTCCGGCTCGCGGAAGGCGTCGCAGATGACGACGCGATCGACAACGTAGGCCATCGCGCGCGCCTCCTTACGCCAGGTCCCGCACGACGGTGGACTCGTTGCCGTACACGTCCACGACCTTCACCGCGATGCGCTTGTAGCCGCGCACCGGGAACGGCTCCGAGTCGAGCTTGAGCGTGAACTCCTCCGGGTCCACCTCGGCCTTGAGCGCGGCCTTGATGTTCGGCGCCTTCTTGAAGTCGAAGAACATCTGGCAGTCCACGAAGCAGTCGCCGTCGTAGTCCTCGTCGAGGTACCACGCCGAGACGTAGCCCGAGTCCGCCGCCTTGTACTCGGTGGTGCGGCGCTTGCGGTCGAAGAGCGCCACACCCTTGAGCGTGACGCGGAGCTGCTTCTCCTTGCCGTTCTTCTCGACCGCGACCTCGATGTCCGGCAGCGCGAGCGGCGAGAAGAGCATCTCCGGCTGCGTCGCCTTGAGCCCCTCGGCGAGCGTGTCCGGGCGGATCATGATCAGCTCGACCTTCACCTTGCCGCGCTTCTCGAGCTGCGACTTCACCTCGCCGACGTTCGCCTCGAAGGCCCAGCCGAGCACGTGCACCTCGAGGATGCCCGAGGCGAGCGCGTCCTGGACGGCGTCGTTGATCTGCTTGCCGGTCACGCGGCCCGAGAGCGGCCCGACGGAGATCGCGATCTTCTCCTTCTCGGTCTCCGCCACCGCGTGCACGAGCCCGGTCGCGCCCTGGATCGCCGCGTCCTTGCGGTAGAGGCGGCAGATCACCTCGATGTAGTTCTCGAGCTTCGCCGCCTCGCCGATGCCCGGCTCGCGGACGACGTAGCCCTTCCAGTCCTCGACGGAGTAGCGGCCGAGGGACATGACCTCGAAGGGACCGCAGACGCGGATGGCGTCCTTGTCCACCTCGGGCTGATCGACGAGTTCGACCTTCTCGGGCTCAAGGTCGTAGGCGAGGCTCTTGAGCGTGATCGCGGTTGACGCGTCTTGTAGACGAAGTTCGCCGGACACCTTGCCGTTGCGGGTCTTGTAGTGCTCGAAGCACTGCCGACAGCAAGCGCTGGCGCGCGACATTGACCGCGACACGCGACGTGTCGCACGTGATCCACCGTCGGCCCAAGCGTCTCGGCGCAGAACGCAGTCGTGCCAGAGCCGCAGGTTGGGTCGAAGACAAGATCGCCCGGGTCTGTCGTCATCAGCGATGCAGCGCTCGACGACCTTCGGCGATGTCTGGACGACATAGAGCTTGTGCTCCGCGAAGCCGCCGATGCCGGTGTCGTCCCAGATGTTGGTGAACGGCGACGACAGGGAAGTCGTCCGCGTAGCGCTTGTAACGCGAGGCTGCTTCCCGACGCGAATGAGCCGTCGCCTTCTCGCGAGTCGCTCGCAGCCCTTCGAGGTCCGTCTTCCAGTGGCTGTTCGGCGGCAGGTGAGTACGTCTCGCCCTCGAACTCGAACGGCTCGAGCCGTCCTCGCGACTCGCCCTTGCGACGAGAGATCGTCAGGCATGAAACGCCGTGCACCATCGGGAAGCGGTCGATGCCTCGCGCTTCTCCTCAGTCGTCAGTCGTCGCACGCGTGCCGTCCGGCAGCTCCACATAGCGTGTACTGCTCGACAGCGTCGATCCGCCGGCCTTTCGGCATGTAGAGCTGTCGGTACTTGCAGCGCTGCGCTTGTCCTTCGCGTACCAGAGCAGGTAGTCGCACACTGATCGCAAGACCGGCGTCGCTCTTGCCCGGTCGTCTTGTAGAACGCGATCAGTGCGCAACGAAGTTGGCTGCGCCAAACACCTCGTCCAGCAGCGTCCGCACGAGGTGCACATTCTCGTCGCTGATCTGGACGAAGATCGAGCCCGATCTCGGTCAGCAGCTCGCGGCAGAGGTAGAGGCGCTCCTGCAGGTAGGAGAGATACGAGTGAATCCCAAGCGCCCACGTGTCGCGAAACGCCTTGATCGTCAGCACGTCGTCGGCCGCGTCCTTCTCGTCGTTCTTCGTCGAATCCACCCGCTGCTGGAAGTTCGAGTCGTACTTGATGCCGTACGGCGGGTCGATGTAGATCATCTGCACCTTGCCGCGCAGGTTCTCGTAGTGGAGCAGCGACTCCATCACGTGCAGCGAGTCGCCGCAGATGAGCTTGTTCTTCCAGCCCTCCTCGTGGGTGTAGAACTCGACGCGCTTGCTCCGGTCGCTCTCGCGCAGCGTCTTCTCGAGGTCGGCGAAGAGGTGCCCCTGCCGCGCCGCGCCCGACTTCTCCTCGGCCGCCCGGCGCGCCCGCTCGATGATCTGCGCGATGCGCGACTCGGAGACGATCTCGTTGCGCTGGAGCGGCAGCACCGGCACCTCGCGCCGGTTGCGCTTGCCCGCCCAGAAGAGCACCGGGTCCGCCGCCGGGTCCATGTCCACGACCACCGGCCGCTCGTCGCCCTCCGGCAGCTTCCCGACCTCGATCGCCTTGCTCCAGCCGTTGTCCATCGGCAGCGTCACCACCTGCTCCTCGGCCGGCAGCAGCGACGTGTGCCCGGTCTCGGGCGTGCGCGGCTCCTTGATGTCGTCGTAGGTGTAGCGGGTGACCTTCTTCTCGGTCTTCGGCTTCTTGGGGTTCGCGGCCATGTCGCTCTTGCTCCTCGTCACTTGGTTCCGGCAGCGGCCCGGCCGGCCGTGCACATGCCGCGATAGTCGCAGGCTGCCGCACTTCTTCGGCGTCGGGCGCGGTCGGCAGCGTCGCCGGTGCGCAGCGCCTCGGCCGCGTCGCGCACCTTCGTCTTCACATCGGCGATGAAGTCGTCGTCCACCGAGCGCGGCTTGCGCTTGCGCTCGTCCAGCTCGTAGATCTCCACGTAGTCCGGCCGGCGGCCGGTGAGGTCCTGGTAGCCGAGCGCGTAGACGTGGAGCTGCGTCTCGGTGACGTCCTCCGCCTGGGCGCGATCGCTCGACTTGAGGTCGACGATCGTCGTCTCGCCGGTGTCGATCCGGCGCACGAGGTCGATGCGCCCGACGATGCTCACGCCGTCGCCGAGGCTGATCTCGATCTGCTTCTCGGAGAACTCGATCTTGTCGAAGAGCGCTGCGTTGTCGGCCAGGTAGTCGCGCAGCACGCGCTCGGCCGACTGCCTCGAGCTGCTGCCGCAGCGCCGGGTACGCGTAGGGCGCGTGCAGGTGCGTCTCGACGAGCCGCGGCACCTCGCTCGCGTCGGCGACGTCGCCGCGGATCGCGCGGGCGTGCACCTCGGCCAGCGCGTCGTGCAGCGACTTGCCGTAGCCGAGCGCCTCGTGGATCGGCGCGTTGAAGCCGTAGAGGATGCGCAGCTTGAACTGGTAGGGACACTCGAAGAAGTACTTGAGGTCGGAGAACGAGAAGACGACGTTCGCGACGCCGGCGCGCGGCGTCGGCGGCAGGCGCTTGCGCGTCGAGTAGTCGGGCGCGCGGCGCTTCACGTACTTCGAGGCGAGGATGTCGTTCCAGAACTCGCGAGCGCCGCTGCGTAACGGTTGTTCTTGCCGGCGATCGGCGCCCAGGTCAGGTGCAGGAACTTCTGGCTGCGCGTCATCGCGACGTAGAAGAGCCGCCGCTCGTCCTCGATCGTGCCCTCGAAGCGCGCCTGCCCTCGGACGCCGGCGCGGGGCAGCAGGTGCCAGACGCTGCGGCCACCGCTTCTTGCCGCCGGGAAGCGGTTCCGGAGCAGCGCCGGCACGAACACGACCGGCCACTGCATTCCCTTGGCCTGGTGGATGGTCATGATCCGCACGGCGTCGGGGTTGGCGTACTGGTTGTCCTGCCAGCCCTCGGGGTAGGCGTCCTCGGCGCGGTACTGGAGGAAGTCGGCGAACGAGCCGTACTTCTCGACCGGCTTCGAGTGGAAGTGGATCGTCTCGAAGTCGGAGATGACCTGGCTGAACTTGCCGAGGTTGTAGAAGACGACCTCGCCTCGCCCGTCCGGAACCAGCTCCTCGCGGACGCCAGCCTCCTCGAGGAAGTTCAGGAAGACGCGCTGGATCGAGTACTGCCCCCAGCGCTTCTGGTCGGGATCGGTCAGCGCGGCCTTGGCGGCGGCGGCGCCCGCGATCGCCTGATCGAGCGCCGCCGGGTCGAGGCCGAGACTGGCGGCCTCCCAGGCGCCTTCAGCGGCAGCTTCGTCCACCCCTGGCCGGTCGGCGATGAAGTAGAAGAGCTGCCGGGCCGCTTCCGCCTCGGCGTGCCGAACAGGTTCGTCATGCCGGTGACGACGAACGGGATGCCGGCCGCCTGAAGCGCTCGCGTGATCGGCTCGGCGTTCGCCTTCACGCTGCGCAGCAAGCACCGCCATGTCGGACCAGGACAGCCCACGCTCGACCTCGTCCTCCTTGAACGCGACGCCACGCAGCGCCTGGATCGTCTCGGCGATGTGACTGCGCCTCCTCATCCGGGTCGGCGAACGAGAGCGCCACGATGTCGCCGGCCTCGTAGGGCTGCGCGCCGGTCGGCTTCATCGCCTTCGGGAGCCGCGCGCCGTTCTGCTCGATGAAGGCGCGCGCCGTCTCGACGATGCCCTCGCTCGAGCGGAAGTTCTCTTCGAGGGGAATCTGCTCGACGCCGGGGTAGCGCTTGTCGAACGTGAGGATGTTCTCGACGTCGCTGCCGCGCCACTGGTAGATCGTCTGGTCGTCGTCGCCGACCACGCAGATGCGCGCGCCCAGCTCGTGCAGCGACCAGACGATCGCCTCCTGCACCGGGTTCACGTCCTGGTACTCGTCGACGATGACGTACTTCACGCGCTCGGCGAGGCGCTCTCGGAGGCCGTCGTCGTTCGTCAGGAGCGTCGACCGCCTCTTCGAGGATCGACGAGTAGTCGAGGTAGCTCTTGTCGTCGAGCAGGCCTTGGTAGGCCGTCGAGGCCGTCGAGCAGCGAGCAGCCGTCGAGCTGCGCGTCATCGCGTTCCGCTTCGCGCAGGATCGACAGCGCGGTGACGTAGTGCCCGGTGTCCCGGTAACGCTTCAGCGCCGCGCCGGTGAGGTCGGTGGACGTGGTGAGCCCGCTCTTGCTTGCTGTTGCGATCGACGAACAGCCCCTGCTGGACCTCGTTCAGGACCTCGAACTTGAGGTACTTCGGCGACTCGGACTTCAGAAGCTCGAGGCAGAAGGCGTGGATCGTGCCGACGAACATCTCGGCCATGCCCGGGATGCTCGCCGAGCGCCTCGCGGGTGCGCGTGACGATCCGCTCCTTCAGCTCGGCGGCGGCCTTGTCGGTGAAGGTGAAGGCGATGATGTTGCGCGGCGCGAGAGCGCTCCGCCCTGCCCGGCGTGAGCAGATGGACGACGCGCCGCGCGACGACCTCGGTCTTGCCGGACCCGGCGCAGGCGATGAGCTGGAGGTTGCCGCCGCCGTGCTCGATGGCCTTCTGCTGGGAATCAGTGAGCTTCACGTGAGCCGGTTCTCCACTGAAACTCGACGGCGTTCATCGCGCACTCCACCCATCACCGGAAGTTCGCTCCCGGGTCGCATCAAGAAGGGCGGCCTACTGTCGGTGGTTGACGGCTCGGACTGCTTCTGCCGCTCTCCTCTCCTTGCCTTTCCCGAGTCGCGCCTCGTGGCGCCCTTGCGGCCAATAGCGGACAGCTCAAGGTGCCGCTCCTGCCCTCGCAGTCGATTTCCCCCGCGAGTGGTTGCTAGCGCGCTCGTCCCGTGTATTCCGCCTTCTTCTTCTTCGTCGTCGATCCCGGCCACGCCCGATAGACCTGGATGCGCTGATGGTCGGGCGTGAGGCCGATGGTCAGCATGAGCCCCATCGATTTGCCTCGGCCCAAGCGCCGGTAGGAGTTGACGTCGTGCGCGCCTGCGTCGAGGCTCAGGCGCAGCCGGTTGACCTCGTCGAGCGGGAGGAAAATGTTCACCATCTTCGAGCCGGTCACGAGCGCGTCCGGGCTCATGCTCTCGTAGCCAGCGGTGCCATAGTTGCCTTCCTTGCGCGACACTGCCCGTTTCATCGTCGCGGCCTCCGTCGCGTGGTTGCTGGGGGTTGTAGCCGACTCGTCCCCTCCCGCCAGGAGCCAATAAGTCCTTGTAATCGTGGAGCCGGGGGCGGGAGTTGAACCCGCGACCTACTGATTACGAATCAGTTGCTCTGCCACTGAGCTACCCCGGCTTTTCGCGGACTTGCGAGCGGCGCGGGGTCGAGTTTACCACCATGGCCCCTCGTATGGACCAGATCGTTCCGGGGTGTTCCAGGGAGGCGGACTCGAGGATCTTCGCACGCTTGCTTGTTCGAACGCCGTGCGCACGTCGCGCCAGGCCGCGCCGGCGAAAGGCCGTTTCGGGTGACCGTGACTTCTGATTTGCGACCTCCTCTTCGGTAACCGAAGCTTTGCGGTGATTCGGGATATTGACAAACGTCAGGCGCGCTTCTAACCTAACCGGGGTCATGCGGGCACCTCTTTCGTGGGTGCGGCGGAGGTCGGACTGCGCCTGCGTGTTCTACCTTGGAGGAGTCCTCATGCGCGTAGCTTTTCGCGGTGCCCGTCAGTGGTGTCGAACAGGGGCACACCTCTTTCGGGCCGGCGGGCCCACATGGCTCGGGATCGTGTTGATCCTGGGTGCGTGCAGCAGCGCGCAACCTACCGCGTTCAACCCTCCGTTCTTTGATCGCGCACTCCGACAGAGTTATGCGATCACGCCGGACGAGCTCAAGACGCTCCAGTTCTACATCTCAGGAGAGGTGCTCGCCCATAGGATCGAGGACCGGTCGCCGACCGCCACACCCGACGTCGTGATCGTCCCCGCCGGCACGCCGGGACTCGTGCGGGAGGTCGGCTCCGATTGGCTGCGCGTGGCGTTCACGGAGGGCGGAGAGGGTGTTCTGTTCCGGCTCCGGGCCGACCGCAATGATTCGGTGTACGCGCTGGCCACGACCACCGAGAGCGGCGAGATCGTGCTCGTGAGCCGGCTCCCCGAACCTGTCGTCACCACGGGTGGCCGGCGATTCAAGATCATCAGCGGCGCCACTGCCTACCTGCTCGTCAACAATGACGACTTGAACCGATTGCTCGCGGGTCGCCAGCGTCCAGGGGGCCTCCAGCTCCCGCGCTAACCACCGGGATCTACCGCACGTTGCCGGGCCGCGTGCGCGCCTTGACCAACCCGCATCGTCGGGCTAGCTTCGGGGAAACGTGCCAGTCCCTGTGTCGGTGCTGATCCTGGCGGGGTTGGTGGTGTGGGCTACCTGGTGTTCGGCGTGACGGGCTTCGGGGCGTCGCCGATCACCATTCCCGTCCTCGTCCACCTCCTCCCCCTCACGTTCGGTGCTCGCGCTGGCCGCGATCCTTGACCTCAGCGCGGCACTTGTCCTCGGGTTCCATACACGCCGGCAGGCGGACGCGCGCGAGATCGCGGCGCTCGTGCCGTTCACCCTCGTCGGTCTCACCCTGGGCGTGACGCTGCTCGTCCGCCTGCCCCGGGACACGACGCTGTTGGCGCTGGGGCTGTTCGTGTGCGTCTTCGCGCTCTACGTGATGGTCCGCCGTGACGCCGTGCGACAACTCAGCCGGGGCTGGGCGGCTCCCGCGGGCATCGCCGGAGGCGTCATCGGCGCCCTGTTCGGCATGGGGGGCCCGCCGTACGTCATGTACATCACGGGCCGCATCGCCGAGCCGGCAGCGCAACGCGCGACGATTGCTCACATGGTGATCCTGAACGTCGGCTTGCGCGTGGGGGCGTTCGCCCTCGCCGGCCTGCTCGGCTCCCGCACGCTCTGGGTCGCGGTGGCGATCCTCCTCCCGGTAGCGTGGGCAGGGGTGTGGGCCGGCAATCGCGTGCACGTCCGCCTGGCGCCAGCGGTGGTCGCACGCATCATCGGCGCCGTGCTGTTCATCGCAGGCGTCACTCTGATCATCCGCACGGTCTGAAGACGTCGGGCCTCCACTCGCTCCTCGGCGATCGATCGTCGATCGCCTTGACCGGTCTCGGGCCGCCACCTAGAATCCACGCATGTCCACGACGCTGCGCGCGCCCGACGTCTTCGCCCAGGGGCGGCGGTGGTCAGGGGATGAAGTGGACGCGATCGCCCGGGGCTGGCGAGCCGCGGCGCGTGAACACCTCGCCGGTGATGAGCAACCGATCGCCGTCGCGCTGCCCAGCACACCCGAGGGCGTCGCGCTGCTCGCGGCGGTGACCTCGCTCCCGCCGGCGGTGATCCTGCTGCATCCGGACGTGCGGGCCTGGCGCTCGGAGCCGGCGATCCCCGCCGGCACGCCGCTCATCCTGCCGCCGGCGCTGGCCCACCTGGCGGCCGGCGGCGACAAGCTCGGCCTCGTCCCCCACGTGCTGCCCGAGGCCTCGACCCGCGCGCCGGGGCCCCCGGTCGACATGTTCAGCGGCGGCGGCATCGTGCAGTTCACCTCGGGGTCCACCGGTCCCCCGAAGCCCGTGTTCTTCCCCATGCCCACGTTCCTCGCCGGGCCCCGAAACCGCGTTCGCTCGATGGGTCTCGAGCCCGGCGCCGGCATCGCCATGTCGGCGTCGCCCGCGTACGGGCAGGGCCTGCTGTACCTCGCCACGGCCGTGCTCCTGGGCGGCCCGCTCGCCCTGCTCGATCCCCACGACCATCGGCAGGCGCTCGTCACGCTCGCCGAGCCGGCTCTCGGTTGCTGGCGCGCCACGCGTCACTTCCTCGAAGCGCTCACCACCTGCACCCTCACCGGTCCCGCCGTGATGCCGCGGTTGTGCGTGGTGGGCACCCCCTTGCCAGCCGACATTGCACGACGCCTTCGGCGACGCGGTTCGGGGTGCCGCTGCGCCAGGGTTATTCCTCGACGGAGACGGGACCGATCTGCCTCGACGTCGCGCCGCCGGAGCGGGTCCAGCGCGACACCGTGGGAACTCCGCTCGACGGCGTCGAGGTTCGCGTCGGCGACGATCCGACCCGGCCGTTCGGGCCGGAGCGCGTGGGGCGGATCTGGGTTCGCAGCCCGAGCCGGATGGCGGGC
Source organism: uncultured Candidatus Rokubacteria bacterium (assembly GCA_963747235.1). GTDB lineage: Bacteria > Methylomirabilota > Methylomirabilia > Rokubacteriales > CSP1-6 > CAMLFJ01. The sequence goes on from CAVVEU010000014.1 coordinate 280,063, forward strand.
TACGGCTTCCCGGCGTGCCTCGAGCGCCCGGGTGACGTGGACGGCTGGTGGCCGACCCAGGACCTGGGAGCGCTTCGCGCCGATGGATATCTGGTCCTCGCCGGCAGGATGGACGATGCGATCCGGACCCGGGACAATCGCACCATCAACCTCGCTCACGTGGCCGCGAGCCTCCGGCAGCTGGCGGGCGCGCGGGACGCGGTCGTGGTGCCGCTCGACGGTACCCACGGCCGGTCGTTCGGCGCGGTCGTCGAGTGCGACGAGGGGATGACCGCGGCGATCCTTCGGGCGAGGCTCGCCTCGGTGCTGCCGCCGTGGGCATGGCCCAGTGGGATCGAGCCGGTGCCGGTGCTGCCGCGGCTGCCGAACGGCAAGCCGGATCGCCAGGCCTGCGCGCGGCTGCTGGCCGCGCGGATGGCCGCCGTGATGGACGAGAGGACGCTCGTCGATCAGTTGCGCGCGATCGTCACCGGCGTGGTGGGCGCCGGGCGCGTGCCCGCGGAGATCGACGGCGACACGCCGCTGGCGGAGGGGGGCTTCTGGCTCGACTCGGTCGAGCTGCTCGAGGTGATCCTCGCCTGCGAGAGCAAGTTCGGGATCACGTTCAAGCCGGCCGAAGATCTGATCGGGGACGGGCTCAGGTCGCTCGGGACGCTCGGCGACGCGATCCGGCGAAGGTCCCCGTGTCCCTCGAGCACCGGATCGGCGTCCCGGGCCCAGTCGTAGGCCGCCTTGCCCCGCTCTCTCGCTCCCTGGCGGCTCCGGCGCCTCGTGGCCCGCTGGCGGGCCCGCCCGGCGTCCCACACGCGGCGGGTCTGGGCTCTCTTGATCCTGCTCGACATCCTGCCCTGGCCCCGGGGCGAGGACATTCTCGCCGGCATGTTCATGGTGGTCGGTCTGGCGCGGCCGGGCCGCCGACGGCGAGCGCTGATCCTGGCCAGGGCAATGGGGCACACCCGCCCGCTGGCGCGTCGCCGCCGCGCTGTGCGCGTTTCTCGGACGCTGGGTCGCCCGCATGTACCTGCTCGGCGTCCGCCGCCCCGAGGACCTGCGGCGGATCCTCGTGATGGAGGGGGCGCACCACCTCGACGCGGTGCCCGGGCCGGCCATCCTCCTCGGGTTCCACCTGGGACCGCCGAGCGGCGACATGATCTTCCGCGTGCTCGGAGTTCCGGTCACGTACCTGGGGTGGCACGACCGTGACGCCAGCCTCGCGTGGTGGAGCGAGGAGTGGCGGCCCTTCGCGCAATCGGCGCCGCTCTCGCGTGCCCGCGGCGACCGCGACAACTGGCCGGCCGTGCTCTACCAGGCCCGGCAAATCCTCGTCGACGGAGGAAAGGTCCACATCCGGGCCGACGGCGCGGGCCGCGAGGTCTTCCGCTTGCCGCTGTCCGTCGGCGAGTTTCCCATCGCCGCGGGTTGGCTCACGCTTCATCGACTCACCGGCGCGCCCGTCGTTCCCGTGCTGGGCCACCTCGACGGGCGCCGGCACGTCGTCGCGATCCACCCGGCGCTGCCGGCCGTGGACCTGGACCGGCCGGAGGGCCTCGACGTCTGGCGGGAGCGCTTGACGGACCTCGTCGAGGACTATATCGGACGGTTCCCCGAGCAGTGCCCCCACCTCGCCCTGGTGATCGACCCGGCGACACGTCCCGCCACAGTCCTCAAGGACGCGGGTAGCCCACGATGTTCTCGAGCCGCGGCGTGCCCGTCAGCGCGTGGGCGGCCAGGCGGCCGGACATGACGGCGGCCTCGACGCAGCCGGCATTGAGGCCACAATCGGTCCAGTCTCCGGCGATCACGAGGTTGTCGAAGCCGGTCTCGCCGGGCTTGATGCGGTGGCGGCCGGTGCCGGGAAGCGAGAGCACGTAGCGATCCGAGGGGTCGACGTTGGCGCGCCAGAACTGCGAGTCGAATCGGGCCGCGCCCGGGCGGCCCCGCCGCCGGCCAGGAGATCCCAGCGAAACTCGCCGGTGGCCGGATCCACGCACGCGGGCCAGAGGTGGCTCCCCCAGCGACGGAGGAACGCGATCGCATTGGCCTTCACGGTCGCCTCGGCGGCGGCGGGAAAGGCCGGATCGGGCGCGGCGGCCGGCTCGCGTGTTGCCGGCAGCGCATTGCAGAAGTAGGCGACGCTCCCCGCCCCCTCGCCCGCGGGCCACGCCTCGCGATCCAGCAGATGGGACATGTCGGCGTAGGTGTCGAACGGCTCGACGAAGCTCGACATGTTGGACAGGGGCCAGGCCCAGCCGAGCTCGCGCGTCGTGGCGGTGAGCCAGATCTGAAACGCCTGGGTCGGCACCGTCGCGACGTGCTCCACCATGGCGCGCCAGCGATCGCTGGCGTCGATCAGCTCCCCGCAGAGATGGGGCACGGCCCCGAGCGAGATCCCGAAGATCACGCGGTCGAAGTCCCGTCCCGCGATGAGCGTCAGCGCCGCCGCATCCGGGGACGGAGCCCAGAACGATTCGAGGCTCGCCGCACTTCGCCGGTCGGCGCCCGCCACCTGCGCCCAGCGGGGCTCGGCCGGCCAGCACGGCAGGCCGCGCACGTCCTCGAGCGGATCGTACTCGGCGCCGGGGTCGGCCAGCTCGAGCTGGCGGTCCATGTCGATGGCGCCGACGGACCGCCGGTCGGCGGCGAGGCGCAGCCCCGTCACGCGGTGGAAGAAGCGGAACCGCACGCCGCGGCGGCGCAGCACCTGGTAGAGCGGCGCGAAGACCACGTCCCCCATGCCCGCCTGCATCTTCCAGAACATCGCGCCCTTGTACGTGAAGAAGAGCCGCGCGGCGTTCTCGAGCGCGACGCCCGCGGCCATGCTCGGCCGGGACGGGTCCCCGCCCCGGAACGCGAAGGCGAGGTCATAGCCGCCGACCAGGACGGGCGACGTGAGGGCGTCGTCCGATGCACCGTGGCTTCTCAGCCAGTCGAGGAACTCGATATCGTCGATCGCCGAGAAGCCCCTGGTGAGGACACCGTCGCTCACGATGCCGCGGATCGCCGCCACGACGATCTCGACGAGCTGCCCGATGCGGCGCACGCGGTCGTCCACGTCCACCCCGCGAGCCAGCAGGTCGCGCACCCATTCCACGAAGGACTGCGAGCAGGCGCAGGAGGCGATCGTGCACGCCCGGCAGGTGATCCACCGAGACGGACTCGACGGTGCCCGCCAGCGCGATGGCGGCGACGAGGCCGGCCAGGCCCGCGCGGCGGCCGGCCGCGTGCGCCAGGTCCATCAGCTCCTCGAATGGCCGCGCGAGCCAGTCGCGCAGCGAGCGCTCGCCGGGGGCGAGGTGCGCGGCGCCCCGCTCGGCGTCGGACAGCGGGAGCGAGCCGGCCAGGCTCCACAAGAGCTCGAGCCCGCGCACGACGTAGGACCAGACGGCGGTGGACGGGTCGTCCGGACCAGGAGACGCCGGGCACGCGGTCGTCCTCCGGATAGAGGATGGGCCAGTGCGCCCACGCGCCGCCGTGCCCGTCCTCGAGCACGACGCGGCTCGACTTCTTGAACGCGTCGTCCCACCGCGCGAGCGGGGCGCCCGGCGGGCGGCCCAGCTCCGCGTAGCACTCCTGCATCACGCGGAAGGCGTTTTCGTAGAAGCCGAGCCAGAGGTGCAGGCCGTGCTCCTCGATGCGCCCGTGCGCGGCCGCGGCCGCTCGCGCCCTTGCCGCCGAGCCGCCAGCCCACCTGGTACACGGTGATGCTCTCGAAGCGATCGCTGCCAGCCCGGGCGCGACAGCTCGAACGCCGCGGTGATGGCGGCGGCGCCGCCGCCCAGGATCACGAGCTTCTCGCGCCCGCCGGCCCCGGCCATGCGGAAGGCTGAGCGGGCGGCGCGTTCCAGAGCTCGACGCCGGCGTCGAGCCGGAAGTCGTAGCGGAGCCAGGCGGAGAGCAGCGGCCTGATCGGCCCCGACGGCAGCCCCAGGTCGTCGCTGGATGGGCTCGCTCGCGAGGGCGCCGAGGCTCACGGTGTAGCTCGCCGAGGAGACCGCCCCCGTGAAAGTCCGTCACCTTCATCGGCGCGTCGGTGATGGCCTGGTAGCAGGCGCGATCGGACTGGGCGATGTCGCGAAACTGCTTGAGCCCGATGATCGGGAACGTGCCCGTGACGAAGTCCTCGAGCGTGGCGAAGAGCACGCGACCCTCGTCGGCGATCTGCTCGACGACGCCCACCAGCGTGTCGAGGATCCCGCGCAGGCCGCCGCCGGGCGCGGCCGGCTGCGGCGCCACCCGCCAGGCCTGGCCGAGCGCGCCCGCGAGCCCGGTGGCCGCCTCGCCGAAGGTCTTCCAGATCGCCCGCGGACCCGGCACCGCGCCCACCGGCGCGATGTCGATGACCCGATGCGGGGTGAAGGGCACGGCGGGATCGAAGCGCTCGATCGACAGCGCGTCCACGGTGATGCGCGCGGGCGCCTCGGCGCCCTCGATCGAGATGAACCCGTGCTGCTTGGGCAGGCCGAACAGCTCGCGCCCCGCCGCCACCGCCATCCCGGAATCCACGAACAGGTAGGGAACGCACACCACCGGGCGGCGCCGGCGCACGTCGATGCCCACCGTGAGGAAGGCGACCTCGAGCTCGCCGATGCCGCCGCCGAGCTCGCTGTCCGGCGGCGCCGCCGACTTGATCGCGGGAATGCGCGAGACCGCGAGGATCACGAGCCCCAGCGCGGGCCGCACCTCCACGGCGCCGCCCGACGGCGTGCCGAAGTCGCGCTCGAACGTCGCGGCGAGCCGCACCGCGTCGGCCCGGAGGAGGAAGATGAACTGCGTGGCGTTCCGCGCGGCGTACGGCACCCGGTAGACGAGCTCGCCGCCGCGCTGGACGTACGCGGGAAGCGTCACGGCAGGATCCTGTTGCTCGCCGCCGATTCGGCGAGCGGCGAGGCGGCGGGCCGGCCCAGGGCGGACAGGAGCCGGTGCAGGCTCACCGCCGCCCGGTGCTCGAAGAGGCGCGCGCCCTGGGCGCGCGCGACGTCGAGGGCGCGCTCGAGGTCGGGGAGCGCCGCCTCGGCGTCGGCGCCGCCGCGCTCCGCGATCAGCTCGCCGCGCTGCCGGTACAGCTCGGATTCGTGCACCCGCTCGCCGTGTCGCTCCATCTGCGCGATCGCCTCGTCGAGCATCGCGCGCGCGTCGTCGAAGCCGGCCCGCCGCCCTCCGGCCCGCGGCGATCGCGGCGAGCCAGTACGGGGCGTCGAGGTCGAGGCCGCGCCCGCGCCAGGCGGCGAGCGCCTGGGCGAGCTCGTCGGCGGCGCTCTCGCCGAGCGCGATGCCGCGCCGCGCAATCGGCGAGCGCGCCCGCGCCGACGTGGAGCGCGAAGCCGTGCTCGCGGCCGATCCGCATGGCCTCCTGCGCGCAGCGCCGGGCCTCGAGCGGCTCGCCCATCATCAGGCGCAACCGGCTCGCGCAGGTCAGCGCATAGGCGGTGCTGAAGGCCCGCTCACCCGGGGGACAGCGCTCGGCGCGGGCCAGCGCGCCGTCGATGGCCACGGCGGCGGCCTCGCGCTGGCCGAGCAGGCAGAGGGTCAGCGCGAGCATCGACTCCGAGGCGACACCGATATTGTTCGGCGTGAGCGCCGTCCCCTCGGGCCGCGGATAGGTGTCGGTCAGCTCGATGGACCGCTCGAAGTGGGCGCGCGCCTCCGCGGGAGCGCCGACCTGGAAGGCGGTGAAGCCGAGGGCCGAGTAGCTCGCGCAGAGCCGGTTCCGCGCCCCGATGATCTCGGTCACCTGCAGGTGCTGCTCGGCCATCTCCCGCGCGGACCGGAAATCGCTCCGGTAGTAGTAGTAGAGGAAGAGGCCGCCGAGCGCGCCCAGCAGCAGCGGGCCGCCCTCGACCGTCCGGCACAGCTCGCGCGCGCGGGCGTGGATCTCGCCGACCTCGGGCGCGGCGAAGCCGAGCGTCGCCTGCAGGCTGATGCCCAGCGAGACCTTGATCTCGAGCTCGATGCGGTCGCGATCGGGGCCGGGCGGCAGCGCCGCGGGCAGGAGATCGAGCCCGCGCCGGAGCTGCTCGATGGCGGCCGCGTAGGCCGCCCGCTGCCGCGCCCGCGTGCCCCCGCGCACCCACCAGGCGATCGCGGCGCGCTCCTGCCCGGCCTCGGTGAGGTGCAGCGCCACCAGCTCCGGATGGGCCGCGGCCTGCTCGGGAAACGTCACCTCGAGGGCGCGGGCCACGCGCGCGTGCGCCTGGTGGCGGAGCGCCGGACCCTGGCTCTGGTAGACGGCGTCGCGGATCAGGGCGTGGCGGAATCGGTAGTCCACGCCCGCCATGCCCTCCGGGCACGATGACCTCGGCCTCGGCGAGGCGATCGAGCGCCTCCGCGAGCGCCGCGGGATCGGTCTCCGCCACCGCCTCGAGCATGGGGAGCGAGAACGCGTGGCCGATGGTGGCGGCGATCTGCGCGATGGCCTTCGCGGAGCCGAGGCGCTCGAGCCGGCTCGTGAGGAGCCCCTGCAGCGTGGCGGGAAGCGCCGATGCCGCTCGCCCCCGCGGGCAGGGCCGCGCGGTCTCCGTCGGCGGCGCGCTCCGCGACGGCGAGGGTCAGCTCCTCCGCGAACAGCGGATTGCCTCCCGCGCGGGCGGCGACGAGGCGGACGGCCTCCTCGTCCGCCCCGGCGCCGAAGACGGAGCGCGCGATGCCCGCCGTCTCGTCCGCGGTGAGCGGGGGCAGCGCGATCTGCGTCGCGAGGCCCGCGCTCATCAGGCTCGGCCGCTCGGCCGATCGATAGGTCAGGAGCAGCAGGATGCGCGAGCCGGCGAGCCGCTCCGCGAGCGACACCAGATACTGCCTCGGACGCGCGGTCGATCCAGTGCACGTCCTCGACGACCATCACGAGCGGCTGACGCACGCTCGCCGACACGCTCATGCGCACGAGGGCCTCGAGCGTCCGCGCGCTCACCGCCTCCGGGCTCAGGCCCGCGAGCCGGTCGCTCGCGGGGCCGCCGAGCAGGTGAAGGAGGAAGGGCGTCCACTCGTCGGCGTCGAGGTCGAGGGCGCCGAGCGTCCGCCTCAGCTTGTCGGCGACGAGGTCGAGCGCATCCATCTCGCGCGATGCCGCACGCCGCGCGCACGAGGTCGAGGATGGGCAAGAAGGGCGCTCCGACGCCGTAGGACGCGCACTGGCCCGCGAGATACGTCACCTCGCCCGGCGGCAAGCTCTGGCGAAACTCGTAGAGCAGCCGCGACTTGCCGATGCCGGGCTCGCCGACGATCCCCACGAGACGGCCCTGCCCGCACATGGCGAGGTCCAGGTGCTGGGTCGAGCGCTGCGAGCTCGGCGGCGCGCCCGACGAAGCCGGACATGCGCCCGCCGGATCGAAACCGCGTGCTCTCGAAGCCCGGCGACGCGATACGCGCGGGCGCCCGGCCAGGGTCGTCGTGGCCATCGGAATCAGCGAGAAGCGCCGGCGCAGGAGCGCGGCCGCCTCCTCGCTGACGGCGATGGCGCCCGGCGGCGGCGCGAGCCGCTCGAGCGCGTAGAGCGCGGTCTGCTTGCCCGCGACGTCGACGAAGGTCATCTCGCCCACCTGCCGCGTGGGGACGGCCGTCACGTGGACGGCGCAGCGCACCGCGGGCGCGCGGTCATCGGTGCGGCCCTGCTCGGTCATCCGCTGCGCGGCGAGGCCCGCCAGGGCGGCGCGGATGGCGCCATCCTCGACGGGCTGCTCGACGCCGAATGCCGCGATGACCGCCGTCTGCCCCAGCTCCTCGATGCGACCGCCGAAGCTCCGGATCTTGTCGAGCAGCTCGTCGACCATCCGCGCGCTCTCGGAGAGGCCGTCCGAGCCCGGGGCCGCCGCCAGGTCGACGCGGAGGAAGCCGACCTCGCGAGACTCCGAGCGCACGCTCATCCGCATGGGGGTCGCAGGCGGGCGTCCGGGCGTCGGCGGCGGGCGCCGCGCCGGCGATCGGTGAGGCCAGCGGGCCTCGGCGATGCCTCCGCGCCGGGCCGGCGGCATTGCGCGGGACGCCGACGCGGCCCCGCGCGCCCGACGCGGCGCGCGGCCGAGCCCGAAGCGCGCCATGCGCGCACGCACCGTGTTGCGCGAGATGCCCAGCGCCACCGCGGTATGCGAGATGTTCCAGTTGGTCCGGACGAGCGCGGCGTGGAGGTGCTCGCCCATCTGCTTGTGCCAGGACAGCGGATCGGGCGACTCCGGGGCCGGCGAGCGGGCCACCCCGCTCGTCGACGAGGGCAGGCCGAGCGCGGCGGCGGTCACGATCGGCGCGTCGCTCAGCAGGACCACCCGCTCGAGGATATTGCCCAGCTCCCGGACATTGCCCGGCCAGGAGTAGCCGGCCAGCGCGTCGCGCGCGTCGGGCGAGAACGTCCGCTCGGCAAGCCCGTAGTCCGCGCAGGCCCTTGCCAGGAGGTGCTCGGCGATGATCAGCACGTCGAGGCCGCGCTCGCGGAGCGGGGGCACGTGCAGCGTGATGACGGCGAGCCGGTGGTAGAGATCCTGGCGAAAGCTCTGGGTCGCGACCGCGGCGCGGAGGTCCTCGTTGGTGGCGGCCACGATCCACACGTCGGCGGGCTCGGCGCGGGTGCCGCCGAGCCGCCGCACCGCGCGCTGCTCGAGCGCGGTGAGGAGCTTGGCCTGAAGCGGCGCGGCGAGCAGGCCGATCTCGTCCAGAAAGAGCAGGCCGCGATGGGCGAGCTGAAAGAGGCCGGGCTTGGCCTGGCGCGCGTCGGTGAAGGCGCCCTTCTCGTAGCCGAAGAGCTCGGCCTCGAGCAGGCGCTCCGGGATGGCGGCGCAGTTGACGTCGATGAACGGCTGGGCCGCGCGCGGCCCGGCCCGGTGCAGCGACCGCGCGAGCAGGCCCTTGCCGGAGCCGGTCTCGCCGAGGATGAGCAGTGACGGAGGCCGCACCGCCACCGCGGCGGACCGAACGAGCTGCTGAACCTGTCGCCGCAGGGCGACCATGGCGGGGCTGTCCCCGATCAGAGTCCGCGAGAGCGTCCACGACCCGCCCATCCTACCTCATCGCGCGGACCGGCGACGCGACGGAGTCGAGGCGCTCAGAGATCGCCGCCCGGCGGCACCCGTCCTTCCTGCATCTCCGCCCACTGGGCCATCGGTGAACGGCGGGCTGAGCAGCTCGCCGTCCTGCTGGCGCGAGCGGAACAGATTCAGGATGTAGTTCATGCGCTGCGGGAGCTTCGCCCAGTCGTTCGCGCCACTGCCGATGCCCGTCCCGCCGGTCTGGTCGTACTCCGCCAGGAGGGCGACGAGCTCGGGCGCCCGGATCGCCTCGAGGTCTTCGGGAAAGAGCGGCCGGCCCGGCGGCGCGGGCACGTCCGTCGCCGAGGTCCAGATCCCCGCTCGGCGTCACGAGCTTCATCAGGAGCTCGGTGGCGATGCGCCGCCACGCGGCCTCGATCTCGATGACGACGAGGCGCAGCACCGGCCGCACGCCGGCCCGGACCGCGTCGGGGAGCTTGAGGACGGTCCGATCGAGCCACTCGCCGAGGCTCGTCTCGATGGGCGCGTCGAGCGCGTCCTGGATATTCGGCTGAAGCCGGATCTGCTCGGTGAGCCCGGCGAGCCCGTTCGCGAGGAGGATTCGATCGGCTCGGAACGTGCGCTCGGCATCGAGCATGGCGTCGCAGTACTGCCCGAAGACGGTTCGCAGCCGGGCCGTCGCCACCGCGTCGTCGTCGAGCGCCTGGACCCAGGCCACGAGCGCGGCGCGGCGCGCCGGATCGCCCGGCCCCGGACCATCGAAGGTGGCGACCATGCGCGCGAAGAGCGGGCCGAGCTCCTGGAACACCGTGAGGTTCCCGGCCGCGATCTGGCGGCTCACCGCGGCAACCGCCTCGGCGACGGCGTCGAAGATATCCACGTCGATGTCGACCTGGGTGCCCGACAGGCGGAGCCGGACGAGTCCCATCGCCCGCCGGTACGCCCAGGACCGGTTGAGCACCTCCTGGATGCGCCCCGGCAGCACCTCGCCCCGGATGGACGCGCCCGCGGTCTTCGACGCCCACGTCGCGAAGGCGGGCCAGGAGACATTGGCGGGTCCGACGAGGCGCGCCATGCCCACGGCGAAGTCGTGGTACGCCGTCGTGATCCAGAGGTTGCGGAGCACGGGGTCGGCGATCGCCGCGATCTTCGCGATCTCGGGCTCGCCGATCGGGCGAGGAAAGAGCATGGCCGGCGCGGGCGGTCAGAGCCCCTTGTCGACGAGCGAGTCGACGCGGGTGCGGCGGCCCGCCTTGACGTGGACGACAGTGGCGACCACGGCGATGACGAGCGTCAAGACGATCACGAGGCTGAACTCGATCCCGGTGAAGACGTAGAAGAACGTGAAGGCGAAGACACCGAAGGCCAGCGCGGCATAGAAGACGAAGAGCCCCAGTACATGCATGCCGCTGAAGCGCGCCCGGCCTGACGATCGCGGATCGTGGTGCACGGTCATCCCCTCGGTTCTCCCGTGAGATCTCAGCTTGCGCGGCGGACCCTCGCCTTCGCGGTCGTGGCGGGTGCCGCTCCCGAGCGGATGCGCATCCCGTAGAACGAGCGGTAGACGAAGACCAGCGAGATCGCGAAGAAGACCGCCGCGAGCGCATGGCTCATCGCCGCCCGCGCTCGGCGGTCAGCGTCACCGCCAGCTCGACGGCGAGCAGGCCGAAGAGCGTGGTGAACTTGATGATCGGGTTCATGGCCACCGACGAGGTGTCCTTGAACGGATCGCCCACGGTGTCGCCGACGACGCGTGGCGGCGTGGAGCGGCGTGCCCTTCTCCTTCAGCTCGACCTCGACGATCTTCTTGGCGTTGTCCCAGGCGCCGCCGGCGTTGGCCATGAAGATCGCCTGGTAGAGGCCGAAGAGCGCGATCGAGATCAGGTAGCCGATGAAGAAGTACGGCTCGAGGAAGGCGAAGGCGAGCGTGGAGAAGAAGACGGTCAGGAAGATGTTGAACATGCCCTTCTGCGCGTACTGCGTGCAGATCTCGACGACCTTCTTGCTGTCGGCGACCGAGGCCTTGGTCGGCGCCCTCGAGCTTGATGTTGGCCTTGATGAACTCGACCGCGCGGTAGGCGCCGGTGGTCACCGCCTGGATCGACGCGCCGGTGAACCAGTAGATCACCGCGCCGCCGGTGATGAGGCCGAGCAGGAACGGCGCGTGCAGCATCGAGAGCTTGTCGAGGTTCTGCGGTGAGGCCCGTCGGTGAGCACCACGATGATCGAGAAGATCATCGTGGTGGCGCCGACGACGGCGGTGCCGATGAGCACCGGCTTGGCGGTCGCCTTGAAGGTGTTGCCGGCGCCGTCGTTCTCCTCGAGGAGGTGCTTGGCCTTCTCGAAGTTCGACGTCGAAGCCGAAGTCCTTCTTGATCTCGCCGCTTGATGTCCGGGAGCGTCTCGATGAGCGAGAGCTCGTAGACCGACTGGGCGTTGTCGGTGACCGGGCCGTAGGAGTCGACGGCGATGGTCACCGGCCCCATGCCGAGGAAGCCGAAGGCCACGAGGCCGAAGGCGAAGACCGGCGCGGGGCGACCATCAGGGCTCGCCGCAGGCCCAGCGTGCTGACCACGTAGGCGATGCCCATCAGCACGACGATGGCGATGCCCAGCCAGTAGGCGCTGAAGTTGCCGGCGACGAGGCCGGAGAGGATGTTGAGCGAGGCGCCGCCCTCGCGCGAGGCGGTGACGACCTCGCGCACGTGCGCCGACTCGGTCGAGGTGAAGATCTTGACCAGCTCGGGGATGATCGCGCCGGCGAGCGTGCCGCAGGTGATGATGGTGGAGAGCTTCCACCAGAGCGATGCCGTCGCCGAGGTCGGGATGAGCAGGTAGGAGACGACGTAGGTGAGCACGACCGAGACGATCGAGGTGAGCCAGACGAGCGAGGTGAGCGGCGCCTCGAAGTTCATCTTGTCGGCGTTCGCGTAGCGGCGCCTTGGCGACGGCCTCGTTGATCGAGGTAGGAGACGCCGCTCGCGACGACCATCATGACGCGCATCACGAAGATCCAGACGAGGAGCTGCACCTGGACCAGTCGGGCTCGTGCACGGCGAGCAGGATGAAGGAGATCAGCGCGACGCCGGTGACGCCGTAGGTCTCGAAGCCGTCGGCGCTCGGGCCCGACCGAGTCGCCGGCGTTGTCGCCGGTGCAGTCGGCGATGACGCCGGGGTTGCGCGCGTCGTCTTCCTTGATGTTGAAGACGATCTTCATCAGGTCGGAGCCGATGTCGGCGATCTTGGTGAAGATGCCGCCGGCGATGCGCAGCGCCGCGGCGCCGAGCGACTCGCCGATGGCGAAGCCGATGAAGCACGGGCCGGCGTAGTCGCCGGGGACGAAGAGCAGGATGCAGAGCATCATGAACAGCTCGACGCTGATCAGCAGCATGCCGATGCTCATGCCGGCCTTGAGCGGGATGGCGTAGACGGGGAACGGCTTGCCCCCGAGGCTGGCGAAGGCGGTGCGCGAGTTGGCGAAGGTGTTGACGCGGATGCCGAACCAGGCGACGCCGTAGCTGCCGGCGATGCCGATCAGGCTGAAGAGCAGGATGATCGACGACCTCGATCGCCTCGAAGTGCAGCAGGAACGCCGAAGTAGACGACGATGATGACGCCGATGAACACCTCGAGGATCAGGATGAACTTGCCCTGCGTGATCAGGTAGGTCTTGCAGGTCTCGTAGATCAGCTCGGAGATCTCCAGCATCGACTTGTGCACGGGCAGGTTCTTGAGCTGGGTGTAGATGACGAGGCCGAAGACGAGGCCGAGGACGCAGACGCCCAGGCCGAGCAGCAGGAGCGTGCGGCCGCTCACGCCGAGGAAGCTGCGCCTGGCCGAGGTCGGGGAGGATCGAGGTTCGCCTCGCCGCCGCCGTGCTCGGCGGGCGCCGCCGAGGCCACCGGACCGGCTGGCCCGCGACCGCCGGCGGCGACTGAGCGAGCGCCGCCGGAGCCAT